>DATIHL010000018.1:0-49209 GCA_035480715.1 Saccharimonadales bacterium (SeqCode) | reverse complement strand
ACGCCAACCACTAGAACCAACCAAAAGCCTAAGATTAGCTAGCGAAGCCTATATTGAAGCGGTAGCCAAAAAAATGTCTCATGTAACCGAAGCTGTGCTTGCCAACTCCACATCCGTAGTCCCGGTAACTAACCCCTAGTTCCTAAATTTCTGCGAATACGGCCTCCGGAGCCAAGCTTAAGTTCCTCGGGCACCCTTGGGTAAGCCGTAAAAAACCTGCTCACCGGACAAGTCTTTTGCGATTTCGACCATTTCAGTCATCAATCTGTGCAAGTCTTTCTCGGTTTCTATTTTACGCGGTGCTAACACTTCGGCTTTGGTATTGCCGAACTCTACATTCATCGGAATACCTACCACCGTGGGCGTGCGTCTTCGAAGTGTTCTAGCTGTGCCCTCGTCTATAACAGGTACTATCTTGACTGGCGTCCCGTCCTTTAAGTTTCTTTTCGTGGCTCTTGTTCCTGTTGGAGCCCTATGGAGAGCAATGCCTTCATTAAGTAGATCTGTAATTGCGGGTATAGCCAGCCTGGTTATGAATCGTATAGTTTCAGGTTCGATATACTCTACAGCTGCCGCTGGCAATGCACGTACTTCTTTGCCGGATAAGGTCAGCACTTCATCGACGGCCACACCTCCCAGAGCCATGCGCGACATAATAAAGTTAGCTAGGATTACGTTTATTTCGGCAAACTCCGGATCATCAGAAGCTACAAAAAGAGAATTATGGGTTATGGCTGTATCGAGAGTGTCTTGCAGATGTAAGGTAGCAATCAGGGTACTTTCGCCTTGCCCCCGATTATTAATAATCCCCTCAACTACTTTTGCTTGCTGCAAGTCGCGAATTAGCTGGTTGTAGTTAGCTTCTCCCATACCAACCTCGCCAAAGCGCCGGGCCATTTCCAGCGATGGTTTAGCATCTAGTGCTACTCTATCGATCCACTGGTTAGGGTTGTTCGGGTCATAGGGAAGTTCGCTTAAAAGATCATTTAAGTGTGATTGCACCCATATACCAAGTCCTTCGTGGGCTTGGTGCTCCATTGCGATAATAGTCTGGTCTCTCTCTGTTTGAATCACTTGCATAAACTCTTAAAACATTGTAATTGTAACAAAAAATACCAACCCTTTCTAGTGCAAAAAGTACTACAAAAGCACTACTTAGCTTGTGCTATGATTATGGTACTTAACAAATAAAACCGCTGGAACCTCGTGAAAATCGAGGACTGTGCCGCAACGGTAAGTCGCCAAAGAGCGAATAAGTCCGATACAGCGAAAATGGAAGCCTCCCGAGCAGGAGCAATTACTTAACTAGTCAAGTAATTTCAAACCCCTGCCAGCGAGCAGGGGTATTTTAATGGCCGAAACAGCCACCATCGAGAGAAATTCACTAGAATGGGAACAGCTCAGGGCTGCTAATTCTGTATTGATGCTGCGTGATATGCTCAAAACCGATGACCCGGAGTTGCAAAGAGTCATATATGAGCAGGTTTGCAACCAGGAATTTTCTCATATCCCGGAAGTCTTAGACGGCGACACGCGCACCCATTATGAATTCGTGGCTCACGAGAACAAATTGTACGTTATGCAACCAGATGGGCTGGTTGATTGGCTGGCCATCCACGAAAATGGCTTTAAGCGTGCACAAAAAAAAGCCGAGGACAAACCACACTTGGAGTTTTATGCTAAGATTGCCGAAACCGAACTAGAGGAAGCTGAAGAACAGCTAGCTATGATTGAAGATGGTGAACCGGCCACGATGTTTGTAATATCTCTGGATGGCAGTGACATGGCCTCGGCTTCAAGCCTAAAGTTACTAGGCCGTGACCCGGAGAAAAAACGGGCCTATTTACGAGCTTCTGTTTTTGAAAATGGAAGGTTGCATCTTTATTCAGAGACTTATGATGGTTTAACCGTTGATAAGGCTAAACAAATACTGTTTGAGCAATTTGGTGTTAACTTGCCGGCAGACGCTAATTCGATCGATATTCTAAAATCCCGAATTAAATTAACGGGTGCCCACCACCGTTTGATACAGCAAATTTCACCAAAACATAGTAAGAACAACTATGACTTCGTACTCGAGCAGAAAGATTTGTTGACGACTCATATGAAAAACTTAATCGATTTGGCCGGCTGCAACTTAACAGATGCTGAGTTGGCCTGCCAGGCGGATGAACTACGGTACGATATCATGTCTAGCTATAAGCAGCAACTTGACGGCTCTTGGGAAAACATAGGTAGTCTTGAGCAGTCTATTTCCTACGCCGGTACGATAGAAAGAAGTGCAGGCACGCAATTTCCTGGATGCGATTCGGTAGTAGTTAGCCAGAGAAACAATCTACATCAAACTGGTTATTTGAACACAGAGGGCCAGGACATATTTAGTTTTCTTATTAAAAAAGAGTTTGAATCTAAGTGGTGCCCCAACTGTCTACCGAAATCTAAACCGGGCAAAAAAGTCAAAGCCTGGCGCAAAGGTGATAGAATCGGCTGCACCAGCTGCGGCCATGAAGTTGATATTTGTACCAAAAAAGTCACGCGTCAAGGCAAAAAACAACGGCCAGTTAAGCTTTGGCCTTGGTGAGTTTGGCAACGTTTTTGATAATCGTTGTTCCTAAATGCTCCTGAGGTTTATTTTTAGTCGCTACTTTTTCCATTAGACCAAATTGTCGCTCCAAATAGCGCAAGTGCCGGTCGCGGTATTTTTTAAATTCGGACTTTTGCAGGCCTG
This sequence comes from Saccharimonadales bacterium (SeqCode), assembly GCA_035480715.1. GTDB lineage: Bacteria > Patescibacteriota > Saccharimonadia > Saccharimonadales > UBA10212 > 2-01-FULL-49-22. Next base: position 46,481 of record DATIHL010000018.1, on the reverse strand, counting down.
ATTTTCTGACAAACGCCCCGATTTGCTCGCTGCCTATAAAGTGCGGCAACATTACATAGCTGGCGCCTTGACGGTAAAGCTTAGCGGCGTCTTCCGGGCTGTCGGCTTGGACGATTGTGACAGCATTTTGATTAACTTTTTCTAGATAACTAAGCAGGAATTTATTAATTTCGTAATCGGTCGTGGTGGAAACTATCAACTTAGCTTGGGGCATCCCGGCTTCCTCCAAAAGTTCAATGTCAGTAATATCTCCATACAGATAATTAATCCGCTTCCGCTCCAATACGTCTATGACCTCCGGATCGTAGTCAATCACCACAAAGTTTTTCTTCAGCTGCCGGAATACTCTTACAAACTCGTGCCCGCCTTTGTGATAGCCGATTAAAATTAGATCATTTTGCTCGCTGACAATCGGCTCATCTCGCGTCTTGCGCCGCTCAAATAAGTCTAAGTATCTATCAAAAAATCTAAATAGCTTATCCGAAAAAAGAATCATATAGGTAGAAGCAGCAATTGTAGTCAGAGTAACCAGTACCAACGCCGAAACAAACTTATTACTAATTAATCCCTTACTCTGCCCGACGATTATCAGCACAATAGAGAACTCACTAACTTGGGCTAGTGCTACCGAAGCCTTAAAGCTGGTGCGTTTGGTATAGCCCAAAAAACCCATCACAGTCATGGCGACTATAGGTTTCACGACCACGGCAATAATAATCGCCCAGACAATAATCCAGAACATCGAGCCTAAGTGTGTAAACTGCAGGTTCGAACCAAGTGATATGAAGAATACGATCAAAAAGAAATCACGCAGCGGCCGCAAGCGGGCACCAATTTCTTGGGCATAGGGCAGAGGGGCCAAGCTGATGCCGGCCACCAACGCACCGATTTCTGAGCTAAGCCCGATTTTGGCAAACATTGCCGCGCTGCCCAGTCCCCAGGCGATGGCAAACAAAAACAAAAACTCCTGACTGTCGGCAATTATCTTATGAAACTGCGGCAAAACCTTGTAGCTGATTACATATATTAGCCAGCCGACAATTCCAGCTTTTATAACTAATCCAAAAAGAGACCCGAAAGCCAATGTTTGATGGCCGGTAGTGGCCGAAGCTATGACAACTAGCGCAATAGCAATAATGTCCTGAACCAGCGATACGCTTATTGCAACTTTGCCGTAGAGCCGGGCCTGTTCCTTCTTATCGCTTAAAAGCTTAATAATAATTATGGTGCTGCTGACCGCCAAAGAGGCGCCCAAAAACAGTGATTCATTATGATTTAAGCCAAACATCGAGCCGACAATCCAGCCTAAGATTGTAATTACGGCTACTTGAGTTACACCGACGGCTGTAGCCGTACGACCAACGTCTTTGACTACTTTTGGATTAAGCCCAAGGCCGATAATAAAAAGCAGCAAAGCAATGCCGATATCTGAAAAAAGCGTCAGTGTAGCCGGCGATTTAGCTACATGTAGTACGGCCGGCCCGACTATAATACCGGTGATGATGTGGCCGATTATTAACGGTTGACCAATAATGCGCATGATAAGCGCCACTGCCGCGCCGATGGCGATAATCAGACTTAATCCAGAAAAAATATTATCCATAGTTTAAAAAAACGAGAATATGGCTGCTCCGCCGGCCAATACCATTAAAGTAGTTACTGCCCAACCAAACAGCGTTGTAGAGCGCCTATTTACCCAGTCACCCATAATGTGCTTACTGCTGCTGATAATGACTATCAAAGCCAAAATCAACGGTGCCACAATGCCGTTAGCTACAGCCGAATAAATCAACGCTTTAATAGGATCTATCCCCAAAAAATTAATAGCCAAACCGATGATTACAGATATGATAAGCACGCCGTAAAATGCATGGGCCTGCTTGAGCTTGCTAGATAGACCACCGCGCCATTTTAAGCTCTCTGACACTGCGTAGCTGGAAGAACCGGCTAAAACCGGGATTGCCAATAGGCCCGTGCCAATAATGCCGATAGCAAACAGAAAGTAAGTTGAGTTGCCGGCGAACGGTCGCAGCGCCTCGGCTGCCTGGGCAGCACTTTGAATATGGGTAATACCCTGGGGAAAAAGGATTGCGCCGCAGGCGGCGATGATGAAGAACATAACTAGGTTAGACAACAGCATACCGCTCCAGACATCCAGGCGCATCTCGCGGATTGCTTTCGGGTCCGAACCCTTACGGCTGGCTAGGGTTTTTTTGCCATCAGCAATTTCGACTTCGATCTCCTGAGAAGTCTGCCAAAAGAATAAATACGGCGAAATCGTGGTACCCAAAATAGCGCAAATTAAGACAATCTGCTCCTTATTCCAGTGTATAGACGGCACAACAGAGCGGTGTAGCACATTGCCCCAATTCAAATGGGCCAGGATGGCCGAAGCCACATAAGCCAGCAAAATCAGCGCTAGCCACTTTAAGTAACGGGCATAACGAGCGTAGGGAAGATAAATTTGTAGGATTAAGCTGAAAAGCGCAAAAGCGATAACTATCAGGTAAAAGTTGGCTCCGCCGCGCAACAACTGTACGGCTTTGGCCATAGCGCCTAAATCAGCACCGATGTTAAAAGCGTTGGCAGCAAATAGTAGAATAGTGCAGGTATATAGCACTCTTTTGGAAAAATGGGTACGGATGTTGCCTGCCAGCCCGCGCCCGGTAACAATGCCAATGCGGGCGCACATTTCTTGCACTAGCGCCATCAAAGGGAAGGTCACTACAGACAACCACAGCAGCTGGAATCCATACTGGGCGCCGGTTTGTGAATAGGTTGCAATACCGGAAGGATCGTCGTCAGAAGCGCCCGTAGTCAGCCCTGGACCCAAAATATTCCAATACTGCCGAGTTTTTTTGACGGTTTTGCCATTCGGAAACGCCCGGGCCGCATGTTCGGTTTTGGTGACAGTAGCATCCAACACTGTTGCCGGTGCAGCCGCAATTTTTTCAATTATGTCTTTGTCTCGGCTCATTTTTTAGCTCTATTTCTCTTGAGTACAACTCCAGAGATACCAACTACCACCAATGCTCCAGTTAAATCTAACGGTGTGTAAATTGCAGTATCAATACCTCTTAAATTGCTAAAGTATTTCCACTGAATGAAATTCCAATAGTAGCCATACTTTAAGTCGCTTGTTTCTGCACATTCTGCAAATCTTGCATCTAAAGAATTAACTCCTAGATTACTACAGTAGCTAGGAAATATTCGCCTGGATACACCGATCTTCAGGCCTCTATTTTGAATGACAGAAAACAAGCCAATCACTAGATAGATTACAGCTAGCGCTAGTATTAATTTTGTAATGTTGAAGCCATGCATCTTTTAGTTTTTTTGCCTTTAGCACTATGGTAGCGCCTGGCGCCCCTTTAGACAACTGTTTTAACTAAGTTCAACTACTGTTTATTGGCTGGGTTGGCCCGGATCTTCTGAGCCATTTCGGCGTTAATGATAGCCGCGAATTTATCCACGCTAACTCCAGTTGAGTCTACTAATTGATGGTTATCAATATATTTGCCGTCTAAAAAGAAAGTTGGCGTGGCCTGTTGCTGGCCAGTTTTTTGAAAGGCTGCCAGATCAGCGTTAATGGCGCTGTTTACTTTACTGCTAGAGTAATCAGTCGTGAACTTGTTAACGTCCAAGCCGATTTGTTGGGCGTAAGTCTTAAATATAGTTAGGGGATTATTAGAACTAGCCCATGACGTTTGATTGTCGTAGAGGGCGTCATGCATCTGCCAGTATTTGTTTTGCAGGCCGGCGGCTTCGGCTGCCCTGGCCGCCGCAAAAGCGTTAGGGTGGGCTGTCACAAGCGGTAGATTCCGGAACTGGAAGTAAATGTCTTGCGAGAATTGAGCATAAACTTGCTTTAGCGGCTGATAATAAATCTCGCACACCGGGCATTGGTAATCACCATACTCAATCAGTGTTACGCCTTTTTTGCCTTGTCCTTCAATATGGCTGGTCGGCTGGTTACTGCTGCCACTGCTACTTGAATTGTTCTTATTGTTGCTTGATCCTTGTGCAATCACAAAAATGCCAACAAATACAGCGGCCAACCCTGCCAGAATTGCTAAAAAGCGCTTATCCATATGTTCGCAAAATTCTCCGTTTTATGTCCCTATCATAACACGTGTAGTTGCTTTGCCGGGCTATCGAGCCATAGAGTAAGATAAAAGGGTGAAAGTAGCATTAGCAGTTGTTTTAGCGCTCATTTTCTTGATATCAATTATGCTTGAGAAAGTGCTGAGGGGAATACCGGTTAAAGAGTTAAGGCGGCGTGCAAGAAAGCACAAGGATAAAAAATTCGAGGCAATTTATAGACTTGCTGCCTTTGGCCGTTCTTCCGAGCTATTCTTGTGGCTAATTGGTGGGCTCAGCGCTGGCGGACTCGTTCTTATGGCTGTCGATACCGCGCGGTGGCTAGGATTGGCAGTAGTTTTAATCATTGTTTGGCTGGTATGGATGAGCAAACCGCTTGATCGCTCTTCCGGCTGGCTGTTTAAGTCGGCATCCTTGCTGGCGCCGCTTATAACGCCTTTTATTTCTTTTTTGCAACCAATTCTTAGTCACTTGACTCGACGAAAAAGTCATCGGAACGATGCTAGAATCTACGAAAAAGAAGATTTGCTCGAGTTTTTAAAAATCCAGGCTCGCCAAGTTGATAATCGCATTGTGGATAAAGACTTAAAAACTGCCGCCAGCTCTCTTAGTTTTGGCGATAAAACAGTCGGTAGCATCATGATACCGCGGCGCGAAATTAAGTGGGTGATGACTAGCGATCCAATCGGCCCAATGGTCATGGACGAGCTACACAAAACCGGCCACACACGCTTTCCGGTAGTTAAAGAAATCATAAAATCTGGCAATCCCGAGATTGTTGGGGTGTTATATCTAAAAGACCTACTGGATCATCTGGAAGATAAAGGCCGCATCCGCGACATCATGTACCCGGGTATTAATTTTATTAACGAATCGCAAAATCTTCATGAAGCTCTTGATGGCTTTTTAAAATCCGGCCAGTATTTATTAATCGTAGTTAACAATTTTGAAGAAATCGTTGGGATGATAATTCTTGAAGATGTTCTAGAGCAAATTTTTGGCGAAAAAATTGCCAACGAATTCGAGCACTACGATGATATCCGTTCTGTTGCCAGCCAAGACGCCCAACAAACTGATAGTAAACCCGACAAACCTGGGGTAGAATAACACCTATGGAACGAGTTTTGACGCGGGATGTGGCTAAGCATGCCGGTAAGGAAGTTACGCTTCGCGGATGGCTGCATAAAAAACGCCTAATTGGCGGGATTAATTTTATTTTGCTGCGCGACCGCGGCGGCTTGGCGCAAGTTGTACTGCAAGACGAAATCGAAGTCGAAAAGCTGCGTAATTTACACATCGGGACAGTGCTATTAATTACCGGTAAAGTGGTTGACGAGCCGCGTGCGCCGGGCGGCGCAGAAGTCCACGAGCCCAAAATCACAGTCGAGGTACCGGTAACCGAAGAACCGCTAATCGAAATCGACAAACCATTGAGCCATAAATCCGAAAATCTGGATACGCTTTTTGATAACCGCGTAATTGGCCTACGCAATTTGCAAGAGCAGGCCATCTTTAAGATCCAAGCCGAAGTCGAAGAAGCCATCAGCCGTTATCTAAAAAGCCAGGATTTTACGCAGTTCAACTCGCCAAAACTTTTGCCAGGCGCTACAGAGGGCGGAGCAGAGGTTTTTAAACTTGATTACTTTGGCAAAGAAGCGACACTAGCACAAAGCGCTCAGTTTTATAAGCAAATTATGGTAGGAGTTTACGAGCGTGTGTTTGAAATTAATCCAACATACAGGGCAGAGCCGTCAGCCACCACGCGCCACATGACCGAGTATATAACTATTGATATGGAGATGGGCTTTATCACCTTCCCCGAATTACTTAACACGTTAAGTAATTTGATCAATGCTGTAATAGATGGTGTTTGGCAAAAGTGTGAAGCAGAGCTCAAACTCTGGGATGCCAAAAAGCCAACTCTAACTTCTGAATTCCCAGCTATGACTATGGCCGAGATTCACGAGAAGTATAGTAAAGAAACTGGCGAAGATACCACTAAGGAACTGGATCTAATTCCGAATGAGGAGCGCTGGATTTGCGAATACTCTGCTAAGAATCTAGACTCCGAGGCGATTTTTGTGACTGAATGGCCGGAGGCCGATGCCAAATTTTACCACAAATTATATGAGGATAAACCTCAGCTGGCCGAACGGGCCGACCTGCTCTTCCGTGGTATTGAAATTGCTACTACTAGTATGCGGGAGCATCGCTATGATGTGTTAGTCAAGCAGCTGAAAGAAAAGATAGGTGCTAGCCCTGACGATGCGGGCTATAAATATTTCTTACAGGCTTTCAAATATGGTATGCCGCCGCATGGCGGTTTCGGCATGGGTTTGGAACGGCTGACCGAAAAAATCATCGGTCTTTCAAATGTCAAAGAAGCCACCCTCTTCCCCCGCGACATCAATAGATTGGCTCCGTAAACGTCTGAATATGAAAAATCGAGCTGTCATTTTTGATATTGACGGCACTGCTATCAATTCGCCTCAACAAAAAACACCATCGCAACGTTTGATTAATGCAATTAGAGAAATTGAAGATTCTTATTATGTTTGTGCGGCAACAGGACGGGTATGGCCCTTTGCCAAAGATATTCTTCAGGCCTTGAACCTGGTTGATCCATGCATCATTTCTGGGGGCACTCAAATATGTAATCCAGCTGATGGAGAGATACTTTGGCAGTCCGATCTCGATCCAGCTGATTTTGAAACTGCTCTTAATATCATGAAAGAGTATCCAGACTACTTAGTTATATATAACGAATACACCGAAGAAGATTATTTACATGGTGGAACATCGCCCAATGAAGTTAAGGTTAGTGGTCCAGTCTATATCTTGGAGCAAAAATTTATACCTAAATCAGTGGCACCAGAATTAGTTGCCAAATTATCAACTATTGAAGGCATTGCTTGCACGTTAGTAACCGCCCAGAAACCTGGAGTAGTTGATATTCATGTCACTAATCGCGATGCTACTAAAGAACATACCATCGCGAAATTGCTGGAGATAATTAAAGTGGACAAAAAGAATACCATTGGCATCGGCGACGGCTATAATGATATCCATCTATTTAAAGCGGTGAATCATAAAGTGGCTATGGAGAATGCCGAAGCAGAACTAAAAGCAAGGGCCGATGAAGTAATCGGTCATGTATCAGACGATAGCTTTGCTCGTTATTTAGAAAGACTTGCAGGTAAATAATTAATGAGTAATAAAATACTGGTTACCGATAGTCTTTTCATTTTTAACGAACACGTTAAACAGCTAGAAGCGGTGGGCTATGAAGTAGAACGACTGGATAAGCCGCGCGCCAGCGAAGAAGAATTATGCCGGGCAGTAAAGGGGAAAATAGGCTACATCTTGGGAGGCGTCGAACAAGTTACCGAAAAAGTAATAGATGCTGCCGACGACCTCAAGGCAATTGTCTTCACTGGGATAGATTACAAAAATTTTATTCCAGGCTGGAAATTAGCTACAGAGAAGAGCATCGCCATAGCGAATGCCCCAGATGGTCCCACACAGGCTGTTGCTGAATGGGCAATCGGCGCCACACTCTTGATGAATCGAGGGTTTTTAGAACTTGGCCATACCGGGAACAAAAATTTTGCAACCACAAAAGGTATCGAAAACCAAGCTATTGGGATCATTGGCTTCGGTCGAATCGGGAAACGGATTGCTGAAATGTTGAAGCCTTTTAATTCTAAATCCATAAGTTATTGGAGCCCTCATACACGGGACACGACCGGCTTAGCTAGCTACGCAGAGTTGGACCGACTCTTAAGTGGGTCTGATATTTTATACCTAGCTGTGCCAGCTGGCGCTGAAAACTTACTTGAGCAAAACATGATAGAAACAATAAAAGAAGGTTCTTTACTGGTAACTTTTACTCATGGCAAGGTTATAGATGAAAAAGCGCTGCTTAAAAGACTGGAAAATGGCAGTATGCGAGCTATCTCGGATAATCCAATTGAAAACGAAGCCTTTAAAAAACTGCCTTTAAATACTTGGTTTTGTTTTAATGGGTCTAATGCTTTCAACACAGAAACCGAAATTAAAATGACTAGTGATATGGTAATAAGATCTCTATTAAATCTTCTAAAAACTGGCAATGACACCTACAGAGTTAACTAGCGGCATCAACCGCCTCACTCCATAATATGAGCTGGTTATTATTAACTTTTTTGTCTGTAATATCTCGCTCAATTTACGGCGTACTCACAAAGATTCTTTCAAATCAAGTAAAGACGTCTGTTTTCACTCAGGCGGCGCTTTTATCATTTGCGGGCGGTTTAATATCACTGCTAATCTCTCCGTTACTTGGAGGGCTAAGTGCTGATTTTTCAAAAGTCAGTCTCACAGTTGTTGCTTTTGTAATATTAGGGCAAGGTTTAGGAAATATAACTTATTTCCAGGCTATTAAGAAGCTTACCAATGGAACGGCACAAATCGCCTTTTCCTCGATTCTTGTTTTTAACACATTTCTTTCATTAATTTTCCTAAATCTTCACCTAACTCCAGTAAATGTTTTTGGCGTCATTCTATTAATGCTCGCGATACTGAGCGTTACTAACGGTAAAGTTGAATTCAATAGAGAAGGAGTGCTTATGATGATATTCGCAGCCTTTTTATTTTCGGTTTTCCAACTTTCGAGTGCTAAGTTGTCAAAGCAAGTTGGAGCTACTACTTACCTGTTAATTGCTTATTTTGGCGCAGCTCTTGTCGTTTTTGCTTTGAAAACAAAAGTAATTGTTAAGGACTTAGCTCTACCTGATAGAAGATCAACTCTAGGATTGCCTTTGATAACAGCTGTACCAAGCTTAGGAAACTTTGCTTTTGCCTACTATGCTTATCGCGATGCGCCGCAACCAGCTAAAGTGGCAATGCTCTTGACCTCGCAGGTAGTGCTTACCGTATTTCTTAGCTATGTTTTCCTGAAAGAAAAAGGCCATTTTTGGCCAAAGGTCATCGCAGCGGCCTTAGTTGTTATTGCAGCAGTGCTAATCAAACGGGGATAATACTTAACTTGTTAAGTATTTAGCTTAACTCCGTCAACCTCATGCAAAATATACGAGTCGTTCGCAACTGAGATATTAGCATAAGCACAATCGCCAATTTCAATTTCACCTTCTTTTAGAATTTCTCGAAAAATATAGCGAATAGGTCCACCATGAGTTACGACTGCAGCGGTGGAATACTTACCAGTGTCTATCTTTTGCAGAGCTTCACGAATTCTTATGCCGAAACTATTATAATCTTCACCTTCAGCAACAGTAGAATGTTCATCAGCTAATAGTAATACTTGATCAGGAAACTTTTGTTTTGCCTCTTCTTTTGTAAGCCCAGTCAGTATCCCATAACGATTCCGTTCTCTAAAATTATCGATAGTTGTTAACGGTATGTTAATAGTGCGTCTTACAATTTCAGCTGTTTCCTTAGCTCTTATTTTTGGGCTGCAGTAAATGATTCCTATGTTCTTATCTGCTAATTTTCTAGCGACCCCTTCAGATTGCTGTTTGCCTAAATCAGTTAGGTGGTCGTCATAATCCCCGCCGTATCTATTTTCAATATCACCAGTTGTTTGCCCGTGCCTTACCAAATAAATATTCATTAATCTGGATTATACGCTCAAAAATTATTTACCTTGGTGGCGAGCGTGCCATTCGGTGTGGGCTTTGGGCATATCTTCGCCGCTGGCAAACAGAAAAATCACAGTCGTGCCTTTGCCCAAAAACGCAAACCGCTTGATTAGTGCAGCGACCTTTGTATCCTCGTCACCCAAAGACTTTAGATAATTTGCAAAAGAGCCGTGTTCTTTGGCAATCGATTGTATTTCTTTAGCGTTGGCTATGATGGCGCGGATTTTGGCCAAGTTATGAATGACGTCCCGGTCGTTCATCAGCTCTTCGATCTCCGGCTCTTGAAATTTAGCCACTTTATCAATACTAAAATCCTTAAATGCCTTTTTGATGCCCGGCCATTTATTATCCAAAACTCTCCAATTCAGCCCGGCGACAAAGATCACTCGGCTCATTCGCTCAAAATACTCGTCATCATTTTTGGGCTTGTCTATTTTGCCGTGCTTGGCATCCCAATTGGGCATAATCGCCTCCTAGATTATGTTCTCATTGTACAACTACAGGTTATTTTCTAGCCAAAACTTTCTTGAATAACCCTCTCATAAACCCCTTTCTCCACCAAGTTATATAGTATGTATATTCAACCAATTGGTTGAATATACATACTGGAGTCTACTGAAAGACGAAGCGAGGTAGGGGTGAGATTGAGGTAAGTGATGAGCTTGAAAAAGTGAGCTACATGCCAGGGGCGGGGAAGAGCTCGTGGATTTCTACCGAGAATTTGCCCGACTTGTCGCTTAGGAACGGATGCCCGTCAACCAGCTTCTTGGCTGATTCCATATCGTCAGCTTGCACGATCGAATAGCCGCTAAGCTGGCTGGCCTTGCCATCGGAGCCGTCATCAACCACAGCCACGCCATTAGCCATCGGCTGCCCAAAATCAACCATCGCGTCACCGATTTTGTCCATCCATGCTCCCCATTTGGCCATTTCGGCCTTAGATTTTTCTGGCGCCATTTGTTCTGGTGGTGTTGCCGGGCCGTTGTAAAGTAATATAAATTTTTTCATATAATCTCCTTCTTAATTAAAGAATTTTTCTAACTTATTGAATGTGCCGACCCAACCATCGTCGTGCTGCGCCCGGGATTCTTCGTCCACAAAGCCGGTGTGTTTTAGCGCGACTTCGGTTTTGTTTTCGTCAACTTTTTTAAAGTCGACGGACACGGTAGTCGATCCATGTCCCCATGTAAAAACCAGCTTATTTGGCTCGCTGAACTCCAAATATTCGCCGTCCATATCAATGATCTGGTCGCCCATTTTCATCTGTACGTGGTATTTGCCACCTTTATGATTTTCCGAGCTGGCTTCTGGCGTGGTCATTCCCTCCGGGCTGTACCATTGCTTCATTTGCTTTGGCTCTGTCCATGCTCGAAAAACCTTGTCAATCGGTGCATTAATCACTCTTTTTACTTCTACGGTCAGTTCAGCCATCCTGGCCTCCTTCTAGATAATTTTTTAATGAATCAAGGTTTGATTCCCAAAACTGAGTATAGTAATTAAGGTACCCTTCGGCATCTTTAAAGGCCACAGGATTTAAACTAACGTATTGCTTGCGCCCAATTTTGCGCTTAATTATAAAGCCGGCTTTTTCTAAGACTTTCAGATGCTTTGATACGGCAGCGAAGGTAAGGTTAGTGTAGGGCTCCCAAATCTGGGTAATTGTTAGCTGATATCGGCGGATGCGCCGCAGGATATCGCGGCGGGTAGGGTCAGACAAAGCGCTAAATATGGAATCCAGGCCCGGCTGCGTATCCGAAATTTCTGCTCCTGCCATCATTGCCATAATCGTTTTCCCAATCTATATTCAACCATTTAGTTGAATATTAATTCAAGAAACTATTCTTGTCAATAATTTATTTGAGGTAAAGGTGTGATAAGTTAAGAAGTCGCTATAAGCGACAAGTCTTAGATAAACTATTGGGCTTCGATGGCTAGAGCTTTTTGAACATCAAGCCAGAACGGATCAGTATCTTTTATAATTGCGCCATGTTCCAAGTAAAAGCGTCGTGCAGCTTCTCGATTAGTGTTATGAGGATTCGAGGTAAATTGCATGACTGCTGCCTCATTCTCCTCACACCAGCCCAGCCCTTCATACCATACCTTACCAAATATACCTTGCCTTCTATAGTATGGATGAGTTGACACAAAGCCTAACCAAGCCATCTTACCAATTCCCTCAACTCCAACATCGGGACTACATATCGTGTTTAAAGTTTCAGAACTGACAATCATGCCCGTTGTGGCCAATCGGGCTACAATCATTACCCTTTGATCGGGATGATCTATATGGTCGCGAATCATTCTTTCTGGCAGGGGCGTAGGCGGACGATCCGGACTTTCGGCATGAAGAAGTACCCCTAAAGCAGCAGCGTCATCCGGTGAATACTCAGCCAGTCTTTCGATAACTACTTCAGAATTGCCCATCAGATAAAGATATTATTTTCTGAAACTGTTCGCAAGCATAAACGTGTCGAACTGCTACAATTTTCTTATGAGAGTTTTGGTTTTTGGCGACAGCATTACTCAGGGTTTCTGGGACACCGAAGGCGGGTGGGTTGCTCGATTAAGGAAATATTATGATACACGGCAAATCGAAGACTTAAGAAATCGAGAAGAGCCCACAATCTTCAACCTAGGAATATCAGGAGGCACAAGCGAGACGATTTTAGCTCGGTTTGATAATGAGACAAAAGCCAGAAAAAACAGAGAAGGGATGGTAATTATAGTTTCTACGGGATTGAATGATTCATACCGGGAAGGACCTGACCGTTACAAATCAACTCCAGAATCATACAGGCACAACCTTGTGCTACTGGCATCAAAGGCCAAAACCTACTCAAACAAAATTCTATTTGTAGGATTGGTGACTGGTGATGAAACCCAGACAATGCCCGTCTTTTGGCGTGATATTTATTACGCCAACGAGCGTATAGAAGAGTTCGAGAATATTATGCAGAAAGTAGCATCTGAAAATGGGGTAAGCTTTGTACCAGTTTTTCAAGAATTTAAGAAGCATCTTGATGCCGGGGAAGACTTGTTGGCTGACGGTTTACATCCAAACAACGAAGGCCACGAGCTAATTTTTCAACTGGTTCGGCCAGAGCTGGATAAGCTACTAGCACTATGAAAGCCTATTTGATTCCCGGGAATGGCGAGGATTTAAAGTCGCGTAATTATCAGGCCGTCTTGGATATATATAAAAAACTCGGATACCAGCCGATCTTTGTGCCTATAAAGTGGAACTATCGGACAATTGATGATTGGATTGCGGAAGTAGATAACAAAATCCCTGCAAAAGAAATACAGAATTCACTATTGAGTGGTTTTTCGTTCGGCTCGATGATAGCTCTGGCCGTGGCCGCTCAAGTTAATCCTAAAAAGCTTTTGCTTTTTTCTTTATCACCTTACTTTAAAGAAGATTTTCCTCTGCCGAAAGATTACGCTAAGTGGGCCGGCAAGAGAAAAACAGAAAATTTTAAGACCTTTTCAATGAACGATTTAGCTGTAAAGATAAACTGCCCGACAATAATATTCATCGGCAGAAAAGAAATAGATAAGTACAGTGATATGGATGAGCGTTCCAGCGAAGCACACAAACGGATTAAAAACAGCAGGTTAGTTGTAGTAGAAGATGTCGGTCATGACGTCAGCGACCCAAAATACGTGGAGAGTATAAAACACTCTCTAAATACTTAACAAGTCAAGCATTTTTTGTACTATGGTTTGAGAGTACAATTGGCTTATGGTTAAGAACCAAAAAGGGTTCCATTTATTGCCCGTGTTGATATTGATCATCATTCTGGCTATTGGATTTGTGGGCTGGAATGTCCACAAGACTGGCAAAAGCAACAAGTCAGAAATACCCGGCAAAAGCTCCGCTCAAAATGATCAGCCTCTAGTGCTCAAAAGCATTGGCTTTAACCTCGATTATTATGACCCGGCCACCAATCGCGCCGGCGACATAGAGTTCACCAATGTTGACCACACCTTAAGTGGTCGCCAGCATCAAATTTGGCAGGATTTTGGCGTGCAAGATCCTCGTACTACAGACACAACTAAAAAGAACCCCCAGCCAACTTTTGTTTTGCCGCTGCATACTAAAGTCCACGCACTGGTTAGCGGCCAAGTGGTCGATGTCAAGAAACTATATAGTAATGATTACACAGTCTGGGTGGCGCGCTTTCCTAACAGCCACTACATTTACGAAACCGAACATGTAGACAATCCGATCGTCAAAAAGGGAGATAACGTGACCGGCGGCCAGGTTATTGCCGAAGTCAGTTCAAAAGATTCCCAAATCACACCAGGCTTTGGCCTGCTGGAAATCGGTATTTTATACACTGCCCATAATTATCCTCAACACCTTTGCCCTTTCCAGTATCTGGATCCAGCTATAAAAGATGATGTCGGCAAAAAAATAACGGCGCTGCACAGCGCTTGGGAAACTTACTACGGTCAAAAAGTATATATGGAAAGTTTTGTCACGCCAGGTTGTGTAACCTTAGACCCAGCCAACGGTTAATAATACTTAACTAATCAAGTATTTCCTCCGGAAGATAGCCCGAGTGTCGGATTCATTCCGCGCCCGGAGCGATAAGGAACCCCTTCGCGGTTCCTTATAAGGCGCAGCGCAGCCGCTTTAGCGGGTGTAGGTTTTGGCGGCGGAGTCAAAGCTGGAGATACTGGAGCATTGCTTGCCAACAAAAACTTCGAACTTGAGCTCACGGGCGGCTGTCATCTGCACAATGCCGCAGCCAAATACATTCGATTTTGGCTTGAGTTTTACCTCTTTGGCAACGGCCATCTGATCCCAGCTACTGCCGCCATTCTTGATATAATCCCAGCCTACTAGATCATACTTAACTAGCCCTCTAGACACGTCTACGTCTTTGGGATCCGGAGAATTAGTAAGTGTTACATGCTGCATGTCACTTTGGTTCTGAACTTGATTGTAAAGTGAGCCAATAGAAACTCTAAAATAGCTTGGATCGTACAGATCCGGCGCGAACGAAAGATGAGTTTTGAAATAGTTAGGGTCATGGCTAGTGCTATTACCACCGTACCCACCGGTGCTTTTCTCGAACCAGTTGCCAATAAGTTTTCCATCTATATCGTAATCTATCTTCCCTGCGATAGGTTCGGCTGTACGCGAATCTTTGCTTTCTACAATTTGGCGCAGAGCTGGCGTGTAATACGGGAACGGGTCGGCGGTATATATTTTCCAGGCCTCGCCATCATAAGAGACTGGGTTTACGAACCCACTCAGAGGTTTTTTAGTGTTCCAAACTGCAAAGTCGAGCGTTTGGCCGCCAATGTGGCCGATCAGCTGGCCGGCTTTGACGCTGATCGGTAAATGATCCTTGTCTATTCCCGGCTGTACGCTCGTTACCAAATCGTAATAGTAAAAGAAGGTACACGATACGCTGAAGACAAGCCGGATTCGGCCCAGGCTACCATTTTCGGGCGGATGCACTTCAACATCAGTAATCTTGGCGTCGGCCATTGCATAAACCGGATACGTGTCTTTGGCGGATTGAAAAACTGTTGGCTGAAAATACTGGTGGTCAATCGGCGTCACGTGCCCACCGACTGTCAGGCCATAGGGGATTAGCAAAGAAAAATCGTCAGCATTCATTGGCAGGTGCGTAAAGGTAGTTTCGCCACTGCCGCTGCAGTTGTTATTACTGAGCATTCTGCCGGCTTTAATGGCCTTATCATCGGCCGAAGCATTGCTGGTTAGGATTTTGGACGTGGAATTATTGGATTTATCTTTGGCTTTACTAAAAACCCGCCAACCAGCAAAACCGATAGCGACTATAACGATTACCGCCAAAAATAAAAATAAGTGACCAAAACCACTGTCTGAATTT
The DNA here is from genome assembly GCA_035480715.1 of Saccharimonadales bacterium (SeqCode). Lineage (GTDB taxonomy): Bacteria > Patescibacteriota > Saccharimonadia > Saccharimonadales > UBA10212 > 2-01-FULL-49-22. Next base: position 30,871 of record DATIHL010000018.1, on the reverse strand, counting down.
TTCCTAAGCATAAGCGGAGTGTAACCTAAAGTATTGTCCAAATCCAGCGTATAACCCGGTAGTAGACTTTCGTGGTATCCAACAAAAATGGATACAGTATCGACAAAGTCGATAGTCGCGAAAGCTCACTACCGGGTATAATCTAGGGTATGGACGAGCGGGAAGGAAAGAGTCCGGAGAGTAATTCGCCTCAGAGCGAGGATGAGGATTATCAAGAAGCGGCACGTTCAACCGCCGATTATGCTAAATATAGTCCACCGCAAAAAGAACGAAGTCCAATCTGGCGTAAGCTGGGAATTGGCCTAGCGATTTTAATAGTGATTGCGGTGCTCGGCGCAGGCGGATATTGGTTCGCCAAAAATCATAAATCGACCAAAACACCTACGCAGTCTTCGCAAGCCAGCCAAACCAATTCTGTCGATGCTGGTACCAAAATTACATCTGCCACTAAACATCACGACTCGACTAACTTCAATCTAGGTTTTGATTATCCGGCCGACTGGACAGTGACTGATTCCGGTAATGGTCAGCTTACAGTGCGTTCACCGGCTGTCAGCGTGAAAGACTCAGATGGGCAAACTGTGAATGTCAGAATAAGTCTGAATATTCGTGACAAGACTCAAAAATTGTCAGAATTTGATACCGGCAATGCGATTGCCGCACTCGATTCCGAAAAAGTAGCTTACACTAAGCCAACTCAAACTCAGCGAGCTAATACCTATCTGAGTTTTCTGATGTATGCTAGCTCGACGCGCGGCTTCGACGGTATTTATATAACCGGCGATAGCGGCTACAAGAAAGCTCAAGCCATACCCAAAGTCGACATCCAAAAAATCGAGCCCATTATTAGCCTAACTTTTGCCAAATGTACCGACAGTACCTGTTCAGGCAGCATGACGGCACTTAGTGTTAGTACCGACAATTGGGATGACCAGAACTTTTCACAGCCACTTAAGGCCATGCTGCAATCTTTTAGCATTACGTAGAAGATATGAGTTGGCAAAAAGTGACCAAATCCCTATAGTTTAACGGTAACCCTATGGACGACGAACAAAAAAACCAAGCATCCGAAACTCGAGTAGTGGATTCCGAATCTAAGCCAACTGCAGATGTAAAGTCAGCTAGAAGAATTCCCATTAGCGCCGCTCATTGGCAGCGATTTAAAGACTGGTACGGCTCCAATAAAAAATGGTCGATTCCGGCCACGATCCTCTTGCTGGTAATACTTTTAGTCCTTGTACCCTGGACTCGATATAAAGTGGCCGGTTTGGTTATTAAGAAAAACTTCACTATCGAAGTTATGGATGCCACTAGCCGCACCCCGGTTAGCGGCGCTACCATTAGCATTGGCTCCGAAAACTCGCAAACGGACGGGAATGGTCGTGCGGCCCTACATCTAAGCAGTGGCCATCATGCTGTTTCGGTCAGTAAAAAATATTATCAAGATCGGCGAGCAGATGTGCTGGTGCCAATATTAAGTCAGAAATCTACGCCAGCCATTGGTTTAACCGCTACCGGCCGGCAAGTCAAGATTGTTGTAAAAGACCTGATAAACCAAAAAGTTTTGAGCGATGTTGACATTAAAATAGCCGACACCACAGCCAAGACTGATAAAAATGGCACGGCTATAGTGGTAGTACCACCCGATGAAAGCACCCAAAAAGCCACATTGAGCATGGACGGCTACAACGATTCATCAGTAACAGTCAAAGTCGGTGACTCCAAAGTATTAGAAAACGACTTTATGCTGACGCCTACGGGTAAGGTGTACTTTATAAGTAAGCGCACCGGTAAGCTCGATCTGATGAAAGCTAACCTGGACGGTTCTGGAGCCGAAGTTGTAGTCGCCGGTACCGGTAATGAGCATGATTATGACACCAAGCTCCTGCCGTCGACAGACTGGAAGTACGTGGCTTTTGTTGCCCAACGCAGCGCCACGGACCCGACACCGCAACTCTACATATTGGCGACAGCTGACGATAAGTTGTTGAGCGTGGACAGCGGCAACGCTATCTTTACACTTAAGGGATGGGCCGGTGACAACTTGATCTATTTTGTAAGCCGCAATGACGTTCAAACTTGGCAATCTGGTAAGGATAGACTTAAAAGTTACGATGCCAGCAGCGGTAAAACCACACTTTTGGATCAAAGTGCGGCAACCGGGGATAGCAGCGCTTCGGCCTATGAGTTTTACGCATTGGTTACAATATCTGGCAATAACATAATCTATGGTAAAAATTGGACTCAGGTCTACGGCACCACCTCACCGAGCGGTTTAATCGATGGCAAGCAGGATACGCTGGCTACAATTTCGGCTAACGGCCAAGGCCACAAAGTTTTAGCAAACTACGATGCCAACGATAACGTTCAATATGCTCAACATAGCTCCGTGGGTATCTATATCTGGCAGCAAACGGACCCATCCAGCGATAAATTCTTTGATTACACTGTTGGCTCAGCAGCGCCAAAAGATATCAATCTCAACAGCGACCAATTTTACCAAAATTATCCGCAGTATTTTGTTTCACCATCTGGCAAGCAGACGTTTTGGGCCGAGAACCGCGACGGCAAAAATACCCTATTTGTAGGCGATTATACTGGCAGCAACTCTTCTAACATTGCCAGCTTAAGCGACTATAGCCCATACGGCTGGTTCAGCGATGACTACCTGCTGGTAAGCAAAAGCAACAGCGAGCTGTATATTATGGGAACCAAGGGTGGCAAGGCTATTAAGATCACAGATTACCAGCAAACCGGCTATCCGGGCGAATATTAGTGGTAAGGAGGCATTATGACACTGGACGAGTATCAGGCAAAAGCTCTATCCACACTACTTGATTCAGCGAACGATTTGACATATGTCACCTTAGGTCTTAATGGTGAGGCGGGTGAAGTAGCCGACAAAATTAAGAAATGGATTCGCGATAGTGATTCTGATTTAGCCAGCCTAGATAAAGAAGCGATAATCAAGGAATTAGGCGATATATTGTGGTATGTGACGATTATGGCAAAGTTACTGGGCTCTAGCTTAGAAGAAGTTGCCCAGATGAATGTCGGAAAACTTAATAGCAGATTGCAGCGCGACAAATTAGGCGGTAGTGGCGATAATCGTTAAACCCGCTCACCTCCTTACTTTCCAGCACGCTCGAAAACTGGATATCATTCGTCCAGCCAGTCCGAACTCTATCTGTTTTCTCGCATGTGCTGTCAAGTAAGACGTTCGCAGGTGACTAGAAAATTACTTAACAAGTTAAGTAATTTAATTTGGTGAGTTGTCCAGGCTTTGCCAAAGATACCAGGCGGCGACAGATTCGTACGGGTGCCAGCCGTGTTTGTTGGCTATAGTAATACACATTGCCGGATCAGGCATCTCGGGCAAACCGTAGAGCCGCATCATCGCTTTTCGAATACCCAGATCGCCAACCGGCAGCACGTCCAATCTACCAAGTGTAAAGATCATAAACATGTGAGCGCTCCATTCGCCAATGCCTTTTACGGCGGTTAGTTGCTCGATTAATTGGTCGTTGGGCATGTTAGAAATATGCTCCAGGTCTAACCGCCCGTCTATGATATGTTGAGCCAGATCTTTCATATAGCCGATTTTCGGGTAGCTGATACCGCAGGCCCGCAGTTTTTCCGGATCAGCTTTTAAAAGCTTTTCGGGCGATGGCAGCTCGCCATCAAACAGCGCCAAAACCCTTTGCCAAATACTGGCAGCCGCCTTTACGCTAAGTTGCTGTCCTACGATACTTCTGACTAGCCGGCCATAATAATTTTTGTGCGTTTCCAGCGAACAAGGGCCGTATTTTTTGATAATCGGCGCCAGATGCTTATCCTTTCTAGCGAGGTATACCTCAGCTTTTGCTAGTTCTCTTGCCGATGCCATATTTACATTAAAACAAATTGTAAAGAGAACTATTAGCCTTGTGTTAAAATATTGGTAGTTTACAGAAAAAATATAAAAGCCTGCCGGAAAATCAAAGAAAGAGAAGCCTTAGTGAATCCTTTGTCGCAAGTAGCGCCAGGAAACAACCAGTCGCTGGTGAATGGTGTGGTGCAATCTACAGCTCCGCCGACTTCTGTCCAGTCTCAGCCACCTATAGCCAACGCGCTCAATGTAGAAATCGTACATGGTATAGCAGTTAAAGATCCTGATGATCCAAAATCGAAAGCCAAACCCCAGCCACAAAACACTGAATTTCTAGCACAGACTCGAAGTAGTGAAGACAAAGATTTAGATAAAATCCTTCATGATGTTAATAGCTCGGTTAAACAAGCTGGAAATTCACTAGAGACGCGGTTCGAGCACCTGGGCGGCGTTCGCAAAAAAGCCGCTATCAAAAAGGTCCAGCTAGACCGAGCTCATAATGGTACCCCGCCAATCACCGCGACAGCTATTGCTTGCTTGATCGCCTTGATCCTTTCCGCCTCAGCTCTGATGGTCTTTAAAAACGGTTAGTAGGATTTTCTAGAAATATGAAAATTACCAAATTTGTCCATTCGTGCTTACTGGTAGAGACTTCAGAAATTAATGTGCTTTTTGATCCCGGTAATTTTACTTGGGATAGTCATCTGTTGAATATTAATGAACTGCCCAGTCTTAACTCTATTGTTATTACTCACGAACACCCTGATCACTATCATGAACAGGGTCTTAAGAAACTGAGCCATCGTTTTCCCAGAGCCACTATTATTACCAACAATGATTTAGCCGAAAAAATTTCAAAGCTCAAATTGCCAAATCCCATTCAGGGGGGCAGTGATGAGAACGTAGTAGTTTTTGAAGCAGTACATGAGCCGTTGCCCCTTAACGTGCCGAACGTTTTAAATATCGGTGTTCATATTCAGGATAAACTTACCCATCCCGGCGACTCATTTGCCTTTAAGCACACGTGCGAAGTCTTGGCTCTACCGCTGACTGGGCCATGGGCCAGCTTAAGGGATGCGCTAAAAACTGTAGTTGAACTAAAGCCCAAGACCGTGATACCAGTTCACGACTGGGAATGGCATAAAGCCGCCCGCGAGGCTCGCTACTCCATGTGCAAGAACTTGCTGGAGCCGCACAGTATAGAATTTATCGGACTCGAAAACGCCCAGCCAATCGAGATTTAGTCATTAAATTCCTGGCGCAACCACTCATCTAGACTTTTGCCACCGCCGCCGCTCAGACCTATAACTAAATCGCCATTTTTCAAATGTTTTTTTACGATGGTCTTTAGCTTTTCATTAAGCTCTGCCGGGCGAGCAACTGCTTCCGCTGGCGTATCAAGAAACTTTATTAAATCAGCTGGACTAAGAACTGGCTGGTTGGGATCTTCACGAGCCAAATAACTGGGCACCCAATAAAGTGCGTCGACACCGTCAAAAACGTCCTGGTGTTGTTCTTTCATGTAGTGCATTCGGCGATTGGTAAGCGGTTCATAAATAATAATTATTTTTTGCCCGGTTTTTTGGGCGGTTTCCAAAGCAACACTCATAACACCTCGGATCTTATCCGGGGTGTGGGCGTAATCGGTGTATAGATTTTCGGTTAGTTTCTCAAAGCGGCGACTAACGCCGGGGAAGTCGTTCATGAGTTTAATCAGCTCGTTAGGGGGCTTTTGGGTCAGGTGTGCAGCAGCTCTGATTGCCAGCCACCCATCGAAGCGGTTATAGCGGCCAATTAGCTTAATGTCATCAATAAAAGTTGTATTTTCTGACTCTATAAAAAGACCAGGCGTCGATTTACTTAACAAGTCAAGCTTTTCAGCGTCGTTGTGCCAAAGTACTACTTCCTGGCTTTGAGCAACAAAAAGTCTAAAGGCGTCAAAGTAATCTTTTTCGGTTGGAAAAATTTCATGATGATCCCAAGCCACACCACTGACAATCGACAAACGAGGCTTAAAGGCTAAAAAGTTTCGGTCGAATTCGTCGGCCTCATAAACAAAGTATTCACTCTTAGGGTCAAATTGACCCATGTCACCAAAACTGATTTTGGCACCGACGCTGTAGCTGGTAGGAATCTTTAACTGCTTAAATAACCAGACAACCATTGCTGTAGTGGTGGTTTTGCCATGTGTGCCGGCAACAGCGATTAGCTTAAGTTCTTTTTGCGACAGAATCTCATTTAACAGTTCATCACGCTTGGTCATTTTAATGTTATTTTCTTTGCAAAAGGTAAATTCTGGATTATCTGGGAAATCTAACGGCTGCGCCGAACCGTACACAAACCAATCGATTGGTTTGCGAGCATGCACGGCAGCTATTTGTTCACGCGTGAGGCCTACATGCGTATCTTCAATACCCTGTTTTCTCAGGTACGCCAGATATTGGCTATCCCTCCCATCAGATCCACTGACTTCATACCCCGCTTCTTTAGCAATTACCGCCAAGGCGCTAATAGCTGCCCCACCTACGCCCGAAAAATAGACATGCATAAATATAGGGTATAGGACACAGGACACGGGGTCTAGTAAGTTTAATGACAATGGAGTTTTGACGGGTAGGGGCTGGCGTGACAAGATAGAAAGAGCTAATGCTATGAAAAGATCATCATTCATATTGTCATTTATTAAATATGTACCCAGGTACGTTTTTTTAATTTTGTTTATTACGAGTGCTTTAATATCAATCCATGCGCTGCGCCAGAATAATTTGCATATGGTTAAACTGCGTGATGCAGTTTACCAAGCCGATAAAAACAACGGCGATGTAAACACTGCACTAAACAGTCTGCGAGCTTACGTTTATGCTCACATGAATACCAATTTATCAAGCGGTACTAACGGGATTAAACCGCCTATCCAGCTTCCCTATACTTATGCCAGATTGGCATCGACAGCTCAGCAACAATCCAGCAACGCTGGCCTTTACACCGAAGCTGAAAATTATTGCCAAGCAAAAATTCCGGCCAGTGAGTCGATATCCGGACGCGGGCGTATATCTTGCGTGCAGGATTATATATTAAGCCATGGCGGTAAAGTAGCACCAGAGGTGCCAAAAGTTCTATACGAATTCGATTTTATCAGCCCCTCTTGGAGCCCGGATCTAGCCGGCTGGAGCCTGATCTTTACAGCTATTTTCTTCTTGGCTTTTATAGTCAAACTGGCATTCGATAAGATATTGGGCGCTCAACTAAGGCACCAACAACTTTAAGACCCACGGCCCTTTCGAGCGCGTGGGTCTTCTTGGACAGTCCTAAGTTAATTTATCTTGCAGTGTTGTTTTGAGTCGAGCTAGGTGTAGCTTGGGTATTGGTGTTTGACTGTGTTTGGTTTGTTGTTGCACTACAGTTAGGACCATTTGGATTCTGTTTGATGTATTGCTGGATAGCCTGTACGACTTTACCGTTGTCTTTCAGGTTCTCCCAGAAGGCTACTTGATTGCGATTGATCACCATTTCGTCATATGGCGAGTGCAATTGTTGACAGCCTAGTTTGGTAAGTTGCGGGTTAGATTGACCATTTTGTGATGACTGATCAGTAGTTAAGTAGTAGATGTTGTCTAACACAACGTATTTGTCGGTCATCTTAACGATATGACCGAAGTAGGTAGAGTAGAGCACCGAACCGCTAGTAACTCCGCCATTTAGGAAAAGTGCCTGGTATTTACTTTGACTAACTCTATCGAACTCAGAGCTTGCGTTGTTGTTACTGAATCCCAGGTAAAGTGATACGGCGGCAAGAAGCAAGGCAGTGCCTACAAGCAGCGTAAATAGCTCCAACCTGACTGTTCTAGTTGCCCAATCAATGTGTTTTCTTCGACCTGAGTGTGCTGGCCCCATTGTGTTTAGGGGTTGGGAGGCGTTACTGGCCCCACCACGAGACAAAAATGCCATCTGTTGATATACCTCTTTTATTTAAAATACCCCATTATAATAACGCATAAGCGTTTTAAAGGGCAAGCCCGACTTAAATAAATCTAGACTTTAATGTCAAAGTCTAGGGTTGACAAGAGTAAACACCTCAGAGTATTTTAGGAGTACCATTAGTAATTAACGGAGAGAGGGATAAGCAATGGCTTATAAGCATACAAACAGCAAAGGTGTTACATACTACTTAAACTCTAAAGATGTCACATTGCGTGGCGGTAAGAAACAAACTATTTACTACTTTAGTAAGGACGACCGTCCAGAAACAGGTACAGAGTTGCCTGATGATCGAAAAGTAGAAGAAAACCCACGTAACGGGTTCCTAACACTAAAGCGCAAAGACAAATAATTTAAAGCTCGGTTCGATAGAACACCCGCTACCGGCGGGTGTTTTTGTTAGAATAATATTTGAATGTCCAAATCGATTGTTAAAGTTGATGATCTGCATAAATCCTACAACGGCAAAGAAGTTGTTAAGGGAATCAGTTTTGAGGTAAAGGCTGGCGAGACATTTGGCATTTTAGGCCCAAATGGCGCTGGTAAAACCACTACGCTCGAGATGATAGAAACGCTGCGCCCGATAGATAAAGGCATCGTTACCATCGACGGCGTCAATGTATCGGAAAATCCGCAAAAAATTAAATATATGATCGGTGTGCAAACCCAGTCAACGGCTTTCATGGACAAAGTCAAACTTACCGAACTTTTAGAGCAGCAAGCTGCCGCCTACGGCGAGCACATCGACCCACTCAAATTATTAAGAGATGTTAACTTAGAAAGCCAGGCCGGCAACTATATTGAAAACCTATCCGGCGGGCAAAAGCAGCGCTTCAGCATTGCAGCAGCTCTGGTCCATAGCCCCAAGGTATTTTTCTTAGACGAGCCGACTACCGGGCTCGATCCGCAAGCCCGCCGCCGTTTATGGGAGCTAATCCAAACGGTAAAAGCTAAAGGCGTCACAGTCATATTGACTACTCATTACATGGAAGAAGCGGAGATGCTGTGCGAACGAGTGGCGATCATGGATGAGGGCACGATTGTTGCTATGGACTCACCAAAGAATCTGATCAGACAGCTACTTGCAAAGGGCTTCAAAAAGGAGCGGCGTGTCGAGCAGGCCGACTTGGAGGACGTATTCATTGATCTAACGGGCAAGGAGTTAAGAGGTTAATTATGCCAAAGTGGCTTTATACGGTAGCGGTATTCGCCAAAATCAGCATCAGGCGCTATTTCCGGGACAAAGTGGCGATTTTCTTCACTGTGCTTTTCCCACTGATTTTCCTTGTCGTGTTTGGTAGTTTCAGCAAAGATAATAATGTGTCATTCCATATCGCCCTGATCAACCAGAGCCATAGCCAGTTCGCCCAGAAATTTGCCTCCGACACTAAAAACAGTAAGACGTTCAAGGTGAACGATAGCACCACACTGGATCAAGCCAAGCAAAAGATGAGCCGCAGTGAAATTGATGCCGCAATAGTACTGCCCTCAGGTTTTGGAGAGGTCAAAAACAACTCCTATCCTTCCGGCCAAGCAGTGATTTATTATGACGAGAACAGTGCTCAAGCTGCCCAAACACTAAAAACCGTACTCCAGGGGCAATTCGAGGGCATAAACTCCAGCCTGGTGAAAATTCAGACGCCGTTCAGCGTCGCCAGCAAATCAACTAACGCCCAGGGGCTATCCAAGCTGGACTATACGGTGTCAGGTTTGATTGGTTTCGCGATTATCGGGTTGGGAGTTTTTGGCCCCGTAAATTACTTCCCACTGATGAAAAGGCAAGGAGTGTTGCGGCGGCTACACATAACACCTCTGCGCGTCTGGCAATTCTTCGTTTCTAGCGTGTTGAGTAATGCGGTTATTGGACTTTTCTCTATTGCCATAATGATTGCTGTGGCGTCTTCGCCTTTGTTCCACTTTAAAATAATCGGCAACTATTTTGAGCTGGCAGTATTTATAGTTCTTGGCATACTGACCATCTTTGGTATTGGGTTGGCTATCGGCGGCTGGGCCAAGAACGAGAACCAGGCGGCACCGCTGGCTAACATCGTGGTTTTCCCGATGTTGTTTTTGTCAGGTACTTTCTTCCCGCGCTATGCGATGCCTGAGTGGCTGCAGCATGTCACTGCTTTTCTGCCGCTAACACCAATTATTGATGGTATCAGGATGATTGCCACAGAAGGGAAGCACCTGACAGATATTGGTCCACAACTCGGCCTGATAGCTATTTGGGCTGTGATTATTTATGCCATAGCGTTTCGTGTCTTTCGCTGGGAGTAGAAAATACTTAACGTGTTAAGTATTTTTGCGCAGACCCAATTTCACTTTTTATTCCGCTAAACCCTAACCCCTAGTTTATAATTTAGGGCAGATGAACGAACTCTTCGATCTATTGTCTATGTCTCCGCATTTGAGTGCTCTGCGGAGGTCGTGGGTATGAATCGATGGCTAACGCGCGCTAATCAGCGTATCTCGCTACCAAACGCTGCCGCTTTATTAATTGGCACAGCGCTGATTGGGCAGCTGTTAGGCTTTATGCGCACTCAGGTGATTAATGGTAATTTTAACAGCCCGGGGCACATAACTACCGACGCCTACTTTGCTGCTTTTAAGATTCCAGACTTCTTTTTCTATACCATTGCAGCTGGTGCACTAGGTGTAGCCTTTATGCCGTTTTTGGCCGATAAGTTAGAACACGGTGATAAGCGTGCAGTTTGGCAGATAACATCTGGATTACTCAATCTACTGGGAATCTTGATGGTAGCTGTTGGCGTGATTATGCTGGTCTTTACTGAACCCCTGCTACGCTTGGTCGTTGGTCACAATTTAGGTCCGCAGCAAACCCATGATGCTGTGATGATCATGCGCATTATCGCCCTAAACCCGCTGCTATTTACAATCTCGGGCGTCCTGACATCTTTACAACAAACTTTCGGCCGATTCTTTTTCTACGCTCTGGGCCCGATCATCTACAACGTCTGCATTATTACCAGTGTGTACATTTTTAAAAATAACTTAGGTTTAACTGGCTTGGCATATGGTGCGCTGGCTGGAGCTGCCTTGCAACTTCTAATCGTTTGCTTGGGCCTGAAGGGTATGAACTTCAAATATCAACCTATTATCAATATGCGCAGCGCTGATTTTCGGCGGATACTGCGCAATCTACCAGCGCGTTCAATCGACCAAGGTATCGACTCTATCAACTCAATAGTCGAAACCAACCGCGCCAGCGTGCTGGGTACTGGCCGTATTACTTTCTACGAGAACGCCTATACTCTGCATTTAGTCCCCATTCTGTTGATTGGCACTACCATTGCTACGGCCGCCTTTCCGCGGCTCAATGAGCGCTTGGCGCAAGGCCGTCCCGATCTTTTCCGCCGGGACTTTCTGCAGATACTCAGGGTTATGATCTGGATCATTCTACCGGTGGCGGTTATTACATTCTTTGCCCGCGCCTATTTTGCCCGCTTAATTTATAAGAATATTGCACCCGATATCGCTTTGATTTTGGAATTTTTAGTTGGCGCCATCATATTTCGTACTCTGTACGCTATAATTTCGCGCTATTTTTATGCCCAAAAAGACACCAGAACACCGCTATTTGTTTCGCTCTTTACTATTGCGCTTAACATCGTGCTGGCTTTCAAGCTGGCCAAGCCGATAGATTTAGGTGGCTACGGAATCGCCGGCTTGGCCATAGCCCAGTCTGTTGTGGCCGCTGTTGAAGTATTTATTCTGGTCACTATAATGCTCTGGCGTGACCATAAGCTGTTCGATGGTGAATTTTGGGGCGGTGTAGCGCGCAGCCTGTCAGTTACCGGATTTACGGTTATGACAACCTATACTCTGGTTCATATTTTTCAGCTGCAGAGTAGCGACCGCGGTTTTATAACTCTAGGTACTAAGCTATTTCTAATAGTCGTACCGACGTTCGCGGTGCATATAGCAATTTCGGCGCTTTATGGGCTTGATGAAGTCAAGCCGGTAATTGCCAAATTACGCCAAGTTATGCTCAAACCTGTGCGGATTCAATAGCTACCTCTGTTATAATCTGGTTTAATGAGATCCAAGCTAATTATTTTTAACGGTTTGCCGGCTACGGGTAAAAGCACTCTCTCAAGGCAAGTAGCATCTATAGTCCAGCTGCCTTTAGTAACTAAGGATTCCATGAAAGAATCATTAGCTGATGCTCTTGGGCTCTTGGACAAAAAAAGCTCAAAAATCATAGGTTCTGTTGCTGCTGAATCCCTTTGGACATTAACTGACAGATTTTTGTCTGAGGGTAGATCGTTAATGATTGAAAACGCTTTTATTGAAGAGTACGCGACACCAGACCTAAAAAAGATTACATCCAAATACGAACCACTGGTATTGGAAATTTACTGTGTTTGTAGGCCTGATATTAGACGAAAAAGAGAGCATGAGCGAATAATAAGTGCCCAGAGACACCCAATTCATACTGAAAATACACTGGATACGGAAGAAGATGAGCTAAATAAAATATATGCTCCTTTGAAAAAAGGGAAATTTATTGAAGTTAATACAACCAAACCAGAACAAATTAAAATCGTAGATATAGTCTCGGAAATAGAAAACCTTTAATCGCCCCTGTATAATCACAAAGACATGGATCAGGGACATATAAGGAATTTTTGTATTATTGCTCATATTGATCACGGCAAGAGCACCTTAGCTGATCGGCTTCTGGAATTGACGGGTACAGTGGAAAAGCGTCAGATGAAGGAGCAAATGCTCGATCGTATGGAACTGGAGCAGGAGCGGGGAATTACCATCAAACTTGCTCCCGTACGTATGAAGTACAAAGATTATGAGCTCAATCTTATAGATACTCCAGGCCATGTGGACTTTAGCTATGAAGTCAGCCGCTCGCTCCAGGCGGTTGAGGGTGCAATTTTAGTAGTTGACGCCACGCAAGGTGTTCAGGCCCAGACACTCTCGAACATATATTTAGCTCTGGCAGCCAATCTTAAAATTATCCCGGTACTTAATAAGATCGATCTACCAGCGGCCAACGTTGACCGGGTTAAAGCCGAAGTCATAAGTTTGCTGGGTTGCAGCGAAGAAGAGATACTTCTAACCAGCGCCAAAACCGGCGAAGGTGTAGAAAAAGTCTTAGAGCGTGTCGTATCAGATGTTCCACCGCCTTCAGGCAAAGCTCAAATTGAAACTCGAGCTTTAATCTTCGATAGTTATTATGACGATTACCGCGGAGTGATCTTGTATATTCGGGTAGTAGACGGCCGAATTGCTAAAAGTGTTGGTCTAAAAATGATGGCGACGAATGCCGAAGGCCAAGCGCTGGAAGTCGGATCTTTAAATCCCGATCTGGCGCCGGCTGGTGAGCTGAGAGCAGGCGAAATCGGCTATATTGTCACAAACTTAAAGAGTGCCCATTCCGGCCGGGTAGGTGATACCGTAACGCTGGCCAGCAGTCCAGCAAAAGGGCCGTTGCCCGGTTATAAGGATATACATCCGTTTGTCTATGCCGGCTTTTTCCCGACCAGCAACGAACAATATCAAGATTTGAAAGAGGCAGTGGAAAAACTCAGCCTCAGCGACTCGTCTTTACAATACACGACCGAAAACTCACCGGTTCTGGGTTTTGGCCTGCGGCTGGGCTTTTTGGGTTTGCTGCACATGGATATTGTGCGTGAACGGCTGGAACGCGAATACGATCTTGACCTGATTGTCACAAATCCCTCTACCGACTACGAAATTGAGCTGACAAACGGCGAGCAGTTGGATATTAAATCGGCGTCCGAACTGCCCGATATGACTTTGGTGGCCGAAATCCGCGAACCATGGATAAAAGGCGAAATTGTTTGCCCAACTTCTTATGTCGGTGCAGTTTTGCAGCTAATTGTTGCTGCCCGCGGTATGCAGAAAAATTTAAATTACGTTGATGCCCAACTGGCAGTCATAGACTTTGAAGCGCCACTAGCTAATTTGATCACCGATTTTTACGACCAGCTAAAAAGCGTCACGAGCGGCTACGGATCGTTTAATTACGAGCTTGATAACTATAGAGTCGAAGCATTAGTAAGACTTGATATTTACGTGGCTGGGGAAAAGGTTGATGCGTTAAGTATTATTGTCCATCGCAGCGAGGCTGAGCGGATTGGACGGAGCACCGTAGAAAAACTTAAAGATGTCATCCCGCGTCAGCAGTTCAAAGTGGCTCTTCAGGCGGCCATTGGCGGTAAATTCATTGCTCGAGAAGACATCAGCGCCTACCGTAAAGACGTCACTACCGGTTTGTATGGCGGTGATGTGTCGCGCAAAAAGAAACAGCTTGCCAAGCAAAAGAAGGGCAAAGAGCGCATGAAGCGCTTCGGTAAAGTCGACATTCCCGCCGAAGCCTTTGCCGTAATGCTCAAGCGCGATTAGCTTTTAGTAATAGATCTGAACTTGGTATATGTTTACCAGATAGCCACTTAAAACACTAACAGTGGTATCGCCTGTGCCTTTACCCATCAAACAAACAGGTGTATAGCGTGCAGGTGCACTATCGTCAGGCGATAATGTCAGTTTTTTGCTGTTGGTTCCAGCTACAAAGTTAACTGTCGTAGGCACGCTGATTTTGCCCTGTGCGGGGACTTTAACTATGAAGCAGGTTTGCTTAGGAGTACCAAGCTTGCCACCAGTTAAGTAAAGAGCTTGCCCGCCAGGCTCCACATACGTGACTATTGGCGGTTGATTAATCTGGGGGTTGTTGCTGACAAACGGAATGCCATCGATATCCGGATTGTTGGTTACCTTAGGGTCAGTGCCTATACCAGCAACCGAGCCATAGTCTAGAATTATCATCTTGTCTATTGTCGCCGCGCTGGATTTGAATATCAGCCACACCCCTATAACGGCAAAAGCTGCTCCAAAAAGTAGTAAAGATTTTTTATTAAATTTAGTTGCAGTTGTAACTTTATTTGGCTGTTTAGATTTAGCCATGTTTTTCTTTCTGTTTATTATTTAAGCTTAGGCTAAATGTATAATTCTTCGGCAATTTCGTCAATGACCGCACGAGTCTGGAGGTATAATCTAGCTATGAGGATATGGGGAGCACCCAAGAGAGTTAAAGATATCGCCACTCACAACCCGGTGATGGACAGATTAGCGCATGGGCGACAGAATGCTTTTCAAAGATTCCCGCTTTTATTTACGCTGCTGGCAACCTTCGGAGTAGTTACAACTTTGTATGGCATGGAACACCTAATTGATAAAGTTAGTTGGCTGGCCAATAATCCTGTTATTTCACTGGTAGTTGGCTTAATGCTGCTAATTCTAACCGGTACTCTATACAAAAAATTATAGTAACTGCTACGCTTTAGGGATGGATGAAGGTGAGTTGCGGAAGCTGGTTGAGAATTACCAGCCCAATACTAGGGTATTAAAGATCATGGGGCGAATTAGGGTCGTCGCAATTGTCGGGCCTTCCGCTTCCGGTAAAACTACTCTAATGAATTTTTTGACGAAGAACGACTCAGAATTCGGTTTTATCTTGGACGAAACAAGTCGAGCGCCGAGATCTGGAGAAAAACAAGGCACAGATTATCTATTCCGAAGTCCAAAAGAAATTATCGAGGATGCAAGAAGGGGTAATTTAGTCCAAATTGCAATAGGTCCTAACGGCGATCTTTATTGTACGCGATTAGATAGCTACCCGATGGGACATATAGGCCTGATCGCATTAGTGCCTGCGGCTGTAGAAGAATTCCGTAGATTACCGGTGGCATCTTTTAAGGCCTTTTTTACAGTGCCACCATCTTATGAAGTCTGGGAGGAAAGGTTAACTAAGCAGGCGGCGGATAGCAACTGGTCGGCCGAAAAAATGCAAGAACGCTTGATAGAAGCCAAAGCTTCTTTCGAATTTGCGCTATCAGATAAAGATGTGCATTTTATACTCAACGACGAAGTAGAGCAGGCAGCCAAGCATCTAAAGCATCTGCTAAACAACCAAATTAATACTGAGCGGGAAGAAAAAGCCCGAAAAATCGCCGAATCTCTGCGTTCTAAACTTATATAATCTATCTATGGACGAAAGCATACACACACGGTTATTAGAAAAAGCTCGCGAATATCATACGCCCCAGGCGGCTAGAGATTTACTGGCTACGCATCCACCTTTAATAATTACCGGAATTACAGCCTCGGGCAAGGACTCAGTAAGCAAATATATTAGCGAAACTAGCGAACTATACAGAGAAGTTGTAACACATACCACCCGCCCGCCACGCGCCGGCGAAGTTCATACCCAGCATTATCATTTTGTCACCGAAGAAGACATGCTAAAACTGGTTGAGCGCGAAGAGATGATAGAAGTAAAACTTATTCATGGCGAAACCTTCTATGGCACTAGCATCAATGCCTATAGGGATGTAGTTAATTCAGGTCATAGACCTTTGCTGGTCATCGATGTGCAGGGGGTAGATGAAATTACCAAATATATTGAACATGCCAGGCCGATTTTCTTGCTGCCTCCGAGTTTTAATGCCTGGATAGAAAGACTAGAAAAGCGTGGTCGGATGAGCCACCCCGAGCGCCTACGACGAATGAATAGTGCCCGTGTGGAACTGGAAAAAACTCTGAATAGCAACTTATTTGTGCTGGTGGTCAACCATGACATTCCACGTACTGCGCACGAAATCTTAAGTGATGCTCACGATTATTCGATCCAACACCATAATCGCGAAACCGCCCTGCTTCTAATCGAGCATCTCAGGAACATTTAGCACTCTTGACTTGTGAGTGCCAACTCTTCTAAAATAGAGTTACGCTAGCAGTAAATGCTAGGGAGTGCTAATTAACTCAGGTTCTTTGTGAGAGGTTTTAATGACCGAAAGACAAGAGAAAATTTTAGCCGGCATTGTTGAGCAATATGCCGAAGTAGCCAGTCCTGTAGGCAGCAGCCTACTGGCGCGGGCTTTTGGTGTTTCGAGCGCTACCATCAGATCAGAAATGGCCGAACTGGAGCGCCTAGGCTATATAAACCAGCCACACACTAGCGCTGGCCGTGTACCGACCGATAAAGGCTATCGTTATTATGTAAATCAATTGGCCGAGTCGGAGCTAAGAAAACCAGCTTTGGAAAACCGCGCCGAGCGCGCTCTGACGGCTCGCGTAGGTGTCGGTGGAGTACCAGAACAAACAATCCGTACCACCGTGGATACTTTGGTGGAACTGACCCACAATTTAGGCTTGGCTACAATTGGCGACCAACTTTATATGAGCGGGCTTTCCAATCTATTCGGTCAACCGGAATTTATGCATCCGGGCCAAGTCCAGGAGGTTGCGAGGCTTTTGGACAACTTAGAGCCATGGCTGCATGAAGCCGCGCCTAATCAGCCTTTGAGTGTTTATATCGGGCGCGAAAATCCGATCGGGCGTGGTGCCGGTTGTTCACTGATAATCAGCCGTTTTCGCAGTCCGTTTTCCGACAGTAGTTACATTGGTGTTTTGGGTCCAACCCGCCAGAGTTATCGCGATGTTATGGGCTTGGTAGGACGCGCCGGTCACGCCTTGGAGGAAACGCTGTATGTCTAAAAAACCGACTATAAAAGAATTAGAGCAAAAAATCGGTGAACTGACTGAAGCTTTGCAGCGCGAGCGAGCGGATTCAGTAAACTTGCGGAGTCGGGTTGAAAAGGAACGCTCTCAACTCGGCAATTTCTATAAAGCCATGGTAGTGCGCGAACTTTTGCCAGCAATTGATAATCTGGAACGCGCCCTAATGCACACACCTAAAGATTTGAAGGGCCATGATTACATGAAAGGTGTACAAGGAGTTGTTAAGCAGTTTGAGCAGTGTTTTAAGCAACTGGGCGTTGAACGAATTAAGACGGTTGGTAAAGAGTTTGATCCGCGGCTGCACGAAGCAGTTAGCGTAGAAGACGCAGGCGGTCAGGTTGAAGTTGTTTGCGAGGAACTTCAACCTGGCTACAAACTCGGCGACGAAATCATCCGCCACGCCCTAGTAAGAGTAAAGATGGAGAAGAAATAATGGCCGAAGGCTTAGCGGAAGCTACCCCTGACCTACGTATCGTAGAAAAACCCAAAGCAATTCTCATTGATCAGGCTCTAGAGATGCAGCTTGTGTACCTTCAGACTTTGGAAAGTCTCAGCGGTATCTCACCATTAGAAAAGGAAAGATACAATAAGGCACAGGGATTGATTGCTTTTTTAAGAGAGCATGCGGACATGTTTATGGACCAGCTTGAGCCGGAAGAAAGGGCAGCCGTTGCTGCTGAGGCAGCTCAACTTAGTCAAGAATTAACTCAAAAGAAGGAGGAACTATAATGGCAAAAATAATTGGAATCGATTTAGGCACAACCAACTCGGCAATGGCGGCAATGCAGGCCGGCAAGCCCGAGATTATTGCTAATTCAGAGGGCAACCGCACCACACCCAGTGTGGTGGCGATTAATAAAAACGGCGAGCGTCTAGTTGGCCAGGTGGCAAATCGCCAGCGAGTAACTAATCCAACCAACACCATATTTGGCGTTAAGCGCTTAATTGGTCGCAAATTTACGGATAAGGAAGTCCAGCGTGACATCGAGTTGATGCCTTACAAGATCGTCAAAGCTGGTACCGGCGTAAAGGTAGAAATGGCCGGCAAAGAATATAGCCCTGAAGAAGTCAGCGGCATGATTTTAAGCAAGCTCAAAGCCGATGCCGAGGCTTTTTTGGGCGAACCAGTCACCGAAGCCGTAATTACCGTACCGGCATATTTTGATGACTCGCAGCGCCAAGCTACTAAAGACGCCGGCAAGATTGCCGGATTGGAAGTTAAGCGCATTATCAACGAGCCAACTGCAGCCGCTCTAGCCTATGGTCTAGATAAAGGCAAAGAAGAAAAAATCGCTGTCTTCGACTTAGGGGGCGGTACTTTTGACGTTTCAATTATGCAGCTCGGCGAAGGCGTCTTTGAAGTGCTGAGCACAAATGGTGATACACACTTAGGCGGTGAAGACTTTGATATGCGCATAGTTAACCACTTTGTTGATCAGTTCAAGAAAGAGGCAGACATAGATATAAAAGAAGACAAAGCCGCCATGCAGCGCCTGAAAGAAGAAGCCGAAAAAGCCAAGAAAGAACTATCGTCAACAGAGGTAGCCGACATCAATTTGCCTTTTTTGACCGCCGATGCCGATGGCCCCAAGCACTTTGAGTACAAACTCACCCGCGCCAAATTGGTTGAACTTGTGCAGGATTTGATAGACAAAACCGCCGAGCCAGCTCAAAAGGCTCTTAAAGATGCCAAGCTGGAACCAAAAGACATCAATGAAATCGTGCTGGTAGGTGGTATGACCCGCATGCCGGCAGTGATTGAAAAAGTTAAGCAAATTTTTGGTAAAGATCCATTGCAGGGTGTAAATCCGGACGAAGTCGTAGCCGTGGGGGCTGCTATCCAGGCGGGTGTTCTGCAGGGTGATGTCAAAGACGTACTACTGCTAGATGTAACTCCGTTGAGCTTAGGTATTGAAACACTTGGCGGTGTAACTACCAAGCTGATTGAGCGTAACACTACGATTCCAACTAGTAAGAACGAGACTTTTTCTACAGCTGCCGATAACCAAAACAGCGTAGAAATCCATGTATTGCAGGGCGAGCGCGAAATGGCCGAAGGTAACAAATCTCTCGGCCGGTTTGTGCTGGATGGTATTCCGCCAGCACCGCGCGGCGTGCCGCAAATCGAAGTAACCTTTAACATCGACGCCAACGGAATTTTGAATGTAACCGCCAAAGATAAAGGCACGGGTAAGGAACAAAGCATCACTATCCAGAACAGTAGTGGGTTATCCAAAGAAGAGGTCGAAAAGGCTGCCAAAGATGCTGAAGTCCATGCTGAAGAGGACAAGAAAAAGCGCGAGACCATCGAGGTAAAAAACCAACTCGACAATGCGGTTTATCAGGCCGAAAAAATGAAGACCGACTATAAAGATAAGCTTTCCGAAGAAGATGCGAAGACCTTGCAAGAGGCGATAGACGAGGCCAAAACGCACCTTGAGGCAACAGATAAGGAAGAACTAGAAAACGCGGCCAAGGCCTTGAGCGAGAAAATCATGCCCATCGGCGCCAAAATGTACGAAGCGGCCTCTAAAGAAGCGGAGTCGCCAGCAGACAATGTCCAGCCTGACGCTGAAGACAAAAAGGATAAGAAGAAATCCGATAAAGACGAACCCATCGAAGGCGAAGTCGTCGACGACAAAGGAGAAAAATAGTGTCAAGTCTGGCGATTAACGGATACGATGGTAGGGGTTTGAATGAAGATCCAAAAGAACTAGCCGTAAGAAACGCTTTAGATCAAAAAGCCTATGATGAAGGTTACCGTTCTATAGAAGACCTTGAAGCTTACCGCCCTGACCTGGCTAGTGCCGCCAGAGAACAAGCCTTAGGAAGATTTCCGTTAGTTCAATCAGTCGAAGTTGTCGACGACAAGAAAAAGGAATAGCTGGAATGTCTAAAGAGCTTGATCTATCCGACATGTTCGGAACCAGATTTCCTAGCACAAAAGAACGTCTAAACCGAGCTTATTTAGATCCAGTGGTTCATGAACGCTCTTTAGAGATAATGATGGCCCCGGCGGCTGAACGGCCGGCCCTACAGGCTCAACTGAGCACTTTTTTAGCAGCCGCACACATGCTTTTCGCAGAAGAATCCGAAGTAATTCTTAAATCGCTAGATGGAAAAAGACAAGATGGCTAGTAATTTTTGCCAGGTTTGGCTGACGGTTGGCAGCAAAAAAGAAGCCGATAAAATCGCCAATACTTTACTTGTTAAGCATTTGGTGGCGTGTGTTCGGCAAATCCCGGTAAGCTCTGATTTTTGGTGGCAAGGTAAGCAAGAGCATTCTGATGAAATACTTCTACAGATGGAAAGTGTAATCCAGTTGTTTGATAAGATAGAGCAAGAAGTTAAAAAGCTACATAAATATGACACATTTGTTTTGGAAGCCACGCCAGTTGCAAGAATCTCTAAAAACGCCGAAAAATGGCTAAAAAATGAACTCAAGAATGAGTAAAAGTAGGTTTGAAAGAATAGTAGCCCCAATTGCAGTAGAATTGGCTAGCCGGGACGAAAGAGTAAAGAGGGTTACTGATTATATTATTAATGGAACTATGTCCAAACTAGTCGACATGACAGATTATATTGAAGTTGCTGCTCAAATTCATGATGAATACTGGCTAGATCCCGAAGACATTGAATTAGCTTTTAGCCTTGCGGAGGATCTAGCTTTAATGAGGTCAAATTATGGCGAAGCGTGATTATTACGAGGTTTTAGGAGTCAATAAGTCTGCATCGGCCGACGAGATTAAAAAGGCTTATCGTCAACTGGCTGTAGAGCATCATCCGGACCGCGGCGGCACCGAGGAAAAGTTCAAAGAAGTCACCGAAGCCTACGAAGTGCTTAAAGATACTTCCAAACGCCAGCGCTATGACCAGTTTGGCCATGCTGGAGTTGGTAGCAGCGCTGCCGGCGGGGGCGACCCATTTGCCGGCTTTGGCGGTGCTGGCCAAGGTCAGGAATTTCATTTCGACTTTGGCGATCTTGGTCTGGGCGACATTTTTGGTAACTTCTTCGGCGGCGATACGGGCGGTGGCCGTGCTCGTCGCCAAAATCGCGGCCGCGACGTAGAAACGGATGTCGAAATTACTTTCGAACAAGCCATTTTTGGTACGGAAGTCGAACTCAGCCTCAATCTTGAAGACACTTGTGAGCACTGCAAAGGCACCACCGTCGAACCGGGCTACGATCTAAAAACTTGTGATGAATGCAAAGGTACAGGGCAGGTCACCAGAGTAACACGCACAATTTTTGGCAACATTCAGCAGGCCACTACCTGCCCTAAATGCCACGGCAGTGGCAAGATCCCAGAAAAACTATGTAGCGTTTGCCGCGGGCGCGGCACACAGCGCAAAAATCAGGCTATAACTCTGAAAATCCCGGCCGGCATAGACGATGGAGCCACCATTAGACTGCGCGAACAAGGCGAAGCCATAGCCCATGGTCCAAAGGGTGATTTATACGTTAACATCAAGGTAAAACCGCACAAAAAATTCACCCGTGAAGGTGACTTAATACTGTCAAATGAGCACATAAGCATGGTAGACGCGGCTTTGGGCACCGAGATCGAGGTTGATACTGTAGATGGCCCAGTGCAGATGAAGATACCAATTGGTACGCAAAGCGCCACCGATTTTAAGTTGTCCGGCCATGGAGTGCCGCACCTAAATCGCGGCGGTGTGCGCGGTGCCCATATCGTGACCGTAGTTGTTGATACCCCAACCAAATTATCTAAAGAGCAGGCTGATCTTCTTAAAAAACTAAAAACCAGCGGTGGCAAAAAGGGTCTATTCCGCTAGTTGTCGCTTTCGCTGGATAGCATAACCAAATACTTACCTACGTCTCTAGTACGGATTTTATATTTTTCTAGACCTTCTGCTACTTTCTTCAAAAACCTCTTTTGCTCATCATTTAGCGGCCCAAGTTGTCTTTCCTTATCACGATACATCTCCCAGTCTGCCTCAGAGAGTAATTGCGCACTATCCCATCCAGGCTCTAGAGCGCTCACGCCTATCGCCAGACTGATACCTAGCTTACTAAGTTCTTCATTTTCAGGAGCAGACATGAACTCATCAAAAGTAGTACGTAAACGGTCGACCAACACTTGAGCTTCCTTTCCGTCTGCCTTGCAAAGAACACCAAACTCGTCTCCTCCGATGTGGCCAGGGCTGAAGTCTTTCGTTAAATCATAAGGAAGCTCGGGTTTCTGGGTCCGTGTTACTGAGACCAGATCTAAATCATCTTGCGGTCTTTTTTCTGAAGCATGAGTACGAAGTCCCGCAACTAGCATCTCGCGTAGCTTAGCAATAACTTCATCACCCTCTGCGTGCCCCAGTGTATCGTTTATATCTTTAAAGTGGTTGACGTCAATAAATATGACAGACAGAGGTGAACCGTTCCTACGGGCTTGATTAACAGCTCTATCAACCGATCTATGCCAAGGATCTTTATCCAATAAAAAAGGTTCAGCAGCTGTAGGTTGCATCTGTTCTATATCGGAAACTACAGTCAGTCTCCGATGGTGTTCTGAACCTAATGGTCTTTCAGGAAACATGTACTATATTATAGCAAAAAACAGATGATTTGTCAAAAGGTTGTGTTTACTGCCCTGTATCAAAACCTGAGCGGAGTAGTCGGTAATCGGATTATGGGCCATCAAGTTTTGGTGCGGGGTTGACAGGAGATGTAAAATAAAGATCAGGATGCACAAAAACCAAAATGGCTTCATACCGATGATTATCTTATTGCTGCTTATTCTGGCAGTTGCAGTCTGGATAGTTTATACAAGGGTGGCGCATTCACATAGTTGACAAATAAGCAATAAACAAAAACAATAAAAATATGAAAATACTACTCATAAACAACAACACCATACATCTGCCTAAGTTAAGTAACAGTTTAGCTGGTCATGAGCTTGAGGCAGTTGAATATATGCCTGGTATCAAACTTGATTCATCTAATAAAGACCTGGTTATTTTATCCGGCGGTGGAGGTGAAGGGCGCGAAGCCACCGATCGCCATAGTGGTGGTGATCTATGGTACAAGGACGAGATTGAGTTCATTTTACAATCACAAACCCCCATTTTGGGTATTTGCATGGGATTTGAATTGATCTGTCATGCCTACGGTTCACCAGTCGAGAAGCTTTCGAACAGTGTTATAGGACTTAGAGATGTCAAATTGCCATCTGGCAGCAAGCTAAAACAATTTGAGTCACATGACTGGGGAATTTTATCTGTACCATCAAAAGAACTCGAGGTTGTAGCCGATTCCGAAACCGGCATCGAGATAGTCAAGCACAGAACCCGCCCGCTTCTTGGCACCCAATTCCACCCCGAACTCGGCGGTTCACTGGAATTGCAGCGCCTGATTTTGTCCGTAGTGTAGAAATAATATGGAACAAAGTTTTGAGCCCCCGACAGAGAGCCTTTACAGGCCAAGGGCGGGGGAGTATGTGACTCATTATGTCGAAATTCTACGCTCGCCGCCAAACCAGGAATTGACCCCAAAGCAAAAGCAGGCATTTGTTGAGTTCGAGAATGGATTAATGGACGGGTTGGTTCATATGTCTACCCAGGGTGAATCTGACCTTAAGGTCCAAGGCGCTAGATTACCTCTTAACGAGCTTGAAGACCAGACGTCATATTCTCAAGATCGTGCCGAGCTGAGCCTGGATTACTTCCTGACAGAAACTGGTCAAGGTGAACTCATAAAGCTCGGTCTATTAGAGGAGCAGGTTCTCGACAAAGCAGAACAGGCAAGGTTGATCCGTGCAAAAGCTCTATATATCCCAAAGAAAAGCCTCAAAGAGCTTCAAAAAGCTAGCGAGGATTATGTAGACCAAGCAACAATTGCTGCTATCGCGGAAGGCGCGTCGATCGAAGACCCAGAACGCATAGTTGTTTTTAGTGATGGCACAAAGCTCGTCAGACGGGCCAAGAGTATGTGGGCCTACAAGAACTTTTTTAAACAAGTTAGCAAGGAGCTAAATCTTGATAAGGATCCTGCCGATAACCTAATAGCTGCCAAGAAATCGATAGTGAAGATGTATAGAAAAAAAGTTAACGGTTTTTTGGCTTCCGTTGAACCCGACTTACTTGATTTCTGGCGCCAGCTGGAAACGATGGATAATGAGACCCATAGAGCCATTCTTCAAGAAACGGTTTCCTTAATATGGCCGCCTATTGACAGGGTCGACACTGACCAAGAATCTTCGACTATGAAGCGTTTCGTAGTTCGGCTAGATCGGATCCGCAATGGCGCAAGCTTGGATGAACGTGCAAAGTACAGCGCTGTTAGCCAGGAACTCGAGAACCTTTTTCAGGGGAAGAATCCACCGATCCAAGAAGAGTCTCATCAGCCAATTTTCTCTCCCGAAGAGATTTCAGCTATGGACAACATAGTTTTTGACGCTGATCAGATGCAGGAATTCTGTAAATTCCTTTTGGGCAGTGTCGGTAAGTTAAGTTCTGAGTCGGACGAAACATATGACCCAGACCGACCCACCAGAGCTAAAGATGGTAAGTGGCAGGTGCCAATCAGGGAGGATGTCAAGTCGATGGGAGCGGATGATCCTCCAGGCGCTTTGGCAATACCTTCGGATTTCGAGCGTTCACTGACCAAAAAAACACCACCGGTTGGCGTGATCCCTGGTGCCCTCCACGAAATCAAGCATATCTTTCAGAATGATAATTACCGGAATAATGAACGTGGCCTCAAGCTCGGCAAACTGATGAAGGGCAAAGGCTATGTTGTACTACGTGAAGCTGGGACGCTGGACGTTGAAAGGCAGGTCCAAAAAAGGCTTTTTGGCAGGGAAAGGCCTGATAACGTACAACACCTAAGAGCCATTAAAGTTCTTGAGAACGGGGGTTCAGAGATTGAAGCCGTTAAAGCTTTCTTTAACAGTTATTTAGCTTCCAACCCGGACGCTAAAAAAGAGACAGCAGCTTCCGCAGCGGTACGAGGCGTTAAGCGGACGGCCAGGCGCCAGGGAGGTTTTGACAGCCAAGCTCTTAATTACGCCGAAAGCACACTCGTATTCTTATCGACCCAAGGTTTAGAGGATGACATTAAAAATGTCATTTTCGGTGAAGGTGCGTTTAGCCTTGATGATCTGGCTGAACTGCACAAGTTCGGGCTGCTTGATGCATCTCCAGCAGAACAGTTCCCACTCGATAGATTAATCGATCTAACGGCGGAATATATGCGGAAAATCCTCAACCAATCTGTGGACAAATAAGATAAATAGTGTTAAAATATACAAGTATGCAATCCAAAGGCTCGGTCGACGTAATCGGCCTGAAAGAATCTATAGATTTGCCAAAATTTGGCATTAAGTCTGTACCAGCAAAAATCGATACTGGCGCGGACTTCTCTTCAATATGGGCCAGTGAAATTAGTGTTCATAATAATGAACTGAGTTTCTGTTTGTTTGGACCCGGCAACGCACTTTATAACGGCAAGAAGATAACCACTAAGAAGTTCGAGACTACTTCCATCAAAAACTCCTCCGGAGTCGGAGAACTAAGGTACAAAGTTAAACTGATGGTAATTATCGGCAGCCGGAATATTAGCGGAACATTTACACTTGCAGACCGCTCTAGCATGAGCTATCCGGTGCTAATCGGCAGAAAATTACTAAGAGGTAAATTCATTGTGGATGTCAGTAAAATGGAACTCCACAGTGAAAAAGGCAACCGTAAAGAAATCTTGGTACTGGCATCAAATCCTGGTGAGGGGCTTAAGGACTTTATTGCTGAACTGACCGACAATCTTAAGACCGACAAAACTAGGTTTGAGATCAGAGCTTATGACGATTTGGTATTTAGCTTTGATCGCTCTGGCCTTAGGATTTTTGAGATGGTGAAACAAAAAGATATCGCGTCTTATGATTTGGTCTATTTCAAATCCCACAAAAACGACCAGATAAGGGCAGTTGCTGCTGCTAAATACTTGCAATCAAGGAATGTCAGGTTCATTGATAAGGAGCTTGTAGGTTTTTTGTCCCACGATAAACTGACGCAATACACGCAGCTTGCACTCTACGGTTTACCAATCCCAGCCACAATCTGCGGACCTAAAGATTATTTATTAAAGAACGCCAACACCTTCGCGAAGGATAACCAGTGGCCTTTGGTTTATAAGGAGATATCGGCCGACCGGGGTAAGCGTAATTACATCGCCCGCAACCTGAAAGAACTCCGGTCTTTAGTCGCCAAAGCTAAAGAAGGCGAGCTTTATGTACTGCAAAAACATGTTCCCAACAAAGGCTATCTAAGGGTTTATGTTTTTGGGAACACACCCAGTATCGCTGTTTCTAGAATCCCCCATGGACACGGTAATCCAAGTAAGACGCACTTGAACAACCCCAGAGGTTCAGTAAATGCTAGGCTAATTGACATCCAGGATTTGGAATCCTCAGTTAAAGAAATTGTGGTCAAATCCGCTAAAGCTATGAATAGACAGATAGCGGGGGTTGATTTAATCCAAGACAAAAAAGATAATTCATGGTACATATTAGAGGTGAACAACGGTCCACAGCTACGGACAGGTTCGTTTACTGAAGAAAAACAAAAAGGCTTAGCTAAGTTTATTGACCAACAGCTTAACCGCTAGGAAATCTAAGGCTATGAATATCGTAATTTTATCTAAGGGGCCAGGCAACTATTCAACCAAGCGTCTAGTAGAAGAGGCCAAGGCGAAAGGGCACGAAGTGCGAGTAGTTAACTATACACTTTGCGAAGCCCGCATAGAACAAAGCAAACCGGTCGTGATGTACAAAGGCGAAGTACTATCCGGTATAGATGTAATAATTCCTCGCATCTCTTCCTCCTATACTCGTTATGGCTCGGCCATTGTGCGCCAATTCGAGATGCAAGGGGTATTTACTACTACTAGCTCAATTTCGATCGTCCGTGCGAGGGATAAGCTGCGTTCCATCCAATTGCTGGCCCGGGCAGGTATTGGCATACCTAAAACAATTTTCTCTCGCGGTATCACCGATATCGATACAGTAATGGAAGAATTAGGTGGCCCGCCGATTATCATTAAGCTTGCTCGTGGCACTCATGGCCGCGGAGTGGTTTTGGCAGAAAGTCGCAAAGCCGCCAGATCGGTAATGCAAGGCTTTTACCTGATGGACGATGACGGCACCAACATCCTCTTACAAGAGTATATTGAAGAATCTGCGGGTACAGATATTCGGGCATTCGTGGTTGGCAGCCAAGTAGTTGCTAGCATGAAGCGTCAGAGTGTATCGGATGATTTTCGGTCTAATTTGCATCAGGGCGGGGAAGGAAAAGTAATCAAACTGACGGATGAAGAAGAAAAGGTGGCTATTAAAGCTGCCCGAGCAATGGGCCTTTCGATCTGCGGTGTTGACATGATGCGCAGTAAACGCGGCCCCCTTGTGCTGGAGGTAAATGCCAGCCCCGGTTTTGGTATCGAAAAAGTGACTGCTCGTAATATCGCCGAGAAAATTATCGAGTACGTAGAGCAGAATGCCAAGCGGCGTCAGCGCAAGGATAGAGTGGGGGCCTAAGTGCAAAGACTTTTAAATTTTGTTTTAAAAAATCTGCGCTTCGTGGTTATGACGATTGTTCTGATCATTGTAGTCCTCGTAGTCAGCTTGCAGCATAACAACACTAATACCGTATCCCGATCGGGTTGTGGGCCTTATCGTAATGACAAGACTGTAACTATCGGTGTGACAAAACTGGCGGCAGAAGTGGTTAAAACACCCACCGAATTTGCCAAGGGCCTAGGCGGCCGTCCGTGCATCGAATACAACCAAGCTATGTTGTTTATTTTTGGCAAACCCAGCCACTACGGCTTTTGGATGAAGGATATGCGCTTCCCGATAGATATAGTGTGGATAGCGTCTGATCATAAAGTAGTAGGACTACAAGATAATATCCAACCCTCGTCTTATCCTGCCCGATTTTCCAATAAGGATAAACTGGCACAGTTTGTAATAGAGATTCAGGCCAACCGCTCAAAATCGCTACATATCGTACCCGGTACCTCCGTCGACTTCTAAAAATTACTTAACAAGTCAAGTAATCAATTTGACCTAATTAACCTAATTATTCTAATTGACCTAAACAATAACCAATTAACCAATAACCCAATGATTGGGATTTAGGTCTTGAGATTTATTTAGAAATTAGTGCAATTAGAGTGATTAGAAATTATACTTGTGCTTATGGCTGATGTCATTTTAGCCGCGCTGATTTTAACTCCAGCTGTAATTACTTACATCTTCAGAAGTAACGCTGCGCTGTCTTTTCTGACTTTGGCTGGGGCATTTACGCTGATAACCTTTGGCAGCGCTGA
Source organism: Saccharimonadales bacterium (SeqCode) (assembly GCA_035480715.1). Classification (GTDB taxonomy): domain Bacteria; phylum Patescibacteriota; class Saccharimonadia; order Saccharimonadales; family UBA10212; genus 2-01-FULL-49-22. The sequence goes on along the minus strand of DATIHL010000018.1, from coordinate 2,108 downwards.
CTTAAAGAATTTAACTGGTCATTTAGATTTGCGGATCGATAGCAGCACGCTCAATCTTATTTTGTTGGTTCTGCCGCTATTCTTTACTTTGCTTTTTGCTCGAAGGGCTTTTTCTGGCAAGTTAAAACTGACACTTCATCTGGTTACCGCCCTCTTAACCGGAACCTTGCTGGCTCTTATATCCGTGCCTTTGCTAAATGCCTCGGCCCGAGCCGATTTTGCTGATAGCTGGGCCTGGGCTAACTTGCAAAAAATCCAAACACCTATAGTAGCCGCCGGTTTAATTCTGAGCCTGATTCTAATCTGGTTCGCCAAACACCCCAAGCACGACAAAAAACACAAGCATAAATAATTAGACTAATTAACATAAATATGTTAGAATATAGTAATGAGTTCTTCGAATGGTGAAAATGCTTTTAGCGAGGCGCGGAAATTGGCCTCTGAAGTCAGTAGATGTGCTCATTTAGGCAGCAAAGTTACCGAATTAGCCGAAACAGACGATCTAAGTAAGCTAAAGGCTATAGAATATGGTTTGCTAATAAGGCCCATAGCTCAGGGACTTGAGGCTTATCTGAATGAAACAGGCGTTCCTTTAGAGGATGATTTTTTATTGCCATCTGAGTTAACAAACAAAATAGGAGAGATGCTAGGAGAAAAGGTCGTGGCTGAATACGAATCTGACGTTCACAAGCCCATTATTGACGAAATAGCTGCCAAAAGAGCAGAATCACTTCCTTATCCCCAAATGACTTATCCGGTCGAAACAACGCTCAGATCAGCAGCAACTTTTTCAGCTGGGGCGCTTTACTCGGTTGCAATGGCGAACGCGTATGCAATTAAGAAAGGTGGTGGTTTTGCCAACCGGCCAAGACAAGATTTTGTTGAAGCTGTTAAAAGATCTACACAGCTAGCACTGTCAGCGCCGATTGTCCATTTAGAATGGAATGTTAAGCTAAATACGGCGACCTATAGATACGCAACTGCGAATTCAGCCAATGACTCCAAGTTGGTTTATGACGCCGAAAAGGATAAGGCAGTCCTAGTCGAACCTATAACAGAGTGGGTTGATGATGAAGCATATGATCTATTCAGCCAATCATCTCGACCGACAGATCCTAGCAACTTTACCTTCGAATCGTTTTCTACTCAAGACAGCCGGGTAGGTTGCCCCGCCTCATTTAGTCCGGAACTGGTCAAGCAATATTACTCACATATAGTAGACATGGTAGAAGCCCACGAGGCATGGCCTGATGCTCTAGCGGACAAAGAAAAAATGAACATAAGAATGCTTGATTTTCTTAGTAATTTCGGCATAGCTCCGGAAACAAGAGGATAGTTCCTGAATTTTGGAGGGCCCGGCGGGTCTCGAACCCGCGACACGCGGCTTAAAAGGCCGCTGCTCTACCAACTGAGCTACGGGCCCTCGTAACTCCTTAGATTATCTGTTTTTTACCTGAAAAGTCAAACATTATCAGATTTGAACCTAAACTGCTACTTGACACTGGGTGGCTGGTATTTATAGACTCAGCTTAGATATATAAAAAAGAAAGTTCAAAATGGCAGCTCAAACAAAAAAAGCAGGTGCTTCAAAGCTCCGAAAAAATAAATCGCGGTTTGCCGGTCCACAACTGGTAATATTTGCAGTCGTGTTTGGTTTAATTGGGGGCGTTTTGCTTTGGAAAGCCTTTGCTTATAGCAGCTCTCTAACAATAGAGGCCGAACAAATGGTCTTACCGGCAGGCGCCAATGTAATTACAGATTCATCAGCTTCTGGTGGGCAGGCAGTAGAATTCACTCAAGGAGGCGTTGCCACTGCTAAATACGCAGGTAGTTTGGATCAAATCACGCTAAAAGCCCATAATGCTATGCCTGATGCCTGTATACTTTCCACTCCTACAAGCAATACAACTCCGGCTTATATGAGTGTAACTCTAGATGGCCAGCTTATTGGCTCATATATTCCCGTAAATAGCTTAAAATGGCAGAATTACACTGTAGTTGTAGATTCGAAAACTCTAACAGGCTCAAAATCGCCAACCTTTGCCCACGTACTTGGTATTACATCATCCGTTGTCGTATCTGGTACATCAAGCTCTACGGTTGGTCCA
>DATIHL010000017.1:0-49545 GCA_035480715.1 Saccharimonadales bacterium (SeqCode) | reverse complement strand
ATTGTCTACAAAAGCTATAGCACGACTGAAATCAAATTAGACAATACCGAATACATTTTGGTCAAAGAAGAAGACATATTAGCGACCGTTAAATAGAGGAGGAATTGATGGCAAAGAAAGTTTTTTATGATGATGACGCCCGCCGACGCGTACTAGGCGGAGCCCAAGTTTTATACGACGCCGTAAAGACCACGATGGGTCCTAAAGGCCGCAACGTAGTTATTAGCAAAAGTTACGGCAATCCGACGGTTACCCACGACGGTGTAACTGTTGCCAAGGGCGTAGAAATTGACGACGTTGATGACGAGACCCTGGGATACAAGGTAGGCGCCGAACTGATTAAGCAAGCTGCCAGCAAAATGAATGACGTGGCCGGCGACGGAACAACTACGGTCACGGTTTTGACCTATCACATCTTAAACGAAGCGAATAGATTGATTGCCGCCGGTCACAACCCGATACTGCTGCGCAAGGGCCTGGAAGCGGCCGCCCGCGATGTTATCAAGCAGCTGGACGGCCATAGCGAAAATATTGTCGGCAAAAAGAACCGAGTGGCCGAAGTGGCTACTATCTCTGCGGGAGACGACCAAATCGGTGGCTTGATTGCCGATGTCATGGAAAAGGTCGGTAAAGACGGCGTGGTGACGGTCGAAGAAGGCCAAGGTTTGACCATGGAAAGCGAAGTCGTAGAGGGCTTTACCATGGACCGCGGGTACGTTAGCCCATATATGGTCACTGATACTGCTCGGATGGAAGCCGTTTACGAAAAGCCGGCCGTTCTAATAACAGACCAGAAGATCAGCTCGATCCAGGAGTTCCTACCGATGCTCGAAAAACTGGCGAATTCTGGGAAGAAAGATCTAGTTTTGATTGCCGAAGACGTAGAGGGGGAAGCTCTTGGCACATTGATACTCAACCGCTTAAAAGGTGTGTTCAACACCGTAGCCGTTAAGGCGCCGGCCTTTGGCGACCGCCGCAAAGAAATCCTGGAAGATATAGCCACTTTGACCGGTGGGGAAGTAATTAGCGAAGAAACCGGTACGACTTTCGAGAATGCTGAGTTAGCTGTGATTGGCTCTGCTCGAAAAGTTATCGTCACCAAAGATGAAACGACCATTATCGAAGGCGCCGGACCTAAAAGCGCAGTCCAATCGCGCATCGTCCAAATTAACAAGCAGGTTGAGCAAGCCAGCAGCGAATACGATAAAGAGAACCTAGAAAAGCGCCGTGCGGCTTTGAGCGGCAAAGTGGCCGTCATTAAAGTGGGAGGCGCTACCGAGACTGAGATTGAAGAGAAGAAGTTCCGTGTCGACGACGCCGTTAACGCCGTTAAGGCCGCTCTAGAGGAGGGCATTGTTCCCGGCGGCGGCGTGACGCTAATCAATCTGAGCACCGAACTTAATAATAGACACGATGAGAAGGTGAAAAAACTGGCTGGCCAAAACCAATCCCAGGCCGCGGGCGTGAACCTCCTGATTGGCGCCCTGGAACAACCTTTCAGAATCTTACTTAGCAATTCGGGCTTAAACCCGGACGAATGGCTGCCTCAAGTCAAAAAAGGCAAAGGCGGTATGGGCGTGGACGTGAACGACCCCAGCAAACTGACCGACTTAAAGGCCTCAGGTATCATTGATCCGACACGAGTCGTCAAAGAAGCCATCCAAAACGCCGTTTCGATTGCCGGTACAGCCATGACCATGGGCGCACTGGTTGCAGATGTACCAGAAAAAGCCCCAGCCGCACCTCCTATGGGTGGTGGTGGCATGGACATGATGTAGGCTCGCCGGATTTGGATACTTTAGGAATAACTTCTCAGTAACTGAGTCAAGCTGTCTAATTCAGCCGGTGTGGGCATTCGGATTATAGGTCTTTTCTCATATCCGCCCGGATAAGAAACCCACCATCGAAAAAGTGTAATATCATCATAAACTTCGTACCAACCATGTAAGTGATAGTGAATACCACGTTTCTTGAAAGATTCCGTATTGATGGCCATAAGTCCTTCTTGGCCAGTTATATCAGTTTCGGTATAGTGTCGGCGACGAGATTCTACACTAACTGACATATAGTTTTCAGCGGAGAACTCAGGACCAGTATTAACCCGACTTTTTTTATTTCGAATATGAATCCTTCTTTCATTATCTTTTTCCTTTCCTAGAAACACGGAAGCATCATAGTCATTCTGACCGCCGGCTTTTGCATAAAGTTCGTCGACAGTCCTCCGCAAATTAATTTGTGCCTGTTCGTAGTGAGATTTGTAAGGTTCAATTTGCCGCAGCGAATCAACAGCATGCGCAGTTAGACGCCATAGCTGCCGCCCCTTTTCACCTTTGGAGAAGGCTACATGAGAGAGTATCCCATACCCTCGGAGACCATCAAGAAGTTGGTTAATCTCTGAGATTTTCATTTTTTCGCCAAACTGAGCCTGATAAGCATCACGTAACTGATGAACGTCGAGTGAGCCTGTATGGCTTTCATAAATTTTAGCCATCATTAATACTTCATGGGGATGGTAGTCAATAAATTCCGGCATATTAAGGTCTTTGGAGTAAGCATAATGATGAGCAGCAACCCGAATATCACCTTGGCTGAAGGGCAGACTCAAATCTTCAACGTACGGCAAAGGTGTTAATTCCGCCTGCTTTTTGATTAGCCGAGCCCGGACAGTTCTAGACATTGCTATTGCATCCCGAGCCTCCTGGCTGAATTCCGGTGCGAATGGCGGTTCAATTTCCTCAATAGGTTGGCCTTCTTGTTCGGCTTTAACTTTCCTGACTTTGTCTTCAAGTTCGAGGATCATCTCTATTCGCTCAAGATCAGCAGCCAAGTCAACCACTTTGACGAATTCCTTGCCTTCGACAGTACGTAAGCCGCGACCCAGCTGTTGAAGCCAGATTCGCCATGATGATGTTGAGCGCAGGAAACCAACAAAATTTACATTAGGTAGGTCAATCCCTTCGTTAAACTTATCGACAACACAGGCGACCGGGAACTCACCTGCCTTGAAAGCTGCCTTGAGCTCCCTTTGCAGGTCTGGCTTGAGCTTGGAGTGTATAGCCACAGCTTCTGGTAAAAGCTTGGCCATGCTTTTGGCATGTTCTATGCTTTGACAGAAAATCATGGCATGCGGGTTAGGTATGTCAGCCATTTCGTCAAACAGAATTTCTGCGATTTCTTCGTCGCGTCGTGGTACAAAGATTTCTTTGTTAAGTTGGGAGAGTGTCAATCCTTCAATCGGTTCGCCATTTTCCAGCATCTCGCGCAGACGATCGGTGTATGTTTTATAAATTACCGGCGTTAACAGGCCTTCAGCCAGGGCTTCTTCAAGAGTCTTGGTGTAAAGTTCAGGACCAAAGATTTCGAAGACATTACGACCATCGCGGCGGTGTGGGGTAGCTGAAACCCCTAGTAAAAAGTCAGTAGACTTCGAAGGCTGGAAATATTCGATAACTTGGCGATGAGTTCGAGCTGGCGAATGGTGGCCCTCGTCGACGAATCTATAGTTAAATTCGTGCGCATCGAACATTTGGTACAGAGGTACCCCATCAAAAAGAGTGGGTGAGTTCATAGTACCAAAGCTGGCATAGACTACTTGGGCTTGATCCTGAAGATTGCCCGCGAAGGCATGGCCGTGCGTGACAGAATCCGGCAAAACTTCCCCGAAGGTCTCATGAGCCTGGAGGAGGATATCGTTATTATGGCAAAGCACCAGCACCCGGTCGTCAGGATTGCTTTCCAGGTGTTTTTTGACGTCCTTGGCGGCGACATAGGTTTTACCCAAGCCGGTCGCCATATTCAATAAGCCACAACCTTCGCCATTAAGCCGGGCAGCTTCGATGGCTTCTTGCGCTTCCAGCTGGACACCTCGATACTCGTACTTAGCTAACAGTTCACTCACGGGAGTCTATAATGACATATTTCCCATTAATTAGCAATATATGTACTTATGCGAAACTTACAGATTGCCACTGTCATAAAAGTTTCAATTAATGCAAATTTATAATATAATAGTACTAACCAAAAGAGGTATTTTCTATGGCAGATGAAGAGGTTATAGAACAAACTAGAACGACAAAATCTGCGCCGCCCACGGCGCCTCCCCCCATCGTCACCCAAGTGCATAGGCGAGAGGGCTCTCAGTGGCTTATGCTATTGGTTTATATCCTTGTAGCTTTAGCTGTCGCAGTCATTGTCGTTTTGGCCGGGCGCTGGCTTTATCACAAAATCCATCACAACAGCTCGCCTGTTAAGCTAGCGCCAGCTACGAACAAAGTACCCCAGCCTCCGGCTAATACCTCCAACCAGTCCGGTACATCATCTGTAGATAAAAATAAGCAGAACTCTTCAACTAAGCCCAACTCTTCGAATTCAAATTCATCTTCTTCAAGTTCTCCAAGCCCGTCTTCCTCGACAAGCTCGTCCAGCTCAGGTAGCCAGAATGGACAGTTGGCCAACACCGGACCTGGAGATGTCGTAGCTATATTCGTAACAACCAGTCTGGCAGCTGCCGGATTACATTATATCTACCAACTACGCCGAGCTTGAAGCTAGCTAACTTAGTCGCCTTGATGCTGGGTAAAGTAGTTGATTTCGTTAACTACATCGAGCAGGGCTTGGGCCCGGACTTTTTCGTCAGTAATCGCGTTAGCAGCCTCGTAAGCTTCCTTAACTAAGCTGGCGTTATCTGAGGCTTGTATGAGCATCATAGTTGTCTTGAATTTTTCTTCTGGCGTTTGATCTAGGTGATCTACCAATGGCGCCAGGCTTTGCAGCGCCTGTTGCTTGATGTTGATCAGTTCATCGTCATCTGACGCAGTTACCAAAGAAGCTGAGGAGGGTTGCGTAGAAGAATCATCAGCTGAGGAGCTAGCTTGTGGGTCCGGAAGATTGACATAACCATTTTCCGGATTGGCATTATTCAAAGTAGCACTTTTATCGTCGTTGGCGGGAGTTTGAACTTCTGGCGCTGTGGGATCACTTAGTGGCGGGGCAGTGGGGGTTACCACGGGCGCAGGCGGTGTCTGGACTACAGTGTCCTCTGGTTGCGTGGCCGTATTCTCTGGCGGTGCATCGTTAGCAACTGGAGCTTTATTCGATGAATCTCCAGTCTGCTTTGTATTATCTGTTTGGTTTTTATCGTTTGAGCCGAACATCCCGCCCCCTGATTATTTTAATAATTAATTGATAGTGATTAGTATAACGCAAATGGTTACTAGAAACTACAATCTAAAAAATATAAACTAGCCTTATGCTTGATGATCTTAAATATATCCACCAAAGGGATGGACAGGATGCATTGGGCATTGCCGAGCGTCAATGGCAACAGCTAACTTTAGAGTTTAGTATTCCGAATTTAGTGTTAGGGGATCAAATTTCAAATATTGTCTATGCTGGCATGGGCGGCTCGGCACTGGCTGCGCTGCTTAGCAAAAGCTGGCCTGGTTATAAAATCCCATTTGAAATTTGCCGCCAGTACAACATTCCGGCATACGTATCTTCGACAACCCTGTTCATTGCCTGCAGTTATTCCGGTAACACCGAAGAAACTCTATCAGCCATAGCTGAAGCCGAAGCCAAAGGTGCAAAAATCGTCGTCATTACCGGCGGCGGTAAGCTGCAAGAGATCGCCGTACAAAAAAACTACCCGTTTCTACTTATACCTAAAGCCGAGCAACCACGCTACGCCGTGCTAGCTAACTTTAAGGCTTTAGTCGCCATTTTGGAGGCTGCCAATCTGTTAAACCAGGCTCAAGCTACGGAGGAAATACATAAGGCAGCTGATTTCTTAAAACAATCTATCAGCGCTTGGGTACCTACTGTGCCAACCAGCCAAAACCCAGCCAAAAAGTTGGCACTGGAGCTAGCTGGTAAATCACCAGCGGTTTATGCTGGACCGTTACTGGCACCCTCTGCCTATAAATGGAAGATCAGCTTTAACGAAAACGCCAAAAACGTCGCTTGGTGGAACGAGCTGCCAGAATTTGACCACAATGAACTGACAGGCTGGAGCAGCCACCCGGTTGAAAAGGGGACTTATGGGATTATTGAACTGCGTAGCAATTTAGAACATCCGCGAGTGCAAAAACGCTTTGAAGTAGGGGAGCGGTTGCTTTCGGGCCTACGTCCAGCTCCAAACGTAGTACAAGTTCAGGGCCAAACATTACTAGAACAACTTCTGTGGGCTGTTGTTTTCGGTGATTTTGTCAGCATTTACTTGGCACTGCTGAACAATGTCAATCCAGCGCCCGTCGACTTAGTCGAAAAATTCAAAAAAGTCCTCGAATGAGCATATTTGAGCTCTGCGTAGCACTAAATTTGCCGCCAGAGAAGTTCATTGTAGAGGGTAGCGGCATACTAGACGCGCTTGGCATTCGTGAAGCCAGGGATCTAGATGTTGTGGTTGAAGAGCCAGTTTTTGAAGAACTCCGACATAGAGGATTCGTCGCAAAAATTAAGGATGAAGATCCGTATCTTGCAGACGGAGATATAGAGGCATGGCTAAGTTTTGACGGTAAGGTTTTTGCCGAGCTTATGCAAGAAGCAGTCCAGATCAAAGGCTATAACTTTACTAGCTTAGATCTGATAAGGAGCTGGAAGCAACGCCGCGGACTAGAAAAAGACAAACGGGACCTTATTTTAATCGAGAAATATCTTAAAACTTAGGCGGCTTGGTGCTGTTAATCGCCACGAAGGGCGTTGATGGGGTCTTTGCGGGCGGCCTTTAGCGCTGGTGCGATGCTAAAGATTACCCCGACTGCTATGGATACAAATACGGCCAAGAGCATGATCGGCACGGTTATTATCGGATGAAGATTGGTGTATAAACGCAGGAAGGCAAAGACCAGCAAAGACATGATCACACCTATCAAACCGCCGCCCAATGTTAGGGCCAGGCCTTCTACCAGGAACTGATTAAGTATCTGACGGTTGGTCGCTCCGATAGCCTTACGTATGCCGATCTCGCGCGTGCGTTCGCTGACACTCACTAACATGATATCCATAATCCCTATACCGCCAACCAGCAGCGAAATAGCAGCGATACCGGATATAAAACCGGTTAGATTGTTGACCACGCCGGTGACTACACTCAGTAGCTCTTCTTGTCTAAGGACCGTGAAGTCATCTTGGCCTTGATGGCTGCCAAGTAGGGTTTTGTATATCTGGTTAATGGTCGCTTGGGTGTCCGAGTCCTTACTTTTAAGCAAGATTTGTAAAATATTTGTTCCACCGTTGGCCAGGCTTATGGCCTGATCAAAGTTTATTAAAACCGACGAGTTAAAATCTGTTTCGCCAACGGACAATAAACCTCCCGAGCTGGGGGCCAGGACGCCGTGGATAATATAATCCTGGCCGGCGATAGTAATAGTGTGGCCGGTCGGATTAAGCTCACCATAAAGTTTATGGGCAACGTTCGAACCGATTACGGCAAACTTTTGGCCACTGTCACTTTTAGTGAAGAATTCGCCGTACTGTATTTTCTGGTGCAGTAAGTCTAGGATAGTAGGGCTGGTTCCCAGAACGTAAGCATTATTGACTGCATTTGAATCGCTGGATGCGCTACTGGTAACAAAATCAATCGGCGTAACGTCACTGACGAAAGACAAACTGCTCAAGGCAGCCACGTCTTTGGCTGTCAGATTGCTGGAGTTTAAAAATGCCAACACATTAAGGCCACTAATTTCGCCCCCAGCGTCGCGAGATACAAGTTTGCCGGAGCGTACAGTTAGCACATCGCTGCCCAGATTATTGATCTGGCCAACAACTTGATGTTTCAAACCCTCTCCCAAACTAACAATTGTTACCACCGATGTAATACCGATAATTACACCCATCATAGTTAGCAGCGAGCGCCATTTGGAGCTACGCAAATTGGCTATAGCCGTTTTGACGTTACCGCTCCACATTATCTACGCACCTTTCTGACGGTTCGTTTTACTATGCGTTTCTTGCGGCGGGCAGGTTTGCGCTTCTTTGGGCTATCGGTGATTTCTTTACCCGGGACTTCGTGCAAAAGGGCCGATACACCAGCGGTTATATCGTCCGGAGTGCGCCTGTGCCGGTTAAAGTAGATGCGCCGGGCGCCTTTGGCCAACGAGCCAAGAGCAGTTTTTTCATCACCGACAATCGTGCCGTCGTACATGTAAATCACGCGGTTGGCATAGCGGGTTAGCTCCGGATTGTGAGTTACAAGCAGGATAGTGTTGCCTTGTCGATGGATATCAGCGAAGAGTTCCATAACGACTTTGCTATCAAAACTATCCAAATTGCCTGTCGGCTCATCGGCGATGATAATACTTGGTTTATTGATAAGCGCGCGGGCAATGGCTGCCCGCTGAGCTTGGCCGCTAGAGAGGTGGCGGGGCATAAAATACTCGCGGTCGCGTAGGCCAACTCGTTCTAGCAGGTCACTGGCTGCCCGCCAACGCTTAACCGGTGTCATGCCTTTGTATGCCAGTGGCAGTGCTACGTTATCAAGCACATTTAGGCGTGGCAACAAATTATAAGATTGAAAAACAAAGCCTATGCGATCGCGGCGCAACTTGGCTTGCTGCGTAGGACGCAGCCGCGCTGCCGATTTGGCATCGAGCAGGTAATTGCCGTGAGTGGGACGGTCCAGCAGGCCGATTATGTTTAGCAGTGTGGTTTTGCCGCTGCCGCTTGGGCCCATAACCGCTATAAACTCACCCTTTTCAATCACCAGATCTACTTCGTCCAGCGCCAAAGTGGTAGCCTCGCCAAAGCCGTACAATTTGGACAGTTCTTTAAGCTCGATCAGTGCCACGCGCCCCCTCCTTTTTTAGTTTTTAGATATTAAAAAACAAGCCCACACCCCTCAACGTGCGTAAAAGTTCCCTCCAACTTTGTGTCTCTAGTTGTTAGTTTACTCTTTGGTTTCTGCTTAAGCCAAAATAAAAAAGTTGCGAAATCAGCTACAGTCAATAAATGGCGGAGGGGGCGGGATTCGAACCCGCGACAGAGTTGCCCCTGTACCGCCTTTCCAAGGCGGCGCACTAGACCAACTATGCGACCCCTCCTCGAGCATTATTCTAACAGATAGGGCGTGGTATATTTGAGCTATGAGATTACTAGTTTACTTTCTGGTTTTATTCGGAGGCTATGCAATTGGTAGAATCAGTCATATCTTAGGTGGGCACCTTAAAGCTCCTCATCATTGGATATATGGGATGATGGCTTTAATTGTTGGCATAATTTTCATTCATCACGGACTGGGTCCATATTTAATTGCCTTCGGCATCGGTCACACCATAAGTGACCTTAAAGATATGATTGAGCTTAAATTTTATGGAGTAGACCCACCAGGCCCAAAAAAATTCTGGGGCATAGACTAATGGTAGGCGAGTATCCAAAATTTAGGGCGGGGATTTATAAGCACTATAAAGGGCCGCTCTATTTAGTGCTGGGTTTAGCGCATGATGCCAATGACGAGCAACGTACAGCCGTTGTTTATATTGGGTTAGAGCTTGATCAAGCCAAAGCCGGACCGCGCTTAGCGGTACGTACTTACGAAGATTTCTATGCTTGGGTAGACCCAGCGACAGGCGAGGAATTGAATCGAAATAACTCAAAAGCTATACCCAGATTTAAGTACATTGGGCAAACACTTAAAAAATAAGAGCTAAACACTGTAACGCGTGGGTTGGATCATAGTGAGCAAATAACCTCTGTCTGGCGGCGTAGTTAATAACTCGGTCCTAAAGCCGACGTCCGACAGTAATTTAGTGACCGAATATTCGGTAAATTTTATTGAGCGCCCTAATAGTAGATTCTCGCCTTTACTAAGAGAAAACTTCTCGTCTGCAAATTCTACCGGAACCTCTTGATTAAAAACGGCTCGCATTTCAATCTGGCTATACTTTTCATTCCACGAAACCTTATATGAAAACGTTGTTTGAGGTATTTTTAAATAATTCAATGCATAAGTAACCAATGTTTGTACTCCCTCATTTTCGTAGTGAGGGAAGAGTTTATCCACTTTTGCTAGATTTGTCAGCTCGACTCCCAAAATTAAAAAATCTTTTGACGTCATTGAATCTCGGAAATTGGAAAGCACTCTGTTCAAATCAGAATGATTACCCAAAGTGCTACCAAGAAAGAGCAATAGATTAACCGGCATTTTCTCTTTAATCTGATAGGTCAAATCCGAGAATTGTCCGAGTTCAAAATCCATTTCTGTCGGTCTGCACTCGACCTGCGGGTATCTGCTATTGATAGTTTGAGTGGCTAAGTCTAACATCTCTTTACTGATATCCAGAGGTACATAGGTAAAGGCTATCTTCGAAGCGGCCAATCTGTCTAAAATAGGCAACACAGGCAAACCATTTCCGCAACCTATATCAATAACGTTAATTCCAGAATCTGGTTCTAGTGTTGAGAGAAAATCATCTACCCGTTTTTGCAATAATGCGGCTTCAGCCGAATTAATGCCTTCGCCTTCGCTGCGTTCGCGGGCAATCCTATCCCAGTTTTGAGCACCTTCACCCAAGTAGGCGAATTTGAGTGGGACTTCTCCTCGTCCTTGAATCGCCGTTATAAATTCGGCTTCTTGTCTTCGACTTAGCACCGAGCCTTGCATACTTCAAACAATACCATATTGTGGGTATCTTTACAGATTATCTAAAGTGTTAAGAGTATAAACTGGAGTGTTACAATTAATGGTGTAGCCCAAAAGCTAACACAGTCTCTTAGCTAATTCTCAGGTTTGGATCGTAAGCTAAGAGGGCAATAAAAAATAAAAGCGAAAGGACTAGAGATATGACCGATAAAGAACAGATTAAACAAGTTGTGACTGACGTGGCCCAGCTTCAAGACATGAAGCAGTGGGAGAGGCTAGAGAATTACTTTGTAAAGAAGCCGTTTGTTGATAACAAGGCCATTAGCGGCGAAATGCCGTCGGTTATTTCTAAAAAACGACTGATTGACAGCTGGCGCAAAGAAATTGGCAGCTATTTTTACGCTACCCGGCACTTTATTCGCCGGCTAGCAATACGAATGTTGAATTCGCGCCGTGCCAAAGTAACTACAGCCGTTGAGCACGTACATTACGTGGCCGATCGCGGCGAGCGCTATGCCTGGACCGTGCGTGGATCTATTGACTACATTTTGATCAAGACTACCAATGGTACCTGGAAGATCAGCCAGATGATCTTTAAAGTTCAAGATCAAGCCGTCCGCCCCATCGCCGCTTAAGAGAACGACTATTTTAGGGAGCTCGCACAAGCGTACTGAGCATGTTATTGATATGATATCTGCATGAGAGAGCTGCAGGAGAGCCTGAAGCGGGCAATAAAAGATTTGTTCAATGTTGACGTTGAACCCGAATTAACACGTCCGGAAGAACAATTCGGCGATTACAGCACTAATGTAGCGATGCAGTTGGCTGCACAACTTGGAAAATCGTCCCGCGAAATTGCCCAAACTCTGGCGGATAAGGTCCAATATGCTGAAACAGTGGACAAAACACAGGTAGCCGGTCCGGGGTTTATCAATTTTTTTATATCTGATAAGGCCCTTTTGGATAGCCTAAACACTCAACCATCCAAAGAATTGGATGGCAAAGAAATTTTAGTCGAATTTGGCGATCCCAATCCTTTCAAGGAGATGCATATAGGTCATTTATATAGCTATATTGTTGGTGATGCTATTGCCGGGCTCTTGGAAGCCAGCGGCGCTACGGTCCGAAGATTAAGCTATCACGGAGATGTCGGTCTGCACGTGGCCAAAGCTGTATTTGGCCTTCGGGAGTTAAAGAAACCCCGCCAGGGGCAAGAGGAAGATACGGCCATTGAGAAAGAAGGTTATTTAGGCAAGGCCTATGCTTACGGAGCAAAAAAATACGAAGAGGACGAAGAATCCAAAGAAGAGATAGATAAGATCAACCTAAAAATTTACGAAGGCGATGATCCGCAGATAAATAACCTACACCAAGCTGGTATTAACCTGAGCTTTGACTACTTTGATAAAATACTTGACTTGTTAAGTATTAATAATGATAAGAGATATTTGGAAAGCCAGACTATACCGGCAGGTAAGGAACTGGTGGAAAAAAATCTAGATTCGGTTTTTAAGCAGAGCCAAGGAGCCATCGTGTACGAGGGCGAAAAAGTCGGCCTTCACACTCGCGTTTTCATAACCTCCAAAGGGTTGCCAACCTATGAAACTAAGGATTTGGGCTTAACTGTGCTAAAAGATAAGGATTATCCGCAGGCTTCTCGTTCAATTATCATCACAGCCAATGAACAAAGCGAATACTTTAAGGTAATGCTGGCCGCGCTAGCCGAAATAAATGCCGATTTGGCTAAAAAAACTACTCATTTATCGCATGGTTTTTTGAGTTTGACGACGGGTAAAATGAGCAGTCGCTTGGGGGACGTTTATCCCGCAATGAAATTACTGCTTGAAGTCAAAGCCGCCGTCCACGAGCAATACCCCGATTCGCAAGTCAGAAAGGAAGTTACTTTTGGTGCCGTTAAGTACGCATTTCTTAAGCACAGGCTGGGCTCGGACATCACAATAGATATCGAAGAGTCTATCAGCTTAGAGGGTAACAGCGGGCCGTATTTACAATACGCATTTGCCCGGGCAAATAGCATATTGCAAAAAGTAGATATCGGCCAACAGGCAGGAGACGATTCATTAACACTTCAGACAGGTGAGCGGAGTCTGACTCGAAAGCTTAGTGAGTATCAGGAGGTTGTAGTTAAAGCTACAGATGAACTAATGCCGCACCACATAGCTACTTATTTGTACGAGCTGGCACAAAACTTTAATCGCTTTTATGAAAGCAGTCGTATTATTGGTGATGAGCGCGAGGTCTTACGCTTAAAACTTGTCGAATCCTATGCTCAGGTACTCAAAAATGGCCTTCAGCTGCTCAACATCCCAGTAGTCGAGAAAATGTAATCAAAGAAAGGGGTTAGGATGGCAAAGCAATTAACAGATGAAGAATTAAAAAAGAAGCTGACGCCGGAGCAGTATAGTATTTTACGAGAAAAGGGGACAGAGGCTCCGTATACCGGCCAGCTTCTGCATAATGAAGAAAGTGGCATGTACGTCTGTCCGGTCTGCGGTAATGAGTTATTTTCGAGCGAAACTAAGTTTGATTCCGGCAGTGGTTGGCCGAGCTTTTACGACGTTGCAAGCACGGGAGCTGTTAAGTTGGTCGAAGATAATAGCGGTGGTATGCGTCGGACAGAGGTAGTATGTGGTAATTGTGGCAGCCATTTAGGCCACTTGTTCAACGATGCTACCGATCAGCCAACTGGTCAGCGCTACTGCATCAACTCAGCTAGCTTGAAGTTCATGCCCAAAGATAAGAAATCCAAAGTAGAATCGTAATTGATAAAGTCCGCCTCCAAGTTTATAGTGGTAAATATAAAATTAAAGGGGATGTGTAATGAAAATGTTATGGGACAACAAAGCAGTCAATAATTTAACGGTAGCTGTAGTCTCTGGTTTCGCGGTGTTTAATTTTTTCCAATCGGTCGGCCATATGCTTTTCGGCGACTGGTTTGGTGCTAGGGACAATTGGGCATGGAGCGAATTCTGGACTGATTTGGTAGTTTTGGTCGTTCTACTCTTCGTTGCGATGTGGATTAGTAACCAAGCCAAAGATTAACACCTATTCAAGCAGATCTATCCCATAAATCCGTTGAGGAATATGTCTTGAGTATGCCGAATGCGCGGCTAGATTATCCTTTTGGCGAGGAGGTTGCGGTTTATAAGGTCAAAGACAAAATGTTTGCTCTAATCCGGGAGAAAAAGGATCCAGTTCAAATCAGTCTAAAATGCGATCCAATTCTAGCCGAAACACTGCGCCAAAAATACGACACCGTCATGCCCGGCTACCATCTGAATAAAAAGCACTGGAATACTATTTTGCTCACCGGCCAGCTGGAGTGGGAGGAAGTACAAGGATTGGTTCGTCACAGCTATGACTTGGTAGCTAATTCTTAGCTGTTAAATTGGGGTGATTTTAGGAGCGTTAGATTACTCGTATATGCAGAGTATAGAATGCCTTTGAGAGTTTTAGACTTGGTTGTTTTGTATAGCGCCTGAATTGAACTTTGATAAGTAGCCAGAGCATTTTTTAAGTACAGAGCGTATGTGCTGTCTAGGATGTTATTTTGGTCGGCTACAAGCAGTTGCGCATCAGTATTTTTATTTAAATGAGTGGCTATCTCTTTAGGTTTGTATTTGACCTTTATTTTAGCCAAATATGTTCCAAGTTGGACTTGCTGGCTTTGTAGCGCAGCTTCGGTGGTAGCAGCCAGATTTTGCGTATTGACATCGTCGAACAACTTATCTTCGACTTGGCTGACACGGTTAATTTCCTGAGTTTGAGCCATCAGATCCAATACCAGTTTGGATGTGTTATCTTTGGGGCGAAAAAAACTAGCGAATACAAATACCAGCACTAAAATGATAACTGCCGCTATCAACAGCTTGACTGGCTTGCCCGTATTGGCTGGTAGCCCAAAACTCCTTTTGGGCTTCGGTGGCTCTTTAAGCATGAAATCAAACTTGGTCGGGTCGTTCTTCGGAGTCAGCTGATTGATAACTTCATCCGACGGCAGTACGTTAGGATTTTGTGGCTGCTGTGGAGCCTGCGTAGGTTCAGGTGTACTTGGAGGCATAAGCACAATTATAACTCGTCCCTGTCTTTTTCCGAACGCGTCGCCAACTTGACGTACCTGTTGTTTAAAACAGGCTTGCAAAAGACCTCCTCGTAATTCATCCACCGGATGAATTACTTCGTCGAACATGCTTTTGCACCCAAGGACGCCTCTTTATAAACAACATCTACTCAGGCTAGCTCCTTAATGTCCGTCAAAAGACAGGACTCACACTTTCAAATCAAAATACTCAACCAGGTAAGTATTTATTTGCTGGGGCTAAGCCTATCGGGAAGAGTACCCATGTCTATGACGGGAGTAATTCCATCTACAGAATAACGTGGGGTTCCTTCTTCAATAGAAACAAGACCTCTAATGAAACCAAAATCCCATAATCTCAGATCATCGCTTTCGAGAACTCTTCTCCTAAGCTGGTTTCCCTCATAAGATAAATGTTCCCAAGGTTCAAACTGTGGAGACGCTTCCATATTTTTAATTGTAACTTGAAAATTGTTAATTAAATGTAAATTGGTAAATGTAAATTGTAAATTGTCCAGTTATACTGGATGTATGGATGCGGTCGCGGAGGTAAAAGCTAGATTAAACATCGAGGATGTAGTTTCTGAATACGTCCAGCTGAAGCGTGCCGGACGCAATTTTAAGGGTTTGAGCCCCTGGACAAACGAAAAAACACCTAGTTTTATAGTCAGCCCAGAAAAGCAGATTTGGCACGATTTTTCATCGAGTAAGGGTGGAGATATGTTCAGTTTTGTCATGGAAATGGAAGGCTTGGACTTTCGCGGCACGCTTGAGCATTTGGCGCGCAAGGCAGGGGTGGATTTAGAGCAGTATCAAACAGGCGGCTCATCGCGCCGCGAATACAAAAGTCGGGCGCTAGAGGCGCTGGCGCTGGCTGCCAGGTTTTATCAAAGGCAACTGGCAGCTAACAAAACGGCCCTAAAATATCTGATTCAAGAGCGAGCTTTTAGCAAAAAAACCCTGCTGGACTGGCAACTGGGCTACGCCCCAAAGGCCAGCCATGCCTTGACCGATTTTTTGACCAAACAAGGCTTTGACACGGATGAGATGAAACGGGCTGGCTTAACAACCATACGCAGCGGCCGGCCGAGCGATATGTTCCATGGCCGCATAATGATTCCACTGGCCGACAGCCGTGGCGCAATAATCGGTTTTACAGCTCGCTTGCTGGCCGATGAACCAGACGCGCCAAAATATATCAACACGCCGCAAACAGTGGTTTATGACAAGAGCCGTCACGTTTTTGGCCTGCATCTAGCCAAAGAAGCTATCCGCAAAAGCGGGTTTGGCGTAATCGTAGAAGGCAATTTGGACGTGATTGCCAGCCATCAGGCCGGTGTTGCCAACGTGGTAGCCACTGCTGGAACCGCTATGACAGAAAATCATCTGCGAGAGCTCAAACGCTTTACGGGTGATATCCGCCTGTGTTTTGATACCGATAGTGCCGGCGTGTCGGCCACCGAGCGCGCTATTACTATGGCTCAGAAAACGGGGGTAAGTCTGAGTGTAACTGTGCTTGATGATGCCAAAGACCCGGATGAGCTAATTCGTAAAGACGCCGCCAAATGGCAAAAAGCCGTCCAAAAATCGCAGTACGCTATGGATTGGTTGATTGATCGCTACTCGTCCGAGCTGGATCTTAAGAGCGCGCCTGGCAAAAAGGCTTTTACGGATGCGCTACTAACGGTAGTCCGTCGCCTAAATGACGCGGTTGAGCAGGATCATTATCTTAAAAAGCTTGCCCAGCTGACAGACTCCAGCTTGGATGCCATGCAAGCTAAATTCTCTTCACAAAAGGCAGAGAAAACAATCTTAAGAAAAGTTAGAGTAGAGCCGGCGACCGTGGATAGGGCCAGCGTTGAACAAAAAAGACTGCAAGATCATTTCCTGGCTATATTAGTGATGCAGCCCAAGCTAAGAGACATACTTAAAGACTGCCAGCCAGAGTATTTCAGCGATGGTCTACCTCGCAAGTTATTTAATATTCTTCGTGAGGATAAACATTTTCCAAGTGGCGATAAAGCCAAGCTGCAAGCTTTGCACTTGGATGCTACGCAAGGCGCAGGCGAGCAGCAGACTGAGGCGTATTTAACATACGTAGAAGGAGCAGCGCAGCCTGCAACGCCGCGGAGCGCCAAGAACCTCGAGCCAGAGGACGGCTCTGCCGGCCGTCAGGCCGAGGTGGTGCAAAGCTTGCAGGATTATGTTAAAATACTAGTATTACAGTTTGAGGAATTATATCAGGACTTGCCCCTTGAAGATTTAAAGGAGCAAGCCCAAAACCTCAAGAATCGCCTAATTGCGCGGTATGTCAAAACACAAAAACAACAACTATCTGTTGCTATGCAATCCGCTAGTGACGAAAAAGAGCTAGAGAAACTAATTAATAAAGCTGATAAACTTAACGAACTTATTAGATAGGAAGGGTAGGCATTCTATGGCAAAAAAAGACCAAGTTAAACCAGTTCGGCAACCAAGACAGCGAGCAGCCCGATCATATGAACGGGAGATTGAGCAATTGGTCGAGCGCGGCAAAAAGGCCGGCAAGCTGACACAAAAAGAGGTTTTTAGCCTCATCCCAGATACCCCATCCAACATTGATACGCTTGATAATCTATACGCCGAGCTGGCAGAAGCCGAGATTGAAATTACTCCAGAGACCGAACCGCCCGTCGAGAGTCTAAGTGATGCTTGGGTAGCTGAGGACGAGGAAGAGGTTGTGCCGGCTGATACTAGTTATCTGGATGATATCTCTGATGACTCGGTTCGGCTCTACCTGCGCGAAATTGGCAAAATCCCTCTGCTAACACCAGAGGAAGAGCTGGCTTTGGCCAAAAAAGTTAAGTCCGGCGATAAAAAAGCTAAAGACCAAATGGCCGAAGCTAACATGCGATTGGTAGTCAGCATTGCCAAGCGTTATGTCGGCCGCGGTTTAGACCTGTTGGATTTGATTCAAGAAGGCAATACCGGTTTGCTACGCGCGGTCGAGAAATTTGACCCTGATAGAGGATTCAAATTCAGCACTTATGCCACGTGGTGGATTCGCCAAGCCATCACGCGTGCTATTGCCGATCAGGCGCGCACTATTCGTATTCCGGTGCACATGGTAGAGACGATTAATAAGCTTTTACGCACCCAACGTCGTCTAACTCAAGAGCTCAACCGCGAACCAACCAACGAAGAAATCGCCGCCGCTATGGATATGGATGTCGATAAAGTCGAACACATCATGAAAATCAAGCAGGATATTTCCAGCCTGGATGCCAGTGTGCGAGATGACGAAGAAGACAGTGTATTGGGTGATTTTATCGAAGACGAAGACGCTAAGACTCCTACGGAATCGGCCTCCGAACAACTTCTAAAAGAACAGGTGAAAAGAATTCTGGGAACACTAACTGAGCGCGAGCAAAAAATCCTCAAGCTGCGCTTTGGCTTGGAAGACGGTAAAAGCCACACTCTAGAAGAAGTCGGCCAGGAATTTAATGTCACCCGCGAGCGCATCCGCCAGATCGAAGCCAAAGCCCTGGCTAAACTGCGCAAGCACAAAGACACCCGTAAACTGCATGAATACCTACAATAGGAGTTAATTAAACTACTGCATGGAAGCATTTCCTTTGCGTAATCAAGGGGAGGGCAATAGACCTAAAGGCGGATCAATAGATTCGACCGGGAGTTTAGGCGAGACTGAAGGCTTGGAGCCTGATGAACTGCTGGTGGGTATTACCCAAAATATGGATGCAGAACAAACGGCTGCTTTTGATAGTTTTTTGGGTGGAATTATTGTAGCTGGCTATGTGGCGCAAGAGCAACTAACTACCGGCGTAGAAGAAATGGAGTTTACCAGGGAACAAATCCAAGACCTTTTTGTCTATTTAGTTGAACGTGGAATAGAAATTATTGAAGAAATTCGATCTGAAAGTAGCGAACAGAATAATACTAAGGATGAACAAACCGAAAAACAACTTGATTTAACTGTTGAGGCAACTCTTGATGATTTACGTCTATACCTCCGCGATATTGGCAGAGTACCTTTATTGACTGCGGATCAGGAGGTGGCATTAGCCAAACGCATCGAGCGGGGTGAGATGAAAGCCAAAAACGAAATGATCGAGGCTAACCTACGCCTAGTAGTTTCGATTGCCAAAGGGTACTTAGGGCGCGGCCTATCTTTTCTAGATTTAATTCAAGAGGGAACGCTCGGTTTGATCCGAGGAGTCGAAAAGTTTGACCATAGAAGAGGCTATAAATTCAGCACTTATGCCACGTGGTGGATCCGGCAGGCTTGCACAAGGGCAATCGCCGATAAGGCTCGCACTATTCGTATCCCTGTGCACATGGTAGAGAAGCTAAACAAAGTGGTACACATCGAGCGACTACTAGTACAACGCTTAGGCCGTGAACCTACGCCTGAAGAGGTCGCATATGAACTCGATATAGAACCGGAAGAGGTACGCGAAATTCTGCGAATGGCTCAACAACCTGTCAGCATTCATAAGCCGATAGGTGACGAAGAAGAATCCATGCTGGGCGATTTTATCGAAGACGTGGACGCTGAAAAGCCAGACGAGGAAGCATCTGTTAGTTTAAGGCGTAGAGACGTACAGCAATTGTTGGACTGCCTGCCAAACCGGGAAAGAAAGGTTATAGAAATGCGCTATGGTTTAAATGGGGAGGATCCTTGTACGCTCGAAGAAGTTGGTAAAGCATATGGATTAACAAGGGAAAGAATTCGCCAGATAGAAAATAATGCACTTAAAAAATTGGAGTCACTACCAGAAGCTAATAGACTAAGAGAAGGTTAAATATATGAAACTCATCGGCATTGGCGGACTTACAAGGAGCGGGAAAGACACTCTGGCAGAGTATTTGATAGAGCTGGGTTATTTTGGGGCTTCTTTCGGCGATATAGTCCGAGCATATGCGCGCAAAAGGCATGCCGGCGAACCAGATCCGATTTCAGTTGCCAACATGACGGAAACAGCTAACTGGCTACGCCATAATAATGGCGCCGATTTTGTACTCAAAGAAGCTATTAAGCAGTTTGATAAGGCCCAGAAACGTAAAAACTATAAAGGGCTGGTGCTTTATAGCGTCAGGGCGCCAGTAGAAGTAGATTACATTCATCAAAATAACGGGAAAGTGGTGTGGGTAGAGGCCAGCGGTGAGGTTCGTTACCAACGTGCTCGTCACAGCCGTCGGCAGGGCGAAGCGACAATAACAGTAAAAGAATTTCACGCTCACGAGGATTTACAGTGGCAGCCAAAGCCCGGCATTCCGGCCGAAGCCCAGATGAACGCCAAATATGTAAAAGAAAATGCCGACATTTTTATAGAAAATAATGAGACCGATATCGACGTGTTTATAGAGGCTGCGAAAAAAGCTTTAGGGCTATAGACAAAAATTATAATTGATATAATAATAGTGTGTTAAAAGCTGAGGCCCTTTATCTAGAGCCCATTGATGAAATTTCACCGGAACAAGCGCCGCAAGGTCCGAGGCTTTTTTTGGTACATGATGAAATGTCTGATCAGAACGACTTATTACTGGCTACGAAGAAGATAGGCCCCGATCAAGAACTAGTATTGCCACCGGATATAGAGCAGCAAGTTCAGGGAAGACGAATTTTCGAAGTCATCTTAGGCAGCCAGCAAAAAGCACAAATCGTAGAAGCCAATTATGGGTTGATTGTTAAACTTGCGAGTACATACAAGCTTAGTAATCAGGTTGAGTTTGATGAGCTAGTGCAGGCGGGAGTAGTCGGGCTTTATAAAGGAATTGGCGACTTTGACCCCAGAAGAAGTAGCAAATTTGGCGCCTATGCACGCTGGCCAATTAAAGATGCGATGCGCGATGCAATCCATGATGCAGTCGGTACCACCGAGCGGGAAAGAAGAGTATATAAAGCTCTTTATAATCTTGAGGAAACCTTAGCCCAGCAACTGCAGAGAACACCCACTATTAATGAGTTGCACCGGGCATGTCAGGATAGTTCGAGTGAAAGTATTAGAGGAATTAACCGGCAGCATATAGAACTCTTTCGTTATGGAGGTAAAATATCCATTCCTCTAAATAAGAAGTTAGATGGCGGAGATGCAGAAATAATGGACTTTATTCCTGAGGATGAGCCAACTCCGGAAGAAATTATATTAAGAAGGGACGAACTGGATTATATAAAACTGCTCATTATGCGAGGATTAGCTGAGCTATCCGAGAGAGAGGCTAAGGTTATCGGGGGTCTGTATGGGCTTGGAGGCAGCGCATCTAAATCCCAGCGTAAGCTTGGGGATGAGCTTGGCATCAGCCACGCCAGAATAGGCCAGATACATCGAAAGGCTTTGAAAAAAATCGGAGCTGTCATCGGGCCTGTTGAGTAAAATCATTTTGGGGGTAATTGACTTAAACATAAGCTCTGTGATTGAATGCCAGATAAGATGGCAAAAAAATCGGGCACTGTAACTCACTGGCTGCAGACAACTACCGTGCGGGTCATGCGCGTACACTTTTTATACATTGCGGTCTATATTGTAGCCACGGTTGTTTTTGATTCGTGGAACCTCTACACCCACCAGGCCGTTAGCCAGCTATGGACGGCGGCAGGGGTGCTTCTGGCGGTAATCACAATCCTCTGGTATCTGGCGCGGATGAATTACGCTAATAAGTCTTTTTACATTTTTATAGTTTTAACTTTAATCTTAGCCGATATCATCTTTGCCTCTTATAACGTCTACTGGCAGCATGGTCTAGCCAGCAAGGCGGTGATGCTATTTACAGTGCCGATTGTGACGGCGGCGGCACTGCGCAGTCGCAGCACTCTTCTAGCAACCACTACGCTTTGTGCTGTGGCTTATTCGACCGTTTCGGTGCGCTACTTCTTTCAAAACTATGGCCTAAGCTACAGGGTGGAGCTGTGGGGTACTATCGGCCTATATTCGGCTATATTCTTTGTGCTGGCATTGATACTTATGGTTATCATTCTCCCCAAAAACGAACGCTTCTAAGTTTACTTTTTATCGAATATCTGATATAATATATGTTGTATTCGGCTGAAACTACTGCCGAACGTACATGAACAAGGAGGATACGATGGAGCCTTGGGACTTTGGCAAGATCAGCTGGCTCAGGCGGAACCCCTACGACCTGATTCCGGGTCTGCGGGATCTGGCTAAGGCCAGCGGCATCAAACTCGGCCCTAGCCCGAATGACACCGAGATCCAGATGCTCTTCGACGTCTGGGGATCGGAGAGAGCGTTCGTCGAGAACGTGCCAGTTGTGGCTGCTGCCCTCAAGCTCGACGGCATGGCCGTGCCCGACCAAGCCGTTCTCGACCTGCTGATGATCACCGAGACCCTCTATGAGCTCGCGATCCGCTCGGCTCGGGGCAAGCACAAGGGCTCGTTCAGCCACAAGAGGTTTACGGTCGTCGTCCCAACCGGCACGGCCAACTGGACAAAGCGGCGCGTGCATCACCTGCTTGCGTATTACCTGGGCGAGAACTTCGGCATCGACTGCGTCTTCGCCCTCGCCAGCGAGCGGCTCTGCACGCTGGACACCGAGGTCAACAACCAGCTCGTCAAGGCCCTTAGCGGCAACCTTGGCCGCCCGCCTACGGAAGCTGAGCTGCTGTCAACCTATCTCGCAGCCGCCGACTTCAATCACGAACTGATCGTCGGTGGTTCGGTCGAGGAGCAGGTTGCCAAGCTGGTGGCAGTTCATCCGGACATCACCAAGAGCGAGGTGCTCGTGGTCACGAACGCCAACGCGACCTACGTGCCACTGGCTGTCCGGCGGTTCATCAAGCAAGTCGATCCGGCTTTCGATCGCACCCGCACGCAGTTCTGGTTCACCCAGGACGACTTCGAGCTGGCGAGGACGCCCGAAGAGGCTGCTGACACCGACAACTACCAGCGGCCACTGACCGTCTTCAGCGGACTGGTCCGGCTCGTCAACGAGCTGTACCAGCTCAGGGCATAGCTCTTCGCAGTCGCGAAGGGAAGGAAAGGCGACAAATGAAACTCCTTGTTCGCGAGCCCTGTGGCGCTTCGGCGCTGCGGGGCTCTTTCCTTTTTAAGAGCATAAGCGGTCGCTCAAATAACAGATACAGAGTATAATTTATAGCTGATGGCGGAGAGAAAAAAGTTAGCCATTATCGATGGCAAAAGCGTGTTTTATCGTGGCTATTATGCATTGCCCAATTTGAGCACCAAAGACGGAGTGCCAACTGGCGGCGTGTATGGATTTGCCACGATGGCGCTCGAGCTCATTAAGCGCCTAAAGCCCGATTACGTGGCTGTAGCCTGGGATAAGCCCAAAACCAACATAAGGGCTCGCCTCAAGATGTATCCAGATTATAAAGCCGGCCGTACAGCCGCTCCGCCGGATTTTTATACTCAAATACCAATTTTACTTGAACTTTTAGAGGCCTTTGGCTGGCCATTGTATGAGCTAGACGATTACGAAGCCGATGACATTATGGGGACGTTAGCGGTCAAGGCCGAAAAAAAGGGCATAGATACACTACTGATAACGAGTGATTTGGACGTGTTGCAGCTGGTTAACCACAACGTGCGAGTTTATGCGCTAAAGCGCGGCTTTTCTAATATCGAAGAATTCCACCCGGAAAGCTTCGAGAAAAAATATGGCCTCAAGGCTGAACAATTTTTGGACCTTAAGGCTCTTAAAGGGGATAGCTCGGATAACATTCCGGGCGTGCACGGTATAGGTGAAAAAACTGCCATTGAGCTGCTCAAGCAGTACAAAACGCTGGATGGGGTTTACAAACATCTGCCGGAAATTAAAGAGACCCTGCGCAAGAAGTTAGAAGACGGCAAAGATTCGGCTTATCTTAGCCGCAAATTGTCGGAAATCTGGTGCGATGCGCCAATGAAGCTGGATTTGCACGCTATGGATGCCAGTAAACTTGATACCGCTCATCTGCAATCTTTGCTGCAGCAGCTGGAGTTCCGCAGTTTGCTCAATAATCTGCCCGAGCATATGCGGATGGAAGTGCCAATTACCGAAACATTGGGCGGCGTTAGGCTCAAGCTGCCAAAGCACACCCTGATTGATAACGATAGGAAACTGGCATCAGTCGATTTCGGTAAAACGGATAAGCTTTTTATTCACACGCGGGCTGCCGGCCGGCACGGCGCCGATCCTCAAGTATTGATTTTGGGCACTGCGGAACAAATTTACACCTTCTACCCAACCAAACTGGATGCTAAAAAACTCCGACAAGCTCTCAACTCTAAGCTCTCGGCTGTCAGTTTGGTGGGCTACGATGTGAAAAGCGATATAAAATTGCTTGATAACTTAGGCGTCGTAGCCCGCCGGGTTGAACACGATGTTTTGGTGGCAGCTTTTCTTCTGAGTTCGTTACTGCGCATTAGCAATTTGACCGAACTGGCAGTGACTACTTTGCGCTACGAGGGAGCATCCTTTGAAGATTTGCCGACCGAAGACTTTATAAACCGCGCGCCGGAAATTATTGCCGTAATTCACGAACTTTATGTTGGACAACTTAAAGCCTTAGAGCAAGCGCCCAAGGTCCAGAAGTTGGCGCGCGAAGTCGAATGGCCACTAACTCCGGTTTTGGCGGATATGGAGCGACTAGGCATCAAGCTTGACGTTAAGTATCTGAAAAATTTCGCCAAAAAGCTAGAAGGCAGCATCAGCGACCTCGAACAGACCATTTATGGACATGCCGATCACGAATTTAATATCAGCTCGCCAGCGCAGCTGGCCGATGTTTTGTTTGTAAAATTGAACCTGCCACATGAAGGCATAAAAAAGGGTAAGACTGGCTACAGCACAGCCGCTTCGGAGCTGGATAAACTACGTGGTCTACACCCCGTTATTGATCTGATTACACAGTACCGCGAAGTCGTTAAGCTCAAAAACACTTATGTAGACACTCTACCTCAAATGGTTGATGAAAATAGCCGGCTGCATACTACGTTCAACCTAACTATTGCGCCGACCGGTCGATTATCTAGCGCCGACCCAAATCTGCAAAATATTCCTGTACGCACAGAACTTGGCAAGAATATCCGCACAGCATTCGTAGCCGATAAAGGCAACGAGCTTGTCAGTGCTGATTACAGCCAGTTCGAGTTGCGATTAGCTGCCGCACTTTCCGGTGATGAAGGTATGATAGAGGCGTTCAATAAGGACGAAGACATCCATGTGCAAACGGCTGCTTTGGTTCTAGGTGTTCCGGCCGATAAAGTTACCAAAGAACAGCGTTACGCTGCCAAAGCCGTCAATTTCGGAATCATGTACGGTCAGGGGCCTCATGGTCTGAGCGCCACATCAGGATTAGATTATGCTTCGGCTAAGATGTTTATAGACAAATATTTTGAAGTGCGACCAAAACTCAAAGAATACATCGATAATTTGCGCAGACAAGCGCTGGAGCAGGGGTATGTAGAGACCATAATGGGCCGCCGCCGACCAACACCGGATGTTAAGTCATCTAACTTTGCTGTGCGCGAAGCAGCTTACCGAGCGGCTATCAATCATCCAATGCAAGGTTCGGCGGCTGACCTGATGAAAATGGCTATGATCGAAGTTGCCAACAAACTCGATGGTAAATGCCATATGTTGCTGCAGATCCACGACAGCATTTTGATTGAGTGCCCAGCAGGTAAAGCGAAAGCCTCAGGCGAAATCGCCAAAGAAATCATGGAAAATATTTATCCCAAACTGCCCGTGAAGCTGAAGGTGGATATATCAACCGGCAAAAACTGGGGCGAACTATGAAAGGTGATTTGAAAACACTGCTAGACTTTGTGAAGTTCACGCACGAGATTAGGGAGGTTACCCGGACTATCCATTTTGAGCACGATAAGCGTCAAGAGAATGATATGGAGCACGGCTACCAACTGGCGTTAGTAGCTTGGTTTTTGATTGAAAATGACAAGTTGCCGCTTGATAAATTCCGCTGCGTAGGGATGGCGCTGGTCCACGACACTATCGAAGTTTATTCCGGCGACGTATCAGCTCATTTACCCGGGGCTTACCATCCAAGCAGAAAAAAGAATGAAGCGCTTGCAGCTGCGAAATTGAAAAAGCGTTGGCCAAACTTCAAATCATTGCATGATCTGGTTGACGAATACGAAGCCCTCCAAACTCCCGAAGCCGTTTTTGTCTACGCACTTGATAAGCTTATCCCGATCATAAATATCTATCTATATGGGGGACGGTCTTGGCATCTGATGGATATATCCTTAGACGACTTAAAGAGGATAAAGGTCGGCAAGGTCGATATCTCAGCGGAGATCAATAAGTATTACCAGGAGTTCTTGAAGATTTTAGAACGACAACCAGAACTATTCGGTAAGGTAGAAAAATGAAAACTCGGACTTTTAGGTTGAACAAATTGGTGCGGGATGGCGTATTTGATAGCATGATCAAGCTTGGACAAAAACCTCAAACTAAGCGTCTAAAAGGACAAGCGCTACTGCTTGGACTCAGAAATAAAATCATCGAAGAAGCACAGGAATTTGATCCAAAATCGAAAAAAGCCGTGCGCGAATTGGCTGATCTGGCCGAGATGGTAGAACAACTGGCAGCTAAAATGGGCATAAGCTACAAAGAACTGCGAGCAATGCAGATGAAAAGGCGTAAAGAGGCTGGAGTATTCAACAGAGGGGTATTTATAGGCGAGCTTGAAGTGCCGAAAGGCGACAAATGGGCCGATTACTATGCCGCAGACCCCAAACACTTTCCGGAAATTAAACAATGATTGTTGCCTTATCTAAACTTCCAGAAATCCGACGTCTTAATAAAAATAAAACCATCGTACTAGCTAGCGGGGTATTTGATTTGATGCACTATGGCCATGTTAAGTATCTGGAAAATATGAAGAAGTATGGCGATGTTGCAGTTGTTTTGGTCAAGCCGGATGCTAGGGTTAAGAGATTTAAGAGCAAAGACCGTCCTATAATTCCAGAACAAGACCGCCTGCGGATGGTCAATGCTATTAAAGGAGTAGATTATGCTTTTATTGGTCCGGATAATGGCAGTGATATGGAAAATGATGAAGCCTATAGTTTAATCTTTGCGAAACTGAAACCTGATATCTTTTATTCGACAAACCCAGAATGGGCAAAACTAGCCAAGCATAGTGGTCCTAAAATCGTTATACGCAAGCGAATAGTTTTTGGTAGCTTTGATTCCACGACTGCAATAATTGATAGAATCCGTGACCTCAAATAACCAGTCCTGTACCAGCGTCAACTGATACAATTTGGTCGTTTTTTAAGATTTTTGTGGCGTTGCCGGTCCCGACAATGCAGGGCTTTTTGAGTTCACGGGCCACAATTGCTGCGTGAGATAAAATGCCGCCTTGGTCTGTTACAATGGCGACTGCTTTTTGCATCAGGGGCACATAATCCGGAGTTGTAACTTCGCAGACCAGCACTGCTCCGTCTGGGAAATTCACATCTAAATTATCCGGGTACACAATTTGTACCGCACCTTTAGCTTTACCCGGACTACCAGACATTCCAGAAACCAGAGACTCAGTTGTACTTTTGCCAGCTTGAATAACTGTATCTTTATACAATTTGCCAAGTACTGGGCTGTAATCGATAAACCACGTACCCAATGATGAATCTGCACTCTCGAAGTAGCCTTCAAGAAAATCGTTAGCAAAGCTTGAATCTAATTGCGTTGCCAAGTCTTTCTGTCTAGCACTATCCGGTACACGTAAATACGCAGCTAGATTTTTAAGATGCTTTAAGGCTTTGGAGTTTTTAGGGTGAACAGACCATCTCTTAAAATCGTATCGAAAGACCATGGGCGCTTCCTTATCATGGAAACCTTGCGTCAGTTGATGATGGCCGCCCCAAATTATCTCTCCCTGAATACCATGTTGGTTAACAATAAAAATAGTTGCCCACGAGTAGTCCGGTGGGTGAGGGATGAAGTCGGCTCGATACTTGCTTGGATCGATATCTTGTTCTTTAAACCACTCATAAGCATCTTTGATGGATTTGCCGCGCATCCGTAGTTTTGGCAATCCATCCACCTTTGGTATCAAGCGTAGTGCACACAGTTCGTCACTGTGGGTTTTTAGATAAGTCATAAAATCGGGCGTCTTTTCGGCAAGGTCGGTAGCTTCGAATTGAGTCGGTTTGTCAAAGGGTAGGCCAATGACCTCATTCAGAACTTTTAGTCGCTCACGTTTATCGTTGTCTTCGCGTCTTATAGCTTCGGCATCTTTATGCTTAATGTCCTCTAGCCACTCGGTTAGTGATTTTTGGGTCTTCAGTAACTCCGCCAGTCTCTCATCAGCCATATCAATATTCTAGCTCAAAGTTGTTATAGGACGGCACTGCATTATGAAAAGTTCGGGACCTTTAATCATCCATTCAATATCAACAGGATAGCCGTAGCGTTTCTCTAGTAGTACTGCTTTTTCGGCTATGTCTTTTATCTGCGAGTCAGTCAGTTTTTGCTGGTCGCCGCCAGTTAGAGATTGCCAAATATTTTTGCCATTTTTCCCTTGAACTAGTTTTTTAGACTGGATTGAAATGTTTTTTTCCAGAATTTCGTTAGATTTCTTATCGATTACATAAGTATCGGGCGTAATTTGACCAGATACTACAGCTTCACCCAGCCCCAATCCGGCTTCTATGACTACTTGATCCACATTTTTAGTTACTGGATGGGCCGAAAAGGCCACACCGGCGCTATCGCTCTGTGTCATTGGCTGCACTATGACAGCTACTTTGCCGGCATTTATGTTCTTTTGGGCGGCGTATGATTTGGCACGGGCAGAATCGATTGAAACCCAGCATTTTTTAACTGCATCAATAAGTTCGCTTCGCGATATATTCAAAAAAGTTTCTAATTGTCCTGCCCAAGCGTCCTGTTTACCGTCTTCGGCTACAGCACTTGAGCGAACGGCTACGTATTGTGCGCCTAATTCATCGAAATAATACAAAATTTCCTGCTCGAGCTTGTTATTCATATTGCCGAAAGCTACTGTTGTTATCACAAATCCATCTTGTGTCTTGAACCCGGCTTTTAACAGTTCATTCAAAGATCTTGCTTTGCCACCTACTAGTGACAAATCCTCAGCTTGGCTAAGCGGCAGCACCAATTTCTCCATTGAATTCATATTATCAGGTATATTTGATACAATTCCTAACAAGTTTAGAGATATAGAGACAAATATGGCAATAGAGGAATTACGTACACCTATTCCCGAAATTAGCTTAGAAGCTAAACGAGAACTACCTGACTTTGTCTTAGAAGAGGAACGGGCGCGTCATCGACTGCTCGATACTTCAGGGATAAAAAGGCCCGTTCGTCCAATGTATGCCTTCCTGCGGACTACAACACGTGATCTTGAAGCCCAATCCACTACCGAGGATATGGATATTTGGAAAGAAATGCGAGCTGTCTTTTTAAAGCAGTTTAATTGGGGACGATGGATAGGCAATATTGCTGTTGGAAATACCTATCATACGATTGGTTGGTTTAGCGTAATCGAACAACAAGCAGAGAAAAATTCCAGGCCCACAGGAGTCCTTAGGTGTGCCTGCAACCTACCTGCATTTAATCAACCTGACTTGGTAGAGTACGTACCGTGTCCAGCTACAGAAAGTGTAATCGCCGGAAGAGCCCACGTGTATCGAGAGACATTGGGAATTAACGAAGAAATGTTGGCTGTTGAAGGGGGTCTGGGCCTTGTAGATTTAGTTGACTGTCTCGTGATGGAAGTAAAAGATGATCACTTATCGTGGCCTCCAAGCCACCGAAATGACATGCTTCTAGCAGATGGTGTTGCTCAAACTTTTGGCGTTAGCCAAAAAAAGATACTAGAAGCTGCTCACATCTTAAAAAAGAGAAAAGTGGTAGACATATATGACGCTGAATATCCTATGTTGTCATTAGCTGCATGATTTGCTCTTAAATCAGAAAATACGCGGCATTGTCTTTGATATTTGTCACATTTATGGCATTATATAAATGTAAGGAAGGGTATGCGCTTAAGTCGAATACTAATTGGCCTTTTAGCCGTTATAGTTTTAATAATACTGATAGTATGGATTTTTGGCGGCAAGAAAAAACCTACCGTTACTCCTCCGCCACCGCCTCCGCCGCTGTCTTTGCCAGATTATTCTTCAACTGACGCCGTTGTGAGCCTGACCAATGATGGCATTGTGAACGGAGATGAGTTGCACCGCGCCATCCGTATAAGTATCAGCGCTGACAGCCGTGAGCTCGACGTTATTCAAGGTTATAGCAATAACGTTATTCAAAAACAGACTTTTTATAACACGCAAGACGCGTTTGATGTATTTTTGCGGGCCATCAATGGATTTGGCTTTTTATCAAAGCTCTCCAAGCCCACGGCTCCTACTAGCCCTATTGGGCAGTGCCCACTAGGCTCACGATACATTTTTGACTTAGATCAGGGCGGGGGCGACCTGTCATCGACTTGGGCCTCAACCTGCGGTAAATCAGTCGGGACTTCTAGTGCGGATGCTCTTAACATGCTGACTCTCTTTCGCGATCAAATCCCGGATTATTCCAAATTAACAAGCAACGTTAACCTGTCAGCAACTGCCCCGCAGACTAGCCAGTAGGCTATTATAGTACTTTGTAACATGATAAAAGCTGTAATTTTTGATTTTTTTGGGGTTGTTGAGGAAGGCGGACAAGCTAATAGAAGGCTACTCGATTTTATTCAAAGCGGCCTAAAGCCTAAGTATAAAATTGCCATGATTTCTAACTCTAGCGGCGAAGGCACCAAAGAATTATTAAATGAAGATCAAATAGAGCTTTTTGATGAGCTGATTTTCTCTGGCGAAGTCGGAATCTCCAAGCCGCATCCGTCCATCTTTGAACTAGCGGCAAAGAAACTAGAAGTTACACCACAAGAATGCGTTTTTATTGACGATAGTATAGGGCACTGCGAAGGCGCACGGGCAGCCGGAATGCAGACTATTTTTTACGAAGATTTTGAACAGATGAAGCAAGAACTTGAAGAACTACTTTCCATTGCGTATAGCTAGTTTCTGCTTGCCGAGCCCGCAGGCTTTAATCAGGCTTTGTCTTTCAAGTTGAATAGTCGCAGCCAAACCGGAATTAGGGACGCTGACAATAATTGTTCCTCGCTGCAGCTTCACGTTGCAGTTACTTTTGTATTTACGATGCACATAGTCTTTGATTGCGCTGAACTCATCCGGGGGAGTAATCCTCTTCTTACTCAGAATCTCTTGTAAGCTATCCATTACTCCTTATTATACCCGCCGGTTTTAATAATGGCTTACGCCTTATGAGAAACCCCTTCGCGGTTTCTCATCGCGCCGGGCACGGAATAAATCCGATGCTCGGGCTGCTCATCCGGAGGATGTTCAATGAACTATAATTAGAACATGCCTGAGTTACCAGAGGTAGAGACGATTAGAATTGGCTTGGCAAAATTGTTGCCGGGTCTAGTGGTTAAAGATGTCTGGCACGACTGGCCTAAGAGCTTTCCTAATGCGCCGGCAGATGTAGCGCGATTTTTGGTTGGCGCCAAGATCGAACATGTCAATCGGCGAGCAAAGGTTTTGATCATAGAGCTTTCCAGTGCTTACTCGCTGGTCATTCATCTAAAAATGACCGGCCAGCTTGTTTTTAGGGGCAAGAAAAAGTTTGGCGCCGGACACCCAACGGCCAGCCTAAGGGGCAAGTTACCCGACAAAACCACGCACGTAATTTTGGATTTTACAGATGGCAGCAAGTTATTCTTTAACGATCAGCGCAAGTTCGGCTGGATGCGGCTGCTACCAACAGCCGAAGTCCCACAGATAGATTTTATGCAAACCGTCGGCCCGGAGCCACTTGAAGATGATTTTACTGTCGATAAGTTCATCGAACGTTTAATGACGCGCAAAAGCAGCCCAATTAAAGCTGTTTTACTGGATCAAAAAGTCTTGGCCGGCGTGGGTAATATCTATGCTGACGAATCACTTTGGGCAGCCAAAATCCATCCGGCGGCACCGGTTGCTAAAGTTTCCAAGACCAAACTAGTAATACTACACAAAGCGCTGCAGGACGTTTTGAAATTAAGCATCGAAAACGGTGGCAGTACTGATAGAAATTACGTCAATGCCGAAGGCAAAAAGGGAAGCTACTTAAGCTTTGCTCAGGTCTTCCGCAAACAGGGGCAGCCTTGTCCGCGCTGCGGCACGATTATCGAAAAAATCCGCGTCGCTGGCCGCGGAACACATATATGTCCGCGCGAACAAAAAGCACCCAAGTAACTACTTCTTAAAATCGCCCTTCCAGTCACCGGCATTTATACGGTTGCGAGCATTGAGATGCCACGCATTGGGATCGCTCTTACGGAGTTTTTCCAGCAATCTATTGCCTGATTTGGTATGTAAGCGGTTCTTGCTAGCCCATGCACGCTGTGTTTTCCAGGCATACTTTAGCTTAAAGCCGCGGACTTCTTGTTCGTCTAGCTCTAAATCAACATCCAAATTGTCGGCATCTTTGACTACTTTAGCCTCTATAGTCTTGAGCTCTTCGAGTTCTTTCCATAAATCCATAAACTCACCTTTCTCCAGTATGGTTTTGGCCAGCATATCCTTTAAGCCTAACTCTTCATTACGTTCAATATATTGCCTAGATAGATAGTCTGCGTCTCCTGTGCGGCTTTCACAAATATCGTGCACTAGAGCCATCTTTAAAACCTTATTTACGTCGGCCCTTTCATGCTTAGCAATAATTAGAGCTATCCACATCACGCGAAAGTGGTGTTCTGCCAAGTTAGCAAAATCGGCATTGGCAAAGCGCTGCCACTGGCGTGGTATGTAGCGCAGAGTCCCCATCTCATATAAGAATTCAATATCCCTGTCCATACTCATCTTACCTAAGATGTTATCATAGCCTTACAATGATTGTGACGTTGGCAGGGGAAAACTCGTTTGCTTTGCGGCGGCGGTTGAATGGGCTGGTTGAAAGCTTTGTTAAAAAGCATGGCGAGTTGGCGCTGGAGCGTATAGACGCCGAGGAGGCCGAAATCGCGAGCGTGAATGAAGCAATTCTGGCGCTGCCATTCCTGTCTACACACAAAATGGTGGTTGTGCGGAACGGCAGCGCCAATAAGGCTTTCACCGAACAAGTCGAACAAATTATTAGCTCAGTGTCTGACAGCACGGACTTAATTTTACACGAACCTTCTTTAGACAAGCGAACAGTCTATTTTAAGGTGTTAAAAAACAAAACGAGCTTCGAAGAATTTAATCAGCTGGACAAAAACACTCTAGCTAAATGGCTGGTCGATGAAGCCAAAAAACAAGACGCCAAGCTAGCCTTTTCTGACGCGGTTTATTTGGTTGAGCGCGTGGGCGATAACCAAGAAATGCTTTATAACGAGCTGACTAAGTTGGCCATCTATAATTCAGAAATATCTAAAGCCAATATCGACCTTTTGACCGAACCCACGCCGCAAAGTAAAGTCTTTGATTTATTGGATGCAGCGTTTGGCGGCCAAAAAAGCCGGGCGCTGGAGCTATATGCCGATCAACGCGCCCAGAAAGTCGAACCGCAGGCCATACTAGCCATGATCGCCTGGCAGCTGCAGCTTCTGACTTTAATAAAATTTGCCGGCAGTAAACCAACGGGGCAGATTGCCAAAGACGCCGGCATGAATCCATATCCGGTAAATAAAGCTGCCGGCTTAGCTAGAAGGTTAGACGAGGATAAACTCCGCGAGATGGTAGACGAAGCGTTAAAGATTGATTTAAAGAGTAAAACTACGTCACTTGATCTAGACGAGGCCTTAAAAACCTATATCACGACCTTATAAAATGAAGCAGCCCCGCCGTGAACCCGAAGGTTCGACTGGCGGGGCCTTGTTCCTTGACGCATGCGGCCTCACGGCCGCTCGAGGTACACCAGCAGCCTGCTGGCAATGCCCTCGCGGTTGGCGCCGATTCCGACGATCTTGGTCTCGACCGCGTACGCCCTATCGAAACCGAAGATCTTCTCGGTGCCGTTGCAGAGGTGCAGGGCAGCAAATCGGCTCCCAAAGGCGCCAATGACGGCACCAATGCGGACGATGTCTGCCAGGAACCACCTCAGTCTGCGCATTCGCGCTCCTTTCAGCTCAGAAGGGCTCTCTCCTCATGAGGGGCCGCTCCGATGTGTCGGCGCCGAGGATCTGGTCGACCATCAGCAGGATCGCCGCGAGGGCGACCACGCCGAGGATGATCAGCAGGGTGACGGTGGGGATTGTCCCCATCCAGACACCGCTGACGGCGATGATCGATCCGATTACGGTCGCCGCGATGGTGGTGGCCAGCCAGCGGAGTGCCCACAGGCCCTTCGCAAGCTGAATACCCAGCAAGACGGCGTTGATGCTTACATCGCTCTGAAGCCGCACTTCGTGGCGCAACTTCTACCTCCTCGGTTAATTGTAGGACAAGGAACTAATGTCTCAGAGCAGAGGAGTTACGTTCGGCAAAACCGAACATCGCTCTATCTCTAGAGACTCGAGTATTATAGCATAAGCTTAGCAAAAAAGCAATAAGATAACAGGGGTAATTACTTTTTAGCCGTGGTCTTTTTGGCTGCTGGTTTCTTGGCGGCAGTACTTTTAGTTTTTGGCTTTGCGCTTTGAGCTTTTTGCGGCTTAACGCCGGCGGCTTTAGCTTGGGCAGAGAGACGGGACTTCTGGCGAGCAGCCTTATTTTTATGAATAACAGCCTTTTTAGCGGCGGTATCAAGGGCGCTCATAGCAGCCGCTTGGGTCTTGGCAACTTCGGTCGCCTTGCCACCTTCCAAAGCCTTTGCAAAAGCCTTAAGGGCGTCACGAACATCACGCTTGGTGTGTAGATTGCGCGATCGGGCCTTCGCAGCTATTTTTACCCGTTTCTTAGCGGACTTGATTATTGGCATGGATTCCTAATATACAGATGAAAACCCTTTTTGTAAAGAGAGGGAATTGATAATTTGCAATTTTTATGGCAAAATAATATTGAATTTCGACCGGTAGGCCTCGGCTCCGGCCGAGGTTAGCCCTACTACAAGGAGGTATCGGATGAGATCGATTGAGGTGGTGAGGTCGCAGATCATTCTGCCGCGCTGGATTCAGCAGGCGCGTGAGCGCCAACAGCTGGAGCGCCGGTTCGTATTCTTCGCGCTCTACATCGCGTCGATCGCGGGCTTCATGAGCGGGCTCTTCCTGCTTGCCAACGACCACACAAAGACCGGGCATGTGGTCGGAGCAGTGCTCGAAGCGCTGATGGTCTTCGGGTTTGTATTCATGGCGATGTTGGCCGTGAACCGAATCTTCGACATTCAGATCAGACGACGCTGAGCGAAGGGAGCGAAGATGATTCGCAAGCTGGAACCCGACCAGATCATCAGCGCGTTCGGTCGGTTGTGGTGCGTCGTCAGTTTCTCGTCAGCCGTCGGCAGGCAGGTTTCTCTGGCGCCGGTAACCACCATCCCGCACCGCGGCGAGTACTTCGAGGATGGTGTGTCCGAATGGTACGACACTTCGATCGTCGAAGAGCATGCCAGATTCGTCGAGGTGTATCCACACGACAAAGTTGTCTGACCGAAGGGAGCAGGGATGCAGCTAATTATCGGCGTGCTGCTTATCATGGGCGGACTATCGCTACTTGTCGCTGGCCTAGTTTTCGGCAAACGACATATAGATCGACTGCCGCCACAGGTAATCGGACTGACCGGGGGAATGGTGCTGTATGCCTTCATTGCCTCAGCCGGCATCGCCTGTGTGCTAATCGGGGCGACCGGAATATGAACCTCCATAACGGTTGCCGGTCCCCGTAGGATCGGACGGTTGTCAGGACCGATTCCTGACATAACTCGAGTTCTTAAATTATTAAGACTTCGGGCTGTAAAAACCTCTTGCGCACCAGTAACGCTTATGTTACTCTGGGCGACAGAAGTCACCTCACAAAAACTTCCTAAAAAATAAAAACATGGACCAGGCGGCCGCCAAGCAACAGATAGTTGAAAAGATTAAGCAGGCCAATAATATATTGGTTACTGTTAGTAATGATCCCTCTGTTGATCAGTTATCAGCTTGCATCGGCGTAACTCTGCTGCTTAATAAGATAGACAAGCACGCTACGGCGGTGTTTTCCGGCAAAGTGCCAAGCACAATTGAATTTTTGCAGCCGGAAAAGACACTCGAACCCAACACCGATAGCCTGCGCGATTTTATAATCAGTCTTGATAAGAATAAAGCCGACAAACTGCGTTATAAGGTAGAAGACCAGTTTGTGCGCATCTATATAACTCCTTATAAATCCAGCATCAGCCAAAAAGATCTGGTCTTTTCGGAAGGTGATTATAACGTTGACGTAGTTTTGGCACTGGGAGTACGCGAAAAAGCTCAGCTGGATGCAGCTATAAGTACCCACGGTCGGATTTTACACGATGCCACAGTGATTTCTATAAACGCCGGGCATGATAAAAACGCCAATGTGGGGCAAATAAACTGGCAGGATGCCGGCGCCAGCAGTCTAAGTGAAATGCTGGTTAGCATTAGCGAGGCATTTGGAGCGGGCTTGATTGATAATCAGATGGCTACGGCCTTTTTGACGGGCATTGTGGCCGAGACGCAGCGGTTTTCTAACAAGAAAACCTCGCCCAAAGTTATGACCATGAGCGCGCAGTTAATGGCCGCCGGAGCTAATCAACAATTGATTGTCAGTAAGTTGGAGCCACCGCCACCGCCTCCGGAAGCCGCCAAGCCCGTTGTACCTACACAGCCGCCTAAAGCACCCCCATCAGATACTTTAAAAATCTCGCACGATGAAACTGAAAAGACTAATGCAGAAGTTGAGGCCAAGCCAGGCGAAGTCAAGATAGATGAGCACGGCAACATTGTAGGAAATGCTGGAGCGACTACCCAGCCGCCTAAAACTCCATTTTCGCCACCAAAACCTATCAGTTCTCCAGCGAAAGAAGTCGAGGTTCCAGCAGAGGTAACCGCCGCCTCTAATCCTGAACCGGTCGTTAGTACGCCCCAGCCGGCTGTAACGACGCCCGAACCAGTACTGCCAAACCTTGAAGTAACTCCGCCGGTTGGAGAGTTACCCAAAATAACTCCTATAAACTCCGAACCATTTATGCCTGAGTCCATTATCGCTCCAACTCAGCCGCCCCCAGAACCGGCTAAACCGCCTCTAGTTTTGACAGATACAGAGCCCAGACCTCATGCCTTGTTGGACCCCAGCGGTCATCAATCTGGTCCCGCCTTATCGGCTGACACCCAGCCCGAATCATATGACTCTGAAGGTACTATGCCAATGGATCCGTTGAGCGAAGCCAATCGTCCGAATGAATTCCCTCTAAGTCAACAGGAACCGGAGGCCGAAGTCGTGTCTTCTCTAGGCCACAGTGTGGCGCCACCGGATTTTAGCGCCAGTCCTTCTGTCAGTACTGCTCCAGCGCCACAATCTGTGGATTCA
Source organism: Saccharimonadales bacterium (SeqCode) (assembly GCA_035480715.1). GTDB lineage: Bacteria > Patescibacteriota > Saccharimonadia > Saccharimonadales > UBA10212 > 2-01-FULL-49-22. Next base: position 12,419 of record DATIHL010000017.1, on the reverse strand, counting down.
ACTACACCAACGTTTCCGACGCCTGCAATGGACGATGCGCGTAGCGCGGTCCAAAGCGCTCTGGCCAGCGCACCCTATGATCCGGCAGCCGAAGGTCCTGTAGTAGCACTTAACGCGCAGCCGATCAATTTTGAAACTCCGCCGTCTCCAAGCGGAAATGTAGACGTATCACACAGCGATGTCTCAGCACTATCGACCTCTGACGATATGGACCGACCAGCTCCACCACCCGTGCCGCCACCACTTAAACTTGATTCGGGAGTGGTGATACCGACTACTGTCGCGGCAAATAACGGCCAGTCCGTCAGACCTTCGCAGAAGTATTAGCGGCTTCGCCTTATGAGGGACAACCTACGGTTTTCCCTCATCGCGCCGGGCACGAAATCAATCCGACGCTCGGGCTACTATTTTCCCTTATATACTTATTAATGAATGGACGGGATTTTATTGGTTGATAAGCCGGCTGGGATTTCCAGTTTTGGTGCAGTAGCGCGGATAAGATGGATTATCAAGGAAAAAACTGGCCAAAAGGTTAAAGTTGGACATACGGGAACGCTCGATCCAGTCGCTACAGGTCTGCTGATTTTAGTTATTGGCAGCTATACCAAAAAGGCAGGCGAATTTAGCAAGCTCGATAAAACATATGAAGCCGAGTTGACATTGGGGAAGGTTAGTACGACCGGTGATTCTGAAGGAGTAATTACGGGATATTCATCAAAAAAGCCATCTCTAGCGCAAATTGAACAAGTCCTCAGTCGATTTACGGGCAAAATCCAGCAAACACCGCACATTTATAGTGCTATTAAAGTTGGTGGAAAAAGAGCCTACAAGATGGCGCGGGCTGGAGAAGAAGTACAGCTACAGAGGAGGGAAGTCAAAATATACGATTTACAGATTAAAAAATACGACTATCCTATCCTAAAGATCGAAGTCAGAGTATCTTCTGGTACATATATCCGTTCGCTTGCGGAGGATATCGGCCAAACCCTCGGTACGGGCGCCTATTTATCGTCTCTAAGACGCACTAAAGTGGGTACGTTTGACATTAAAGACTCAATAAAGTTGGGTAAGATTAATCCAGATATGTTGGCAGGGGTGATTAGGAATGGAACAGTTAAGTGATAACCCCAGGTTGGGGGAATATGAATCGTTTCGAGCAACTTTAAGTGATATGTCTGATGAAGCTATAGAGGCTATGATAGATGAGCTTAGGGAGGACAGGGATAGATTATCAAATGATCCAGACAGTTCCCTGGAAAGAGGGAGGATAATTACAAAAATAGGAGTCCTATATAACGAATTGAACAGCTACGAAAGACGATTTCCAGATTCAATCTCCACCGAGTTTGCTGAAGATGAGTAATTTTTAGTTGTCAAAACATCTCTGTTGTGCCGGTATTTGATAATAACGATTCCGGATTTGGAAATCAAAGAACCTTGACATACAGTGATTTATGTAGTATTTTAATACAATCATAATGGCATCTGAACTCGAATACAAATTTGAAAACCCCAGCGGTAAAGCTCCTATCCCCGCCAAAAGAGAACCAAAAGTTTTAGATTTCCTACACGCACTGCTCAAGCCACATACGGTGCCGGAGACAAATTTGCCAGCTCTAGAGATTAAGCCATACAGGTCGTTAGGTCATATGGCCGCTGAGGTAGAGGTTGATACGCCCACACCGGAGTGATACAATACAGGGTAAGAAATGATAACTAGTGAGAAGAAGGCCGAGATCGCTAAAGATCTTCGGGCCGGAGATAAAGATAATGGTTCCAGCGCCGTGCAAGTGGGAATTATGACTGCGCGGATTGCTGAATTGACCGGTCATTTGAAGACCCACAAGCACGATTTTGCCGCCCGCCGGGCGCTACTGCAGCTGGTTGGCAAGCGCAAAAGGTTGCTGAAGTACATTTCTGACAAAGATGCGGAGGCCTACCTGGCACTTATAAAAAAACTTGGGATTAGACGTTAGACATTGGATGCTAAGAAGTTAGTTTCCAAAATCTAGAATCTAAATTCTAGTAACATTAACTAAGTTGGGTGATAGAGCACAGTTCATTCGCTGCATAGCGAACGGATTGGACCTTATCACCCAGAAAGGTAGATAAAAATATGGCTCAGACCATAAATCCCTTTGGTAAAAAAATAATTAAAGTCGAGACCGAGTTTTGCGGGCAACCGCTTAGCTTAGAAGTGGGACGCGTTGGATTCCGGACTTCTGCTTCGGTTTTGGCGCGTTACGGCGACACTGTGGTGCTTGGCACCGCGATGGTTAGCCCGGAAACCATTTCCGGTATGGACTATTTCCCGCTGAGTATTGACTACGAAGAGAAGTTTTACGCCGCTGGCAAGATTAGCGGCAGCCGCTTTATTAAGCGCGAAGGCAGACCTTCTGACGAGGCCATATTAATTGGCCGTTTAATTGATCGACCCATCAGGCCGCTGTGGCCCAAAGGTTATCGTCACGAAGTTCAGGGCGTGGCCACCGTGCTTTCTATGGATCCTAATTTCCGCCCAGACTCTATAGCTATGATAGCGATGAGCGCTGCATTTATGCTGACCGGTGTGCCTTTTGAAGGCCCGGTTGCGGGGGTGCGACTTGGTTTAGTGGATGGTAAACCTAAAGCTTTCGCTACGCCCGAAGAGCTAGAAAAAGGCGAACTAGATTTGGTGGTGGCCGGTACTAAGGACGCCATCATGATGGTGGAAGCCGGTGCTAGCGAAGTTTCTGAAGCACAAATCGCAGAGGCACTGCAATATTCCCATAAAGCCATCCAGCCGGCGATTGAGCTGCAGAACGAACTAGTTAAAAAAATCGGCGTGACTCCTCAGAAATATGAACTACTTTTGCCAGAGGAAGGCATAATTACCGCTGTTGATACCTGGACAAAAGGCAAGCTGGGCAAAGGTCTGCGCGCACCGTATCCGGAACGCAATGATTTAGTATCTGATTTGCGCCACAAAATGCACGAGCACTTCAGAAAAGAGCTCGGCGAAGAAGAATTTGCAGCTGTAAAAGCGGCTTATGACGAAGCCTTTGATATGGCCATCCATAAAGATGTGCGCGAGGGAATTCTAAGCGAAGGCGTCCGACCTGACGGCCGCAAATTAACTGAAGTTCGGCCACTGTCGTCAGAAGTGGGCTTTTTGCCGCGGGCGCACGGATCTAGCTTGTTTACCCGAGGTGTGACTCAGGCGATGAACATCATCACCTTGGCGCCTCTTAGCTATGCGCAGATGGTAGATACTATGGAAGGCGACCGCGAGCGTCGCTTTTTACATCACTACAACGCGCCGGGCTATACAGTTGGCGAGGTTAGGCGTCTGGGTTCACCCGGCCGCCGCGAAATCGGCCATGGCTATCTGGCAGAACGGGCTTTAAGTGCCGTTTTGCCACCAGAGAATGAATTTCCGTACACTATGCGCTCAGTTACCGAGATAATGAGCCAGAACGGCTCGACTTCTATGGCAGCCACCTGCTCATCATGTATGGCATTGATGGACGCCGGCGTACCATTAACGGCTCCAGTTAGCGGCATTGCTATGGGCCTGATGACCGACGGAAAAAAAGCCGTGATTTTAAGCGATATCGCCGATGCCGAAGATTTTGCGGGCGATATGGACTTTAAAGTAGCAGGTACGGCCAAAGGCATTACGGCACTGCAAATGGATATGAAAGTCCACGGCTTGTCGGTCGATATTTTGAAGCAGGCGCTCGAGCAGGGCAAGGAAGGCCGCGCCGAAATTTTGCGCCATATGATAGAGACGATTCCTGAACCGCGCAAACAAATGAGTCCGTACGCACCGCGCGTCGAATCAATCAGCATTAACCCCGAGAAGATCCGCGAAGTCATTGGTAAAGGCGGCGAGACAATCAATAAGATAATCGCCGAGACCGGTGCTGAGATTGATATCAAAGACGACGGTACAGTAATGATCGCCAGTCCCGACCAAAAAAGCATCGAGGCGGCCATCCAATTTATCCGCACACTGACAGCCGAACCCGAAGTTGGTAAAATATATGAAAACTGCCGAGTTGTTTCTGTTCTGGATTTTGGCGCGTTTGTTGAAATCTTGCCGGGCAAGGAAGGCCTGGTGCACGTTAGTGAAATGAAAGAAGAACGGGTGGAAAAACCAAGCGATGTAGTTAAAGAGGGTGATAAAGTTGACGTGAAATTAGTAGCGATTGATGATCGCGGCCGGCTGCAACTTTCAATGAAGGCTGCAACCCGAGAAAAGGACAAAAAGTAGATGGCTAAGCAGACAGAAGAACAAAAGTTGATCCGGACGTGGTGGATGCGGTTGTTGCTGGCACTGGTCTTTTTAGGCATAGCTTATGGCTTCATCTCGCTGGCGATCGATTCGGGCAGCCTTTGGCAGTACGTTATTGGCGTCGGGTTTTTGTTATGGACGATTAAATATTTAGCTCGTGACGTCCGTCTGGTCTTCCATCGATAATTTATGAGCAAAAAAACTAAGCAAGAACAACTAGATAAAATTAAGGAGGAGATTATCAAGCAGAAAGTGTGTGCGGATTTAGCTAAAGACGCTACTCAAATGGTATTTGGCGATGGTAATCCCGATGCCGACGTGGTTTTTATCGGCGAAGCACCGGGTAAGCGCGAAGACGAGACAGGTTTGCCGTTCGTTGGCGCTGCCGGACGATTCTTAGATGAAATGCTTCAATCAGCTGGGCTTAAGCGAAACGATGTTTATATAACCAACATAGTTAAGTACCGACCACCAGATAACCGCGACCCTTATCCGGACGAAAAGACTGCCTTCTTGCCATATTTAAAGGAGCAACTATCTGTTATAAAGCCAAAACTAATCGTGACGCTAGGCAGACACAGCATGGAAGTGCTGCTGCCTGGCCTCAAGATCAGCCAAGTACACGGCCAACCAAAGCGGTACAAAGGCCAAGTCTATCTGCCTTTGTTTCATCCGGCGGCGGCTTTATATAACGGCGGCATGCGCCAAGCCTTAATAGAAGATTTTTTACGAATCCCGCGCGTGCTCGCCAAAATTTAAATTAGGTTATCAATATTAATCTCTAAATTCTAAAAAGAAAGGAAAATAGAAAATATGAATCCAAACCCTAACAAACCAAACTCTCGGCAAAAGCCGAATAATCCTCAAAGGAGCAAGTCCTCATCTGGGACCAAAAAGGTCAGTAGAGGCCAGGCTCTGCGTGCCCAAAAACAGGCTGTCAGTGATGCCAATCGCATAGCCAACCAGTATCAAGATGCCTCGGCCAAAGCTGTTGAGCGACCTAGACGAGCCAATGTGATTGACGATAGCCCGCGTTTGAAAATCATCGGACTCGGCGGCATGGACGAAGGCGGTGCCAAGAACATGATAGTAATCGAATATCAAAACGACGCCATCGTAATCGACTGCGGCAACGACCTAGGTGTCGATTTGCCGGGCATCAACTACGGCATAGCTGACACAACCTACCTTGATAGCATCAAAAACAAGCTGCGAGGCTTTGTCATCACACACGGACACCTTGACCATATTGGCGGCTTGCCGCACATTTTGCCCAAATATAACGCGCCGGTTTACGGCAGTCGCTTTACCATCGGCCGGGTAGAAGAAATATTTGAAAATTTTGGGATACCAATGCCTCAAGGCTTTGAACTCAAGACTGTCGTCATGAATGAGACAACTCACGAACGACTGAAACTCGGCAATTTCTTTGTTGAGCTGATCCGCGTAACGCACTCAATTCCGGGCAGCACTGCAGTAGTTGTCGATACCCCAGCCGGTCGCATCATCAACAGCGGCGACTTCCGTTTTGACCCCAATCCGCTGGATCACGAAAAGACTGATGTGGAGCGCTTTAATCAATTAGCTAAAGAAGGTGTAACAGTCTTGCTTAGCGAGAGCACAACTACTGAGCGTCCGGGCCGCACGCCTTCAGAATCTACTATCGAACAAAGCTTCATAGACATCATGGATAACGCACCGGGCAGAATATTCGTTGGGCTGTTTTCTACCAACATGAACCGCGTTCAGATGATAATCAACGCCGCGGTCCACCACAACAAAAAGGTGGCCATGGATGGGCGCAGCATGATTAGCACGCTGGAAATGGCTATCAGAAATGGCTACGTAAAGGTTCCCAGAGGCATGTTTGTACCGATAGCCTCTGCCGCTACGCTAAAAGATGATCAGCTTGTAGTGGTCTGTACCGGCTCACAAGGTGAACCGAATTCGGCACTTATACGAATGAGCATGGGTGACCATAAACACGTGCAGCTAAAAGAGCAGGACACCGTCATCTTATCTAGTACACCAATTCCGTATACCGGCAACGATGCACTAATTCGCGAGATGACCGATGATTTACTCAAAAAGGGTGTGCACGTTTACCGCCACGAGACACACGAGATCGATAATGCCGGGCCATTGCACGTTTCCGGCCACGCCAGCCAAGAAGAATATGTTGAGATGATCACGATGTTAAAGCCCAAGTTTTTTGTGCCAATTTATGGCGACTTCACTGCCAAGAAATATCACATCGATTTGGCGATTGAAGCCGGCTTGCCAAGAGCTAGCTGTTTGAACGCCGGCAACGGCGATGTCATAAATGTCAGCGTCAACAAGATCGAAGTTGAGGGACAAGTACCGCACGGCACGATTCTGGTCGACCAGACCGGTGCGATAGTTAGCACAGTGGTCGTTAAAGACCGCGTACTACTGGCCGAAGAGGGGATGGTGGCTGTAGTACTGACAATCGACAAAAAATCAGGGCAATTACTTACCAGCCCCGACATTATCAGCCGGGGCTTCATCTACATGAAAGAAAACGAAGAGTTGATGAATGCCTTCCGCGCCGAGCTACGCCGGGCAGTCACCCAGCGATTCAAGCGGGTTGATCTGGACCGCTTCAAGGCCGAGCTGAAAGATTACGTCACGCACTTTTTGTACGAACAAACTCAGCGCAGCCCAATCGTTATCCCGGTAGTCAACATCATTGGTGGCCGGCCGGAGCGACAGGGAACAACTACTGTTACCAACGGCGAGTCGCAAGCTGCAAAAACACCGGAAGAAATTGCACTCGAGCAACAGCGCCGCTTCGCCCAAATGAGGCAACGTTTGCTGAACCAAGACGCCCGGGTGGACTAGCTTATCCACAAAAAGGGGTTGACACCAAATACATACGGGTGTCTAATTAAGCGCATGAGTTATTTTAAGCGCAACACATGCTTTATTACGCACCCAATAAGGGGCTGATTTAGTCGTTTCGTAAATAACTAAATGAAAGCCCCGAGAAGGGGCTTTTTTTGTAAAACTAAACTAAAAGTAAAAGAAAGGTAAATAAAAATGAGCAAACAAAGTTCTACTGAATTAGTTCCAGGTGTAAGGCTTGATGCTGCGGAAGAGCCTTCTCTAGAAGAAGCAATCCAAGCTCAGGAAGGCCTACGTGTAGTAGATTTTCGAGAGCAGGACGGAATCGCGGTCGCTCTAGTTTTACACGAGTCCGAGAATCGCTTATTTGTTTCAGTAAGGGATTCAAAGGCAGGACATATCTTCGAGCTTCCGGCACAAAAAGATAAAGCCTGGGATATCTTCAATCACCCTTATGGTTATGTAGGTGCTGGTTCGTTAGCTGTTTCCCAAGCCTACAATCAAGAAGCAGCCTAACCATTGACATCATAAGCACTATTGTGTTATAATTACTACAACACTACCTTTATAAGTAGTGCTTAAGGTATAATTTATCTGTTATGGCCAAAAGGCGCAAAAAAAAGAATTCTAAAAAAACTGAAGAGCTGAAATCATCCGGCTTTTGGCGTGGTTTGGGCGCTGTTTTCTTGATCGTTGCCGGTATTGTACTGGGCTTTGGCTCCTTTATTCACGCACCAATCCCGCACGGGTTTTGGAATGGCGCCTGGGATCTGTTTGGCGTTGCAACAATAGTTGCGCCGTTTGCGCTGGTTTATCTGGGTGCACTTAAATTCTTGAGCGAAGACCAACAAATTCCGCTGCCTAAGATGGCCGGCACTATCGGCCTTTTAGTATTTTTGGCCAGTTGGGCGCATACGGCCTTTATTCACCACGATAGCAACCCGAGTGTTTGGGTCGGCGGTCACGGCGGCAGCGTAGGTAAGGTGGTGGGCAATGTGCTGGTTGGGGCGCTGGGTAAGTTTTTGGCTTCGCTACTGTTCTTTATCCTGACACTATTTGCCGCTTTCTTTACATTCAAGATCGATCCGCGCATTTTACTTAACTTGTTAAGTATTTTTCGTCGGGAGAAGCCGGAAGGCGGAGAAGAGGATCTGGCAGCTCTAAAAGGCAAAATGTCACCGTTCCAGCTTAATGAAGGCGTGCCAGTCGAACATCACACCGGCGGTGCGCGAGTATCGAGTTTGCGAAATACTGCTCAAAAATTAGCACCCGAGCAAGACCACGCTGCACTAACGGCCGCTAGCGACCCCGACTGGCAATTCCCGCCGCTGACTCTTCTGTCTGATAAGCAAGATAAGGCCGACGCCGGCGACGTGACCGGCAACGCCGAGATTATTAAGGATACATTTTCTAACTTTAATATCGAGGTAGCGGTAGAAGGCGCCAACGTTGGACCGCGCGTCACGCAGTACACTCTCAAGCCCCCAACAGGTGTTAAATTGTCTCGTCTGACAGCTCTGGAAAATAACTTAGCGCTTGATCTGGCAGCGCCCAACATTCGTATGGAGGCGCCAATCCCTGGCAAGCGCGCTGTTGGAATTGAAGTGCCGAACGTTAAACCAGCTACCGTTACAGTCCATGGCCTACTAAACAGCCCGCAGTGGCGCGAGCTTAAAAGTCCGCTCGGGCTGGTGATTGGTAAAGATATTGCCGGTACACCAGTGGTCGGTGACTTGGCAAAAATGCCGCACCTTTTAATCGCCGGCCAGACCGGCTCCGGTAAATCGGTGATGATAAACACGCTTTTAACCAGCATGCTCTACCGCAATAGTCCGTCTGATCTTAAGCTGATTCTGGTTGATCCTAAGCAAGTTGAAATGAACCTTTATAAAGACATCCCTCACTTGATTGCACCGGTGATCCACGAGCCGGAAAAATGTATTAGCGCGCTTAAATGGGCCGTGGCCGAGATGGAACGCCGCCTACGCGCCTTCGCCGAAGTGGGCAAGCGCAACATTGGCGAGTACAACGACCTCAAAAAAGAAGAAGGCATGCCCTATATCGTAATTGTAGTAGACGAACTGGCCGATTTGATGATGATGGCCGCCCGCGATGTCGAAGCGTTGATTGTCCGTCTGGCACAAAAGGCCCGCGCTGCCGGAATTCACTTGATGATTGCCACGCAGCGCCCAAGCGTGGACGTTATAACTGGACTTATTAAAGCCAACGTGCCGGCTCGTATCTCCTTTACTGTTGTTAGCCAGATAGATTCCAGGACTATTATCGACCGTGCTGGCGCTGAAAAGCTGCTGGGTAGTGGCGATATGCTCTATAACATTCCAGAATTTAATAGTCCCAAGCGCGTACAGGGAGCACTGATCAGCGATGCCGAAACTACGAAGGTCTGCGACTTTCTACGCAGCCAGCGTCCGCCAACTTACGATGAAGAAGTTATCAGCCAGCCGGTACAGCTGACCGGCAAAGCGGCTACTGTGATGAGCAGCGGCGACGAGGACGACTCTGCCTGGAAAGACGCCGTAGAGGTAGTTGTGACCAACGGCAAGGCCAGCACATCCTTGCTGCAGCGCAAACTACGCATTGGCTACGGACGCGCCTCGCGCTTGATAGATATGATGGAAGAGCAGGGCATTATCGGCCCGGCCGACGGCGCCAAACCACGCCAGGTTTTGGTGCGTAGCGTTGATGAAGTATTCGGCAATGATGAAGTCGAGCCGGTAGCGGCTGGCAAAACTGAGGGTGATGTCTACGATGACATGCCCGACGAATAGCGCTCGGCTCCTTACTCTCCAGTACGCTCGAAAACTGGAGATCGCTCGTCCAAGCAGTCTGAGCTCTATCTGTTTTCTCGCACGTACTGGAGAGTAAGGGCCTCGCTTTTTCAAAAATAGGAATACTTGACTTGTTAAGTATTTTATTGAAATAAGTAGAATTATTTGACAAAACTTAGAAGAGGAATGATTATTATCATATTATGAGTACTCCAGAGGCGGCTCACTCTGATGACAATCCAGATAGATCTTCTAATGTGACTAGATTGAATCTTGGTAGTCCAGAATCTGTTCAACGATCACAAGATCGACTTCAGGTTAGATTCACGTTGCTGCCTATATCAGATCACGAATATATCGACGGCCAGGCAGCCGAAGATGGCGTAGAAGACGATCAGATTGTTCATGAGGCGATACTGTGTTATAAGTTTTTCCGTGAGCAATTGGCAGCTGGTCGATCCCATCTTATATTAGATGAAAATGGCGCGCTTCAGAATGTCAATTGGGACCAATCCGAAAGACCACCCGCGATTTAATAAAAATCTGATTTAATTGTTCAGGCGGAGCCTCGGAAGCATTGCTGCATCCAAGGCTCACGCCATTTCGGTCATTCGAGTACTTCGCTTGAAGGCCATCTTGTCTCTGAACTTGAAGACGATGGGATTCATGGCGAAGCCGATAAGACCAAGACTGCCTCTGGCCCAAAGGGTTCCAAGGTCAATCTGGCTCATCAGCAGCCATGCCAGGCCTGTATTAAGGCCAAAGAACAGGACCCACCAGATGAAAGACCATCCTGCACTTCCGCGCAAGCTGGCTTTTCGCTTTCTCCACACCCAGAGCTTGTTGAATCCGTACATCACCGCGTCGGCAGTAAGGCTTACAGCCATGTTCAGCTGCCAGCCGTGACCTAGCTGAGATACGAGCTTGTAGATCAGAATCGTATTCAGCGCCCAGAGAGCACCGCTTATTGCCGAGCTCTTCTGCCATTCGCGGTTGTGAATCATGACCCAGATCCCACTGCGAAGGCGTCCCTGCCCACGGAGCTTGCTTTCCAGCCACGAATAAATCCATGACCAGAGCCAGCGCGTAGGCCCCCAGCAGGGGAGGCCAACGAGCTTAGTTCGCGCAGCGTAAGTGTACGCGCTCATCGTTTCCTCCTCTTGTTGAGGTTGTTTGGAATTTTCGAAGACCTAGCCCCGCGTTTTGCTCGAGGACTAGGGTTTTGCGATTTCTACTCCGAGTTTCGTAAGGCTTAAGCCAACAGTACAATAGAAACGGCTATATAGCAATCGTTTGTGCTTATTTTTGATATTAGGCTTGTATAACAAGCACTAAAGTTAATGATCGAACGCTTGTTAGAACCGGCTCCAAGTCCGGAGCAGCAGATAGGCATATTAGCTTTACAAACAGAGGTAGATCAGGTAGAATTAGCAGCGTAAACAACTAATTTAGGTTAGCGCATCTTTGGCGGCTGGCCCGAGTCCAAGGGAAGGAGTTCATTTGAACCAATATGAAGTTGCGGTGCTTTATCATCCGGATTTAGAAATTGATCTGGATAAGGCATCAAACAAGGTCGAAAAAATTATCAAAGATAACGGCGGTAAAATTAGCAATACCGACAATTGGGGACGGCGCAAGCTGGCTTACCCAATCAGTAAACAGGAATTTGCCGTGTACGTTTTTTATACGGTAGATATGCCGGCCGAGAATGTTCAAAAAGTCGAACAAACATTTAACATCACAGATGAAATCATCCGCTTTTTGATTACTCGTCCGGACCTTAAAGCTATGGCGAAGGCCGAAGCGCTAAAGGCAGAAAAGATTAAAAAAGCTGCCGAACGCGGTGACGATGACGAAGAAAAAGAGCGCAGTAACGATACCGAAGAAGAGTAGAATAAGAGATAAGGAGAGAAGTTATGGCAAGGAGTTTTAATCAGGTAATTTTGATGGGTAATTTAACACGCGACCCGGAACTGCGCACAACACCAAATGGAGCCAGCGTTTGCAGCTTTAGTTTGGCGCTGAACCGTAGCTACAAAAATGCCGAAGGCGACTGGACCGAAGCTACAGATTTTGTAGATATAGTAGCGTGGGGGCCATTGGGCGAGCGCGTGGCGCAGTACTTAAGCAAAGGTCGCGCCGCATTAGTGAACGGCCGTTTACAAAGTCGCTCTTGGGAGCAAGACGGCCAGAAGCGCAACAAAGTTGAGGTTGTAGCTCAAGACGTAACATTCTTGGGCGGACCAGGCGGCAGCTCAGCCCCAGCTGGAACAGACGAACCGGCCGAACCGGCAAGTGCCCCTAAAAAAAGCAGTTCTAAGAAAAAAGCTGATGAAGAAGATGACGTTGTCATTGAAGACATCGGCGACGAACCAATTAACCTGGATGACATTCCATTTTAAATACAGTGTCCGAAATACCGTCAGTAGATACTTCATTCGGCTATTTAAGTCGTTTGATCAGAAACAAGGAAGGATTCTTAGAAATCG
>DATIHL010000016.1:0-13595 GCA_035480715.1 Saccharimonadales bacterium (SeqCode) | reverse complement strand
CAACAGTCGGAGTTCATGGAAGCACTTGAAAAAGTGTGGCGACAAAAGCAGTCAGATAAGTTAAGTGATGCTAAAAATTTACAAGTGCAAATTGCCGAGCTCGAGGATACTAAATCCAGGCTTGTTATTGAGATGGTATCTTGTGATGAAAGTCTAAAAAACGATATAAAGTCCGAGATAGAAAATTTAAAAATTAAAATAGCAAGACTGCAGTCCCAGGTTGCAGATCTGAAAAGTCTTGAGGATGACATGGCTCAATTTGTTGAATTTGGATTAAATTACACCGATAACCTTATCGATGATTGGTGGGATTTAGACTATGAAACTAGGCTTTGGTGCCAACAATTGATATTTCCCGGTGGAATTACTTTCAATTCACAAAAGAAAGTTGGCACCCCATTTTTAAGTCCTATCTACACCTTACAGGCAAACAAAAAAGCACCAGAAAATGCTTCTGATGCTCTTGTGGTGGAGCTGGCGGGTATTGAGCCCGCGTCCGTCGGTTTATTTAACTAGCCGTCTACAGGTTTAGGCCATTTAGCTTGATTTCGGAAACGCGACCGATAAATGGTCAAAAAATCGCATTCCCTATTCCTTAAATCTTAACAAGCTGTCAGGAAAAGCAGCTCGAGCAATCAGATGATATGACACGCTACTGACACTATCCGATGTCGTATCAGGCGTGGTTACAGAAATTAAGCTGTAACTGGTGCGAAAGAAAATGTGCGTGGTGCAAAAACACTCGCTACAAAATTCTTTACGCTAGTAAATGCGTTTGCATCTATTGTGATTGCCTATAACGCTGACAAGCGACCTGCAAACTAGTTATTAAAGACCAACGTCGAGCTAATTCAGCCCCCCAAATGCCACAACCGCACCGCAAGAATAATGAAATAAATTCATCATTTAGCGCTGCTTGTGGTGTATTGCGTTGTCGAAAACTCCGGTGCTCGCTCAACGTATTATCATACGCCTCGTTCCGCTCCTCGATTTCTCCTTGCACTACAGCCACATTGTGCCATTTGGGCAGATGGATTAAGGTGCTACAACAGTCATTATTATACCATAAGTGGTTTTATCAGACAATAGCTTTTAGCAGATTGTCTACGGCGTGATTGAAGGCTTGAGCTTCGCTTTTACTAAAGAGTTTGAGCGTATCTTTTTGCTGAGCGTTTAATAAATGCAAGGCTCTATCGTAAACTCTTTTGCCCTTACCTGTTAGCACCACCTCTTTTTGGCGTTTGTCTTTAGGGTTTCGCTTGATGCTTACCAGCCCTTGCCTCTTCATAGTTTGTAGTTGGCGACTGACGTTGGCTTCTGTTTGGCGGAGCTTGATAGCCACGCCGCGCTGCGAATATGGAACAGACGAATGCAATGCCGACATAATGCGCACTTGGGAGAGTCCCACCTTTACTTCAGACTCTAAAAGTTCATTGGTCAAATGTTGTAAAACAAACATTAGTTGGTGCAGGGAAGTAGGTGAATCTTTTTTGGATGATCTTAGCTGTGCCATAGTTCAAGCATAGTGGAGAAATACTTAACAAGTCAAGCATTTTGACAAGAGCAGGGGTCTAAAATATCTCAGGTCCTGTCGCTCGAGGAAGTGCTCGTATCTCCCTTTCCAGCACGATTCGAAAACTGGATGTCACCCCTCCAACCAGTCAGAGCTCCATCTGTTTTCTCACATGTGCTGTCAAGGAAGATTGCTCGCTAGGTAAATCCTATGCCAGTCTCTTAGTGAGAGGTTTTGGGCGCGTAAGTCGCCATCGATACCAGCTTTTTGTAGAAGTTCATCTGCCTGGTCCTTACTTATGTGGAGGCCACCACTTAGACTGCTACGGAGTTTTTTGCGCCGCTCGGAAAAACCAGCTTTAACAATGTTGAAGAATTTATCAATATCAAGATCATGAAAAAGAGGTTTGGTCTGGCGATGTAGAATAACCACTTGTGAATCAACTTTTGGTGGCGGCTCAAAAAGTTTAGCCGGTACTACAATTCTTAAGTCGGTATTGTAATAAAGTTGCACACTAACAGACAGCACACTCATGCTGCCCGGTTTGGCAGTGATTCTTTGAGCCACCTCTTTTTGCAATAATAGAACCATTAAGTGAGGCGGATTGGATGATTCTGATAAAACCTGTAGTAAATTACTCGTCAGGTAGTACGGAATATTGGCAACTACTTTATAGCCTTCCGGTAGCTGTGTGAGATCAAATTCTAAGATGTTTTCAGCGTGTATGGATATATTTTTGCCGGCGAATCTTTTCAATAATCTGCTAGCTAGTTGCTCATCGAGCTCTACGGCCACTACATGTTCTGCCTCGCCAACTAAATACTGGGTAAGGTGTCCAAGTCCTGGTCCGATTTCTAAAACCGTGTCGGTTGGTTTGATTTCTGCCGCTTCAACAATGGCTTCAAGAGCCTGTGTATCTTTTAGCCAGTGCTGCCCCAACGATTTTTTCGGTAAATTCATAAAAATTACCAATTATGGTAAGCGAGCCAGTGATTATAGGCCGCTCCCCAACTGCCGTACCGTGTCTGGGCGTAACCGGTGCACCATTTTAGTTGAGTGATTGGGTTAGTTGCCCAATCAGCGCCGGCTGTAGCCATTTTGCTGCCAGGAGTAGCCTGACCCAAGCCGTAGCCGCCGTAAGCCGGCACGCCGTGGTAGGCAGGACAGTAGCCGACCTCGCCCTGAGCCTTAGTTGGACACCAGCCAGACTCACGACTAACGATATAGTTGACATAAGCATAATCAGAGCTGCGGATGCCAGCGGCGGCCATTATGCCACTTTTGTCGCCATTAATGTCTATAGTCGTTCCTTTAGCGATAATTTGCGGTACCGGAGCTTGGATAACCGCTTCCTGGATAAGTTTTCGAGCTGTTTCAACGCCTTTTTGGGTAGTAATCAAGTACGTTACGAGTTTTTTACCGGGAGCACCCGCCTGCCGAACAACTGTGGTACCAAAACTTAAGCTGATATCGCTAACCGTTTGCGTGGGTGCAGGTACGGACTCTTCAGCTGTGATCACCTGCGACCCCTTGCTCAAGATAAAAACCTGCAGATTGGGTGTGATAGGAGTGGTTGTAGCCGGATTGACGTTTTCGCTGTTGTTCAATTGGATGTGTTTCTCGGCCAGTAGTCCAGCTATAGTCTTAGCTTGAGTATAAGTAGCGACTTGTGTGCCATACAAATTAAGTAGAACTGGCGTAGCGCGGGAGACTAATACTTGCTCGCCAATCACATTTTCTTTCAAATTACCCGGCGTAAATTTAGCGATGTCTTCGGCGTTGACCTTTAGACCAGCGTTTTGGGCGACAACCCTTGGGCTACGCTGGGCGGTCAGAGTTACGGTTTTACTAACTCCATCGAGCACCGTTACTGGTCGAGCGTGATAGATGTTGATACGGAAATTATCTTCGACAATTGGCGTATCGCGCGCTGGCTCAACTACATCTTGGTCTATAAGGTGTAAATTTAGACGGTCAACCAACTCACCGACAGTTTTAGCCTTGGTATCCAGTACTTGGCGTCTGCCGCTATCAAACAAAAAAACTATGTGTGCATCACTAGGCCGGAAGGTTTGGCCGCTGCTGTGGCCTAGCCAGATCGATATTGCAACACAGACTCCCAGAACCAACCCCAGAATCGGGATAATATAAGGTCGCTGCTTTAGGTGCTGCTTGCCACGTGAGTGAGCTTGTTTATAGCTTTTTATTGGTCTTGGCCATTTTAGTCCCATACGACATTTAATTTTACAGGAAACTATTCTAGTTTAACCAATGGGGCAAAAGCTATATTCAATTTTTTAGTGCCTTTACCTTTGAAATAGATAGTAGCAGTCTCGCCTTCTATCTCTAGAACCGTACCAAGACCAAACAGTTGATGTTTAACGCCGTCGCCTTCTGATAATTCGGGTATATAGTGGAGCTCGTCTATGACTGCCTGGTCACTTGTCTCTACCGGAGAACTTACGCTGGCTTCCAAATCCGACAAAAAACGACTGGGGGGATTAGATTGCCGGCCGCCATAAAGTGTACGCGAGGTAGCATAGGTGAGATACAGTTCTTCTTTGGCCCGAGTCATACCGACGTACATCAGGCGCCGTTCTTCCTCCATCTCGCTGGGGTCATATAACGCCCGCGAATGCGGTAACACAGTCTCTTCCAAGCCTGTTATAAAGACAACCGGAAACTCCAGGCCTTTAGCCGAATGCAAAGTCATTAAAGTGACGGCGTCAGATCCAAAATCGGTCTGATCTATGTCACTTACCAAAGCCACCTCTTCTAAAAATCCGGATAGGCCAAGTTCCTGATATTCAGCTGCCACACTTAAAAGTTCCTTAACATTTTCTACGCGAGCCTCTCCCTGAACTGTGCCATCTTGCAAGAAATGTAGATAATCCAAGCGTCTTAGCAAGGCTTCAACTAGCGCAGCAGGCGAAAGTTCATCCATTTGTGCCCGGAAGCTAGTAATTAAATCGACTAGTTCGGCAAAACCGCTGCGGGCTTTAGGCGTGAGCTCAGCGCATTCACTGATTTTTTCCAAGCCTTCCAGCAAACCATAATCCGTTGATGCCCGCCAACTATTAAAGACATCTAATGATTTAGTGCCAAGTCCACGCGGCGGGACATTGACCACTCGTTCAAAACTAACCACATCTTCTGGCTGATATATAAGCCTCAGATAAGCCATGATGTCTTTGATTTCTTTCCGCTCATAAAAGCGTACACCGCCGATAATGCGATACGGCAACCCATGATGGACAAAAACTTCTTCTATGGCACGGCTTTGGGCATTAGTACGATAAAGCACCGCGTAATCCTTATAGCTGCGAGCGCTAATATCGACCGTTGAGCGGATGCGGCGCACAATGGCTTCGGCCTCAGCGCGCTCTGACCCAACCTGAACCATTTGTATCGGCGATCCGGCGCCAGCCGCAGTCCACAGTTTTTTATCGCTGCGTTGCCGATTGTGAGTTATCACCTGATGTGCTGCATCTAAGATGTTTTTGGTACTGCGGTAATTCTGTTCGAGCTTTATAACCGTGCAGCCTATAAAGTCGTGTTCAAAATTTAAAATATTTCGGAAATCGGCACCGCGCCAGGAATAAATGCTTTGCCAATCATCGCCCACCACCGCAATATTGCGATGCGCCCCAGTCAGCATTTTGATGAGCTGATACTGGGCCGAGTTCGTATCCTGATACTCATCGACCATTACGTATTTAAACTGTTTTTGCCATTTAGCTTGAGTTTCTTCCTGTCGGCTAAGCAGATCCACTGTCCGGGCTATAAGGTCATCAAAATCCAGTGCACCGGCGTCTTTTAGCAAAGCCTCGTAAAGCGGAAAGACTTTAGCCGCGGCGTGAGTCGCTGGACTGTTAGCATACGAGGCGAATTCCGGCGGGCCGACCATCTCGTTCTTGGCGCCGGAGATCAATGAAGTTAACAACCTTGGCGGAAAAGCCCGCTCGTCTACGCCGGCACTACGACTTACCTGCTTTATGGCCGCCAATCGATCGGCTTCGTCCCAAATCACAAAATTACGCGGAATACCGACTGCTTCACCATCCTGGCGCAAAATCCGCACGCAAATGCTGTGGAATGTGCCCATGAAAGGTAACAGGCTCCGGTTATCAGGATTGTGTCCAAGCAGTTTAGCAATCCGGCTGCGCATTTCGCCGGCAGCCTTGTTGGTAAAGGTCACCGCCAGAATATTAAAAGGGCTGGCACGCTTGGTAACCAGCAGGTGAGCAACGCGGTGGGTTAGCGTCTTAGTTTTACCACTGCCAGCGCCGGCCAAAATCAGCATAGGGCCTTCCGTAGTTTCTACGGCCCTGCGCTGCTCCGGGTTAAGCCCCTCTGTCAAATTTATTGGCACTTACTAATTGTAGCAAACAGAGGTAAGACTAAGGTTACTGTGTGGTGTTCGAAGAACCCGCGATGGTGTTCAACAGTTGTTTGATAGCATCGCCGTTTGTCATTTTGGCATCTTTAACTCTTAGGACTGGCAACGACGCATCTGACAGGTTGGCCGTATAAACGTCGCCAATAATGGCGCCGCCGGCGTCTTTGGTTTTTTGCTGGACGATTATGGCACTGTTAATTTTTACGGCATCCGTAAGCGGCCCTTGATCGCAAGTCGTGGTGCTGGCGCTATCCACTCCGGCTGTGGTTGTAAAATGCAGCTGCGATTTATAGAACTTACTGTCTGCAGTACCTATACACCACTGCAGATCATCATAGTAAAGCGCGCCACGTGCAGCGGGTAGGTATTTAGAAGAAGTTATGGCAATCTCGACATCTTTGTTGGTGGCAAAATTGACTAAGTAGGCGTGTGCTCCATCTGATTTTTTATTTGTGCCACGTTGGCTAAAGCCTGGGTCCGTAGTTGTAGTTGGCGTACCCCAAATAGTTGGATAAGCAAATGTTAAAGGTGTGCCAACCGGTTGATATCGAGTGAAGCCATCGGGCAAGGTGGATTGATTCTGGGTGGCTGATTGATTAGACGAGGTGCTGTTGTTTGCGGGCGTAGTAGGCTGATTATTGTCGTGGTTGAAAATATGAAATGGCAGCCAGTCAGTTTTGGCATCAACAGCCGCGTAAATTGACGCCAGAGCGATTATTACTAACAGGACCCATACCCAAATTCTGGGCTTATGATGATAATTGGTGTGACCAGTCGGTACATGCAACTCGCTGCCGCCTCCAGTGGAAGGCTCGGTAGCTGGGATTTTAGCGGTAGGTGGATGTGAGTTCATAGCCGGTACAGATGATAGACCATCAAGACCAGTATTGGAATTTCGTGCACCAACGTCGTCGTGTGTACCGAAGTTTTGCGGCGTAAATAAACTGCTGGGTTCAGAATCGCTTTGAGGCCCGGAGGCTGGCGATTGATCGAATAGCCCTGTTCCAGAAGAAGGAGTTAAAGAAGGACTGGCCTCATTAGGCGCGGAAATATCTCCCATCGAAGGCAAATTGTCCTGTTCGGGCCTATGATCGGCGTCTTCGATAGGAATACGAGCCGCCGGCATTTGCGGCCTATCTTTAAGCATGGGATCTGGCATTGTTGGATGATGGCCGACTATAACTGGTTTAGACGTCGGATGCGGTCCGACTTTATGCGGCCTGCTTACATCAAAAAATTTTTTATCTTCATCGTACATTTGCTTCCCCCTCTTCCCGGTTTCGTTGCCAATGCCTGGTGGCGTCAACGATGCCCGCAAAACTATGATAATTCAAACTAGCCCCGCCTACCAGAAAACCGTCAACTTCGGGAATATTTAAAAAACCGGTTATCACTTCTGGCACGACACTACCTCCATATAATACTCTCAAACTTTTAGACGCTTTATCGCCAAACACATCCGCCACATATTTTCTGATATAACTTACGGCTGTCTCGACCTGATCCGGCTTGGCGATATCACCGGTACCGATGGCCCACACCGGTTCATAAGCGATCACTAAATCCCTGACTTCGCGGGCGGTTAAGTTGCTGAGCGCGGTCATTAATTGGTCGTGTAAGACTTGTTTGGTTTCGTTATCTTTGCGCTCGGGCTTAGTCTCGCCGACGCATAAGATCGGTGTGATTTCGTTTCTGACAGCTGCGGCCACTTTATCGCGGACCATGTCTAGATCTTCCCCGAATATATGCCGCCGCTCGCTGTGGCCAACAATCACGTAGTGCACTAAATCTCTCAGCATTGTAAAGCTGACCTCACCAGTGTATGCTCCCTCGTCACGCCAATAGGCGTTTTGGGCAGCCAGACGGAATTTACGCCTATCAATCTGCAGACTCAGGGGTTGCAGGGTCAGCATGCTGGGAGCTAAGACCACCTCTATATCGCGGTGGATTTTGATTCTCTCCTGTAGCCGGTGTACTAAAATACTCGCCTGAGAAGTATTCAAGTACATTTTCCAATTTCCGACTATTAAGATTTTGCGCATTGCCACCCTGTTAAAAGCTTGAGCCTATTGTACATTAAATCGACCCACTCGAACCAGATGATTTTGCTAATTTTTATTTTGGAGTGCCTCGTAGCCAGGTAACTTCTTTCCGCTCATCAGCTCTAAACTGGCGCCCCCACCAGTCGAAACGTGGTCAAAATCATCTGTTAAGCCCTCGGCTTCGATGTAGCCAACGGTGTCGCCGCCGCCCACCAAGCTAAAGGGTCTAACGGGATGTTTATTGTGTGGTCCAATGATAGCCTCTACGATCATAGTTGTGCCGTGGGCAAAGGGTGCCTCGGCGCCGGCTATCCCTTTTGTCTCGGTCACACCCATTGTCCCATTCCAGATTACGGTTTTGGCCAAGCCGATGATGCCGGCAATACGCGCGGCGCTTATCGGGCCAATGTCCAAAATAGCCTCATCTTTGGCAATACTATAAGCTTCTCGCTTGGGGATTTTAGGATAGGCTTCGATATCTGACAGACTATGGCTTGTAATATCTACTGCTCTGGTAGCCGATCGGCCGTCGCTCGACTTAGAAACTACTGCGTCAACCGGCAGCAGCAGATGAAAAGCCTCCTTTTGAGCCTTACTCTGGGCCTTTTGCAGGACGTCTTTGGCAGCTTCTAAGTCAGCTTTGTCATAGAGACTTTTACCAATAGAGTGGCCCTCGATCTTCAAGAAATTGTTGGCCATGGCACCGCCAACTGCCAAGCAGTCTGCCAAGTCGATCAGTTTTTGCAAAACATCAATCTTATCGGCGATTTTGGCGCCGCCGATTACCGCTACCAAAGGATGTTTAGGATCCTTCATAATTTTGGTGATAGTCTCGACCTCTTTTTGCAGTAGTAAGCCAGCCACAGACGGTAAAAATTTAGTTATAGCCTCGGTGCTGGCGTGCGCCCGGTGCACCACACCAAAGCCGTCTTGGACAAAAACCTCAGCGTCAGTAACATCCACTAAAGTCTTGGCAAATTCGGGGTCATTTTTTTCTTCTTCTGTGTGGAAGCGCAGATTTTCCAGCATTAATATGTCACCTTCATTAAGTCGGGATGCGGCTTCTTTGACCCCGTCCCCAACACAATCGGGTACAAACTGTACTCGCCGATCTAAAAGTTGGCTTAAATGCTTAGCTATTGGCTGTAAACTTAAACTCTTATCTACCCCTTTTGGCCGCCCTAGATGCGACATAATAACCAGGCCCTTAGCCTTTTGTTTAAGGATGTATTCGATAGTCGGTACGGACTGCTTGATGCGAAAATCATCGGTAATTTTACCAGCAATGTCCGGCACATTATAATCGGCGCGCAATAGCACACGCTTGCCGGCTAAATCTATGTCTTTGACTGTCTTTTTGCCCACCCTAGTTCCTAATTTTCTAATTCCTAACTAAAAGTATGACAAAACCGGACCACTATTACTAGTGATCCGGTCGTCTTTGAGTAGGTGTTTGTTTAGGCTCGGCGTCGGCTAACGATGAAGTGGCCAAGGCCAGCTAGAACGCTTACTCCGGCAAACAGACCGATTGTGCTACCTGCACCAGTGTTGGGCAGAGAGGTCGGAGTGTTGACAGTCGTAGAAGTAGCAAGTATTTGCGGAGGAGTTACTGGGCTAGAGGTACTTGAAGTACAAGGTTTAACCCAGAAAACTTTATGCTTTATTTCAGATCCGTTAGCCTTAGGAACAGTCACGGTCAGTTTAACGTGGTAGCCCTGTTGGGGGTGAGCCTGGCCAGTGAAAGCTAAGGTATACTTTTCTGAAGCATCCAAGCCTTTACCGCCATTAACTATTGGACTAAGGTTGCCAGTTGCAGACAGCGTATAACCGTTACCGGCAGTTGGGTGCTGTAGATTAAAGTCTACAGTCGCGTTGTGGCTACCTTTGTCGTAGTTATAGAACTCGACGTTAAATGAGCAGCTAACATGTGGGTCGTTTTGTGGGATACCGTCAGGATTAGATTCATCGCTTATCTTGACAGTTCCATTGTTGCCGCCAGGAATGTTGCTATCGTTAGCAGCATTGACTGATGGCGTAAGTGTAATAACTACACCTGTAAGAACCAGAGCTAGACCAATGATTAATTTCTTCATTACTACTGTAACCTCCTCGATTACAATAGTATTATAGCATAAGCTATATGGAATTGCAATAGTATTTTATAAAAGCATGAACCCTGACAGATTAGCAACAGATAAGGAATGTGGTGATCCCAGGGGGAATTGAACCCCCGTTGCCGGGATGAAAACCCGGTGTCCTAGGCCACTAGACGATGGGACCTCGTCGGAATCGAGGCAACGGCGCGAACAGAGGTATTCTAGCATATTTTGATATCAAAAAACCTCCGGGTGTACCGAAGGTCTTGATCCCAAAGTCTCTTCATTTCAGAGAGCGGTCAGTCAGTGCTTCTCTACCACCCAAGCTAGCACACTTTAGGTGTTAACGCAAGCGTTATCCACAAAGTGTGCGTAGTCTGGGTGTTAGTTTTAAGTAGTATTTTTAGCTACTTAGACTGTTCTTACCCGCGTACTCGACGAAACACGAAGTGACCTATACCAGCCAAAGCACTTACGCCGCTAAACAAGGCGATTGTGCTACCTGCACCGGTATTTGGTATCTCTTTACCAACACTAGTCGGGGTTACAGGTGGGGGTGTAGCAGGCGGAGGCGTGGTAGGCGGCGCAACTACTGTGACTTGCTTTGTGCAAGTCGCACTTGGGCTTGTACTACCGTGATCAGTGTTAACAATGGCGCTTACGGTGTAAGTACCAGCGTTAGGCTGATTGAAGTGGTAAACGGCGCTTGTAGCACTGGTGTTGACGGTTTGGCTGTCAACGGTGTTACTGTTGCTGTCTTTGGCAGTAAAGCCGTAGCTTTGGATTGTAGCGTTTGTAGCACTACCATGAGCAGTAAAATCGAACCTTGTTCGATCTACTTGATTCACATCCAAGCCTGTGCAAGAAAACTGAGCTTGCGGTGTAGTAGGCATGTGAACGCGAACTTTTATTGTTACAAAACCACTGAACTCTGAACAGCCAGGCACATTACCATCGATGGCATTGTAGCCAACTTGAGCGCCAGTAGTTGTAACGATACTGTCATTTAGCTGAGCGCCACGGAAAACTCCGTTCCAAAGTTGGGCAGTACCAGCCTCATATTCAACCGTGAAGGGAGAACTACCTGTTAAGTCGGCAGTAGCTGCTACTACCACAGGGTTGGCGTTGTCAGCTGAAATGTAGCCAGCGGCATAGGTGCTTGTGCTAGCAGTATGAGGTAGTAAGATTTTAACCCTAGTGTTATGAGCCACTAGGTTAAGGTTTGAAGCGGCATTGTTGTGGAAGTAGACACGGAAGATTAACTCTTCGTTGTCGTGTACGTTTACCGAACCTTGGACCGGTCCGGAAGAGCTGGCGTCCTTTACAGTCAAGAAAGTACGCTCATCCCCTACAGACGGATTGTCTGTTATTGAGTTGAATGTTATGTACGATGCGGGATTAGCCCAGGTAAATGTTGGTCGAGCTGGACCCCACGTAACGGCATGAGCTACGGCCGTAAAGGCCAAGCTGGTAGCCAGCGCTAAACCGATTAAACCGGCTCGGCGTTTAGTGAATATACGCATGAATTCTCCTTTCTGCTCGGTGTAATAACCGGGCATTATCTAAAAGAATGTATATCTTAAATTTAATATTGGAACTGTAATGTTGCCTACCTTAATTTGAACTATAGGTGTTGTCGAATACGCTAGTTGTTAATGTCCACTCTTGCTTTTCAGCAGGATTGGTGCAGTTTTAAATCGGATCATGAGAAGTCTTGAGAACGAGGGGAGAGGAGCATGTATGCTCGACTCTCTACCCTCGTGCGCTGGAGGCGCACTTTGTGAGAGCCCTTCGCCAAGGGCTGTTGAGGGGGCCGCCGGATTGCGGCCCCCTCCTATGGTCAGGCTGGGTTACGGGGGTGACACTCCCGTACAGCCGGTCGGGTCCGTCTTCGGGTTGCAGTCCGACGACGATGTGGTCGCCGGCGGCGTCGTGACCGTTGAATCCGTCCCAGTCGCCGTAGGCGGCTGTTCGGGCACGGTCGTTTTCGGCGAATTGGTCGTCGTAGGCGGCGGTGTAGTCACCGTCACCGTAGTCGTCGACGGGGGTGGGGGTGGCACCGTCTGTGTCACCGTCGTGGTGGACGGCGGAGGCGATGGAACCGTCGTCTTCGGCGAATTGGTCGTCGTAGGCGGTGGCTGTGGAGTGGGAGACGGCGGCGTGGTCGTGGTGACCACAGTGGTAGTCGCCGAGGGCGGCGTGGATGGACAGGTGACGTTCGAATCGGACTTTGCACTCGACGCCGCCTTGGCGTACGCCGAGGCACGCGCCCTCTTCTGAGCATCGCCGTATCCGACCGCCGAGGCACGCGCACGAGCCCACGACCATGCCGACGAGGAAGCATTCGCTGATCCGCAAGGACCGGACGAATGCGACTCCGACGCCGAATTGGAGTGGTCGTACGCCGTCGCTGCGACCCTGGCCGTAGGAACCGGCTTCGCAGCCGGCTTGCCAGGAACGTAGGCGATGGTGATGCTGATGTTGCCACAGCCGAACGGGATGACCGCCGTGTAGATCATGTTCCCCCACTTAGTGCTGAGGGTCCACGTCCCGGCGGGTCCGCCGGCGTACATGACACCGTCCTCGACCTCGCAGTTCTTCCCGAAGGCCATCAGATCGAACGAAGCGCCGTAGCGCATCGTCGAATGATGCTTTCGGGCCTGCTTGGCCTGCTCCATCCACGACCGATAGACCTCGGTCGGGATGTGCAGCTTCGCGGCGCATTGACGCGCACGCGACGAAGCGAGGAATCCCGGAAGTGACTTGTCGGTCAGCCCCTTCTGAAGGGGGTCAGTACCGACTTGCTCCCAGATGTGCTTTGGCGGTGTACCGGTGACCTTGAGGGCCGCCGGCGACTGTGCACCTGCGATCGTCTGCACGATCGCATTGAGGGCCTTGGCGGGCCCCACCGTAATCCCAGCAGCGAGGGCAAGCCCAAGCGCCGCAAGGATCAGCCCCGCAATCACCCCTAGGGGTGTCCGCAGGCTGTTTTTGTACTTGATGTTTCTGGCCATTTCATCACCCCTTTCAAGGATGATCGGAGACAGGAATTCTCGCGCTGGCGTACTTCCTGGCCAGGTGCCAGCGCGAGATGCTTGCCGCTCATAACTACAAGCGAAGCACCAAGCCAGCGATTTTTATCACTACCTTAATGCCACGCTCATATGTATTTACGACAAGAGAAAATTTGAGCGAAGAGTTCATTAAAAAGTGCAAAAGCACTCCAGCTTGTTCTGCCCGCATCGCCTGTGGGAGCAAAAAATAAAATATGCTCAACCACACGGAAGAGCAGAAACTCAGGCAAATAAAAAAATTGCCCAAATTCCTGCTCTTCTTAGGATGCGGACCAGAAAACCTCAAATGAGCTCTCATGATCCGACTTGTTAATTTGCACCTCACCCGCTCATGCTTTAGATGTTTACCCGTTAGCAATATGCTAAGCAGATTTGAATCCTCCCGGATTCTCCACCCTACGCCTGAAAGCGAGGATGACTAAACTTTACCACAAGTGTCAACAAATGTCAATATGCTTATGCAACGATTTG
>DATIHL010000015.1:0-165820 GCA_035480715.1 Saccharimonadales bacterium (SeqCode) | reverse complement strand
ACTCTACTACAAGGTACTACTAACTCCACTACCGCCTTCCAGATACAAAACCAAACAGGTGGCAACCTCTTCCAAGTAGACACAGCCAACAACCAAATAACCATAGGCGGCCTGAATAGTGGGGAAGTGAATGCGTGGACTACTAGTGCCAATAGCCTGCCAGATTCCCTGGAGACCGTCGCTACAGCATCGGCTAACGGCTACATTTATTCTATCGGCGGCTGGGACGGTGCTACTTCTAAAGATGCTGTCTACTATGCTAAAGTCAACGCCGACGGTTCTACCAGCGCTTGGCAAACAAACACTTACTCTCTGCCTGGAACCCGCAACCGGGCTGCCGCTGTTATCGTAAACGGCTATATCTATGTAATTGCCGGCTGGGAAAATTTTTACCCAGATACACCACAGACCACTGTCTACTACGCCAGGCTCAACTCCGACGGTTCCACTGGAGCATGGCAGACAAGCGCCAACTCGCTACCAAATGGAGTTGCCGGCCACTCCGCTGTGTCAGCCAACGGCTATATCTATGTTGACGGCGGTTACGGCTGTGGTGGCGGTGATTGTAGCGATGTCTACTACGCCAAGGCCAACGCTGACGGCTCCACTGGTGCTTGGCAGACCGGCAGCAGTTTGCCGAAATCAGTCAATGTGGGAGAATCGGTAGTAGCTAACGGCTATATGTACGTAGTTGGTGGTATCCAAAACGGTTTCAACGGCGGCGAAGTTTACTACGCTAGCCTCAACAGCGACGGCAGTCTTAGCAGTTGGACGACTGACGCTAATAACTTACCAGCGAACTCGTATTCACTTAGCTCAGTTGTCTCTAACGGCTACATCTATGCCATTAGCGGTATTAACGCCGGCTCAGATGTCTACTACGCTAAACTCAACTCCGATGGTTCTACTGGCACTTGGCAGACAAGCGTCCATTCACTACCACAGGCCCTCGCCGGTCATAAATCGGTGATAGTAAATGGCTACGTCTATACAATAGGCGGCAACAATGGTTCATCTGTCGACACCGTCTATTACGCCTCCACCCAACGAGTCCTAGTTGGCGGCTCGCTTGACCTGGTTGGGCTGGGCGGATCTAAATTGGCAGATGCCGGCGGCACAGGCGGGTCGCTGACTGCTGCAAATGGTACATTCGTAGGCTCACTCCAAGTCCAAGGTCCCGCCAGCTTTGCTGACGCATTGAGCATAAATAAGGAATTGACTGTTAGTGGCACAGTGGTACTTCAAAACTCGTCAGACTCAGAACTTTCCTTCCAGGTCCTTGATTCGATTGGCAACCAGGTAATCTGGACAGACACAACTAATGATAGCTTGCACGCTCCAACGTTGTATACTTCTCAAATTCTGGGCTTCGGTGCGATTGCAGTTGACGGCGGTTCTTCGGTTGTTTTCCAAAACACCAATAACTCGCCAGATGCCTTTAAGATTCAAAATGCTACAGGAGATGAACTATTTAAAGTAGACACTTTAAATAACCAAATAACTATTGGCGGACTGAACAGCGGCGAACTGAATGAGTGGACTACTAATGCCGAAAGCTTACCCGCTGCTCGAGTTGGGCACACCTCCGTGACCGCCAACGGCTACGCCTACGTAATAGGCGGGAATGGACCTGTCAGTACCGTCTACTACGCCAAACTTAACGCTGACGGCTCCACCGGCACCTGGTCCACCAACGCCAACAGCCTACCCAGCGCTCGGACCCAACATTCTTCCGTTGTCGCCAACGGCTACGTCTACGTCATAGGCGGCGATAACGGCGGCTTCAAGAATACCGTCTACTACGCCAAACTGAACGCCGACGGTTCCACTGGTGCTTGGCAAACGAACTCCAACGCCTTGCCTACTGTTCAAGGAGGTCAAAGCTCGGTCGTCGCCAACGGTTACATCTATACCTTTGGCGGGGCTGGCAGCCCCCAGAATGCTGTCTACTACGCCAAACTGAACGCTGATGGCTCCACCGGCACCTGGTCTACCAACGCTAACGCTCTGCCGGCCAATCGCTGGTACGGTTCGGCTGTTGTCGCCAACGGCTATGCTTATATGATAGGCGGTGAGGATGGCTCTAATACCCAAGCCAGTGTCTACTACGCCAAACTGAACGCTGATGGCTCCACCGGCACCTGGTCTACCAACGCTAACGCCTTGCCAGACAGCGCCGAATTCCACTCCTCTGTTGTCGCCAACGGCTACGTTTATGTGATGGGCGGCTATGACAATACTTTGGCCGACCAAGATACAATATTCTATGCCAAACTCAACAGCGATGGCAGTACCGGCACCTGGTCCACCAACGCTAACGCCTTGCCGGCCGCTGATCACTCTCAAACTTCCATTATTGCTAATGGCTACGTTTACCTAATTGGTGGAAATAATGCCGGCGATGCTGTCTATTACGCCTCTACCCAGCGTATCCTAGTTGGTGGCTCCCTTGATCTGATAGGTTTAGGCGGCCAAGGTCTAGGTGATACCTCCGGTGCGGGCACCGGGGGGTCGCTAACCGCTGCGAATGGTTCATTCACGGGTTCCCTGCAAGTTCAGGGCGCAGTAAGTCTGGCAGACGCCCTATCGGTAGATAAGGAACTTAGGGTGGGGGGCAGTGCACTATTCCAAAACCAAGCTGATTCAACCACTGCGTTCCAGGTGCAAAGTTCTGCAGGCACTAACCTCTTAGCGGTAGATACTTCTGGCAGCGTTGTATATATAGGAGTAACCGGCTCGACTAACGTTAACTCCACGATTCATATTGGTGATTCCACGTCCGGCATCCAAACGATCACTATTGGTTCAACTAACAGCAGCTCGGCTGTTACCATTCAGGCTGGCAGTGGCGATATAACACTTAAGGGGCATGTACAATCGACTCAGACTACCAAACCGACGATCGGGACACCTTCCAACTGTGGTACCGGTAGCCCTTCGGCTGCCGTGACTAACAGTTCAACCGACAGCGCCGGTTCGTTTACCATAACGGCTGGCACCGGTTCACCGACAACGTGCGACACCATAATTACCTTCAATGCAACTTATGGAACTGCGCCCAAGTCTATTATCCTGACGGCCACTAAAGCTGTAGGCAGCGCTACAGCAGTGCTCTCGGCACAAGTAAACGCTAGCGCTGCCGGAACATTTACTGTACAAATAGCGCCCACAAATGCGGCTGCGAGCGGTGTCTACAGCTTCTACTACTGGGTAATTAAGTAAAATCTTAAGAGTTGTATACAAAAAGCCCGGCTTAAAGCTGGGCTTTTTGATAAGCGACGCGTTTGCTTATTTAAGCAGAAATCTTTTTGCCGCGTCGGCTAATGCGTCCACCACGGGCACCAGCAATACGAGCTAACTCACGGTTAGCGTAAAAACCGCCGGTTCGGCCGATCTTGCCGCCCATAGAACCGATGCGAGCGTAAAAATCCTTGCCGTACTTAGCACGGTTGGTAGCAGCCGCTTTGGCGCCACCTAATTTAGTTCCAGCCATTTTCATGACCTCCTTAAGATTTAGTGAAATTCCACCTATATCGAAAGAAAAAGAGGGCTAAAAACCCTCTTTTTTCTCGAAACTATGCTTATGGTATCACCTAAAGACGCTCATGTCAATATAACTTTGCACCTATTCTATTATTGACACCATAAAGCTAGAGGTTATAATCAGCATTAGATTAAAGGAAATAAAAATGAAAAAACTAAAAAATCAACAAGCCGGACATTTTCATATTGCCTTTATGATGATGGTGGTACTGGCGGTCATTGTATCTGTAGGAGTAGTGACGGTTCGTCATGTACGCCATCCAAGTCTAGCAAGCGCCGAAGAGCAGGCACAAATAATCCGAGCCACTCCGGCCTATGACGTTATGGCTAAAAAAGCGATATTTGCCAGTAATGCTTCGGTTTTTGAACCTGCGCGGATAAGAACAGCCTATAAAGTTCCGGCAACATCCACCGGATCGGGAACGATAGCAATTATCGATGCCTATGACTACCCGGCAGCCGAACAGGACTTGAAATTCTTTAACGATTTTTTTGCCCTAAGATCTTGTACTACAGCTAACGGCTGCTTTGAAAAGCACAAAATGGCCGCTGGTCTACCAATTGACCCCGGCTGGGAAACAGAGATGGCTCTGGATACTCAATGGGCCCACGCTATAGCTCCGACTGCCAAAATACTGCTGGTTGAAGCCAAATCTAACCTTATAAGCGACTTTTTGGACGCCATCGACTATGCCAAAAGCCGAGCTGACGTAGTAGCCATATCTATGAGCTGGGGCGCTAATGAATTCGCCTTCGAAACCACGTGGGACAGCCGTTTAGTTAGCACTAGAGGTGTTGCCTTCACCGCAGCTGCTGGTGATTCTGGTAATAATGTCTGGTGGCCAGCTGCTTCACCCACAGTAATTGGAGTCGGCGGCACTACTCTTACATTAAATGGAGACGATACCATCCAGTCAGAGGTTGCCTGGAGCTCCGGCGGCGGCGGCTTGAGCGTTTACGAGTCCGAGCCGGCTTATCAGCTTAACTACAATATTCCCAGCGCTTCCGGCAGCCGCGGCACGCCTGATGTATCGTACGTCGGCGATCCCAATACCGGACTTTGGATCTATAGCCAAGGATCTTGGTGGCAGATCGGCGGCACGAGTGCTGGTACACCCGTTTGGGCTGCACTAAGGGCTATTAACAGCCGGGTAAACCTATCTAACCTTTACGCTGATGGCAAATCATCGAATTCTGCCGCTTTCTTTAGGGACATTACTTCCGGCAATAACGGCGGCTGCGGCACATATTGCGACGCCGGTACTGGTTACGATTACGTAACTGGTCTAGGATCGCCTGTTAGCAGCCGATTCTAGCTTACCTTCTAGCCTAATGTTAGACGATACGGGCGGACAAAACGCCCACTAGTAACTTTCCACTCAGTCTGGCAGTTAAAACAGTGGTAGTGATAGGGGTCTTTTTGCAGCACGTTCATGCCGCAGGTAGGGCAGGTACTACGGGCGTGCAGCCAATCGCGGTAGGTATCAAGGCAATTCTGGATGTGTTCATCATCAATCTTAACGCCGTATTTTTTGCCGATTTTGGCCGCCAGCTCCCACGCTAGACTCTCCAGCTTAAGCAGCTCAAAGTCGTTATGATAATTGTGGTGCCCAAGCTTGGCGTGCGCCAGTTCGTGCAAAATGCCGTACTGCAGCTCTTGTAAGGACACGTCAGACTTATAAGTAATAGTGTTAGTTTTGGGTGACCAATGGTCCTGAGCACCCTCTTTAAAAGAGAATTTTGGAAAATCCCGCCTTAATTTAGCGATAAACTCTTTATGTGCTCTGACGGATGTATTCATAGCATCCATATATGACGGCCTCCTCGGCTTTATCTGCCTTAATTATAGGCGGAATCTGTACCATATTGTTCTGCATTTTTTTAAGTTCTTCTTCTAAAATATCGGCAAACTTTTCTAAATGCGCACCCACGCCGCCGCCGATAATGATTACATCTGGCTGGATAACTGCCGCCAGAGCGTCCATGCCTTGCGCTAGTACCCGGCTGTATTGTCGCCAGATGAACGGATTATCCACCTCGGCCACTTTTTTATCGTATTTAGCCTTGAAGGCACGGCCGGAAGCAAAATCTTCCCATTTTTGCAATTTGCCTTCGTGTTCCAGCACCATTAGACCCGGTTCAGAGTCGGCAAAATCCGGATCAATCTTACCATCTATGATAATTCCATCGCCAATTCCGGTACTAACTGTTAAATAAAGCACCTTTTTATACTCTTTATGGTTATGCGCCTCGTACAGGCCCGCCAAATTAGCATCGTTTTCTACATATATGGGTATATTGCCGAGTATTTTTTCTAAATCGGCCTTTACGGCTACGTTTTTCCAGGCCAAATTGCCAAAAGTGATACCTATTCCGGTCTTGCGGTCGACTTTGCCCGGTATGGCGCAGCAGCAAGCAGCTATCTGATAATTTTTAAACTCTTCCTGCTGCAAAGTAGCCTCTAAATCATCTAAGAACCGGTCGTATTTTTTGTCTGTAGCAATTTTTTGCTCGTGCAGCACTTTGCCATCCTCAGAAAAGACCGCCAGGAGCGTTTTGGTGGCCCCAACGTCTATAGCAAGGTAATTACCCCCCGGATTCATACTGCCTATTCTAGCATGCTGTTACCGGCTAATAACTCTTTACAGATGGCCATATTTGACCTACAATAAAGTTAATCTACTTTAGCAACTAACCGGAAGTATCGACTTTTTGGGGAAAACCAGCCTCTGCTGGAGTGCGCGGTAGAAAATATCTTTTTAGGAGGTTCGAATTAATTAATGGCCAAAACTGATACTAAAAATAAGAGTCAAGCTGCGAGCTTGGATGCGTCGCAAGGCGACGACGAGCAGCGGACTGAGCTGTACAAAGATAGTACTGCGAAGGAGCAGACGCAGTCGGCAACGCCGCGGGGCGCCAAGAGTGCCAGCGGAACTGCTGGCTCTGCTAGCAGGCAGGCTGGTACGGCTCGTAGTTTGACTATGGATGAGCTGCTGGCGACCAGCGAGGTCAAACAAATTAAAACTGGCGACGTCGTTGAAGGCGTGGTTAGTACGGTCCGCAAGCACGAGGTCTGGATCGATTTAGGACCCAACGGCATGGGCGTGATTTTCCGCCGCGAAGTCGGCGGCAACACTTTGCAAGAAGGCGAAACCATTACTGCCAGTGTTATTGACCCAGAACTTGATGAGGGCTACGCGTTGCTTTCTATGAAGCGTGCCACCAAAGACCGCGGCTGGGGCGAGCTGCAAAGAGAATTTGATGAGCAAGAAATCGTCGAAGTCAGTCCATACAGCGCTAATAGAGGCGGTTTGCTGATAGAACTTGAAGGCATTCGCGGCTTTTTGCCGGTTAGCCAGTTGGCAGCCGAGCACTACCCGCGTGTATCTGACGCTGATAAGGACGAAATTTTAACCAAATTAAACTCACTGGTTGGCACAATCTTGCGCGTCCGCATCCTGGACGTCAGCCGCAAAGACAATAAGCTGATCTTCTCTGAAAAAGAGGCCGTGCGCGACGATATGCACTCCAAAATAGAGAAGCTAAAAGTGGGCGATGAAGTTGAAGGTATGGTCACTGGCGTAATCGACTTTGGTGCCTTCGTAAACGTAGATGGCATTGAAGGCCTAGTGCACATTTCGGAAATATCTTGGGAGCGCGTTGAAGATCCCAAAAAATACGTCAAAGTTAGCGATAAAATCAAAGCCAAAATCATCGCGATTGATAAAGACCGGCTTTCCTTGAGTATCAAGCAGATGTCTGATGATCCATGGCTAAGTGAGGTCAAAGAATTTAAAAAAGACGCTGTGGTAGAGGGTAAAGTAACGCGGATCACTCCGTTTGGCGCCTTTGTGCAGCTGAGCCCGGCCGTTGAGGCATTGGTCCACGTGTCAGAAATGGGCGACGATGAATCTATTGACCCGGAGAAACTGTTTAAACTCAACGAAAAGAAGAAATTCAAGGTCTTAGAGATTGATACCGAGAACCGCAAAATTGCCTTGAGCTTGAAGGATGTAGAGCCCAAGTCCAAAGCTAAAAAATCAACTAAGAAGGAATGAAAGGAGCAGTAAATGGCAGAAGAGACCACAGCCAGAATTATCGAAATCGGCGAATACGTGACTGTCGGCGAGTTTGCCGAACTGCTCCAATTACCCGCTTCTAAAATCATCGCCGAGCTGTTTAAAAACGGCGTAATGGCGACTATTAATGAGAGAATTGATTTTGATACCGCCCAGATTATAGTTGGCGAGCTAGAAGATGTGGATGTTGAGTTAGCCAAAAAAGAGGTCGCCTCACCGACCGCTCGACTCAAACGCGAAGCGTCCAAGACAGCCGAGGTCCGCCCACCGGTGATTGCTTTGATGGGCCACGTAGACCACGGCAAAACCTCTCTTTTGGACGCTATTAGGGGCTCAGATGTAACAAAGGGCGAGGCCGGCGGCATCACCCAACACCTGAGCGCCTTTCAGATAAAGCACAACGACCGCTACATTACTTTTTTGGACACTCCAGGCCACGAAGCCTTTGCCGCTTTGCGCGAACACGGCGCCCGGCTGACAGACCTGGCTGTTTTGGTGGTAGCCGCCGATGAGGGCGTAAAGCCTCAAACACTGGAAGCTATCCGCTTTGCCCGCCAAGCCGGCGTTAAAATCATCGTGGCAGCCAATAAAATGGACAAGCCCGACGCTGATATCAACCGCCTAAAGCAACAACTAGCCGAAAACGAACTAGCACCAGATGATTGGGGTGGTGATACAGTCGTTTTGCCGGTTTCTGCCAAGACAAAGGAGGGAATTCCGGAACTTTTAGACATGATTTTGTTGGTGGCGGATGTTGAAGAACTCAAAGCTGACCACAGCGGTGTGGCCTCCGGAATTGTTATTGAATCGCACATGGAAACGGGTAAAGGCCGCGTAGCCATAGCTTTGGTAGAGCAGGGCGCGCTTAAAGCCGGCGATTATGTGCGGGTGGGTGCTACATACGGCAAAATCAGGACATTGCAAAACACTAGCGGTGAAAAGCTGGAAAAAGCCGGCCCATCGATGCCGGTAATTATTACTGGACTGCGCGATTTACCCGAATTTGGCGACGAATTTGAAGTCTTGCCGAGTGAAAAAGAGGCGAAGGGCAGTGCCGGCGACGTTGGACAGGAACGCAAGGGCAACGGCAGTTCGGCAGCCACCACCAGCAGCGAACTACTGCGCATCATCAGCCAAAAAAGCCAGCTTACCGAGTTGAATATAGTTGTTAAAGCTGATGTGCAAGGCTCGCTGACCTCTGTTATTGACAGCCTTAAATCCATAAGCACCCAAGAGGTTGCAGTCCGGGTTGTCAGCTCGGGCGTAGGCGTTATTACCGAAAGCGACGTTCATACGGCTGGTACTTCGGATGCTATCATCTACGGCTTTCATGTCGAGCTGCCAACAGCCGTCAAGCAGATTGCCCAGCGCGACCAAGTCTCTGTGCGTCTATACACGATCATTTACGAGCTGATTGATGATGTTAAAAAAGAGTTGGAATCGCGATTGGCACCCGAGATTATCGAAGATGAACTTGGTAGATTGATCGTCAAAGGCGTATTCAAAACCAGCAAAACCGAGACCATTGCCGGCGGCGAAGTCAGCAAGGGCAAACTGGCAATTCCGGCATTAGCACGAGTTTACCGCGATAAAGAGCTGATAGCCGACAACTTGGAGGTTACTAACCTCAAAAGCGGCCCTACGGACGTTAAAGAGGTCAATGAGGGCCAAATGTGCGGTATCAGCCTCAAAACCGAAGAAAAGCTCAACCTGGCCGAAGGAGATCGCATAGAACTTTTCACCCGCGACAGCAAAACCCGAACGCTCTAATTTTGTAAGCTAATTAATTGACCACCGTTTTTAGTGGTACACTATTAGCAACTAAATGGGTGAGTAAAGATGTTTCAATTAGACGATAATTTACTTCGTGAGTTGGGGCTGGGAGATTTACCGGCGTCCGAGAAAAATAAGATGCTGGCGCATATTTACGAGACTCTGGAACTTAGAGTGGGGATGCGGCTGGCAGAGCAGATGACAGACGCTCAGTTGGACGAGTTCGAGGCATTTATCGACCGTAATGACGAAGCTGGCGCGCTAAAATGGCTGGAAACTAACTTTCCCGACTACAAACAAGTGGTGGCAGATGAGCTAGAGAAGCTAAAGGGCGAAATTAAAGCCCAGGCATCGCAGATCATGGAAGCGACTGTGTCGCAGATGGGCGATAATCCTCAGCAACCACCCACCAGTCATACTACACCTGCTAACGACCAAGATTTAGCTAACTCGGCTTAGAATACCCTCTTAAAAAATCGGCGCCGGACATACTGCGCCCGCTAGGTGCAATTAACTTTTCTATTTCCAAATAGCCTGGATTACATTTCATGACTAAATCACCGTCATTTTGGTCTTTGGCGGCTCGAGACTTCGTAATTATCACACCCTGGTCCAATATTTTGGCCTGACTTTTGGGCCAGCCGGCAAAAGCCCGCACTTGGCGTTCAATAACTTCGGCGGGCTTTTGCCAATCAACTATACCGTCTTCTTTTTTGAGCAGCTTAGTGTATGAAGTCTTAGAATCGTCCTGACTTTGAGGCGTTAGCGAGCTGTCTATGATCATCGGTAGCTTTTCTGCCAGAAAATCGGCGCCTACTTGCGCCAAATGCTCATAAAGCACTCTTTTATCGACTGAAGGCGGTATTTTAACAACTTTTTGAGCATAAACCGGCCCTTCGTCCATGCCAATGGTCAATTTCATCAACGAAACTCCAGTCTCTGAGTCTCCGTTCAAAATAGCGACTTCAATTGGCGATGGACCTCTGTATTTAGGTAAAAGGGAAGGATGGACGTTGATTATGCCGTCTGGAAAAATATCAATGATTTCTTGGGGTAGAATTTTGCCATAAGACACCAAAATGCCGTGACTGGACCCCAAAGCTGCCAGCTCAACTTTAATATCTAAGACTTTGTCAGGCTGAAAAACCTTTACATTGGCTTCTTTAGCTGTCTGTTTGACAAGTGGTTGTTTAAGCTCTTGGCCGCGCCCAGACGGCGAATCGGGCTTAGTAACCACGGCAACTATATTCCAACCCTCTTTGATTAGACGGATTAGAGAAATGTTGCTAAAGTCTTCAGTCCCGAAAAATACCAGTTTGCTCGAGGATTCCATATGATACGCTCGCTAACTTTCCTTCGCTGGTTAGTTTAAAGAAGGCATCCTGCTTATCTTTTATATGATCAACAAACATGATTCCGACGGTATGATCAATCTCGTGCTGCAAAATGCGCGCCAAGAAGCCCTCGGCCTTAACTCGTATTGGCCGTCCTTGCTCATCGAGTGCGCGCATACGTACTTTACTATAGCGAGGTACTTTGCCGTAAACATCGGCCACGCTCAAACAGCCTTCGTAATCTTCTTCCAGATCACCCTCGAACTTAACGACCTCGGGGTTAATAAAGACGCTGAAACTTCTGTCTTTCTTGTCCTCAAAATTATTACGAATAACGATAATGCGATAAGGTTCATCAAGTTGAATGGCAGCCAAAGCTACTCCGACCTCGTGCGGCCGCGTGGCTTCCCAATCCAGCGTTGCTGCCTTCATATCATCTATGACTTGACGCACCTCATCGGTAATAACACTTATGCGCTTTGATTTCTGCCGCAAATGCTCATTGGGCAGGGTAATAATTAAATCCTTCTTTGACATGCTTAAAATCAGTATAAACCACCTCTGTTGTTTATAGAAGGTCGATCGGATCCAAGTCGACCATCCAGTTGGGCGGCACGAGCTGCGCCAATTTAATCAAATGGTCGCGTTCTTTGCTTTTTACGACTAGTTGCCAGTAGTAATAGCGCCCGCGTCGGGCATAGAAACTGGGTGTTGGACCAACAATTTCTACTGGTAGCTTTTGGACGCTCAGTTCTTTGGCGAGATTGGTGGCTGCCTTTTCGGCGCCACTGGCTGTAGCTCGCCGGCAGACAAGTTTTAGCAAGTAGGCAAATGGCGGGAAACGGAAGTCTTGGCGCTGTTTGAGCGCATGCTTATAAAACGTCTGGTAGTCCCGCCTCAGGGCAGATTGAACAATAATATTGTTCAAATCATATGTCTGGACGACTATTTTTCCGTGTCCGTGACCCCTACCAACGCGCCCCATTACCTGATAAAGCAGCTGAAAACTGCGCTCTTCTGAGGTGTAATCGGGCAAGGCTAGCGAGGTCTCGGCGGCTACAATCCCAACCAGCCCAAGCTTGGGTAGATCAAAGCCTTTGGCTAAAACTTGGGTACCCACTAAGATGTCAATCTCGCCCTTACGCAGGCGGTGGTATAGCTCGTGTATCCGCTCGCCGCTGGCGTTATCGCTATCAAACCGTTGAATTCGATATTCCGGGAATAGTTTGGCTGTCTCTTCCAATAGTGACTTAGTGCCTATACTCTTATATATAACATCGGGATTGCCGCAGACCGGACAGGCTGCAGGCGGAGGCGTTTTATAACCGCAAATGTGGCAACGGGTAATATGGCCGTCGGCGTGGTAAACCAGTGGCACGTCACAGTTGGGGCAGAGCGATTGCCAGCCACAGACATCGCATAGAATAATCCGTGCCGAGCCGCGGCGGTTAAGATAAATCATGACCTGCTTTTTGGTAGATAAGGCTTTGTGCATCGCCTCGATTAACTGATCGGACAGGTGCTGACTTTTTCTAAAGTTGTTGCGATCTTTAATATCGATAATTTCGGAATCGGGTTCGCCGTAGCTTGAGTCTATGGCTGGTTGCGTCATGCGTACGATAGCCCCATGCTGCTGAGCCAAATAATAGTCCGTAACAGATGGCGTAGCCGTTCCAAGGACAACTTTGGCATTAGTTATAGCGCCCAACTGGCTGGCTACGCGCCCGGCGTGGTAACGCGGACTTTGCTCTTGCTTGTAACTCGGCTCGTGTGCTTCGTCCAATATGATCAGGCCGGGGTCGCGTAATGGGCTGAAAAGTGCTGAACGCGGACCGATTACCACCACCGGCTCGCTGGATTCTAAAATCGCCTGCCAGATCTTTTTGCGTCTGCCTGGTGTCAGTTGCGAATGCAGCACATAAATCGGGTAGGTAAATTGGCTGGAGAATACATGCGATAGCTGGCTAGTGAGGGCGATTTCGGGTGTCAGCATCAATACCGAACGACCGCTGTCCAGTGTTTCTCTGGCCAGATCCAAATAAACTCTCGTTTTGCCTGTGCCAGTCTCGCCGTGTAGCAGGATGGTGGTGGTTTTGGCCTGCTCGATGGCTTGAAGAGCCTTCTTTTGATCCGCTGTAAGAGGTTGCTCTAAATGCAGTTCGAGTTCTATGCCCTGGTCGGCTAGCTGAGACTCATCGAGTTTAAAGCCTCTGACAACCGGCGCAGAGGGTGCGAATTGGCGCAGTGCTTCGCCCAAACTGCACTGGTAATAATCCTTCAGCCAATTGGCAAGCTGTAAACAATGCTCGGGTAACAGATGAGTGCTTAGTATAGTTTTAATTTGTTTGGTGGGAAAACTAGGCAGATCGACTTCGCCCAATACAAAACCGGTTGCTGGTCGATTGCGCAATGGCACTGTCACAATGTGGCCGGGCGCTAGATGATCATCATAAGAATAAGTCAGCGGCGCACTGCTGCGGTAGCGGCTGTCAGCCACAAACACCTCGTAAAACCTCATAACATCATTGTAGCTGAAACTAGAAAAGCCCCCATGGACCAAGGGTCTTCAGTAAATACGCTAAATCATCAATTGGTTGCATTGCAATTAAAAATTGCGCTATACTAGACGTTGTAAGGGTAACAATAAAGGTGTTTATGCTAGATACGTTCATCACCTCTAGGGTGCGGCGCAAGATCATCGTGGTCTATGCTAAATATCCTGACTTTAAGACCCATGTGAGGGGTCTGGCTAAACTTATAAAAGAAGATGCTGGTAACATCCAACGTGAACTCAAACGCCTAGAAAAAATCGGCTTCTTGATTTCTGAGCGCCAAAGCAACACCAAGATTTACTACACCAATAAGCACTTCCCGATTTTTAAAGAGCTGCAAAGTATCGTATTAAAATCGCAACGGGCTGCGAACCAAAGACGACAAGGTCTTACGCCGCGCGGCCCTAACTAAGCAATTTGTTGCTTTTTCTTATCTGTTAACGTACAATATCGTGGAAATGATAACTGTTACAAAGAAAGATTCTAAAGAATCTGTAGAGAATCTATTGCGCCGTTTTAACCGCAAAGTACAACAGGGCGGTGTATTAGCGACAGCCAAAACTGGGCAATACTTTGAAAAGCCTCTTAGCAAAACCGACCGGCGAACCCGCGCCATATTGCGTCGCGAACGCAAAGCTGCCAAAATCAAAAAGCTAAAACTAGGTAGATAAAAAATATGAGAAACCCCTTCGACGGTTTCTCATCGCGCCGGCAAAATGGAATACATTTTGTCGGGCTGCTCTTCCGGATAAAAGAAAAATAGGAGATAATTAGCTCATGCAGGAAAAAATGGAGCGCGACATCAAGGACGCGCTGCTAAGTGGTGACCGACAAAAGGCCGAGACGCTTAAAGGTCTTAAAAATGCTCTGCAGTACGAAGTCTTAAGCGCTGACAAAGACCAAACTTTATCTGATGAGCAAATTCAGAAGGTGCTCGCCCGCGAGTCTAAAAAGCGTCAAGAAGCCGCGGATTTATACAAACAAGGGGGCAATAATGGGCGAGCCGGGGCTGAACTGGCCGAAAAAGCCATTATAGATAGTTATTTGCCGGAACAGGTGGACGAGGCAGCCATAGAAACTACAGTGGCTGAAGAAGTATCAAAGCTGGATTCGCCGTCTATGGCCGATATGGGCAAAATTATCGGCGGAGTTAAAGCCAAGCTAGGCGCTGGCGCCGACGGCGCAACTATCGCCCAGCTAGCCAAACAGGCTCTGGAGCAAAAATGATTATCCTTTTTGGTGTCGTCGGATCTGGCAAAAGCGAACAAGCTAACCGGATGATAGCCAAACTAAAATGCCCGTTGATCTCTACTAGCGACTTGCTTAGAGAGACCCATAACCCCGAATGGCAAGAGATTATGCTGTCCGGCAAACTAGTGCCAGACGAAGCCATATTCGAACTATTAGAACCTGAACTCAAGAAGGCTCGTGCAGATAAAAATGAGTGTATCTTAGACGGCGCGCCGCGTTCTATTCCGCAGGCCGAGTGGCTGTCTAATAAAATCAAGTCGCGCGAAGTTAAGTTAACAGCCGTTATTTACTTTAAAGTTTCCAAAGAGACAACTATGAAGAGATTACTAAATCGTGGTCGCGAAGACGATACGGAAGAAGTTATTGCCGAACGGTTTAGGCAATACGACGCTAATACTATGCCAGTCCTTATCTACCTGAGCAGCCAAGGATACCCGGTTTACGAGATAAACGGCGAACTTACATCTGATAAGGTCGAAACTGAAATTTGGCAAGTGCTAAAGGATAAAGTTGAGGCCAAAAAGCGATAAAGAGATCGAGGTGATGCGCGAGGGCGGCCGAATGCTGGCTACAGTGCTCGATGTGCTGGAAAAAGCTATAAAACCCGGCATGAGCACCAAAGAACTCGCTGACATCGCCGCCAAAGAAATCAAAGCGCTTGGCGGCCAGCCATCGTTTTTAAACCACGAAGACTATCCAGAAGTTATGACAGTCTCTATCAATGACGAAATCGTCCACGGTATGCCCAGTCCGAAAAAAATCATCAAGGACGGCGACGTTGTTGGCCTTGATTTTGGAGTTGCTTTCAGAGGACTAATAACAGATGGGGCAAGGACGGTTTTCGTCGGCGATAAACCACCAGCTGACGTTAAACGCCTACTCGAAGGTACCCAAAAAGGCCTGGATGCGGGCATCAATGCAGTACATGGTGACGGCACGCGCGTAGGTAATATCGGCGCGGCCGTACAAGACGTGCTCGAGAAGCAATACAAACTGGGAGTTATACGCGACCTAGTCGGCCATGGGGTAGGTGATGAAGTGCACGAGGGGCCGAATATTCCAAACTACGGAGTAAGCGGTACCGGACCGACGCTCTCAACCGGAATGACAATTTGCATCGAGCCTATGGCCTCACTCGGTGATTGGCACATAGATATCGCCAAGGATGGCTGGACGGTAGTAATGCACGACGGCTCACTAGCCGCTCACTTCGAACACACAATAGTTATCACCGAAAAATCCGCCGAAATCCTAACCCAAGCTTAATTGACTTTTTAGCATAAGTGTGATAATATGAACTTTAGCTGAAAAGCTAACAAAAAGGAAAAATAAAAATGCGTAAAGAATTAGCAAGCAGAAGTGCACCTCTAGCTCCAGACGTCGAAAAAAAGATGGAGCACCAAATGAAGGGTGCAATAGATTTAACACTTGACCTATCTAGG
The DNA here is from genome assembly GCA_035480715.1 of Saccharimonadales bacterium (SeqCode). Lineage (GTDB taxonomy): Bacteria > Patescibacteriota > Saccharimonadia > Saccharimonadales > UBA10212 > 2-01-FULL-49-22. The sequence goes on along the minus strand of DATIHL010000015.1, from coordinate 149,846 downwards.
GATGTGCCACGCGGTGAGGACCCGGCAACTGGAATAGATGTTAGGACTTTTCCAGAACCTCACAGGGAACATATCATGCCTCAATACGGTGATGAAAAAGATTCACTCGTAGTCTATCCGGCTGAGGGCGAGCCTACACAGAAACTATACCTTAGGACTATGAAACTTGGTGGTATGGGTAGTGGACGCAGTGAACGGGCCTATGTTGATAGAGCTAGGGGCGGCAAAAGGAAGGGCCAGTATGTCTATGTCTCGACAGACTATGACAGCAAAGATGTTCCTGACCATGAAGTAACAAAGGGTAGCGAAACCAATGTGGTTGTCTACGATGAAAATGGTGACGTCATAAGGGAGAAAAAGCATCAATCAGAAGGTGTCGGACTTTCGCCCCTCGTGACTAAAATAGTGACTGAGGGAATCGATGCACAAGTTCAGAAAGTAAAAGATAGCAGAGCCCACAAAAAGCCTTAAGACAAATAATCAAGCCAACGATAAAGTACCGTCGCTAACCCCGGCGGTATTTTTATTTCTTGCAACTTTATAACCTCTAGCGATATACTGCAAGCAGACTCTTTATAATAAAAACAAATGAGTGAAGATAAATTTCAATATTTCGTAGGCGTAGATATCGGCACTACCGCTGCGCGCTGCGTAGTTGGTGAGCTAGCCGGCGAGGCTCAGACTCCTAGCATCATCGCTTTTTCGCAGTCCGAAAACACTGGAATGCGCAAAGGCAATGTTGCTCATATCGACGAAGTGGCAGATGCAGTGGTTAAGGCCATAACGGAGGCCGAACGCGTCAGTGGGCGCGAAATCAAGCAAGCGACAGTCAATATCAACGGCTCGCATGTACAGGGCATCAACTCCAAAGGCGTGATTGCCGTATCAAGCCCCGACCGCCAGATTACGGTAGACGATCGCATGCGTGTTGAAGACGCTGCCACCATCGTACAGCTGCCGCCAAATAAAGACATCATCCAAGTTTTTGCTAAAAACTACCGTTTAGACGGGCAAGAGAATATTAAAGATCCGGTTGGCATGCACGGCGTGCGCCTAGAGGTTGATACGCATATACTCTGCGCTTCGACACCAGCTCTTAAAAGCCTGGAACAAGTCCTGGTTAAAGCCGAACTAAGGCCGTCGCACCGCACAGTAACCTCTCTGGCCGCTGCCGAAGCGGTTTTGGACCGCCAGAAAAAGGACGCCGGCGTGGCTGTAGTTGATATCGGCGCCGCTACCACCAATATAGTGGTAATCGAAGACGGCGAAGTCGAGCATATAGCTGTTATTCCAATGGGTGGTACGCACATCACGAACGATCTGGCTATCTGTTTAAAGACTGATTTAGATGTAGCTGAGCTGGTGAAAATCAAGCACGCTAGCCTATCCAAAAAAGTTACCGGCGAGACTAGCTTTGTTCATAAAGGCGATGAGCTGCGTTTTGACCGTGACATGATGCGCCTGATTGTCGAAGCCCGCGTGGAAGAAATTTTGGAATTTGTAGACAAGGAATTCAAGAAAATCCGGCGTTCGCGCAAGCTGCCCGGCGGGGTGGTTTTGGTGGGCGGCAGCGCTCATTTACCCGGCTTGGTTGACTTTGCTAAAGACGTGTTAGAGTTACCGGTTCGTCTGGGTAGTTGGAAGCAAGTACCCAAAGTTGTGGATGGTCTAGATGAGTTAATTTTCGCGCCGGCTGTAGGTCTAATGCTGCTGGACATGTTGCTTGGCCCGCCGCAGCACTCAATGTATGACGAGGCTGGAGCAGGCATTTTTCAATCTGTTAATTTCGGCTTGGGCAAACTTTTTAGACGTTCTAAGCGCAGCTAAAAACTGTAGTACCATTTTTTTATTCAACCCAAATTCGGCTTGGGTATTTTTGTTGCACTATAGCGCTCTTGTCGCGTATAATTATCCGGAGAAGTGAAACGGAGAAAGTATGCCTCAAGTTGAACCGGCAATCGAAACCTTTGCGCGAATAAAAGTAGTCGGCGTAGGCGGTGCCGGCGGTGCAGCCATTAACCGCATGGTTGATGCTGGTGTGACCGGCGTCGATTTTGTAGCAGTCAATGCTGATGCTCAGGCTCTGCATCATTCTAAAGCCAACGAAAAAATTCATATCGGTAAAGAAGCCACGCGCGGACTTGGCGCGGGCGCCGACCCGGAACTTGGCAAGAAAGCCGCCGAAGAAGCCAAAGACGACATAGTCCAAGCCGTTAAAGGTGCGGATATGATATTTGTGACCTTTGGAGCCGGCGGAGGCACCGGCAGCGGTGCTGGGCCAATTGTGGCTCAACTAGCTAAAGAATCAGGCGCGCTCGTAGTCGGTTTTGCTACCCGACCATTTGCCTTTGAGGGCGAAAAACGCCGCCGCAACGCTGAAGCCGCTATTGAGAAGCTGCGCCACCATGTAGATACGATGATTACCATTCCTAATGATAAATTACTGCAAACTATCGATCGCCGCACACCTCTCTTGGAGGCCTTCAAAGTAGCTGACGACGTACTACGCCAAGGCGTGCAGGGCATCTCTGATCTGATTACGGTGCACGGTTTGGTTAACCTGGATTTTGCCGATGTTAAAACGGTTATGAGTGAGGCCGGTTCAGCGCTGATGGGCATTGGCCGCGCTAGCGGAGAAAACCGCGCTATCGAGGCCGCACAGCAGGCGATTTCCTCACCCTTGCTCGAAATTTCGATTGATGGCGCACGCGGAATCCTATTCAACGTTATTGGCGGCACTGATATGTCGATGCACGAAATTAACACCGTAGCCGAGACTATTACGGCAGCGGCTGATCCGGAGGCCAACATTATATTTGGTGCTACCATTAACCCCGATCTAGAGGGCGAATTGATAGTTACAGTAGTGGCCACTGGCTTTGATGATTCTTACTATGCCAGCCGCGACCGCGCTGGCGCCCAATTGGTCCGACGCGCCACCGAGCTGGAGGGAGCAGCCGCCCAAGTCGACGAAGCTTCTATGCAAAATTTGGATATGGATCTTCAGGAAGACGTTGAAGCCCACGCCGAAGATTTTCACTCCGAAGAAGCGCCCAACATCTGGTCCTTGAGTGACGACGGCAATAGCACTGATAAAGACCAGCCAGAGGAGGCTGAGGAGGGAGATGACAAATACGAAACACCGTCATTTTTCCGCCGCTTTCGCAAAGGTAAAAAGGACGATTCAACAATCGCCAGCGACGATGACCAGCAATCAAGTGACGACAAAGACGACGACGATCCGGTAGTTGTAGAGCCGAACGAGCCGGCTGAATCAGAAGAAGTGACTGAGGATGTTAAAGAGGCTGAGGATGAAAAAGACAACAAAAAATCCGCCTCTGATAGCAAGAAAAAGTCAAAGAGTTAATTGGCACAAAATTTTGTGAAAACTACACCAGAATTTACTTGCATTAGCGCTAGGTCTGGGGCTACTATTATGTGCACGAACACTATATATGGTGACAGCACCTTAAACAACAGACAAGAATCAGGGTAAAAATGAAGTGTCAGCAATGTGGTTCCACAGATAATAAGGTAGTAGAATCTAGGGACGTCGCCGACGGCGACGCTGTTAGACGCCGCCGCGAATGCCTGAACTGCGGTTACCGGTTTACGACATACGAACGTTTAGAACGGCCTCATTTGATTGTCGTCAAGCGCGATGGCACGCGCGAGCTTTTTAGCCGCGAGAAATTAATGGCCGGCCTACAACGAGCGGTCGAAAAAACCACCGTTACCGGTGTACAGCTGGAAGATTTTGTGGCGACGGCCGAGCGCGAGCTCTATGCGCGCGGCGAACCAGAAATCAGCTCGGTATCAATTGGCGAGCTGATAATGAACGAGCTGCCTAAACTGAACGAAGTGGCCTACGTGCGCTTTGCCAGCGTTTATCGCAACTTCCGTGATATATCGGGCTTTGAGCGTGAGTTGTCTAAAATCCGCCAGAGCAAGCAGCCAAAAGCAGCGACCAAAAATAAAAAAGCCCACTGATTTTTGCAAAAATATTTAGCTAACATGTTGCTTTAGACATTGCTCATGGTTTATATTGAGAAGCGTCTAGGGGAGCAAAGGGTGTCCCTCACCACTTTTGGTGAAAGCTTTGAATCAAACCTAGAGAGACGGGGATGATTCAAAAGTGGTGAGGGGCCCGGCTAGCTCTAAACAAAAACTTAAAAATAAATTAAACATCTAAGAGAGGGGTACAAAAAATGGCGCAGGCAACAAAACTGGAGGTTAAAAGACTCTTTACGCAGCCGAAGAGTAAGGCGTACGAGGCACTTAAATGGGTTAAACGCGACTCCATTATCACTAATCCGGCTACTAGCCAAGCCGTGTTCGAACAAAAAGACGTTGAGTTTCCGGAGGGCTGGAGCTTGAACGCCATTAATATTGTGGCTCAAAAGTACTTTACTGGTACGCCTGGGACAGCTGAGCGCGAGAGCAGCTTGCGACACTTGGTTGACCGCGTAGCCGATACAATTACGCGCACTGGCGTGCAGGAAGGCTATTTTGATTCAGGTGTCGAGGCCGAAGATTTTCGCGAAGAGCTGAAGTTTGTGCTATCAACACAGCGCGCGGCTTTCAACTCACCGGTCTGGTTTAACATTGGCGCAATGGAACGGGCTCAACAAGCCAGCGCCTGCTTTATTTTGGCCGTAGAAGATACTATGCCGGCCATTTTGAATTGGTACAAAGAAGAAGGCATGATCTTTAAGGGCGGTTCGGGCTCGGGCATTAATGTCAGCAGCCTGCGTTCATCCAAAGAACGTTTGGGCAAAAGCGCCGGCACAGCCTCGGGGCCTTTGAGCTTTATGCGCGGCGCTGACGCTTCCGCCGGAGCCATTAAAAGCGGTGGCAAGACCCGCCGAGCAGCCAAGATGGTCATTATGAACGTCGATCATCCTGATGTTGAAGAATTTATCTGGTGTAAGGCCATTGAAGAGCGCAAGGCGCGTGTGTTGGCCGAGGCCGGCTACGACATGGACCTGGATGGCAAAGACAGCTATTCCGTGCAGTATCAAAACGCCAATAATTCGGTGCGCGTAACAGATGAGTTTATGCGGGCTGTAGAGAATGATGAAGAGTATGAGCTCCGGGCCGTTACCAACGGCGAGGTCGTCGAGACCAGAAGAGCCCGAGATATTTGGCATCAGATCGCTGAAGCTTCTTGGGAATGTGCTGACCCCGGTATCCAGTTTGATACGATTGTCAATAAATGGCACACCACACCAAACGCTGGACGTATCAGCGCCAGCAACCCCTGCAGCGAGTACATGCATCTGGATAACTCAGCTTGCAACTTAGCCAGCATCAATCTGCTCAAATTCTTAAAAGACGACTTTAGCTTTGACATTGAATCCTTCAAGCACACTGTCGAGCTGATGTTCACGGCTCAAGAAATTTTGGTGGGCTATAGCGAGTATCCGACTCCTAAAATCACCAAAAATGCCCGTGCTTACCGAGAGCTGGGGCTAGGCTACGCTAATTTAGGCGCGCTTTTGATGGCGCAAGGTTTGCCGTACGACTCAGATGAAGGGCGAGCGCAGGCGGCGGCCATCACGGCTTTAATGACCGGCCACGCTTACGCCACCAGCGCCAGAATCGCCCGCAAAGTCGGTCCATTTGCTGGTTATGACAAAGACCGTGATAATACGAACAATGTTATCAAGATGCACCGTGACGAGGTTAAGAAAATTGATCCGTCAGCGGTCAGCGAGGAACTATTATCTGCCGCTGCCGCTTCTTGGGACGAGGCCGTAGAGCTATCTGAGCGCTTCGGTGTCCGTAATTCGCAGGCCACATTGTTGGCACCGACGGGCACGATTGGCCTGATGATGGACTGCGATACCACTGGTATTGAGCCGGATTTGGGCCTCGTCAAAGTTAAAAAACTGGTCGGCGGCGGTACTATGAGCATCGTCAACCAAACTGTTCCGCGCGCTCTCCGGGCTCTCGGTTACAATCAGTCGCAAGTTGACGACATCGTTAACTACATAGATGTCGAAAAGAGCATAATCGGCGCCCCTCATCTAAAAGACGAGCATCTGCCGGTATTTGCCTGCAGCATGGGCGATAACGCCATCCACTACATGGGACATGTAAAGATGATGTCGGCCGTACAGCCATTTTTGTCCGGTGCTATTTCTAAAACAATCAATATGCCGGCCGATGTATCCGTAGAGGATGTAGAGCAGCTACACCTGGAGTCCTGGAAGTTGGGGCTCAAGGCAGTGGCAATTTACCGTGATAATTCTAAGTACGCCCAGCCGCTTAGCATGGCCAAAAAAGACGGCGCCAAAGAAGAAACGCCCGAACTGACAGCCCACACTGCAGTTAATATCGAAGAGGTTGTAGCCGAAGTTGGAGCAGCGCATGTTACCGGTTTCCGCGAGGAGCTGCCCCGAGTCCGCAATTCCAAGACCTTCAAATTTACACTGGCCGGCACGCGCGGCTACTTTACGGTCGGAGAATACGATGACGGCCGACCGGGAGAACTCTTCGTTAGCATCTCTAAGCAAGGTTCAACGCTGCGTGGTGTGATGGATGCCTTTGCGGTATCTGTTAGCCACGGCTTGCAGTACGGTGTACCGCTTAAAAAACTGATCCGCAGCTTTACCAACACCAGCTTTGCGCCGTCGGGTATCACTGACGATCCGGATATTCGCACAGCTAGCTCATTAATCGACTACATCTTCCGCCGACTGGGCAAAACTTACTTGAACTTTGACGACCAATTGGAAGTCGGGCTAGCCAGCATAGAAGATATGCCCGAAGGCCAAACCAGCTTGCTAACTGCTACCAGCGAGGATGCATCGTTAGAGACATCAACCGAGCAGGCTATGGAAACTCTGGCCGAGGCCGAAGCCGCCATTACAGAGGCTATGACCACGATCGCTGCCAGCACGGCCGACATGCCTACCGGACAAGCAAGCCTACCAGCTGCTGCACAGCAACCTGAGGCTGAAGTTGTACAACCAAAGAAAGATGCTGTTGTCCAAGATTCTGCGGCGCCACTTTGCTACAACTGCGGTAATCAGACTATGCGCGCCGGCACCTGTTACGTCTGCACCGCCTGCGGCTCCACTACAGGTTGTAGCTAAGCCTTGACCGTGTGCCCTTGACCCTATACCCTTAGCTTATGCGAGCAGTCATTCTATACCATCCTCATAGCGAACACGGCGGTGTAGTCGAGGATTATACGCACGAATATAAGCGTTTTAAAAACAAAGCTCTTCAGCTTGTCAGTTTAGAGACACGTGACGGCGCGGCTACAGCCAGCTTGTACGATATTACTTCTTATCCGGCCATATTGGTCTTGTCTGATGATGGTTCGGCCTTAAAAATCTGGCAAGGCCTGCCGCTGCCACTGATGAACGAAATCGAAGCTTACCTGCGAGACTATCAGCCCTCATATCAAGAAGCTTCACTAGAATAGTTTCATTTAGGATTAGAAATTTACCCCTCGTCTGAGGTATAGTTTTAGTGATGGATGATAAGGGAAAACCTTCCAAATCGGCGACTGCATTGGCCGAAGAGCAGGTGCTTGAGCGCTGGCAGCGAGATAATACGTTCCAAAAAAGCGTAGATCAGCGGCAGCAAGCGCCTTATTTTGCGTTTAACGATGGCCCGCCGTTTGCTAACGGCCTGCCACACTTTGGTCACTCGCTGGTAACGGCCGTCAAAGACTCAATCTTGCGTTATAAAACCATGCGTGGTCTGCATGTGCCGCGTCGTAACGGCTGGGACTGCCACGGCCTGCCGGTAGAATTCTCTATCGAAAAAGAGTTCGGCGTGTCCGGCAAAAAACAGATACTTGAGCTTGGGCTAGAAAAATTTAACGCCGCCTGCCGCGAATCAATCTTCCGCTACAAAGCCGACTGGGAAGAGTTTATGACGCGCATTGGTCGCTGGAGCGACTACGAAAATTATTACGCCACCGTAGATACGAGTTACACCGAAAGCGTTTGGTGGATATTATCTGAAATCAATAAAAAAGGCTTACTTTACAGAGGTCTAAAATCGGTGCCGTACTGTCCGCGCTGCGAAACGCCGCTATCTAATTTCGAACTCAACGAAGGCTATAAGGATAACGTGCCCGACCCATCTGTTTTTGTTAAATTCAAGCTCCGAGAGGGAGAGAGAATATTTGAAGGCAGTGAATTTGACACTAAAACTCCAGTCGAGAATAGACCCGCGATAAAAAGTGCTTATGTTGAACTAACAAATCACTATTTGCTAGCCTGGACTACAACTCCCTGGACTCTACCCGCTAACGCAGCCTTAGCCATCGAACCCGATACTGAATATGCTTTTGTGGAGCTCATAGATGATGGTTCTACATTGATTCTAGCCAAAGAACGACTTGATGTACTTGATTTAAGAAAAAAAGAATACAGCCTCACTAGAAAGGTTTTGGGTAGCAAGCTAGTCGGACTTCGCTATGAACCCCTGTACTCGCTCCCGGAGGGAAAATTTACAGATGAACAAGCTAAAAATGCTCATCAGGTCTTCGCCGATAATTCCGTTAGCGTCGATGATGGCACCGGTATATTACACGTGGCGCCGCGCTACGGTGAAACCGACCTGAACCTGGGCCTAGCCCAAAATCTGCCGCTGATCGAGAGCGTTGATGCCAGCGGACACCTGATATATGGCCCCAAAGAGGCCCTCAATCTGTTTTTCAAAGAGGCCGACCGCCACATTATCGCTGATTTAACACACAAGAATAAAATCTTTGCAGCCGAGACGGCTGAGCACACATATCCATTCTGCTGGCGCTGCGAAACACCGCTGATGTACTTCGCCACCACTACCTGGTTCGTAGAAGTTACGAAAGTCAAAGACCAGATGATAAAGGCCGCCGAAGATATAAATTGGGTGCCTTCCCACATCAAAAGCGGTCGTTTTGGCAAGTGGTTGGAAGGCGCGCGCGATTGGGCAATATCGCGCAATCGCTACTGGGGCGCCCCCATGCCCATTTGGCAAAATGTCGACGACGAAAACGACTACATTTTGGTTGGATCCATAGCCGAGTTGGAAGAGCTGGCTGGTAAAGAAACGGTTCAGAAAGCCCTACCGAAGGTAGAAGGCAAGGATGAGCTCGATTTACACCGACCGTTTATAGACAAAGTTAGTTTCCAAAAGGACGGCAAAACCTACAAAAGGGTGGAGGAAGTACTGGATTGCTGGTTCGAATCCGGCTCTATGCCGGTAGCCCAGTGGCACTATCCATTTGAAAATAAGGAGTTATTTGATAAAACGTTTCCGGCTGACTTTATAACAGAGGCCATCGATCAAACCCGGCTTTGGTTCTACGTTCAGCACGTAATCTCAACGATTTTATTTGAGCGCCCAGCCTATAAACAGGTGATTGTCACCGGCTTTATGATGGCCGCCGACGGTCAAAAACTATCCAAAAGGCTGCGTAACTACCCGCCGGTAGAAGAGGTATTCGACCACGAGGGAGCAGACGCCCTCAGACTTTATCTTCTTTCTAAGACGCAAGGTACAGAGACAGCTGATTATATGCGCTTTGACCGCTCGGCTATGACCGATATGAAGCGCAATGTGCTAGATACCCTTAGTAACAGCTTTCGCTTCTTTAAAACATATGCTGATGTTGACGGCTGGAAGCCTAAAGGATCAGAGGAGACTACCTCTGATAACGTTTTGGACCAATGGATCTTAGCACGCCTATCGGAAACAGTTGCAGCGGCTACTAAAAGCGCCGATGCATATAAAATCAGCCACGCTATTCTACCGGTGTTTGAATTGATAGATGATCTGTCTAATTGGTACATTCGCCGTTCTAGGAGGCGCTTCTGGAAGAGTGAAAACGATAAAGATAAAGAGCAAGCATACGCTACTCTGCACTATGTTTTAACGCGAATTTGCCAGCTACTGGCCCCTTGGGCGCCGTTTATAGCAGAAGAAATTTGGCAAAATCTGCGGCAGGGAACAAACTTAGAGGAATCAGTCCATTTGAGCGACTGGCCATCTGTTAAAGAGCCAGATAGTACTAGCCAGAAAGTGCTAGGGGAGATGCAATTACTTAGAATCATCGTGGCTGATGGACTATCCAAAAGAGCAGAGAAGAAGATTAAAGTTCGACAGCCTCTCTCCAAACTAACTTTCAATAGCCCCTCCTCATTTAACGATCAGATGGTAGATATCTTAAAAGATGAGCTCAATGTTAAAGAAGTAGTTGAGACTCGTCCAAGAGTAGAGAGTATCTGGGAGGGTGGAAGCGCCAGAATAGTGCCTTCCACAACTCTAGATATTAATTTAACAGATGAGCTGAAGCAGGAAGGCATCATGCGTGAGGTTGTCAGATCCGTCCAAAATGCCCGCAAAAAGGCCGGATTGAATGTGGAAGATCGGATTCAGCTGAAAATCGAGTCTGATTCGGCCGAAATAACAGAGGCGATTAAGAAATTCAAAGACACTATTTTTGCCGAAACGTTAGCATCTGATGAGCTTACAGGCGAGGGGAGCTATTCTGAATCTGTTAAGGTCGAAGACCAACAGGCTACAATTTCTCTGCGCAAGGCCTGAATCTTTACATCTATTGCCGTATCTGTTAAGCTCTAATTTGACTCATGAAAAAGGCCGTAATTTCTACCGGTGGTAAACAGTACTTGGTCGCAGAAGGCGAAGAGCTTGAAGTCGAAATGCTGGATCCGCAACAAAGTGCCGTTTTTGAGGCGTTACTACTGATAGACGGCGATAAAACAACTGTGGGGGCACCATCTGTTGGCGGCGTCCAGGTTAAGGCCGACGTTGTAGAGCAAGTGGTTAAACAGGATAAAGTGGTGGCTATCCGTTATAAATCCAAAAAACGCGTCCATAAGCGCCGTGGCCACCGCCAAAAATTGACTCGTATCAAAGTCACCTCTATAGCACAGAAGTAATTATCCACAGCTTTTAGCTTGACCAATACCTACAGAGGTCGTAATCTGTAACTAGTCTTAGCGCTAAAATATAAGCGCTTAAAGATAAAAACGTTCGCAAAAAACCAAAATAAAAATGCCTTCGCATATAGGATCGCGCACGCGCGTAAAAGCCACGCTTTTGGCCCTGACACTGGGCCTTGCTGGCTTTTTGGTATTTTCTAGCTTGGCAGCTCCCAAAGCCCAAGCTGCTGCCTCGACTTACTTAAACTTCCAAATGCGACTTTTGACTAGCGCCGGCGGTATAGTGCCCGACGGCAACTACAATGTTGAGTTCAAAATCTACAGCAGTGCCAATAGTACTGGTTCAAGCCAAGGAAGCTGTTCAGGAGACGCCAATTGTTTGTGGGTAGAGACTCGAACGAGCGGCAATGCCGTACGGGTAGTTAACGGCTATTTGTCGGCCAATTTAGGCAGCGTAACGGCATTTGGCAGTATCAACTGGGATCAGCAAATGTGGCTGGGTGTACGTATCGGTGGGACGGGTAGCCCTAGTTGGGAAAGTATTGAACTGACTTCCGATGGTACGGCTACTGGTAATAAAATCCAGCTGACATCTGTACCATCAGCTTTTACAGCCAATAAACTGGCTACAGGCACGGGATCAAGTCGGGGCACGCTGAGTTTTGCCAGCTTAGGCCAGGCTACATCAATCACGCTGCCTGATCCGGGAGCTGGTTCGGCGACTGTTTGCTATCAAACAGCTACAGCTTGTGGGTTTGAAGCTACATCGGGCACAGATTTTATTCGCAATCAAACCAGCCTGCAGTCCAATGCTAACTTTAATTTCCAAAGTGCAGCCTTAGGAAGCGTGGGCGGTATCATTCGCGGAGCATCAGGCCAAACAGCTAATTTATTTGAATTGCAGACAAATACACCGACAACTGTCTTTAGTGTTAGCGCCAACGGTGAAGTATTAGTTGCCAGCCCCACAGACTCAATAATTGCTTTTCAAGTCCAAAACAGCGCTAGCAAGAATGTTTTCCAGGTAGATGCCGGTAACGGAATAGCTGTTTTGGGTAATTCCGGAGCCTCTGGATTAACCGGACAACTGAAATTCGACCGCACTAATCAGACCGGCTCAATAACATTATCTCCGGCGAACCCCTCATCAACTAATTATGCTCTGACTCTTCCGGCAGAGAATGGCACTATTTGCTCCACCGGTTCGGTTTGTACCGGCTATCAGGCTTCCGGCTCATATGCCAATACAGCCTTGTCTAACTTGGCCTCCGTAGCAATTAACACTTCGCTGCTGCCCGGTTCAAGTAATTCCATAGACCTGGGTGATGGCACACACCTGTTCCGAACAGGATATTACGGCACCAGCGTTGTTACGCCCTCAGTCGATCTTGCGGCTAGCGGCACATTAAGCCTTGGGACCGGTAATGCTACCACTATCAATATCGGTAGCGGTAATACTATCACCACTGTATCGGTATCCTGCGGCAGCGGTACCTGTGGGTTTGGTAATAATGCCATAGATCACTCAACGACTGTCGGCTCTACTTCTGGTACCAGCTTAACGACCATACAGTCTGGTACGGGCGGTATAAGCTTGGCAGCAAATACCACCGTAACCGGCTCAAATACTTTTACGACCGGCACAGGCAATGTTTCTTTAAATGGCAATACCACGGTTGCTTCTAATAAGAGCTTTACGGCTAACGGCGCAGCCACCTTCGAAGATGCTACTAATTCTACAAATGCATTCCAGATTCAAAATCAATCAGCAGCTAACCTTTTTAACGTCGATTCTATTAATGCCAGAATTGGCGTAGATAACAGCTATTCGGCCATGTCCGCTCCATCAAGCCTGACTTCAACAGCATCTTCTGGCGGTTCACTAACTAATGCCGGTTCATACAGATATGAAGTAACGGCATTAGATTCTGCGCGTGGCGAAACCGGAGTCTCTAACGAACCAGCTGCCTGTACGACGTCCGGCGCTAATCTTTCCTGTACGTTAAGTTGGACTGCTGTAACTGGTGCTTCAGGTTATCGTATCTATCGTACCGCTAATAGTGGCGGTTCTGGCACGGAAAAATATCTAGCCTCGGCCATAACAAACTCATATATTGATACTGGCTCATTTGGCATTGACGGCTCGGCCGCTTCGCCGCCTTCTTCAAATACGGCCTACACGTCTACTAATAATTCCAGCTCAGCTCTTCAGGTATCGATTGGCGGCAACGGTAAACCAACTGGCCAACTTTATGTCAGTGGCACTGTGCCTTCATCTTATACGGGCTGGACTAATAGTGGCCTGAGTCATCCTCGAACCGTACAAGTCCAAGGCCGCTATGCGTACGTCATGGATGATGGTAATGGCTCGCTCCATATCTTTGATTTGTCCAATCCAGCAAATCCGGTCAAGATCAGTAGCGTAACTGGCTTTAGTGCAAATATTGGTGCGTATGCACAAGGTAATTACATTTATGCCACCGATCGCAATAATGTTCGCCTAAGAATTATTGATGTTTCTAACCCCGCCAGCCCGACAGTAGTAAGCAATATATCTACTGGCCTATTCCGTCCGTATGATGTGTATGTCCAAGGCCGCTATGCTTACGTAGTCGATGTTTCAGCCAATACCATGGTTACATTTGACGTATCTAATCCCGCCAGCCCAACCATGGTTAGTACTATAAGCGGTAGTTTAAATGGACCTCAGGATATATACGTCCAGGGCCGTTATGCCTATATAGCCAACGGCGGTAGTTCATTAACGATTATTGACGTATCAAATCCCGCTAACCCAACAGAGGTAAGCAACATATCTACTGGGCTAAATAATTCTTACGGTGTCTATGTCCAGGGCCGTTACGCTTATGTATCTAACTGGGGAGGCAACTCTTTGGTAAGCTTTGATGTCAGTAATCCCGCTAGCCCCTCGCAAATAGGTTCTATAGGAGGTATTGGCAATGCCGAGGGGGTGTATTTACAAGGCAGGTATGCCTATGTGGCTAGCAATTCGGGCGGAACACTTAATGTTGTTGATGTATATAACCCTTATAACCTGGTTTCGATAGGTACGGTTTCTGCTGGCTTATCCAACCCCCAATACGTTTGGGTCAACGGCCGCTATGCTTATGTAACTAGCTACAGCACTAGTGCCCTTGTAACTTATGACATGGGAGGTGCCTACACGCAGCAACTAGAAGCTGGTGGCGCAGAGGTTGGCACACTTCAAATAGACTCTAATGGCCAAGTGGCTGGCGACTTCAATATTCAAGGCGGCCTATCAGTCGGCCAAAGTCTCCAAGCCAACGGTAATTTGAGTGTAACTGGGTCTTCGTATTATCAAGGAGCAATTAGCCTAGCTGGTGGCCTATCAGGCGGTACAACAATTAATGCATTATCTACGCCTAGTGCTCCAACGATTACATGTGTAACTTCGGCTTCCGGCTGTACGACCTCCACCAACTGGTCATATAAGATTACAGCTGTCTCGGCTTCAGGCGGTGAGACGGCTGCCTCAGGCACTACATCTATTTCTGCCAGCGATGGCTCAACTCTTAATTCTACGACTTACAATCATCTGACTTGGAGTGTCGTAACGGGTGCGGTGTCTTACAAAGTTTACCGTATTACTGCTGGGGGTACACCCAGTACTACCGGTTTAATCGGCACAGTAAGAGGTCTGACTCTGGATGATACTGGCCTAGCTGGTGATGCTAGCAGCGCACCCACAACCGATAGTTCGGGCAATCTGACTGTTAATGGGGCTGGTTTGTTTAAAAATACGGCCGATACGACAACTGCTTTCCAAGTGCAGAATTCTGGGGGAAATTATTTACTCAACGTTGACACCTCAGGTAATACTGTCTCAATCGGCGACGGGACTGGTAATGCCGGTTTTACTTTTGCTGCCTCCGGCGGCACAGCAGTCTTGTCCCTAGACAACAATGGCGTTATCTTAGCCACCAGCAATATATTCCTGCAAGGCAACAACACCCACGGAGTAGTAGTAAAAAATGGTTCAGATGTTACCGGTGAAGACTCCTTCCAGGTTATATCTAGTGGTAATGCTGAAGTCTTTGGCGTCAATGGCAATGACAAACTGGCCAAGGTCTTTGGTGACACCACCCTAAAGGCCGCTAGTAACGGCACTACCACTTTGCAGGTCCAAAACACCAGTGCCAAGAACATCCTATCTGTTGATACGTCAGGTGGTATAGCTGTGCTAGGCAACAGTGGTGCATCTGGCGTGACCGGTGATCTAAAGTTCAACTTCTCTGGCCAAACAGGTTCAATCAGCCTTGTACCCCTGACTCCAAGCAGTACTGCATACACCCTAAACCTACCAGCCGAAAACGGCACATTGTGCTCAACCGGTTCAGTCTGTACCGGCTACCAGGCCTCAGGCTCATACTTGGCCAAGAATGCCACAGATACGTCTTCAGCCGCTGCAGGCGCCGGTACTTTATATAGCTTCACTAACTCTTCCAGTGCCTCAACTGGTACTGTTTTAAGCCTTAGTAACGGTACTAATACTGGTAATACTCTCAAAGTCACAGCATCTGGCAATCCAAGTTCGGGCAATGCCTTAATATTTGCTTCAAATACTAATGCGGCACCAACCGGGAATTTGATTGATCTGCAGGCTGGAGCTTCACCAACTTCAAAATTCGCCGTTGATGCCAGTGGCAACTTAGTTTTAGTGGGCAGCATTTCCGGCGGTACGACCGTTACAGGGTCGGGCAATTTCAACACCACAGCTGGGTCTTATCAGATTGGCGGAAATACCGTGCTAACATCTTCAGCGTTAACATTTACGGCAGCTTCTACAAACTCCATAAGTGCGGCAGCAAGCCAAACGCTCAATGTTACGGCTCACGGTACATCTACCTGGCAGACCGATTCAGGTAATCTTACGGTTAAGACCAGTGATTCTGCCGGCTCTTTAAGTTTGCAAGGTGGAACCGGCGGTATAAGTTTGCAAACTGCGGCAGTTACATCAGGAACATCAGGTGCGATCTCAATTACTTCTGGTAACGCTAGCAGCACGGGGGTAGGTGGAGATGTTACCATTGACACTGGTACAACTACTTCTGGTACGCCAACAGTTAATATTGGCAATACCAACGCCAAAGCTATCCAAATCGGCAATAGCACTTCTAACCCTACGGTTACCATCTCTTCGGGTACTGGGCAGATTGATATCGGCACAGGTGCACAGGCTCGAGTAGCCAACTTTGCTACAGGCAATGCTGCCCAAACTGCAACTGTTGGCTCGACAGCTTCTACTTCCACGCTTACCCTCCAGGCTGGTGTTAATGGCAGCAACACGACCCTTGGCCTACAAGTAGCTTCCGGTGGTGTTATTGGGGTTGGAAGTAATGCCGTAGCTAATACTGTTCAAATTGGCACGAGCTCTACAAATACCGGCAATACTCAAGCTATTAATATCGGTAATCTCACCGCCGCTGGCATTACTAATGTGACCATCGGTGCCTTTACGGGTGCAACCAGCGGTAACACTACCATTCAGGCCTTTGGAACACTAGCACTGCAAACGGCTGCTTCGGGAACAATTAATTTGGGAACTAATGCCGTAGCCAGTAAAACGATCAATATTGGATCTGTTGGCTCGACAGCCCAAGATACAACTATACATATTGCCGATACCAGCGCTAACTCGACCCAAACAGTAACGCTAGGTTCTAACGGTAATGCTGGTAATGCAGTAACTGTAGATGCCGGCACAGGCGCCAATTCTATCGCTATTGGCAATTCCTCGACATCTCATAGCATCGCCATAGGTGCTGGTGCTACTAGCACTAATACCTCTGTTATAACCATCGGCTCTAACAACGCGGCGGCCTCTACTGTCACCGTGCAAGGCGGCAATTCTTCTGGCGCTGTCTCTATCCAATCCGCTACATCCGGTACCATCAACATCGCTACGGCTAATGCGGCTAACACTGTTCAAGTAGGTAATACTGCCAATGCGATAGCCCAAACTATTAATATTGGCAATAATGCCACAGCTTCTTCGACTGATACCATTGTAATCGGTAATCTACTAGGCACCAGCGCAACCACCATCCAGGGTGGCACCGGCGCCAGTGCCATTAGCATAACCCAAGGCTCCGGCGGTACCATCACTATCGGCGCTACTGGCACTACCAGTGCTGTATCCATCCAGTGTGGTACCGGTACCTGTGGATTTGGTAATAACAGCACCGACCATTCGACTGTACTTGGTTCGACGAGCGGTACCTCAGCCACCACCATCCAGTCTGGCAGCGGTAATATTAATCTTAATGCCGCCACAGTCGCTACTAACCAATCGACGTTAGGGCTGTTCAATTCTACTGCCACAACTGTTACATTGCTGCAAGCAGCCACATCTATCTCTATGGGTGCTACCACTGGTACGTTTACAGTCAGAAACGCGAATACTACTCTGGGTAATGCCGCTGGCTCGGGCGTGCTGACTAATAACGGCGCTACACTTAATAGTACCCTGGCTCTGGGAGATTTAGCCGCAGGTTCAATCGGCTCAGCTGCTTCTACTGTAGATATTTATACAAGCTTTAGTATCGCTCCAACGGCATCAGCTAGAGCCTATACGATACCCACACCTACAGCGAGCACATCGTACGGCCGCACGATTTATATAGCAAACATAGCTGCAGCGGGTAATTACTTTACGATTGCTGGTATCAGAATTCCTCCGGGCAGTACCGGTACATTAATCTGGTCAAATACTAACGGCGGTGACTCGTGGCAATTTGCTGGCGCGGGTGGTGCATCAATAGAAAACCAGAATACGGCCGACCAAACAGCTGACTTTAGAATTTCCGGCACTGGCCGGGCGAACACTAGCTTCACCACGCCGTTGATCGATTCCATAACCGGTGGACTGAACGTCGGCACTACAACAGCCACCGGTGTGACAATTGGAGGCACCACCAATACATCGACGATTACCTTGCAAGGTGCGGCCGGTCTGTCAATCTTACTAGGTAATGCGGCTGGGTTTGGGACTGTAACTAACAATGGTGCTACCGTTAACACCACCCTAGCCCTAGGAGATTTATCTGCTGGTTCCATAGGCTCAGCTGCCTCCACTGTCAATATCTACAGCAGCTTTAGTATTGCTCCTTCAGCATCGGGTAGAGCCTATACAATCCCAACGCCAACAGCCAGCACAACCTATGGGCGTACGATTTACATAGCAAATATTGCAGCTACAGGTAATTATTTCACAATTAGCGGCATCAGAATTCCTCCGGGCAGCACCGGCACGCTAGTTTGGTCCAACACTAACGGCGGGGCTTCTTGGCAGTTTGCCGGTGCCGGTGGCGCATCGATAGAAAACCAGAACACATCTGACCAAACAGCCGACTTCCGAATTTCTGGCAGCGGACAGGCTAATACCAGCTTTACAAGCGCCTTGTTTGATTCGGTTTCCGGCGCTTTGAGCGTCGGTACTTCTACGGCGACCGGAGTTACTATCGGTGGTACTACTAACACAACATCCTTTACGGTCCAGGGTGCTGCCTCAGCCACCTATACCATTGGTACATCCAATAACACGGGGGGCATAACTTTAGGAAATTCCACTGCCACTAATACCATTGCTATTGGCGCTTCAGCGGGTAATGGTAACACGCAGACCATCAATATCGGTACCAGTGCCACCTCAGGCTCGACCACTAGAGTTAATATAGGTTCGTCGATTGCCGGTTACACTCAGGTTAACGGTAAACTCGGGGTTGGCACTTCATCAACGCCCAATGAAACCTTACAGGTAAATGGCGCTATAAATATTGGTACTACCACTAATACTAACGCTGGTACTATCCGCTGGACCGGTACCGATTTCGAAGGCTACAACGGTTCAACCTGGAAGTCCATGACCACCCAGTACTTAAGTGTAAACCCGGTGGTCAACCAGGTGAAATCCTCGGACCAAAGTGTTAACAACTCAACTACCCTAGTCAGCGATACGGCTCTCAAGTTCTCAATTGGCGCCAACGAGACCTGGAACTTCCGCTTTGTACTTAGCCTCGTCAGTGCTGCACGCACTGCCGGTTGGAAGTGGCACTTTGATGTGCCGCAGTCAACAACATCTTGTACGTGGGGATATGGTGACTTCGAAAATGCCAAAACCGAAAGTAATATTGCCTGTAGCGCTAACCAAAGCCCAAACAACCAGGCTGCAAACAATCTCTCGGACGAGTACGAGCTAATGGGCATAATAGTCAACGGCTCAACTGCTCAAACTGTAACATTTCAGTTCGCTCAAGCCTCTGCCACTGTCGGTAACACTACTGTGCAGGCCGGTAGTTTCTTGCAGGCCAACCGCGTATTAAGTGCCGGAGATGCTACTCTATCGGCCTTTGTTGATGATGGCAACAGCTTTGGCGCAACGGCCGACCTTGGCACTAATGACGCCTATGATTTGAATTTGAAAACCAACGGCAGTACCATCGCCACCTTCTCTCAAAGCAATGGTTCGGCATTGTTTAAGAACTCCAGCAACTCGACCACCGGCTTCCAAATACAAAACACATCTGGCAACAACAACTTATTCCTAGCCGATACTACCAATAACAACCTGGTTGGTAACGCCAGCTTTGAAACAGATACTACTAACTGGGCAATCAATACAGGTAGCGGCTCGGTATCCAGTAGTAGTACCGCCCAAATAGTGGGCAATAAATCCTTAGCTATTAATACCTCTGCTACCACCAACGCTGGGGCTAAATACGATACTGCAACCTTATTAAGCAGCTCTACGAATTACGCCTTAAGTTTCTGGGCGCGCTCTGGTAGCGGAACAGTTACGATCCAAGCCGGTAGGGCTGATAATGACACCTTTGCCGGCGAATCAACCTGTACATTGAACAACTCCTCGGCTACTACTACTTGGGCCAGATATTCATGTACCTTCACGACCAGTACGGTTACCACCGGTGGTTACATATTTATCCGCCAAAGCGATAGCACTGCCAGGACTCCGGCCTTCTATGTGGATGGCGTGTTGCTGGAGTCTGGTTCGACTGTTAACTCCTACTATGAGGGCAAGCTGCAATTTAACGGTACCGTTACCAACCCGGTGACCTTTAAGAACCAAGCTGATACCACCACTGGTTTGCAGGTACAGAATTCTTCAGGCACTGCTATTCTGACGGTTGATACATCTAATGCTAACGTGATTGTCGGTAGTGGTTCGACTGGCGAGACGGCTGGCGAGCTTTTGGTGCTTGATAGCGATAGTAATTCGACCTTTAACGCCGGAACGGCTACAAATGCGCCGTCCACGGTAATCAATGGCGCCATGTTCTATAGTGCGAGTGATCACAACTTTATGTGCGGCCAGGCCGGCTCTTGGCTTACATGTAATGGCTTGTTGTACTCTAATACATCGATCCCAGCCGGCAATACTATAGCCAGCTGCACCACTGCCTGCGCAGCCTTTAATAGCGCCGCTCCCATACCTGCCAACTATTGCCAGGCCGGAAGAGCCATCCATATTATGGCAAAAGGCCACTGGAGCAATACTAACACCCCAACACTTGGCATGAGCGTTTACTACGGCACCGATGCTACAACTAGAGGAAATGATACTAAAATAGGTGTTGATACCCCGGCAATAGCGGGCGCCAACGGGGCGTCAAACCAATTATGGTCACTTGATTTTACAATTATTTGTTTCTCTACCACTTCAATGAATGGCCAAGGTATTTACAATTACCAAACCACGGCTGCTTCTACCACTTCTTTGGGTAGCTTTCCGGTTGTGTCTACAACCAGCACCACTGTTACATCGACCACCGCCAAAAATCTCTACATCTATCCTACATGGGGCGCTAGTGCCTCGCAAAACACTGTAACCCTTGACCAGTTGATTGTTACTGGCAATTAGAAATTTATTTCCGCAAAGCGGAAAGTACTTGTTTTAGCTGGCTCTGGTTAGTGTTTTGGGGACCGGTAATAATAATCCAAGGTCCATTGATAACCGGAAGGCTTACTAGAGTTTGGTTATGATAGGTTCCTATTTCGGCTTGGCCATTGGGTATTTGAATATCAATTCTCAACGGAATGTAATTGCCGTAAAAACTTTGTAATTCATTATCCGACGGCTTTGGCTGGACTGAAAAGATCAGCTTTTGGCCGTTACCGTAATTTACAGCGTAGGACACACCGTTTTTAACGGGATTAGCAAACGATTTTGTATCAAGGATATAACCGGCCGGCAATTTTTTCTGATCAGGATAATAAATGGGGAAGCTGACCGCATTTTTGATATTTTTGGGCACTGGCGATGCACTTTTTTGCCCATAAAGCCAAGCACCGACGACCACCAATATCAAAACAATGCCCAGAACGGCGATAACTGCCACAAGCTTTTTCTTGCGAAAATGAGACACATGCTTGGGATTTTGTCCTTCCATCGCCCTACCTCAGCCTAGTAGGAGTGTTGTTTATCTGCATGGAGTTAATTAAATTTTTAGATGGTACTCCGCATTCCAGAGCAGCGCAATTAACAATTATCAGGGTATTTTTATCTGTTCTTACGGCAGTTATAAAATTGACTCCAATAGTACCAAAAATTCCCATACCGAGTGCGGTATTAGTTTCATTTGGAGAGCCCAGACGGGCCTTTAGCCGCTGGTAACTGAAATTGTCACCGGCGGGCTGTTCGTTAACATAAAATTGGTCTTGGCCATTTTGAGCTAGGTTAAAACTGAATGAATTCTTGGAATAAGTAATCGTGGATTTATCAACTGTCAGGCTTTGCGGCGGACTGGAGGGATAATAAACAGTAAAAGCTGGAGCTTCATTGACGAAAGACGGCGATGTGATTGATTGTTGAGCTGATTGTCCACCTTTAGGCGATTGTACTTGCTGATTTTGCTGGTTCGCGGAATTTGCCTGGCTTACTGCTGAACCGCCGCTGCCTTGAGATTGTCTATGACTATGCCGCGTAAGAATAATAGCAGCAATGCTCAACCCCGAGATTAAAATAAGCAAAAGCGCAAATCTTGAAGGTGAATTAAGCAATTTCCAGCTTTTCTTTGAAGTATCTCCCTGAAGTGCCTCGTGAATCAGGTGGTTAGATGGCGCGTTTGAAGGCCTGTGTGTTTTATGAGCCTTCGGTGTCGAAAACCGATAACGGGCTTTCATATCGTCCATAGGTGTTAATTTACCTTAGATTACTCAACATAAGCAAGTTTGGTTTTGACGCGAGCCGGCTCGCCTAAGGCAAGACCGCTGTTTACTGTATAACTTGATGATGGTAGACTATATAAGAAGCATAAGGGCAAATAAAAAGTGAACCACATCGTTGCGGTTATTAATCAAAAAGGGGGAGTAGGCAAAACTACCACCACTATTAATTTGGCGGCCTATTTGGCGCGCAGCGGCCGCAGTGTATTGGTAGTTGATGCCGACCCGCAGGGCAATAGCACTAGTGGACTAGGCCTGGATAAAAGAAACTTAGACTCAACATTGTACGACGTACTATTTAATCGCGCAGAGGTATCAAACAGTATCCGCCCGACAAACACTGACGGCATATTTATTATTCCCAGCAATGCCAACCTAGCTGCTGCCGAAATCGAGCTAGCTGCCGAAGTTGGCCGCGAACTAAAACTGCGTCAGATTCTGAGTAACCTTGAATATGACTACATCTTGATTGACTGTCCGCCAAGCTTGGGCTTGCTTAGCATTAATGGACTGGCTGCAGCCAGTGACGCGCTGGTACCTGTCCAAACCGAATATTACGCTATGGAAGGCTTAAGTCTGCTAATCGACACCATCAACAAAATCAAGCAAGCTATCAATCCCGGTCTCAACCTGCTGGGAATAGTACTGACTATGTACGATAGCCGAACATCTCTAGCTGAACAGGTAGAGGCAGAAGTCAAAAAACACTTCAGCGGTAAAGTATTTAACACCGTTATTCCACGCAATGTTCGCTTAGCTGAGGCCCCAAGCTTCGGGCGTACTATAATAGAACATGATAAATGGAGCAAAGGCGCGCGGGCCTATAAGGCCTTAGCGAAAGAACTGGAGAAGCGATTAAATGGCTAAAAAACTAACATTAGGACGCGGCTTAGACACACTAATTCCTAAGGATATCGATGTCGCCATTTTTGATGAAGATAAAAACCGCGTACAAAAATTACTCATAAGCGATATCTTGCCCAATCCCGACCAACCCCGCCGCGAACACGGCAAAAAAGAGCACGACGAGATGACGGCATCGATTAAGCGTCACGGCGTCCTGCAGCCAATCATAGTAGTACGGGCAAGCGGCCCAGACAGCGCTAAAACTGCCTACCGCATAGTCGCTGGCGAGCGCCGATGGCGGGCAGCGCAGGCTGCCAAGCTGACTCACATACCGGCGATCATCCGCTCACTAGAGGAACTAGAGGAAATAGAGCTAGCGCTTATTGAAAACATCCAGAGAGTAGACCTTTCACCTCTAGAACAAGCGTTAGCTGTTTATAAATTACAACATCAGTTTAATCTGGAACTCGAAAAAATTGCTGAAAAACTAGGAAAAGCTCCCAGTACAGTCAGCAATATGGCCCGTTTACTACAGTTACCGGACAGTGCGCGCGAAGCGTTAAGAGATGGGAAGATCAGCGAGGGACACGCTAGAGCCATACTGGCTTTAAGGGAGCAACCGGCTAAACAGGAGGAATTACTTAGTAGTATTTTGGACAACGGATGGACGGTACGTCAGGCTGAACAGTTTGTAGTAGCCGCTCGCAAGGGTGCAACATCAACACAGGCAAGTAGTAAAACAGCCTCAGAAACCGATTTAACAAAGAAATTGAGTCATAAACTCAACACGTTAGTCAAAATCAAGCATACAGCCAAGGGTGGCCAGTTAATTATTCATTTTTCCGATGAGCAAGAGCTCGAAAAACTTGCCCAAAAACTCCAAAATAGCCCAGAACAATAAAAGTACCCAAACCACTAACGCTAAAATTTCTAATTACTCTAATTAACCTAAGTACTCTAAACAGGCACCGAGCTCCAATGATCCAAGCCGTTTGGTATTTGAGGTTTATGAATTATTTAGGTCAATTAGAAGTTAAGTCAATTAGGTTAATTTAGAATCTTTGGGCTTTGCCGAGTGGGATGATCCTGAAGGACAATTTGCCTACGATTTGATTGAGCTTGACCGGGCCAAAATAACGCGAGTCTTCTGAGTTAGTGCGGTTATCGCCGCAGACAAAAATCTCACCGGCCTTTAGCGTCTGGTCGACTTCGCCAGGCGTAACGGTCGCACTAATGTGATAAATACCAGATTTATCGGGATCAAAACCGTCTGGGTGTTCGCGGTTAAAGATTGTAATATTGCCACCACTGACTACAATGCGCTCACCAGGTAAGCCCACAACCCGTTTAATTAGCTGTTTAGAGCCGCCGCCGGCAAAATCCAGCCCTGTTTGGTTAAAAATAATAATATTGCCGCGTTTTGGTACATATTCATGGCCAGTAAGACGGGCCCAAGAACGGGGCCATTTATCTACGATCAGACGATCATTGTTCTGCAAGGTGGTTTCCATGCTCTGTCCATCAACCTGATAAGACTGGACTACAAAAGCCGCAATCGACAAAGCTATAACCGGTGCCAGTAAAAATAGCGTTAGCGTCGAGAAAATTGAAGGCCAACCTTCAAAACGCTGTATGCGTCTGGGCGGAGGAGGTGGGGGAGAGTTATACTCCGGAGGAGTTTGCACTGGCGCCGAAGGCGAGCTGGGATGGGTTGCGCCCGAGCTTGGTAATACTGGTTCTAGATTGCGCAGATCCTCCGGGCTACGTGGAACGGGGTTGGAATTCAGGTTACGTTCAGGCTGCATAAGCTACCATTATAGCTTAAGAGTATAAGTATGGAGACTGAAATGACTCTGAAAAATTACTTAACAAGTCAAGTATTTAATAATCATCAATTAGCTGTCAGGAACCCGAACAGCGTCTGTTCCTGTAGTTAATTGCTAATGGTATACTGGTTCAATATTGTGATGCGCGATAAAAAAAAGCCGGACGGGCTGAACAAAAGGCCAGCCTCGATAGACGGGATTGTCTCGGGTGGCCGCCGTTTAGGCGTACCGATCAGTCATTCCTACAGCCCCAACAGAGGTGATCAAACGCCTACGCTGGATGCATTTACCCGGCGGTCTGATGGATTCCATGCCACGCGGCAGTCACCGGGCGGTCTAGGCGGCACTGCGGCCGAAGCCGCAGAGCGCGAAGCGATACTTGATGAGCCGATCGTTTTAGACGAGCTTGATTACGACAAACGTAAGGATAAGGTCCGAGGCCGAATTCGCCGTGCTCGCCTGCGCAAAACACTTAAACGCATTACCTTATCGCTATTAATTCTACTTTTGGCTGGTGGCTTGTATCTGGGAGCGAAGTTCTATATTACTCAAAGACACCTGTTCCGCGGTGGCGGGCGGGCACCAGCCCTCGCCAGCGATGTTGATATTAGCCAGCTTAAAGGCGAAGGCGACGGTCGTGTAAATATTTTACTGCTTGGCATCGGCGGCCCCGGCCACGATGGACCGGACTTAACAGATACGATTCTGCTGGCCAGCATCGACCCCATAAACAATAAGATAGCGCTACTAAGCATCCCTAGAGATCTATGGGTCAAAATACCGGGAGACGGCTATCAAAAAATTAACGCTGCTTACCCTTACGGGAAACAGCAGTCAAAAGCTAAAAACCTGATTGATAAAGAGAGGGCCGGGCTTGATTTGCTCGATCGGACGCTGGAGCCGGTTATTGGCGTGCCAATCCATTATCACGCTGTAGTAGACTTTACGGCTTTTCAGCAAGCGGTTGATGCTGTGGGCGGCGTGGATGTTAATGTTCCAGAGCAGCTTTACGACCCGACAATTGCCTGGGAGAACAACTATAATTCAATTATCGCCCAGAAGGGCCTACAGCATATGAACGGACACAAGGCGCTGCTTTACGCTAAATCGCGCGAGACCAGCTCTGATTTTGCCCGCGGCGAG
Source organism: Saccharimonadales bacterium (SeqCode) (assembly GCA_035480715.1). Classification (GTDB taxonomy): domain Bacteria; phylum Patescibacteriota; class Saccharimonadia; order Saccharimonadales; family UBA10212; genus 2-01-FULL-49-22. The sequence continues at coordinate 123,895 of DATIHL010000015.1, read as the reverse complement.
CGCCAACGTCTGATTTTGGTTGCCCTAAAGGACAAAATTCTCTCGGCCGGCACGTTCGCTAATCCGGTACGAATCTCTTCACTGTTGGACAGCTTTGGCAGCAATGTTTATACCGACTTTTCACGATCTGATCTTAGCCGCGTTTACCAGATTACATCCAAAGTACGCTCTAACGCTATCGTTTCACTCGATCTGGTCACACCGCCGCATAACCTTCTGACAACAGGTAACATAAACGGGCTTTCAATTGTTGAACCACGGGCCGGGCTGTTTGAATACGATGATATGAAAAGTTACGTCAGAAACGCCCTACGCGACGGCTTTATTGCTAAAGAAAACGCCCAGGTTGCCATTTACAATGCCACGACGACTGCGGGACTGGCCACAACGACTGCCACCACCCTCAAATCCTATGGTTACAACGTCACTACGGTCCAGAATGCGACAAATGCTACTAATCCATTGGCGACGACCATCGTAGATTTAAGCAAAGGTGTAGATAAATATACCCGCCACTACCTGGAACAGCGCTTCGGTGTAGCGGCTGTTAGCAAACTGCCTAGCAGTTTTGGCATTAGTCCACCACTCGGTACTGCCTTTGTTATAATTCTAGGACAGGATGCAAGACCTTCTAACTAAAATGCGCGCTAGCGTTAAGCCCGTCAGTGGCTTTTCGCACTTTATTCATTTAGGCCTCAATATCCTGCTACCGATATTGGCCTATGTCCTGGTACGGATAGACTTTGTGTCGCTGGCCATCCTACTGATTCTACTGGCTAAGTGGCGAATCTTTGCTGTTAGGCCGCGTTATTGGTTGGTTAATATCGCCTCAAACGGTATTGATATCCTAGTTGGTATCAGTCTGGTACTGTTTATGTCGAGTACCTCGGTCACCTGGTGGCAGCTGTTTTGGATGGGGCTTTACATCGCTTGGCTGGTTTGGTTGAAGCCAAGGAGTGATGTACTGAGCGTTTCGGCTCAAGCCATGATCGGGCAGCTATTGGGACTTTCAGTGCTCTATTTGAAATTCGGCGATGCTCCACTGGCAACACTAGTTTTTGGTACATGGAGCGTCACATATCTGTCAGCTAGACATTTTTTGAGCAGCTTCGAAGAGTCACGTACGGGATTGCTAACCAATATCTGGGCCTATTTTGCAGCATCTTTAGCCTTCGTTTTGGGGCATTGGTTGTTGTTCTATGGCTCTATCTCACAAATTTTAATAATTCTAACCACTATTGGTTACAGCCTGGCCGCCCTCTATTATCTTGATGCCTCTGAACGTCTTAGTGCGACGTTTAGACGACAGATTTTGGCGATTATGTGCGCCATATTAATTATCATAGTTGTTCTATCTGACTGGACTGGCGCTACTGTCTAACGCTCGCGTCACGATAGCCTGCCAACCAGTCAAGCGGGTTGCACCGCTATCGTTCTTGGCAAATCGCGTTGTTGCCAGTTCCAGTGCTCCCACACCGTATTTCATATACGGCTCAGTCTGCGCTTCACTGGCGCCTAGCGATTTGCTCAAGCGTGAGCGTTAGACAGCAGGGCACATTTATTCAGTTAATTTTCAGTATAATGGTTAAGTATTGGGGTTAAGCATGGCGGCTGATGATTTAGAAAACTCAAAAGAGGCTAAGGTATCGAGCTTTTCGACCCGCGTTTCCAGGACTGGCAATCTGCCTAAATTTAAGGCGCCGGATATCAGCCGCGTTAATCGCCCTTATCTGCTGCGACTTTTGGCTGTAGTGCTTATCATCTTAGCCATAGGTTTTGGTGGCGGCTGGCTGGGGGCTAGAACTTATAATCACAGCCAACCGATCCCGTCGTCAACAGAGGCTAAACAACAATACGTGTCCAGCGAGGGCCAACTTATTTCAGAAATTGCTAAAAACGTCGGTTCTAGCGTAGTTAGTATTGATGCAGTACAAACTCAGACCTCGCAGGACATTTTTGGCTATTCCTTCCCGCAAAGCCAGGAAGCTGCCGGCACAGGTTTTATCATTAGCTCGGATGGCACTATCGTTACTAACCGCCACGTAGTACCCAGTGGCACTACCAGCGTCAGTGTCACATTGGCAGACGGCACAACTTATAAAAATGTCAGCGTCATCGGTCGAACCAGCGATAGCAGCCCACTGGATGTAGCTTTTCTGAAAATAAATAATTTAGGGAGTAAAAAATTAACTCCGGTAACACTGGGTAATTCATCGCAAACGCAGGTAGGTGATAGGGTAGTGGCGATCGGCAACGCTCTGGGTCAATTCCAAAACACCGTTACTAGCGGTATCATCTCGGGATATGGGCGCGACGTCCAGGCTGGCGATCAAAATGGCACAAGCGGCGAAAACCTGACAGACCTTTTCCAGACCGATGCCGCTATCAACGAAGGTAACTCGGGCGGCCCATTGGTTAATATCAACGGCGACGTGATTGCTATAAATACGGCTGTGGCTTCCGGTGCGCAAAACATTGGTTTTGCCATTCCTATAAATGACGTCAAAGGTCTGATCAGCGGTGTACTTGGTAGCGGTAAATTGCAGCAACCGTATCTTGGCGTACGTTATGTATCACTGACTCCGGATATTGCCTATCAGTATAATTTACCGGTTAATCACGGGGCTTATGTGACCCCCAACACCGATAGCACACCTTCTGTAATTGCCAGCAGCCCGGCCGAGAAAGCCGGAGTGAAGGAAAAGGATATTATCACCAAGATTAACAACATAAATATTAACGAAAAGACTAGCTTAACTTCGGCTCTGACGAACTTCAAAGTCGGCGACACAGTCACTCTAACGGTAGTCCGCGATGGTAAAACCATAACTCTACATGCCAAGCTGACCGCCGCGCCTTAAAGCTAAGTTTCAAACAGCTGAATAAAGTCCTGATTCTTTATTAACCTAAACCCAGCATTTTGGCCAATTTGGGCTAAATCTTCATGCTGCGGTGGCATTGATTCAGTAAAAACGTATTCCGGACGCCAATTAAAATGTGTCAGTTGTTCAAAAAAACGGCGATAAACCTCCAGCCCATCCTTACCGCCAAAAATGGCGATTCTAGGCTCCATTGCCGCTGCCTCATTTATGCGCCAGTGGTTAGGTACGTAGGGTAAGTTGGCTAGGATTACATCGTAAGCCTTATGATCATTTTTCAACAGATCGCGTTTAGTAGTTCTTAGATGCAGCTCGTGCAATTCACAATTATGTTTGGCAACTGCCAGCGCTGAGGCGTCGATATCAAAGAGGTCAACATTGTGATTGTGAAGTTCAAGGGCAGCAGTTATACCTAGTGCGCCGGATCCGGTTCCAACGTCGGCGATTTTGGCATCATTGGGCAAATGAAGCGACTTCAAAAGATCAATCATTGTTTCGGATTCTGGTCTGGGTTCTAAAACCCGATGGTTTATCTTGAATTTACGTCCGTAAAATTCGCTGAAGCCGCGAATATAGGCCATTGGCTCGTGGTTGACTCGTCGAAGAAGTTTTTTATTCAATTTTTTGAGCTGCAGAGGTGATAATTCGGCTTCTGGGTGCGCCAAAACGTAACTCCTATCCTTAGATAGCTCATCCTCGAGCATTATCAGCACATCAAGCCGGGCTGAGCCAATGCTAACAGCTTCCAATTTCTTGGTTGCCAGAGTTAAAAACGCCTCAAATTTCATCTAGATGAGTTAGAATTTCGTCTGCAACAACATTAATTGGCCGGGTGTTGTCAATGGCCATGGCTCCAAGTCGAACAGCCTGCTCTACAAATTCCTTCTGTTCTTGCAGGATAACCTTTTGCATAGCAGGATCCTTACCATATTTACTCGATCTTGTTCTGAGACGTTCTTTTTGGGTCTCGGGGTCTAGGCTCAAAACAAATACTTTATCAAACAAGCCGTGAAAATCGAGCTCATTTGATGCGCTGCCGCAGAGAAAAAGCTGGCCAGCTGTTTCCAATAATCTGCGAAGAGTTGGTTGGTTCCAGTTCCAGCCGACTTTCGTATAATCAATAAAACCACTGGGATCAATTTCGATTCGTTTGCCGGTATTTAAATCTTCCCAGTTTGCGAGACCGGGTATGTCATCTGTATCCAGTGCATTTAATCCTCGCGATTGAAGCTCGGCACCAACTGCTGATTTTCCAGAACCAGCCCGGCCTGTAATCAAATAATTCATTGGCCGCTCTTTAGTAACTCGAGTTCGCGTTCATGCAGTTTTTCGACGATGTCATCGATGTCGCCAGCTAGGGCGCCGGGTAGGTTACTGCGTGAATAATTTATGCGATGGTCGGTAATACGGTCTTGTGGGAAATTATAGGTGCGGATTTTTTCAGAGCGATCCCCGGTGCCAATTAGCTTGCTCCGTTCATCTGATAGCTGCTTCTGTTCTTCTTCAACTTTCATTTGCAACAGGCGAGACCGGAGTACCTTCATGGCTTTGTCGCGGTTTTTGATCTGGCTCTTTTCGTCCTGCATACTAACAACCAATCCGGTGGGTATGTGGGTGATGCGAACGGCCGAATCAGTAGTATTAACAGACTGGCCGCCATGGCCGGAGGCTCGGAATACATCTATCCTGAGCTCGTCCGGATTGATTTTTAGGTCAGTTTCTTCGGCCTCTGGTAAAACTGCTACCGTTACAGTACTGGTGTGTATACGACCGCTGCTCTCTGTTACTGGCACGCGCTGCACGCGGTGAACGCCAGCTTCGAACTTTAGTTGGCCGTAAGCGCCGGCGCCGTGTACTTCAAATATGATTTCCTTAAAACCACCAGCTTCAGATGGGCTTTCCGTGTCCAACTCTGTTTTATAGCCGTGTTTTTCGCAAAAGCGCGAATACATCCGGTAAAGATCCCCGGCAAAAAGTGATGCTTCGTCGCCGCCAGCTGCAGCGCGTATTTCCACGATAGCATTACGCTCGTCGTTCGGATCTTTTGGCGTGAGTGCTTCGCTCAGCTCCTGGTCGGCTTTATTTAGCTTTTGTCGTAAATCCTCAACTTCATTCTTGGCCATCTCAGCCAGTTCCGAATCAGAGGAATTTGCCATATCATTAGCGTCAGTTAATTGCGCCTTTAGATGCTTTCTTTCATCATACAAAGCTAGAGTTTTAGCAAGCTCTCCCTGTCGTTTCGCCAGAGTAGGGTAATCTGATCGCCCGAATACATCAGGGTGCTGCAGCTGCTTTTGCAGCTGCTCAAGCTCCATACGTAAATTTTGTTCATGATCTTCCATCTTTGCCTCCAGTGTATAAAAAACTCTCCAAAAACCACAGCGGTTAAAGGAGGGTTTAGTTTGACTTAGTTATTCTTCTGATTTCTTAACAGGGTGAGCGCCAAGTTTTTGAGCTTCAGTTTTGGCCTTCTTGGCTTTTGGTTTGACAGTAGATTTAGCCTCGCGAGCTTTTTGGCCGGCGGCCTGTCGGGCTTTAAATTTGTCTACGCGGCCTTCCACGTCAACTATGCGCTCTTCGCCGGTAAAGAAGGGGTGTGAACTGGAAGAAATGTGCACTTTGACCAATGGATACTCGACACCGTCTAGGGTGATGGTTTCTTCGGCCTCGACGGTCGATTTGGTCAAAAAAGTCGTACCATTATTCAAATCCTGAAAAACGACCGGCCGGTAGTTGCCTGGGTGCAGATCTTTCTTCATAACTTGTCGATTATACTGTGTTTACCCCTGTTGGTCAACCCTTTTAGCTAGTCAATTTGCCACTTGTATCTTCGTTAATTCTTTTGACCGCTTGACGTCTTCTCTCCATAACTTTGTCATGATTAGGGAAAGATTCCAGAGCTATTCTTTCAATATCTGGCTTTAGCTTCATGCTATGTAAAGGCGAAATACTACTATCCAACATTGCGTCAACCATTGCCGCCTCTAGATCGTATACCTGGACTTCTTTAATTGCAGGGTGTCCATAATAGATCGGCCTAGCATAGCGAGCTTTGCTTACAGCTATCAATGCTAACCTGACTGGATCGGCTAGGTCCTCTATACGCGTAAATTGATTTGATGAATCCTCGAATGACTTAATTGCCATACTTTTATTTTACCTCTTGTAAATAAACTTCAACAGAGGTAAAATTAACAAGTCAAAATTAAGCAGTGTGGAGCAGCAATCCTCTCTGTAAACACCGTGTAGGTTTTATAGGGTCAGCACCGCACAATGAGAAAGGATTACTGAATTGGCGAAAGTCGATGTAGATATTAAGAAGCTTTTAGAAGCCGGTGCTCACTTTGGGCATCAAACCAGCCGTTGGCACCCAAAAATGGCGTCATATATTCATAGCAAGCGTGACGGCAATCATATTATTGATCTCACTAAAACAGTCACTGCATTGGAAGAAGCGCTAAATTTCTTGACCGAGACGGCCGCCGCTGGTAAGCAGATCTTACTAGTCAGCACCAAGCGACAGGCTCAGGATAAGGTTAAAGAAGTGGCTGAGGCGCTTCGTATGCCCTATGTAACTGTAAGATGGCTGGGCGGCATGTTAACCAACCAACCAACGATCGGCGGGCGGATTAAACATCTTAAAGATTTAGAAACTCGCATGGCCAATGGCGAATTGGCCGCTAAATACAGCAAGCTGGAAGTGCAGCGCTTCCAGGAAGAAATTGACGAGATGAACCATATTTATGGCGGCATTAAAGACATGGCAGTCAAACCAGGCGCAGTTTTTATAGTCGATGTTTTAACAGATGATATTCCGGTCCGCGAGGCTAAAAAGCTCGATGTACCCGTAGTAGCGTTAATTGATACCAATGCCGACCCCTCATTGGTTGATTACCCGATTCCGTGCAATGACGACGCTACAAAGACTATTAATCTGATACTTGATTATGTTAAACAGGCGATTGAAGACGGGCAGGCAAAAGTTAAAAAAGCCGCACCGGCTGAGGAAAAAGAGACCAAAGTAGAAACAAAGCCGGCGTCTGAAGCTGCTGCTGAAGAGACGAAAACAGATGAACCTAAACCGGAAGAGCCGGCCAAAATCGAACCAGTAAGGGGGATAGGCTAAGATGGCAGACATACCTATAGATGAAATTAGGCGGCTGCGAGAGCTTACTGGTGTTGGAATAACTGACGCCAAGCAGGCTTTAGTGGATGCTAGCGGCGACTTCGATAAAGCATTGGCCGAGATGCGCAAAAAGGGTTTGACCAAAGCCGAAAAGCGCGGTGAGCGCGAAGCCAGAGCAGGACTGATCGGTACTTATTCGCACGACGGCCGCATTGGCGTAGTAATAGAAGTTAATTGCGAGACTGATTTTGTGGCCAAAACCGACGAATTTAAAGAGTTGGTTAAAGATTTAACGCTGCATATTGCCGCCACCGAAGCAGAGGACGTTGATGAGCTTCTAGGGCAGCCATTTGTCAAAAATCCAGAAATCAGCGTTGCTGACTACGTCAAAGAGCATATCGCCAAACTGGGTGAAAACATTGTTGTTCGTCGTTTTTCCCGTATGGCACTCGGCGAAGTGGAATAAATACTTAACCTGTTAAGTAATTTCGGATATTGAAAAGCCCCGCTTGTGCGGGGCTGCGTGCCTCGACCAGGAGCTCATAGCTCAACTGAAACCGAGGACTTTCTTCTTTGAGGAGATCATCCGTTGGAACGGTCGGTTTTGTCGTGGGATTCTCCCCACGCCACCAGGGAGATCCATAGGCCGATACCAACGAGAATTGCCGTGGGGCCAAGTGTGAGACTCTTGACCGGAACCTCCGGACCAGCATCGGCAAATGCTTTGATCAGTGCCGCGAACCCTCCTGCCATAAGGAGGAATCCCAGGATCATTACGGCCAACCCGATTACAACTTCAGCTACTGACTTTACGATTTTCATCGCCTCTCCTTTCGCTAGGGTTTGAGCAGGTAGTAGAGCAAGGCTCCGAGAAGACCCGCCGCTACTATGAGGGCCGCCTTAAAAAGCATCTCGGCTGAAATCGCGAGAATCACCTTGGTTCTCTCCAGCCTACGGTTGCACGCAGGCTTTTTCGGTTCGACTGCCTCTTGCCGTACTTCCGGCTGAGAATGAATGCCAAGGCTGCAAACGTCAAGCCCAACAGCCTGGCTGCGACGAATCGGCGTATCACGTGCCCTCCTTATCCCTTTTGCGAAGAAGTAAGACGTAGTCGCGCCAGAATCGCCAGCTGGTGAAGAAAACCACCCACAGCGGACGATGCTTCCACAACTCTTTTAGAAGATTCACGGATCTCCTTTCAGCGTCTTCGACGCGTTGGTTGGAACATGAGGTAGAGAGCAATGAGCAGCCCAGCAACCGAGGTTGCCAGAAATGCCCAATAGGTAGTTGTCAGCGCAGCGATCATTATTTGCGCTTTCTCTCCCTTCTTTTTTTCCAAATGCCGTAAAGAAACCCGAAGCCAAGGACTGCGGTCATAACCACGGGGGGCCAGTCCAATTTTTCTCCTCCAAGTTGTAAAGAACGGGCCAACACCTAAACTGCCGCTAGGCAGGCCCGCTTGAGCGTGCAGGGCATTAGCTAGACGTATATCATAGCATAAAAGGCGTATATTTGCAATTTAGCTTATAATGTATCCAGACAAGTTTTAAGGAGTTGTGAGTGAATCCCAATCAGATTGTTTCCGAGACAAAGACCAAGTTAGACCAAGCGACCTTTCATTTTAAAGACGAACTTAGAAAACTCCGGACCGGCCGCGCCCATCCCAGCATGCTCGATAGCGTAATGGTCGAGGCTTACGGCCAAGCTATGCCGCTCAAGAGTATTGCCTCTATCGCTGTGCCGGAACCACAACTGCTGCAAATCACTCCATTTGACCCGAATAATTTGCAGCCTATAGCCGACGCTATTCGCAATGATCAATCATTAGGCCTAACACCTACAGATGACGGCCGGGTGGTGCGCGTCAATCTGCCGCCAATGACCACCGAAAACCGCCAGGATATGGTTAAAATCCTTCACCAAAAAGTCGAAGAATGCCTAATTTCTGCCCGTAATGCTCGGCACGAAGCGTTTCATAGAGGCGAGCAGGCCGAAAAAGACAAAGATATCGGTAAAGACGAACGCCTGCGCTTCGAAAAACAAGTCGACGAGCTACTGACCAAACAAAAAAACGAAGTCGACGAGCTAGCCAAAGCCAAAGAGGAAGAAATACTTACAGTTTAGCCTCAGGCTGACTGTTATACTTAAGGGGAATGCAAACTCTACTTTTTATTCTAGGTTTGGTATTGTTTGCCGGTTTGGTGATTGTTCACGAGTGGGGACACTTTTTTGTAGCCAGAAGAAACGGCGTTAAAGCCGAAGAATTCGGCTTGGGCATTCCACCGCGCGCGTGGGGCAAAAAGCTAAAGTCCGGCATGATTATCAGTTTAAACTGGTTACCAATAGGCGGTTTTGTAAAACTCAAAGGAGAAAACGATTCCGACACCAGGTCCGGCAGCTTTGGTGCGGCTTCACTACTGGCTAAGACTAAGATAATACTGGCGGGTGTATTTATGAATCTGATCACTGGCTTGGTGCTTTTGACCATTCTAGCACTTGTTGGCATGCCCAAACTGCTAACGCAAGATTCAGTTGGCCAGGATCAATTTACGGTAGCTAGCGACACTAAAGTGTCCCACCAGGATCTGATCGCCGGCTATATTCAGCCTGGATCACCAGCCGATAAAATCGGACTTTCATCCCGCGATATAATTTTGCAGGTCAAAAACGGCTCGGACGTTCGAAGCATTAAAAACGTACAACAACTGCACGATGCCACGCATGATTTCGCCGGGCAAGCCATCCAGCTGACATACAAACACAACAACCAGCTGGTTACTAAAGATGTTAAACTGCGTAGCGCCGCCGAGGTACAAGCCAGTATTAAATCTGACAATCCAAAGGGCAATTTGGGTATTTCGCCAACTGAGTTACAGATTAGGCGCAGCACCTGGAGCGCTCCGATTGTCGCGCTGGGCTTTACTAAACAGCTATTTGTGCTGACGTTTCAGGGGTTGGGACACGCTCTGTCAGGATTGGCTTCCATAATCGCCGGTGGCCTGACAGGTAACCACCGAGCGCGCGAGAATGGCCAGACTAAAGCCACATCTCAGGTGGGCGGACCAGTGGCGATTGGCGCCATTTTGTGGGGGAGCGGCACACTGGGTATTTACTTTGTATTGATGATAATCGCCATAATTTCGCTGACATTGGCGCTGATGAATGTCCTACCTATCCCGGCGCTGGATGGTGGTCGCCTATTTTTGATTTTGATTTCGCGCGGCCTACTGCGCCGACCACTAAGCCGCAAAGTAGAAGAAAGTATTGTGGGGGCCAGTATGGCCCTGCTTTTGGCGCTGTTTATACTAATAACTATTGTCGATGTCCGTAGATTCCTCTGAGCATCAAGCAGGTTCTCAGTCACTAAAACGCCGCAAAGGCTTCAAATTTAGAAGAAAAGATTCCAAAGATCTAGGCAGTCCGTGGACGGTTATTTTAATAACGCTGCTGATATTTTTATTTAGCCAATTTATAGCCGTTTTGTTTATTGGGATAGGGAATGGTCTAATCCACCCGCACTCGTCTCTGTCAAATGCACTCAACCAATCCGCACCAATACAATTTTTTTATGTGCTGTTGGCCGAAGGCCTAGCAGCCGTTCTGACAATTTTTGTGGTCAAAGAATTCAGAGGGCTGAGTTTGGCCTCAATCGGATTGGGGCGACGGCCAAAGTTCCGGGATGTAAAACGAGCGCTTGTTGGCGCTTTTGCGTTCTACGTGCTTATAGTTATTGCTTCTATCATTGTCAATATTTTTTCGCCGGATATCAATACCAAAGAAGCTCAAGATGTCGGTTTTAACAGCTTAAATTCATCACTCGACCAGATTCTGGCTTTTTCGGCATTGGTATTTTTACCACCTATAGGTGAGGAGACATTAGTCAGAGGTTATCTTTATTCCGGACTGCGATCCCGCTGGCGCTTTATCCCGGCAATGCTGGTTACGAGTGTTCTTTTTGGGCTGGCTCATCTGGGTTCGGGTTCCGATGGTACGCCATTGTGGGTCGCCGGCATCGATACCTTTTTGTTATCGGTTGTTTTAGTTTATCTACGCGAACGAACTGGTGCACTTTACGCTGGCATGTTAGTACATGCTATGAACAACGTAGTTGCTTTCGGCGTCCACTTTCACGGAGTACTCTTTTAGCTTAAAATAAAGACAATCTATGAGACGCTCACAACTATTTATCAAGACGCGGCGGGAGGCGCCAGCCGACGAAGAAGCTCGCAATGCGCAGCTATTAATCCGCGCCGGCTATATCCATAAAGAAATGGCTGGTGTTTATAGCTACTTCACACTCGGTAAGGCAGTCTTAGAGAACGTCTCGACTATTATTAGAGAAGAGATGAATGCCATCGGCGGCAACGAAGTTTTGATGAGCACTCTGCAAAACAAAGAGATTTGGGAAATTACTAACCGCTGGGACGATAAGCAGGTAGACAACTGGTTTAAATCCAGGTTAGTCAGCGGCGCCGAAGTCGGTATCGGTTTCACTCACGAAGAACCTTTGACTAACGGCCTTAAGCATTTTGTCAGCTCCTATAAAGATCTGCCGGTATACGCCTATCAAATACAGACTAAGTTCAGAAACGAACTACGTGCCAAAAACGGCCTGCTGCGCGGCCGTGAGTTTTTAATGAAGGATCTCTATTCTTATAGCCGTAACGAGCAGGAACATAAAGAATTTTATGAAAAAGTGGCTGCCGCTTATCTTAAGATTTTCAAAAGGTTGGGTTTTGCCGAAGATATAACTTACAGAACTTTTGCCAGCGGTGGAGTATTCACGGAGTTTAGCGATGAATTTCAGATCTTGAGCCACGTTGGCGAGGACACAATCTTTCTAGACAAGGCTAAGAAATTGGCCATTAATAAAGAAGTTTATGCCGATGAAATATTAGTCAAACTAGGACTGAATAAGGCCGATCTGGTAGAAGAAAAAGCTGTCGAAGTCGGCAATATTTTCTCGCTGGGATCTAAGTATTCGGATGCTCTTGGTCTGGTTTACGTTGATGATCAAGGCCGCCAAAAATCAATTCTGATGGGTTGTTATGGTATAGGAGTTAGCCGGTTGATGGGACTCATTGCCGAGCATTTTGCCGATGATAAAGGATTGGTATGGCCAGTCAATATCGCACCATTCAAAGTCTATTTGGCCAGTCTGGGTAATGATCCTAAGGTGATAGAAGGGGCTGAAAGCGCTTACACTTCCTTGACACGTTCAGGTGTTGGAGTAATATATGATGACCGGGCCCTCGCAACAGCTGGGGAAAAACTTGTAGACGCCGATTTAATGGGCATACCAGGCCGAATAGTCATCAGCGATAAAACCGTTGAGCAAGGCGTCGTTGAGCTTAAACTCCGGACATCGGACGAAGCTCAACTAATCCCTAATAATGACCTCGCCGGCACACTGGAAAAACTGTTACAAGATTGATATAATCATCCAGCATACAGTACGTTGGGTGAGCATAAACCGTAAGAAAGGTAGTGGTTCAAGTTAATGAAAAAACTTTTCCGCTTAACTCAAGAAGGAGTAGATGGGCTTAAATCTGAGCTCAAAGGCCTTATTGGTCAACGTAGTGGTGTAGCTGAGCGAATCAAGCAAGCTCGTGAGTTGGGTGATCTATCGGAAAATGCCGAATACCAAACTGCCCGCGAGGAACAGGACAGACTAGAAACCCGTATCTCTGAGCTCGAGCATGTATTGCAGAATATGCAGATTATAAAGAAACCCAAAGGCAACGGCGACGTTAAACTAGGCAACAGTGTTAAACTGAAGGCCGCAGATGGCAAGACCAAAGAATTCCAGGTCGTCGGGACTATGGAAGCCGACCCCTTGTCAGGTAAAATCAGCGACGAATCACCGATTGGCAAGGTTTTGCTTGGCAAAAAAATCGGTGACAAAGTAGTAATCAAAAATTCCCCAGATACAGCCTACAAAATCACCCACATATCCTAGGCTTTCTCAACGCGCATTACTTCGTCAGCCACTACAGTACTCCTTCGGAGTATCTTGAATACACCTCAGTCCGTGCTTCGCGGCTTCCTCGTACTGCATCGCTGAGAAAGCCTAGTCTGGGATTAGTGTACTAGCCACTAAAAACTAAAAACTATAAACTAGCTTTATGCAGTGGTTGAATAAGGTTGCTGATGAGGTTGTTACTAAACATCCAGAGGGCGAAATCATTATCGAATCGGGTGTTTCGCCGTCCGGGATTTACCATGTAGGGACTCTACGCGAAGTTTTAACTTGCGACGCTGTCCTCTTAGAACTTCGACGACGCGGCCGAAAAGCTCGGCATATCCATTATGTTGATGACCTTGATCCCTTCCGCAAAGTGCCAGTAAATGTTTCGGAGGATTTTAAAAAATATCTAGGTCGGCCTTACTGCGACGTACCGGCGCCCGATGGCTCTGATCAAAGCTATGCCAACTTCTTTTTGAACGATTTTTTGGGTGCGGCTCAAAAACTACACATGGACATGGAAGTTATCCGTAGCCACGAGAAGTACCGTAGCGGCGCCATGACTGGCGTTATCGAAAAGTCTCTGTTGGCAGTTGGCGAAATCCGTCTGATTATAGAGGAAGTGTCAGGTCGAAAGCTGGAAGAAGATTGGGCGCCGGTTCAGATAATGGAAGGCGAGTATCTTAAAAGTCGCCGGTTTGTATCAATAAATACGGATGATAAGACAATTACTTATTTAAACCCTGATGGCGAGCAGGAAATTACAAGTTATGAAAAAGGTGAAGTTAAGCTCAACTGGCGAGTTGATTGGCCGGCCCGTTGGTGGCAATTAGGCGTTCAGGTTGAGCCCTTTGGGCGTGATCACGCCACTAAAGGTGGCAGCTACGACACTGGAGCTGCCATTATAAAAGAGGTCTTTAAAGCCCAACCACCGTACCCTGTACCTTATAACTTCATTAACCTCACTGGCGAAACTAAGAAGATGAGCAAAAGTACGGGTAATATTATTGCTATATCAGAACTAACAAAGGTCTTACCGCCCGAAGTTGTACGTTATTTTACTCTTAGGTTTCCTCCTGAAAAACAATTATTTTTCGACCAAGTCCACGGCGTTATTAAATTAATAGACGATTATGCCACACTTTTGGCTAAGCCTGATAAAACCGACGACGATAAACAACTAATCGAAATTTGTAGTGCTGGCATAGCCACAACAGTTAGTTTGATACCATTTTCACATCTGGTCGAAAGCTACCAGGCAGCCCTAAAAGATACCGAAAAAACCTTAGAGATTTTGGCGCGGACCGAATACAAAAATGTGGTTAAAGAACAGAGCGAAATCATTAAAAAAGAACTGGCTTTTATTGATACCTGGCTAAATAAGTGGGCGCCGGAAGATATTAAATTTGAACTTTTAGAGAAAGTTGATGCCTCCAAATTCAGCCAGCCGGAAAAGGAATATTTAGCAGCCTTAGCTCAAAAGATAGAGCAGGCCCCAACTGATGCCGATGGCGAGTGGTTCCATAAGGCTGTTTATGATTTCAAAGAAAGTCATAATTTAACTCCAGAGCAAGTCTTTAAGCCTCTATATAAAGTGCTAATCGGCAAAGAGCAGGGTCCGCGCGCCGGCTGGTTCTTATCAATTCTACCGCGCGCGTGGCTTATAAAAAGACTAAAGCTCGAATCGTAAAACCTGTACAATAAGGCTAATGGCTCGTGATGTGGCGATTTCTGCCTATAATTTGAGTAAAAAATATCAGGGAACGAAAAAATACGCCTTGCGCGGCCTCGACTTTGATATCAAACTTGGCGAAGTTTACGGCTTTTTAGGGCCGAATGGCGCTGGCAAAACTACTACCATACGTCTGCTGATGAACTTTATCCTACCCACACTGGGCGAAGCTAAAATTATGGACCTTGATACGGTGGTGGACTCAGTAGAAATTAAGTCCAAAGTTGGATATCTGTCAGGCGAAATCGCTCTTTACCCTAAGATGACCGGCCGTCAATTCCTGGAATATATGAGCGATCTTCAACCTCCTAAACGCGCCAGCTATATGCGTGAACTTATCAGGCTATTTAATTTTGAGCAAAATCAAAAAATTGGCAATCTTTCTAAAGGTAACCGCCAAAAACTTGGCATCATCCAGGCTTTTATGCACGAGCCCGATGTATTGATACTCGATGAGCCCACCGGCGGGCTCGATCCGCTGATGCAAGAAGCCTTTTTTGAACTTGTACGCCAAAATAAGACCCGCGGCGCAACTCTGTTTATCAGTAGCCATAACCTGACCGAAGTGCAAAAGATGTGCGATCGTGTAGGATTTATCCGCGAGGGTAAACTCATTGCAGAGCAAACCATAGGTGATTTTTCTAAAGAAACTACTCAGACATACGATATTTCGTTCGCCAAAGAAGCACCTCTAGCTGAAATTCGACGCATAGCTAAAGTCAAAGTAGCCGTACATACACCGCGTTACGTTTCGGTACAGATGCGCGGCGACTTAACACCTCTGTTTACCATATTGGCCAAGCACAAAGTTAATAGTCTGGACAGACGCGAGTCTTCACTAGAAGAAGAATTCCTGCATTTTTATAGAAGGAGCGGCAAATGATTCCAGTTATAAAATGGACTCTGTGGCAGCGCCGCTGGTTTATCTTCTGGTGGACGTTTGGCATAGCCGCTTTTATGGTGATCAGCCTGGCATTTTACCCGACCTTCCGCGATCAAGCCGCCCAATTCAACCAGGTGCTGGCACATCTATCGACCACCGCTAAAGCACTGTTTACTGATACAGGCAGCTTTTCGACGCCTGAAGATTTTCTATCGGGCAGGGTATTTTATCTGATGCTGCCACTACTGCTCAGCATCATGTCGGTAATTGTCGGCAGCAGCATAATTGCCAAAGAAGAAGAGAGCGGCACCCTTGAGCTTTTACTCGCAAGGCCTCTGTCTCGCGCAAGGCTCATAGTGGCTAAAGCCATCGCTGCAATAATTATTCTCACCAGCGTTGCTATAGCTGCTTTAGTTACTGCTTTGCTTGTCGGTCATTTGGTGCACCTTGGCGTTTCGGTCATTAATATCGAGGTCGCCACCCTGTTCGCGGCTATATTGAGCCTGCTTTTTGGAGCTGTAGCCTTTATGATTAGCTCGATTGGACGCTCAGCGCGGGCGGCCGGTGCTGGCATCGCGGCTTTTATCGCGCTTGGTAGTTACATCATTGTTTCTCTATCCTCGGTGGTTAGTTGGCTAAGGTGGCCTTCCAAAGTTCTACCCCATAATTATTACCACCCAAGTGAAATATTATATGGCAACTATAGCTGGCATAACGCTGTGGGGCTGCTGCTCGCAACTCTGATTTTAGGAGTTTTTGCCTGGCGCGTCTTTGACCGCCGCGATCTGGGGTAAAATAGAGATATGGCTACTAAGACCGAAACCGCGATTTTTGCTGCTGGATGTTTTTGGGGAGTACAATATTATTTTGATCAAGTGCCTGGAGTTATAGAGACGGAAGTCGGATACATCGGTGGCCACGTCGACAAACCTACTTACGAAATGGTGTGCAGCCATACAACCGGCCATGCTGAGGCAACCAAAATCATCTATGATCCAAAAAAAGTTACCTACGAGACACTACTGCAGCAGTTTTTCCGAATGCACGATCCCACTCAACTCAATCGTCAAGGCCCCGACGTTGGGGACAGTTACCGTTCGGCCATTTTCTACCTTGATAACGAACAAAAAGACGCGGCTCAAAAAGTAATTAACGAACTAAATAAGAACCAATTTGATAGCAAAATTGTTACTACTTTAGAAAAAGCCAATACATTCTGGCTAGCGGAAGACTACCACCAAAAATACACCGAAAAGACCGGGATGGGCGCCTGCCACGTCGATTATGCTCCAGTTAAGTAAAATAACTAATGTCAAAAACTAAGAAGAAAAACCGAAGATTTAAGTTCTCGCGACACCTTAAAAAAGCCAAAAGGGCTCGGTTTTTTATAGGTAGCATACTTATTTTGTTGTTACTTCTGGCTACTTTTACGCGCCTGGATCAAGCTCATAAAAAAACAGCTGCCAATACGGCAAACAACGTAGTAGCGCCCCCTGATACTTGCGCCCAAAACAATACGATCACATTTAGTTGTTATAAATCCGAGCTGACTGATATCACAACGCAAAACGGGCCGCAGGCGGCATTTGCGCTAATTAAGAAACAATACTCAACAGTTCCGTATATAAAGAGCCAGTGCCACCAACTGGCGCACGTTATTGGCCGGGCGGCCTATGCCAAATACGGCAACATTGCCGACGCTTTTGCGCACGGCGACCAATTTTGCTGGGCCGGTTATTACCACGGCATGATGGAGCAGGTTGCCGACGAGCAGGGAACGGCTAACTTCTTAGCAAATTTGAACAATATTTGTGTACCGATTGCCCAGAAAGCGCGCTATTCATTTGATCACTACAATTGTGTGCACGGATTGGGGCATGGAGTCATGGAGGCGCTCGACGGAAATCTATTTCAATCACTCTATGCCTGCGACAAAATAACAGATAGTTGGGAACGCCAATCCTGTTACGGCGGCACCTTTATGCAAAATATTTTAACTGTCCAAAGCCCGGACGAAACAGTTGATCACTCTTCTGCCTATCTTAAGGCCGACCAGCCAATGTATCCTTGCACGGCGATAAGCGACCAATACAAAGAGCAGTGCTACCTGATGCAAACGTCTTATGCCTTGCAGGTCGAAAACTACAATTTTAGTAGTGTTTTTGAACTTTGCGCCAACACGTCGGCACCATACCGCGCCACTTGTTATCAAAGCTTAGGGCGCGATGCATCCGGCCAGAGCGTCAGCAACAAAGACACTACAAAAGCCACATGTCTTTTAGGCAAAGATTTTGAGGCCGAGAGTAATTGTGTAATCGGCGCTGCCAAAGACTTTATTTCTTATTTCCATAGCGATTTGCAGGCCAGACAGCTGTGCACCAGCCTGCCGAGCTCACTGCAGTCCATCTGTTCAAGCACCGTCACCAGCTATTATGCAAGTTTTTAGTCCTAGCTGGGGCTAAAAGTGCCTGTTAGAGTGTGCTCTTCTATAACATGACCCTTCATAGCGTCTTTAAGCTTATCGCTGGTGGTTGCAGACGGCAGATTCAGGCTGGTATCAAGCGCGTAAAGCTCAAACATATAGCGGTGTGTGCCTGAGGGCGGGCAGGGTCCCATGTATTTATTCTGGCCACTGCTATTTTGGCCTTGAACAGCGCCCGTGGGGACGCTGTTAGCGGCAATAGTTTCAGTTCCGGTCGGAATGTCCCACATCGTCCAGTGTATATAATCACCCGATGGCGCATCCGGGTCATGCATAATCAGCGCCAGACTCTGGGCTCCGGCTGGCACCTTCATAATATTAAGAGGTGGATTTACATTCTGACCCTTACAGGTATATTGAACTGGCACAGGCGCACCTTCCCTGAATACAGGGCTAATAAGCTGAAGCCTAGTAGTCGTTGATCCGTTGCCGTCCGGCATATTTTTCCTCCCTTCGTGTTTGTTCTGCCCAAACATAATAATTAATAGTCCTAAAATGATTGCAGCTGATGCAAGGAGTAGCAATTTCCACTTTAGCCTCATGATTTTAAATTATGCCATGAAATTCATCAGTAATAAATTTCACTCCCGTATATATAAACATTACTATCCCAGAGGCGTTTTGCTTGTGGATAGAATTAGAACTAGTAGGTGCTAAGCATTTGGTTGCAGTACAAGGAAGAAGCGAGCAACAGACTGAGGTGTATTGAGATACATCGAAGGAGTAGCGGAGCTTCAAGCCTGAACGGTACAGTCGGCTTGGCTGGCTGACAGGTTCAGGCGATGCTTTGCACCTAAAAATAAAACGCCCACCGCTGCCTAAGCGATGGGGGTCTTACGTTGATTGCATTTTCAGCCATTCACTCTTAGATATCGTTGAGTTTGTAACGCCCGGCCGGGCGCTGAACGGCCTATCTCCTTCGCCCCAACGAGGGCACGTACGCGTGAGGACGAACGCTTTGCTTCGTCTGAAGACTTCCTGATTCCTAGTAGAGCTGGTTTTCTAGAACTGCCTTCTCTCTATAAAACCAAAAACTTTTGCGACTTATGCAAACGACACATGTGTGTCAGCAATACCTCTCGGCATAACTGGTGTCACCCCGATGATATTATTGACTAAACAACATGTCAATAATTTAATAGCTTTTTACAACATATTTTAAGCATAAGCGCTAGTTGGCTGTTCTCAGGTATTTTCTTGCTTCATCCGGAAGAGCAGCCCGACAAAATGTATTCCATTTTGCCGGCGCGATGGGAAACCGCGAAGGGGTGTCTTATAAGCGTAAGCGTAGTTAGGGTTCGCGGGTTTGGTGTTTTTTGACCGTGTCGTCTATGGCTTTGCTTAGATTCTTCAAATCTTCGATACCGTTGAGCCTGACTGCAGCCACTACATCAGCGTGCAAATGGGCGTCGTGTTGTTGGCGTCCCTGAAAGAAAAGAAGGGTAGGCACACCTTGTTCGTTTAACATCACGACGTGTCCGTCAGTAGTAACAACCGGCGTGGTGTAATTTAGATTTATGTCCTGCTGTCCATCGTTCATATCTTCATTATACTCTGTATTCTTTCCAAAAAGAGGGGTATAATCCGTGCGAAGGAGTATAAGATGAGTGAGTTTGAGCTCGGCTCTGGCGAGCAAGAGCCGACGTTTGTCCCTGAAAAAGCCCGAGAGTTCCTCGGATGGGTATTTAAAGAAGCATCGCATGATCACATCTCCCAAATTCCAGAGGCCCATCTGCCGGCGATGTTCGATATTCTGACCGAAAACGCCACCGATCGACTTAAAGCCATTAGAGACTGGCGCCGCAAAAAGCAACTGCAAGCTCCGATCGATCTTATGCGGCGTTGGGTAGAAGGACAGTCGTTACATCAGATTTATAAGGAGACGGGGAAGAGCGAGGATTCCGTTCGCTTCGCGCTGGCTACCTATGCCGAAAGGCTGGGAGCTTTAGAAAATCTGGATGAGCTGATAACTAACGCAAATGTAAGAGTAGTGGCGACTGAAGCTGCGACAGAGGTGGAGTTAGAGCAGCCGCCGGAGCAAAGCGTGAACGGCGATGTAGCCTATAATCGTAGAGAACTTGTTCAGTTGCTGCTACAAGAAGTGATTGAGCTGCCGGCCTTAGAGGAATATTCGCATGTCCCTCCAGAAGCGTATAGTTCGGAAGAGTTACTTGGAGACTATCCTATGATGGCCAAACTTTCCCGCACTACCGGCCTTGATCAAATACTTAAAGACGCGGGGATTATCTAGCCCCTGTACAACTCCTTACAACAGGGATATAATTAGCTCAAATCGGAGTTTTGAATGCCCAGAAAAATATTCGTCACAATTGCTTCAGGCGGACATGACACAGAACGTCATTACCAAGATACGATAAGTCATCAACGCAATGTTGAAGAGATCGCAAATTATCTTGACGAGGAGACGGTAACAGAGCTCCAATCTTACACTCACGGCCGTCCCTATGCGGTTTGGGGAGCAGTAAGTGGACCCGGCAACGATAGAACATGGCAAACCATGGAGAGGGGCGACTATGTGATCGTCTACCGTAATAAACTCATAATTGGGGCTGCGGAAGTTGCTTATAAAATCCGCAATCCTAAGCTCGCCGAATTTTTCTGGGGCAAGGACTTTGAGGGTAAAACGTGGGAGCTTGTATACTTTTTGACTAATTTTGTGGAAGTCAATGTTGAACAGAAAAGACTCAATGAATTATTAGACTATCGAACAGACTTTACTTTTCGTGGGTTTATGGCAATTGACCAAGCCAAAACAGATGCACTACTTTCAAGCTATGGTGATCTTGTCTCTGTGTTGAAGAAGCTTGAAACCGGACAAAAAGTCGAGGCCATTAGTGTAGATAAGCTGTTCCAAAAACAAATAATTGACACGGAGCTGAAAAAAGAAGTCGTTCGCGCCGAGACACCACATGACGAAATGCAGTGGCGACTCATCAGCCTTGGCAATAAAGCCAAACTAGATGTGTGGGTACCTCCAAACGATCAAGGTAAGCAGTATAAGGGACATGTATTTAAGCCCCACGTTATTGATACTTTCGCCGAGGCTCTAGATATCCCAAGCTATATTAAAAACATCGACACTGTTTGGAAGCTGGGGCTGTCAGTAAAAGCAGCCTTTGAAGTAGAAAACTCCACATCCATTTATTCAGGGATACTTCGACTCTCTGATTTGCGGGCATTAGCTCCAAACTCTAGCTATCCGTTATATATTGTCGCTGATCGTGAAAAGCGCTCTCGCGTATTTGAACAGTTAAGCAGGCCGACCTTCTCAAATGAGTATTTACAACTCAACAAAGCGGTTAAATATCTTTCGTATGACTCGATACGCCAGCTCGACGAAGACACATCTGCAGAAAATTATTATGAAATTAGCCGTATAGACGGCTTGGCAGAAAGCGCAATCTAAAACCCCGAAATACACTTTCTTTAAACGCGGCGTATAATCATAAGTAATAAGGGGGGTGGGTATGAAAGCGTGGAGCAACCTTAAAAAAGCTGTAGTTATTTCTGTAGTAGGAATATTCGGATTAGTTGGGATAGGTTCTCTAGGAAACTCTACAAAAAATCAGGTCAATACTCCCATCACAAATCCATCACCTTCAGCGGTGCAGGGAGCACAGACTACTCAACAGTCACCAATAGATACGACCCCGACTCCAACTCCTATAGCTGAACCAGCGGCTAACTCTGAGCCACTAAATTGCCCGAATGGTACATACGTAAATAGTGACGGTAGTACTGTGTGTTCTCCATACGCTGCTCCAAGTGCGCCGGCAGGAGCTGCAGCTAGGTGTGTAGATGGCTCATATAGCTTTAGCCAGCATCGCAGCGGAACTTGCTCTCATCATGCTGGCGTAGCCGAATGGCTCTGAGATTTCTCTCATCGAATTCAAAAAATCAGATGTAGCGGCGGCGTAATGCGACCTGGAGGCAGATGAATCCGGGTAGTATCGGTAACCAGTAGGTTATAAAACGGTAGGTTAGGGCGACAGCTAAGGCTTGTTGCGAAGGGACGCCGACAGAGATTAGGGCAGCTACAAGTCCGGCTTCGGCGCCGCCCAGGCCGCCGGGAGTCGGGGTAACCGTAGCAGCGATTACTCCTACCGCCAGCACGATCAAGGTTTGCGCCAGATTTAGGTGGACATTAAAAGCCAGTTCGATAAAGGTAAATGATAGCGCATAACAAGAGGTAACTGCTATTGAGGACAAAAGTGCAAAAAATAGACGCGAGGGGCTTTGGAATGTGGCTTTTATCATCAATTTGGTTGCCCCTTTGGCCTTTTTAACAAAACTGCTTTTTGTCAGCGATATAAGGATCAGCACCGCCGCAATAACAGATGCCAAAACAATTAGTGCCCGGTAAGGAACACTGAATTTTAATAAATCAGTACTGATACTGGTTCCCAGGGTGACTATGAAGATTAGCAGAAGAGCATTTCCCAAAAATCCAAAAACGTTGTTAGTGGCCACCACGGCTCCGGAGACAAGGCCCGAATTACCTTGCTTGATCAAATAACGGGTATTTAAGGCTATAACTCCGGCACCGGCCGGCAATAAACGGTTAGTGAAGCCGCTGGCTAACTGTACCAGCAGCGTCTTGTGAAAAGCTAAATGTTTTGGCGAAAGAAATTTGTAAACCATGGCGGCCGCCGCAAAGCTGGCCAGCCAAGACAGTGCAGCCAGGACGATGTAGGGCATGTAGCCATCTAGCAATGTATTAATGCTGTTTTTGAAAAATGAAACACGCGGCAGAACGATATACAATCCGGCCAATGCTACCACTAAAAGAACAAGCCGACTAAGGCTGAACGGCTGCGGATTAAATGCGGATTTTTTATAGGCCATGGTCTTTAGCGTTTTTCTTATTTTTAGCTTATGTTTGTATATTAACCTAAATAACATCTTTTTTAGGCGATATCGCATATAATGTTGGGTGCAAATAATTCAAAGGAGGGGATATGCCTATATATTTAGGAGTGCACGATTTTGGTGGACCTTTCACCGAAGACCAAATGAAAGCTAATTGGGCGAAATATCAAGAATCAGCTAAAAACCATGGCGCTACGCCCCATAAAGTTTTTTATAACGCCGAGGAGGGTAAGTCATACTGCATTACAGAAGCGGAATCAGCCGACGTGGTTAACGAGGCTCACAACGCTGTTGACTTGCCAACTAAAGAGCTGCACGAAGTCTCCAAACTCAAATAATCTCATCTGAGACCACTGAAGAGTTGCATAATTATAATTGTTATGCTAGAATAATAATATTGTTCAAAGTGAATCCGGGTTTATTTAAATACTAACTTAGGCTTCATCGAAAGCAACGAGTTACTAAATAAACTAAAGGATTCTTTTTTAATGTACAAAAATAGTTATCGAAGCGGCCCTCGCCGCCCCAGCACCACCCGTCACTACGGGCCTAATCGCCGTTACCCGGCAAAGAAATCTAAACAGACGGTAGATCCCGCGCGTTTTGTAAAAGCGGCATCTGCCACACAGACTTTGCCGTACAAATCGACACACGAGTTTGCCGACTTTGCTATGCATCCGCTGCTTAAAAGCAATGTGACGAGCAAGGGCTATACGGCGCCATCTGAAATTCAAGATAAAACCATTGCACTTGGGCTTGAAGGTAAAAGCGTAGTTGGCATTGCCAATACTGGCACCGGCAAGACGGCGGCCTTTGCGCTGCCAATCTTAAACCGCTTGCTGCGTAACCCGACATCCAAAGCCTTAATAATCGCACCGACGCGTGAGTTGGCCATACAGATAGACGAGCAGTGCAAGATTTTGGCCAAAAGCAGCGGCCTGCCCGGAGCGATTCTTATCGGCGGCGCGCCTATGGGGCGGCAATTGACATCTTTAAAGCAGGGAGCGCGGATAATCATCGGCACGCCTGGGCGTATTAAAGATCACTTAAACCAACACACCCTGAATCTGGCCAACTGCGACATGGTCGTGCTGGACGAAGTAGACCGTATGCTTGATATGGGCTTTATCAACGATGTGCGTTTTATTTTGGCAAGGTTGCCGCAGCAGCACCAGGCCTTCTTTTTCAGCGCCACGCTAAGCCCAGAAATCAGCAGCCTGATAGAAACATTCGTGCATGAACCGGAAGTGATAAACGTTAAAGTCAACGAGACTCACGATAACGTTCATCAAGACGTAGTTCGTTATAGCGGCAAGACTCAAAAGATAGATTCGCTGCACGACATACTGATAACTCCAGATATAGGCAAGGTAATAATTTTTGGCCGGACCAAACACGGCGTAGAGCGGTTAGGTAAGGAACTCGAGGCGCGCGGCTTTAAAGTTAGCGCACTGCACGGCGGTAAAAGCCAAGGTCAACGCAACCGCGCACTAGATGGCTTCCGTACCAACCAAATTAATATTCTGGTAGCTACGGATGTCGCCGCTCGCGGCATCGATGTTAAAGATATTACGCACGTGATTAATTTTGACGAACCGCAGACGTACAACGATTATGTGCACCGCATCGGCCGCACCGGTAGGGAAGGCAAACCCGGCCACGCCCTGACATTCGTCGAAACCCTCTAAACATTTTGCTTATGCTTGCAATTAAGGTCGTTAGCCGATAAGTATAGTATTGTATGAACGAAAAAGACCCGAGCAGGCCAGATTTGCCCAAGCTAACAATTACTCATGATGAGGCGATCAATGACCGTGACTTACGGATGGACTACGTCTTAGAACGTGTCGCCCGCGTAAAAGCTGGACTACCCACCTGGAAGCTGCGTGGCTTTAATAAAAGAGAGGGAGATGAAGGTTATGTGTATGATTTCTATTTCAAAGACCAAATGAGGGGATATATTGAGGGGAATGATTTAGATGGGTACCAAGTTTACCTTTCTAGCACCGATGAAGACGAGGACAGGCCGCAGCATTTGAATACAGAGCCCATTGACTATTTAAGAACGGCGCAAGAACTCCTTGAAGACGCAGTATCAAGAGCTTCTTCTTGAGCTCAGATTTGGTCTGGGGGTGTAAAATATAGGTATGGCTAAGGAGCAGGGGAGAAAAGGATTTTTTGAACGCGGAGCGGCTTTCTTTGAGAAGCTGCATTATAGCATTGGCACAGTGGCCTTAGTAGGAGCTGCGGTATTTCCTGAATTCGCCGCACCACTTGCCGTATTTGGTGCATGGGAAATCGCGCATGGGGCACTTTGGGGATGGTTGAAGAATCGTTCCAGTAAAAAACCTAAAATGGCAACTGCACCTGCTTAGTTAATGGCTATGACAAAAAGTAAGTGACAATAATCACTGACGACTATCGCATTGAGTGCATATGCTTAAGTTAGCCACGTGAGGTGGCCAGTAAGCCAGTCGCTTCGGCGATGACGCTGCGCAAAAGGGAGCGGAATTTACGCTCCTTTTTTGTTCAGGGTACCGTACCGCGCCAGTCTGATAATAAACGACGGCATTTTGCTGTTGCATTTATGGTCTAAAAGTTGTATAATCTGGTTGCCAAATCGGTTGGTGCCCTATCGACCGATAGGGAGCACCAAACTTCTACAAGGAGGAATCATGGCCACGCACGTTGGTCAGTTTCACGGAGCAGAGACGGCTGTCGACCCGTTCGACGGACTTGACGGCCTCTTCAAGTGGATCCTCGACAAGGTTCAGCTCGTGTCGGCGGTCTTCGTCTCTGCGCTCATGCTCGGAGCGGTTCTGTACTACACGTGGAACCCGCTGGCCGGCGCGATCAGCCTCGGGCCGATCGACGGCTACTGGAACTGCGTTCTCGTCGTGCTTGGCGCCTTCGGCGTCATCATGCTCGTCAGCGATGCTCTCCAGGGTCGTCTCTACAACCCCTGGCGCGTGTTCAAGGGTTCCATGCATGGCCGCTTGATGAGCAAGCGCGTCGAGTTCTTCGACACCGCTGCCAGGCCGGCCGCGATCCTGCTGGTCGCTTGGCTCGTCGCGGAGTTCATCCGCTAACGCGGTATCGCCGGCGATCCCAGTCGCACTACACGCAATACTGCTTCACCGCTCCCCCGGGCAGTCCTCCCTCAGCCGCTTCGGCGGCTGAGGGAGGGCAACTTACCTAAGTTCTTAATATGTTTGAGACCTCAGGCGAGTAAAATGCAATTATTACAACACTCCATTTGCTAATTTCTAGTTTCTGATTGCGAATCTACAGGTGTTAATTCAACTTCAAGCAAAAGCAATTTAAACAATAAACTTAAGCGTTTGACTAGACTCAGGTATCTGCGTATAGTTGTACCTAGATCATCGTGAGGTGATTCAGTGACTATCCCGCAAGGGAGAAATCACGACAATAAAGCGCCCCTCAAAAGGCGCTTTATTGTTTTCCGAAGCAAATTACTTTAAGTCCGGTGTGGCCTAAGTTACTTGAATGGCCGCACATGCGGTTTACTGCATCATGTGATGTCTGCCCATAAGTGGATGGGGCAGGATGTCGTCCAAATTATTTATGCCATTATCTTTAGCCCACTGTTCGAGCTCGTCATGCAACTGTTGACGGTTTTGCATTCGTTCTTCGCGGTTATCGTTTTTGAATTGATCGTGCAGGCTGTTGAGTTTGGCCAACAGCTTATCTGCCTGATCTTGCGTAATTTTGCCGTCCTTAACTACCTGATCCAGCGTGCTCTTTAGTTTTTGCTGGTGCTGGGCCTGTATATCCTGGCGGTTCTGGTCAAAAACGCTCTGCACATCCGCCGGGTTTAGATGAA
Source organism: Saccharimonadales bacterium (SeqCode) (assembly GCA_035480715.1). Taxonomy (GTDB): domain Bacteria; phylum Patescibacteriota; class Saccharimonadia; order Saccharimonadales; family UBA10212; genus 2-01-FULL-49-22. Next base: position 97,094 of record DATIHL010000015.1, on the reverse strand, counting down.
ATTTATCAGCTATTTTTTGGACAATTGACGGATATTTAGTATCCGTTGAAGAAGTGGCAGCTAAAGCTGTGGCTGTCACTACTCCAGTGCCAACAACTCCCAAAACTGCTGCCAAAACGGCCTTTTTAGTAATTTTCATAACGTGCTTGCTCCTTTTTAAGCAAGCCAATCATAAAATTGAAAACTGATGAAACGCTTAGAAGCCTAAACTTGGTAATATTGAAGGATGGTTTCGATCAGCGACGAAGACTTTAGAAAATTAGTGAGCGACGGTATAGATGCCATTCCTCCTCTTTATCAGGAGCATCTAAAGGATGTCGCCTTCATAGTCGAGGACGATCCCTCGCCGGATCAAGTAATAAAACTCCGATTATTTCACGGCGAAGTACTTTTTGGTCTTTACGAGGGCGTACCATTGCCACGGCGGCAGGGAACAACCAAGATTCTGCCAGATAAGATAACAATTTTTAAAAATCCCGCCCTGGCTTTCAGTAATAGCTTAGACGAACTGCGCGAGCATATTCGACACACTATTTGGCACGAAGTAGCTCATTACTATGGCTTAGACCATGACCGGATCCACGAATTAGAGCGTCGTAACAAGAACTAGCAGGAATCACGCATTTGGGTCCTGTGGATATGTATATTGAAAATTTGCGTTATTAGGAATATGATGAAGTTATTAACATTAAGGAGGAGGCATATATGCCATTCACTCATCGACAGTCCGTCGCAGGAGTGGTTCATTTCTTCGTGGGCGTAGCTGAGCTTTTGCTTTTGCTGCGAGTTGTTCTGCGGTTCTTCAATGGAAACCCGGATGCAACTTTCATTCACTGGTGCTACGCCAGTACAGCCACGTTGCTTGAACCACTGCGAGGTGTGTTCCCATCGTACAACGTTGTGAACCATGGGTGGGTTGTAGACTTCGTGGCGCTCTTTGCCATGGCTGCATATGCAGTAGCCGGCTACTTGGCGGTATCCCTTTTGGGACGCTGGGCCAAAAAATAACCGAGCAGGCTGAAGTAAAAATAAAGTCCTGAAAGCGAAAGAGGCGCGGTATTCAAAAGCCGCGTCTTTTATTTTGGCTATATCCTAAGCCTTAAATCCTCTATCCTGTAAGCATGGAACCACAGACACCACCAAATCCGACCAAAAACTGGGGTCTAATAGCTGTAATCGTAGCGGTTGTGCTGGCGCTAATTTCCTTCTTGGCCGTTCAGCTCGCTGGTTAAGTAAGCTGCTAGAATATAGTAATGGCATACGAGAGGAGCCCGGCTTACAAGTCCGGGCAAAAAGAGGTTTATAAATTAAGTCGCAGCCGGATCGAGAATTTTATGCGCTGCCAGCGATGCTTTTGGCTAGCCCAGCGTTTAAAAATTAATCAACCCAGTACGCCGCCTTTTTTGATCAACACCGCCATCGACGCTCTGCTAAAAATAGAATTTGATGGATACCGTGCTAAAGACGAGCAGCACCCCTGGCAGATTGAATTTAAAGTCGATGCCAAGCCGTTCGCTCACAAAGATTTGGAGCGGTGGCGCCACGCTTTTACCGGCGTTCAGCACTTGCATGAACCGACAAATCTACTGATTTCCGGCGGGGTTGACGACGTGTGGGTTAACCCTAAAGGTGAACTGGTGGTTGTGGATTACAAAGCCACCGCCAAAGATAAAGAAATCACTAATCTGGAAGACTCCAGGTGGCACGACAGCTACCGTCGTCAGATGGAGGTCTATCAATGGCTGCTGCGCGGCGAGGGGCATAAAGTTAGCGACACTGGTTATTTTGTCTACGCCAACGGTATCGCTAAAAAAGATGGTTTCTTTAATAAAGTAGAGTTCCGCACCAATATTTTTCCATATAAAGGATCAGATAAATGGATCGAACCAACTCTAGTGAAAATCAAAAAAACCCTAGAAGGCAATATGCCTAAAGAAGCAGCTGATTGCGAATATTGCGCCTATGCCCGCGCCCGCACACAATTAACGCTAGACGCTGTTGCTAAGAAGAAATAGAATAAAAGTATGCTGAATATTCAAGTTGTACTCGATGATCCCGAAAAAGTAAAACAAGAGTCTGAAAAAAAAGGCTATAAAGTTGATATTGAAAAACTCCTTGAGGTATACCAACTCCGGAACAAACGTTTGCATGTGCGAGAGGACCTGAAGAGAAAAAGCAACGAGATTTCCAAAAAATCAAAAGGTCCGTCTGAAGAAGCAAAAAAGCTTAAGGAAGAACTTGCTATAGCGAGACAAGCTTTTCGGGAGGCAGACGATGAATACATACAGCGGCTAAAAGAAGTTCCAAATATGCCAGCTGATGATGTGCCGGAAGGAAATAGTGAAGCTGATAATGTTGTAGTAAAAGAATGGGGAAATAAACCTAAATTCGACTTTGCGCCAAAAACCCACTGGGAGATCGCAGAACAACATGACTGGATTGATAAAGAACGTGCTGCAAAAGTCGCAGGTACTCGTTTTGCATACATAAAAGGTGATTTAGTGAGACTACAGTTTGCTCTCGTACAGTTTGTTTTAGAAGCATTAACAAATGAAGAAACACTTAAAAAAATTATTCAGAACTCCGGCTTAAAGAACGTCTCACCTAAACCATTTATACCGGTTCTACCACCTGCGATGATTCGCACCGAAGTATTCAAAAACATGGACCGTCTAGAACCGCAGGATGAACGCTATAAAGTAGGCTCTGAGGAAGACGATCTTTGGCTTCAGGGCAGTGCTGAACACACCTTAGGATCGATGTATACCAATGAAATCTTATCTGCTGAAGATTTACCCATACGCTATCTAGGTTATCTAACGAGTTTTCGACGTGAAGCCGGTAGTTATGGTAAAGACACTGAAGGTATAATTCGTATGCACCAGTTCGATAAACTTGAGATGGAGAGCTTTACAACACCAGAACAGGGATTAATTGAACATTTGTTTTTTGTGGCTATCCAAGAATACTTAATGCAACAGCTAAATATCCCATACCATGTTCTCAATAAGTGCAAACCCGATATTGGCAAGCCTAACGCACGAGGTATAGATATTGAGGCTTGGTTGCCGAGCCAAAATAAGTATCTCGAGACGCATACAGCGGATTACATGACCTACTACCAAGCCCGTAGATTGCACACACGTATCAAAAATAAAGACGAACACACAGTGTTTGCCTACACCAATGATGCTACCGCTCTTGCACCCGGCAGAACAATGGTAGCTATAATCGAGAACTATCAGCAGGCCGACGGTAGTGTAGAAATTCCAGAAGTTCTACAAAAGTATATGGGCGGCCAGACCGAAATATAGCAAACAGGGAATACTTAACAAGTTAAGTATTTTTTGGGAGCAGTTTTTGGAGTACAATAAGGAGTGGCTAATTTTTTAGTGGAGGTTTGTTTTTGTTGAAATTAAAACTGAGTAGTAAACCCATAAAAAGAATATTGGGTGACCCTCAAGCTGCGACAATCAAGCGGATGCGCAAGCGCGTGAGTGAAGTTAACGCGCTGACTAGTGAGTACAAAAAAATATCCGACGCTAATCTGCGTGCCAAAACTGACGAATTTAAAAAGCAGCTTGAAAGTGGCAAAACGTTGGATCAGCTTTTGCCGGAGGCTTTTGCAGCCGTGCGCGAGGCTTCTACCCGCACGCTAAAGCAGACACATTTTGATGTGCAGCTGATCGGCGGCATGGTGCTGCACGAGGGCAAAGTCGCCGAAATGAAAACCGGTGAGGGTAAAACTCTAACTTCGTCATTGGCTCTTTATTTGAATGCATTGGAAGGCAAGGGCGCGCATCTGGTTACGGTCAACGACTACCTGGCGCAGCGCGATGCCGGCTGGATGGGCCAGATTTATGACTTCTTGGGCATGAGCGTGGGGGTGGTTATGCCGGACCAATCTTATATATACGATCGGCAGTACGAGAATAAAGATCACTTTGACGAGCGAATGAGGCATTTGCGCCCGGCTACGCGTCAGGAGGCTTACGCGGCCGATATAACTTACGGTACTAATAACGAGTACGGCTTTGACTACTTACGTGATCACATGGTGCGTGAAACCGACCAATTGCGTCAGCGTGATCTAAATTACGCCATCGTTGACGAAGTAGACTCGATTTTGATCGACGAAGCCCGCACACCACTTATTATTTCGGCTCCAGCTACGGCCAGTGCCGCGGCTTATGACCAATTCGCCAAAGTTGTCCGGCAGTTCAAAGAAACCGAACATTACGAGAAAGATGAAAAGCGCCGCAGCGTGATTTTAACTGACGATGGGGTAGAGTTTGTCGAGAAAATCTTAGGCATCAGCAGCCTTTATGCAACTGAGAATCTGCGTACTATTTACCACCTTGAACAAGCTTTAAAAGCGCAAACGCTGTTTCACCGCGATAAGGACTATGTGGTGACAAATGAGGGAGAGATTGTAATCGTTGACGACTTTACCGGACGACTGCTGCGCGGCCGGCGCTACAACGAAGGTTTGCACCAAGCCATTGAAGCTAAAGAAGGTGTGGAGGTTCAGGAAGAGTCAATGACGCTAGCGACAATCAGCTTCCAAAACTACTTCCGTTTGTACAGTAAGCTGGCTGGAATGACCGGTACGGCCTCGACCGAGAGTGAAGAATTTCATCAGGTTTACAAAATGGATGTGGTCGAGGTGCCGCCCAATAAACCGATGGTACGTACAGATCTGCCAGATAGGATATACAAAACAGAACCCGGAAAATTCCGAGCTATTGCACAAGAGGTGGCCGAGCTACAAAAGAAGGGCCAGCCCGTACTGTTAGGAACGGTCAGTGTGGAGAAAAACGAGCATTTGAGCGCATTGCTTAAAGCTGCCAAAGTGCCGCACGAAGTACTGAACGCCAAGAATAATGAGCGCGAAGCTTTAATTATTGCTAAAGCCGGCCAGAAGGGTGCAGTAACTCTAGCGACTAACATCGCCGGACGCGGTACGGACATTGTGCTGGGCGAAGGCGTGGTTGAGCTGGGCGGGTTGTTTGTCTTGGGCAGCGAACGACACGAAGCTCGAAGGATTGACAACCAGCTGCGCGGACGGGCAGGGCGACAGGGCGATCCGGGTACCACCCAATTTTACGTTTCTTGCCAAGATGATCTGATGCGCATTTACGGGGGTGACCGAATTGCTTCGATCATGGACCGACTGAAAGTTGATGAGGATACGCCGATCGAGAGTCGTATGATTACCAAGAGCTTGGAAGGTGCCCAGAAAAAAGTCGAAGGCTTTAACTTTGATCAACGTAAAAACGTGGTGCAGTACGATGACGTTATGAATCGCCACCGCAAAGCGGTTTACGCGTTGCGCAGCGAGGTCTTGCAGGCAGAAGATATCAGCGCCCGCGTCAAGAAATTTATAACCGAAGAAGCCGATGCGCTGGTAGCCCACCCGGACTCTATGACCGAAACCTTTGAAGCCATACTAACAGAGGTATTGCCACTTGATGCGAAAACGCTTGATCAGCTCTTTGACACATCGGCTGACAAGTTCAAAGATGAACTTCAGAAGGCGTCATTAGAACTTTATAGGAATCAGGAAAAAGCCTTTGGCGCCGACACATTGCGTAAAGTTGAACGCGATATTTACATGCAGATTCTGGATAATTTGTGGATGCAGCATCTGGAAAATATGGACCATTTGCGTGAAGGTATTCACTGGATTTCCGTCGGTCAGCGTGATCCGCTGGTAGAATATCGTCGTCAGGGCCAGCGCCTTTTTGACGATATGCAGGCGGTACTGCGCCACGACATCGTGCGCGGCATTATGCACGCCCAACCAGTTTCTGAGGCGGAGGCAGAGCGGGCAGTTGAGACCGAATTGACGCGAGCAGCTCGGGGTTCGGTCGATAATGCCGCTCAAGTGACCAGTGCCGAAGAATTTGAAGAATCAGATTTTTTGAGCACCCGCGAAGAACAAGTCCAGACTGCCCGGTTTAAAGCCGAGCGCAAAAAAGCCCGCAAAGCCGAGCGCCAGCGCAAGAAGAAGTCAACCCACAAAAAGAAAAGGAGGAAGTAGGCTGCATGAAACATACAGTTGATAAGGTGGAGCTAAAGAATGGGGCCAAAGGGCTGCTAATCGATGTTCCCGGTGCTACAGTCACAAGTTATGAACTCAATTTTAGGGCCGGTGAATTTCTGGTACCGAAACGCAAGTGGGAAGTGCCGCATTTAATGGAACACATAGTGGCTGCCGGTGCTAATGAATACTACCCGGACCGCCAAATATATCAATCAGAGCTATCAAAAAACGGCGCTGATAGTAATGCCTACACCAGCTATTATTCGGTTTCTTATGTCGGCGAAGTGGCTGACTTTGAATGGGACCGCGTACTGGGTCTTTTGTTTAAGGGTCTGACTAAGCCGCTATTTTTAAAACAGGAATTTGACGCCGAATCCGGCAACATCCGGGACGAACTCACCAGCTATACCAATAATCACTTTCGCGAACTGGCCAGCGAGCTTTCTAGATCATTTGGCTTCAATGTTGCCACCGACCGTCAACGCATTGATCTTATGAAGAATATCGAAAGGGAAGATCTAATCGAGCATTATAAAAAGACCCATTTTGCGTCAAACATCCGCTTTGTTATAGCCGGCAGTCTGCGGGGTAGGCGCAGTGAAGTTAAAAAAATCATCGAGGAAATCGAACTGCCAAAAGGGCCTGGCCGCATCAAACTACCTCTAGAGAAAGCCAGAAAACCGCAAAAACCTGTATTCGTGGCTAATGAGACAGTGCCTAATATTTATCTGATAATCAGCACGCACTTAAACGATATTATTTCTACTCGTGATGACGACGCATTGGGACTAGCGCGCATCATGCTAACAGAAACACTTTATTCAAAAATTTTTGGCCAGGCTCGAGATCGCGGCCTAGTTTATCATGTGAGCTCGGGGCACCATCTTTCAAACCGGGTTACAGAGTGGTTTTTGAGCGCACAAGTGTTGGCTGAAAATGCGCAGGCGCTGTCCGATATCGTTATGTCCGAAGTTAAAAAGATCCAAAATGGCATTATTGACGATAAAGAACTGGAGGGTGCCAAGCAATACGCTCTAGGTTCTTTCCAGCGCTCCCTGCAAACCGTCAACAGCGTGGCTAGCGCCTACGGCCGGTATTTCTTTGATGGTTACGTTGAAGACATGCGCACTATTCCGGCTCGTATCAAAGCTGTTACTAAATCCGATATGGCCAGGGCTATGAGGCAGATGTTTTCCGAGGATCTGGGCAGTGTGGGGATTCTGGGTGGTACTGATTCTACGCTTTCTCAAAAATTGTACGACCAATTGCAGCCTCTTTGGAGATAAAATGGAAGAGCTAAAACAACGCGCCAAAAAACTATTTTTTGATGTCGATTCGATGTACGTACATACCGATATTGAAGAGCAAGAAACTGAACTTAGGAAGCTTCATCATCAGATGGCCGAAGCGGATTTTTGGCAAGATAATGCCAAAGCACAGACGGTTAGCAAGCAAGCCGCAGATCTTGAACGTAAAATTGGGCCGTGGCTTAAGCTGCATAAATCTGCCAAAGAGCTGACCGATTTGGCGGAACTGGCCGATTCTAGCATGCAAACTGAGCTAGAAAGACAGCTGGTTGATTTAGAAAACGACTATGAGGAGCTCAAAGAAGACCTCAAATTTAAGGGTCCATACGACGATCATGATGTGGTTCTAAGTATTTACGCCGGCGCAGGTGGAACAGACGCACAGGACTGGGCCGAGATGCTGCTTAGAATGTACACACGATGGGCAGAAAAAAATAATTTACATGTTAGCACCCTTGACCAATCAGCCGGCGAAGAAGCTGGGATTAAAAGTGCGACGATTAGAATAAGTGGCGGCGATTTTTTATACGGCAAATTGGCGGGCGAGAGCGGCGTGCATCGTCTAGTGCGCTTGAGCCCGTTCAACACAGCTCATTCACGCGAGACCAGCTTTGCTAAAGTAGAAATTCTACCACTGATTGAGCGTCCGGATGAAGTTCTGATTGATGAAAAAGATCTTAAAATCGATGTATTTCGCGCCGGAGGGCACGGCGGCCAATCAGTTAATACCACCGACTCCGCCGTCCGGGTGACCCATATGCCCACTGGTATTTCGGTAGCGATTCAAAACGAGCGCTCACAGCTGCAGAACAAAGAAACGGCGCTGGCCATCCTGCGCTCGCGTCTAGCTGCGCTGCAGCTGCAGCAACATGTCAATGACCTTGCTGAGCTAAAAGGACCGAGCAAATCAACCGAATTTGGCAGTCAAGACAGAAACTACGTACTGCATCCATATAAGCAGGTGAGGGATTTACGCACTGGCTACGAAACATCTGATGTTGAGGGAGTGCTTAATGGCAACCTCGACCCATTTATCAACGCCTGGCTCCAAAAAGTCTAATTCCTCAGCCCCTTACTCTCCAGTACGTTCAAAAACAAGATATCGCTTCTCCAATCGGTCAAAGCTCTCTCTGTTTTTTCACATGTGCTGTCAAGCAAGGAGCCTCGTGCAGTCAAAGTTCTGCATGATGCCCGACAATATATTTACTTAACGTGCTAATTATTGTATAATTGTGATGAAGTTTGGTCGAGCTGCTGTTTGGGTGGCTCCCAAGCAGTAACTTGACAGAGTAGAGAAACCCGCGATCAGAAAGGACGGTGATCCAAGTGAACTTGGATTTTAGTCAGTACCCGGAGCTCGATGGGCCGATCGTACTGTTGATCGGCTGCTCGCTTGATACGCCGGAGAGGTTGCACTTGCATGACGATGCGGTCATCGAGGCCAACGCTCAGACGGTCGAGATCATCGACGTGCGTCTGGGGGCGGACGACATGTGGTGGATCCATCCGTTCAAGGAAGACTCGATGTTCCAGATCTTCCGGCGCTATACCCGCAAGAGCTACCACACCATCCTCAAGTGGATGGACAGCGACAAGTTCGTCAGTGATGTGCGCGCGTTCCTCGCCGAGATGGTCGAGAACGCAACGTCACTCGAGCAGCTTCCGGAGAACTGGCTGGAGCTGGTGTCGCTGGTGGTCCTCGGTGAACAGCTCGAGCCGAGGATGTCGCGTTACACCTGTCGGGTATTTGAAGACTGGTTCCCGGACGCCAAGTTCCGTGAAAGCAGGTTTCAGGGGGCAGTGCAGCCGATCTGGCGCGACGCCGAGGTCGCGGAGCTGAGGCAGCAGCCATCGCCGGCAGAGGTGCTTGAGTGGCCTGTAGTCCAACTGCCGGGACTCGGGAGAGGTACCGCCGCAGCGATCCGTGCTGGAGAAGTCGGGACTATCGGCAGACTTGTCAGTCTTCCGGAACAGAAGCTGCGAACCCACGCTCTCCTTTCGGTGGATCAGATCGAGGATCTCAGAGCGGCTGTCGAGTGTCTCGGTCTCAAGCTCGGCATGACCGAGGAGGAGATCGAGGAGGTTCGTGCGGACTACCGACATCCTTCGGCTCAGCCAGCTCAGATCATGAGGGCGAGCTGATCGCGCAACATGTCATGGCGGCGGGGCGAGCATTCCAGCCCCGCCGCCAGGCAAAATCCCTACTCTGTCATAATTTATTATCTATAACCCTACAACCCTCTGACCCTGTAACCCTTTTTGTTATACTATAGCGGTAATGATTTTGCTTGACAGAGTAACTAAGACGTACAATCGGCGGGGGCCGGCTTTGGAGCGTGTTTCTTTGCACGTTGAGCCGAAAGAATTTGTTCTGATAGTCGGGCCCAGCGGTGCTGGCAAATCTACCCTTTTTAAGCTTCTGACAAGGGAAGAAAAACCGACCAGCGGCAAAATAATCGTTGGCGGTATTGATTACGAGAACCTTAAAGATAAAGATATCCCACTGCTGCGCCGAAAAATCGGTGTAGTTTTTCAGGATTTTAAGCTCCTCCCTAATAAGACTGTCGCCGAAAACGTCGCTTTTGCCCTAGAGATCGCCGGGATATCTAATAATGAGATTAAACACACGGTACCTAAAGTCTTAGACGTGGTAGGGCTGAAAGATAAGGGCAACCGATACCCCCTAGAGTTATCAGGTGGTGAGCGCCAACGCGTAGCCATAGCACGGGCTATCGTGCGTCAGCCCAAAATTTTGATAGCTGATGAGCCGACAGGTAACCTAGATCCTAAGCACGCTTGGGATGTAATCGCGGTATTGGAGAAGGTAAATCGTTTTGGTACCACCGTACTGCTGACTACGCACAACCAGGAAATCGTTAATAAGCTTAGACGAAGAGTAGTGACAATAAAAGACGGCAAAGTTGTTTCCGATAGGGCCAGCGGCCAGTACAAAGAAGTATGAAAGACGACCATAGATTTATTACGCTCGAGCGTATCGTTAAAAACGGCTTTATTAATTTTGGTCGCAATGTTTGGATAGCCATTGCAGCCATCGCCATGATGGGGATTACTCTTACGATTTTGCTTTTTGCAGTGGTCGCCAACGCCACATTTCGCCACACCATCGCTGATATTACCAGCCACATTGATGTTTCGATGTATTTAAAAGACAGTGTGACAGATAAACAGCGTAGCAACGTGACTAATCAGCTGAAAGCCATAGATAACGTAAAATCGGTGGAATATATTTCTAAAGATCAGGCTTTAAAGACCTATGAGCAGCAGAATGCCAATAATAAGGATCTATTGACAGCAATTTCTGAGACCAGCAACCCCTTACCGGCGACTTTGGTAATTAAACCTATTGATCCCAACAATCTGGCCAGTATTAAGAGTTTCCTGGATAAACCAAACATTAAAGCCCTGCAGTCTGACCCCACCAGCTATTCGGGTGATCGCAAAGCGGCTATCGACAAAATCACTAGTGCCACACACTTTTTTGAACAAGCGGGAGTGATCGGAATTATCGTCTTTATCTTCATATCTATGCTCATAATCTTTAACACTATCCGGATGGCCATATTTAATCGACGCGATGAACTAGTAATTATGCGCTTGCTTGGTGCTAGCACCGGCTATATAAGGGGACCATTTGTAGTTGAAACGATGCTTTATGGTGCTGTAGCAGCCATATTGTCTTTGATTGTTTGCGCTTCGCTTTTTGCGATTGCCAGCTCTACCTTACAGGCCAGTAGTCTGGGGCTGTTGGATATTAGCTTCTCTAACCACTATTTCAGGGATCATTTAGGGCTGATTTTGACTACACAAATTGCTATTGGTATAATAATTGGTGCCGCCTCGTCAGGAGTAGCCACACGGCGGTATCTTAAACTCAGACAATAAATATTTCTCAAGTCGACAATTAACAACTATCAATTAATTAACATTTTACATTTTCTAAACAGCTATAAATCAGCCCTATAAAAAGCGCTGTCTGCTAGATGCAAAGTGTGAATTGTACAATGCTCGTATCTATTGCATGCGAGTGGAGGGTGTAGTATTATCAAAGCGTTAGCACAAAAAATAAAAAGTTCGATGCTAAAACAAAAATTAGAAAAATACAAAATAGTTCATATTAAATCGCTAACGGCGATTATTGTTATTGCTGTAGTTTTAGCTGGTGCTACATTCTATGGCGGACTAGTACGCGCCGACCAGTTTGACGCTCAAATACAGGCACTGCGAGATCAAAACGCCGCTAATCAACAATCGGCCAATCAGTTAGCGGCCCAAGCCAGCAGCTATCAGGATGCTGTTAATAAGCTGCAGCAACAAATTGATGATTTGCAACAGGCCATAGTATCTAATCAAAAGGCTAGTGACGAGCTGCAGGTTAAGATCGAAGCCGAACAGATCGAACTTGACCACCAAAAACATGTCCTTGGTGAAGACATCAAAGCCATGTATTTAGAGGGCAAGATTTCTACCCTTGAAATCCTGGCGAGTAGTAACGATCTGAGCGATTACGTTAATAAACAAGTGTCTCGGAGTGCAGTGGAAAATAAGGTTACAGATACCGTAAATCAGATCAACCAACTTAAACAACAACTTCAAGAACAGCAAAGAGAACTGCAGAGTAGGATAAAAGATCAGCAGGCCCAGCAGGCCCAGATTAATGCGTCAGAGTCTCAGCAAGCACAGCTTTTGGCGTATACCCAGGATCAGAAAGCCAATTATGACCAGCAGATTAAAACTAACAATTCCCAGATTGCCAGTTTACGGATGCAGCAGCTGGCAGCCAATCATCGACTCGGAGGTACAGCTGTTGCCGGTGATCCTGGACACGGCGGTTATCCGGCATATCTGGACAATGCCTACCAGGATTCGCTGATTGATCCTTGGGGAATGCTCAATCGAGAGTGCGTTAGCTACACCGCCTGGAAAGTACAGCAAACCTACGGCTACATGCCTTACTGGGGTGGTGTCGGCAATGCTAATCAATGGCCATCTGACGCACAGTCTGCCGGTATTCCTACGGGCTCAGTGCCCAGAGTGCATTCTGTCGCCATATCGATGGGCGGAGCTTACGGACATGCTATGTGGGTAGAGGCGGTTAACGGCAATATGATATACGTCAGCCAATACAACTATGACTTGGCTGGACACTACTCAGAGATGTACATCAACGGCTCTGGCCTAATCTATATCTACTTCGGCGGCTAAAGACGCTCGGTCTCTTACTTTCCAGCACACTCGAAAACCGGATATCACCCGTCCAATTAGTCCGGACTCTATCTGTTTTGTCACATGTGCTGGAAAGTAAGAGCCTCGCTTTTCCAAAAGTAGGGAATACTTAACAAGTTAAGTATTTTCATATAACCTATAATCCCAATAACTCTACAACCTGTATAATAAAAAGCATTAGTTTAATATTTAGAAAATAGCTAGTGGAAGAATACGAGGCTCAAGAAATTAGGCCGAGGCGCCGGAGGATGCGCCGCTTCATTAAATCAGTCATTGTACTGAGCGTTTTGGCTGCTATATTCGGAGCTGGCTTGGCTATTGGTAGAGGAGACATTAATGTAAAGGGCTTGAGCCGGGCTCGAACGGTCAGTCCTACCTCTGTTTTTGACTACTCGTCAGTCGATCAGGTATATAGACTGCTGAATAACGATTTTGACGGCAGCCTTAATCAATCGCAGCTGTTGGATGGCATAAAATCCGGGCTGGTGAGTGCAGCTGGGGATCCGTACACTGTATATTTCAGTCCTAAAGATGCTAAAGAGTTCAACGATGAACTCTCGGGCAGTTTTACCGGCATAGGAGCCGAATTAGGCACAGACGCTGATAATAATATCGTCATAGTTTCGCCGCTAGCAGGCTATCCGGCCGAAAAAGCCGGTCTTAAACCTAAAGATATCATCGCTGCTGTGAATAGCCAAAGTACCAGCGGTCTGAGTATAGATGGCGTGGTTCGCAAGATTCGCGGTGCCGCTAATACTAATGTGACATTGACCATCATCAGGGGCAACGGCAAGCCTTTCGAAGTTACAATCACCCGCACTCAGATTAACGTACCCAGCGTGCAATACCACGAAGATGGAGCTATCGGTTATCTTAAAATTACTCAATTTACCAACGACACTGTAGGTCTGGCGCAAAAGGCCGCCTCCGAATTCAAAGGCAAAGGCGTTAAAGCTATCGTGCTCGATTTGCGCGGTGATCCAGGTGGATATCTGGACGGTGCAGTGAATATATCAAGCCTGTGGCTTGGTAGCGGTAAGACAATCGTATCTGAGCGGCGCGGTTCGACCATCCTATCAACCAAATATGCCAGCGGCGACAGCCCATTTAAAGGTATGCCTACAGTTGTGCTGATTGATGGTGGTTCGGCGAGCGCTGCCGAAATAACTGCCGGTGCACTGCATGACAACGGAGCAGCGACTTTGGTCGGCGTGAAGAGCTTTGGTAAGGGTAGCGTTCAGCAAGTGGAGAATTTACTAGATGGTTCTGAGCTTAAGGTAACAATAGCCCGCTGGTATACACCTGACGGTAAAAACATCGATAAACAAGGTATTACGCCTGATACAAAAATAGAGATCAGCGATGCTGATCAAAAAGCCGCCAAAGATCCACAAAAAGATAAAGCCTACCAGATTTTACAAGCCAAAATATAACTTCGCCTCTCTAGGTTAGATACGCTCAATTGTGCTAGAATTTTAAGTAGTTAAAGGAGCGAGGGTTAACAGGAAGCATGGCAAGAGCGGCCAAGGCTCAGACTAAGTATATTTTTGTGACCGGCGGTGTTTTATCGGGCGTCGGCAAAGGTATCACTGCTGCTTCCATCGGTACTATCCTAAAAGCTCGCGGTCTCTCGGTAAATATTCAAAAATGCGACCCGTATTTAAACGTCGATGCCGGCACACTAAACCCGGCCGAACACGGTGAGTGTTTTGTAACGGCTGACGGCGCTGAAACTGATCTAGATGTCGGGCACTACGAACGATTTTTAGATGTGGAGCTAACCAAAGCTAGCAGTCTAATGTCGGGTCAGATTTTCGGCCAAGTTATTAACGATGAGCGATCAGGTAAATATCTGGGTCAGACCGTGCAGATTATTCCTCATATAACCAACCAGATCCAGAAAAACATCGCCGCCGCCGGTAATGGTTTTGATGTACATATCGCCGAGATTGGCGGAACGGTTGGCGACTACGAATCACTTGGTTTCATCGAGGCAATTCGCGAAATGGCCATGAGACTAGGGCAAGAGAACTGCCTGTTTGTACACGTTGTCTACATGCCATATCTTGGTGCCAGCCGGGAATTCAAGACTAAACCAGCCCAAAATTCGGTGCGCGAGCTGCGTGGGCTTGGTATTGTGCCGGATGTTTTAGTCGCGCGTTCCGAGGTAAAGCCAACTCGCTCGGTAGTGCCCAAGCTAAGCCTCTTTACTGGCGTCGATCAAGAGGCAATTGTACTGCTGCCTAATGCGCCCACTATCTATCAAGTACCACTATCTTTAGAAGAGGCCAAAATTGCCGATGTCATCACCAGGAACCTTGGCCTTAGGACTGGCCGGCCAGACCTTAAAGCCTGGCAAAGAGTCGTCAAAAGTGCGCTGACGCGCTACCGTAAAACAATACGAGTGGGCGTGGTAGCTAAATATACTGATAATCAAGACACCTATATGTGCGTTTTTGAAGCACTCAGAGCTGCGGCTTGGGCTAATGAAGTTAATCTAGACATCGTATGGATAAAGGCAGAAGATTTACCTAAAGATAAGAAAGAGCAGGAGCTTTTAAGAAGTTTAGATGGGTTTGTGGTGCCTGGCGGGTTTGGCCCACGCGGTATTGAAGGTAAAGTCTGGGCAGCCACTTATGCGCTGGATAACAAGGTGCCGTATCTAGGGCTATGTCTGGGTTTGCAAGTCTCGCTGATTGCTGCTGCCAGACGGGCTGGGCTCAGCAAAGCCAACTCTACAGAGTTTGACGCCAATACACCCGATCCGGTGATTAGCACAATGGCCGAGCAGATCGGTAAAGAAAATACTGGAGGCACAATGCGCTTGGGTGACTATCCATGTGTGCTGACTCGCGGTACAAAAGCACGTCGACTTTACGGCCAGGAGCAGATTATAGAACGCCATCGCCATCGCTACGAAGCTAATAATAAATATCGCAATCAATATGAAAAGTGGGGACTACTAGCCAGCGGTATGAGCCCCGACGATAATCTTGTAGAGATGATCGAAGCTATTGACCATCCATATTTTGTGACCACGCAAGCACACCCAGAATTCCGCTCGCGACCAGACCGCCCACATCCATTATTTATCGGTTTACTAAGATCGATTACTCAACGATAACTTCGGTTCGGGGAACGCTGCGTCCACTAAAACGCTTAACGCGTCGTTTGTTGAACTTGACTACGCCGTCTTTAGCTGCATGAATGGTGAAATTTCTTGATAAAAATGTACCATTGCCTGAACGCTTAGTTAGCCCGACTTGTCGCACTAAAACATCACCGGTTTTGACGCTCTGCCCGCCAAATACTTTAAGTCCAAGCCTCTGGCCGGGGCTGTCGTGAATATTCTTACTGGTACCACCTGCTTTAGTCTTGGACATAGTGCTTCCTCAATTCTTTTCTAAAACTAGCAGCTCGCGGGCGACAATTTGATCTTCGCGAAAGTAGATTAAATCCTCACGGCGAACATGCTGAAACTGCACACGATTATATCCCATATCTGTTAAATGGTCAATAAGGGGTAAATACTTAAATCCGGTTTTGGTTTTCCAAGCCGGGACAGCTAGGGATACTTTTTGGCCTTTTTTTAGTTGGGGTGCTAGGTTCAGCAAGAATTTTTTAGTAATTGTATTTACATCATTAATTATTTTCTTAAGTTCGGCTTGATCGGGCAGGTTATTGAGTGGCCGGCCTAGATAAACCTCACTGGCGACAGCTGAAAAACGCGGCCACTTAAAATCCGTAGCGTCTCCGATTTCGATAGAGACGTGCCCACTCAAGTTCGGATATTTTTGCACTAACCACCGAATATTAGTCTTTGAGTATTCGATCAGGCGTTCATTGGAATCAGTACCGAGCACGCTATAACCCATCAGCAATGCTTCCTGCAAAACTACTCCCGTGCCACAAAAAGGATCAAGAATCCGCACCCTGGAACTATCTTGGCTTTTAATATGCCCGACAGCCAAGTTAATAATTATCTGGCCTAGTTTTGGCGGCAACATACCAATCCGGGCGTCGCGCTTGGGCCGGGCTTGATCGCGGGCGGCATAAGCTTCGATATCCTGTACAAAGAGCGTTTGGGCTAGGTAGGTTTGCGAGCCATCACGGATTAAAAGCAGCTCCCAAGCCCCTTTATGCGTTAGTTTATTATGCAAGACCTGCGCCGCGTTGAGCTCGGCATTTTTATTAGGCACTACTCGTATATTTCGCCCCGTTGGCTTCACGGCTCTTTTGATTGTCAGAGTTCCTTTATTAATCTCGTTTATCGGGACTGACAGGCCATACAAGCTCAAGCCCAAAGTAAATGGTCCTTCGGACACATGTTGAAGATGTTGAGGGATAGTCTTTTTCAGATAATCGAGCAACTGCGACCATTTGGTAGTCGGAAGCACGCTCAGCAAACGAGCAACTTTTATAGTGCCACCCAGCCGTTTAAAATTGATATCGACGGCATCAATATCCAGCAAAGCAGCGCCTGCAATTGGTCGAATATGCTCAGCGCCATACAAACTTTCAAGTTCTGATAAACCAAGCGCCGGCTGGCGTCCTAAAATACACATACTTTTTGCCTCAAACTCACTCATGCTCCACTAATTGTAATATGATATTGATGTATGGCTAATTTATCCGGAAGAGCAGCCCGAGCAAAAATCACACTTTTTGCCCGGCGCGATGAGAAACCGCGAAGGGGTTTCTCATATTGATGGAAGCTACCGACCAAATCCTCAGACAGTCGCGCTGGAAGCTGATTCTGACTATTGTATCGTTCGTAGCTCTAGCCATTCTTGTCTATACGCTGCGCCGTCAAATCGTTGATGTTATTAAAAATCTGGGTCGCGTGAATACCGCGGCTCTGCTGTTGATAATTCCGCTGGAAGTACTCAACTACGATTCCTATGCGCGCTTGTATCGCCACTTCTTTGCCATATTGGAAGAGAAGGTAGCTTATTGGCCGATGTTTCGCTTAACTTTGGAATTAAATTTTGTCAATCATATCCTGCCGAGCGGGGGAGTCAGCGGTATATCTTACTTTGCCTTACGGATGCGGTCTTTAGGAGTTAGCGGCGCTAAATCAACTTTGGCGCAGGTAATGAAACTTTTTCTGCTCTACCTCAGCTTCCAACCGTTACTGGTTCTAGGCGTTTTCTTTTTGGCACTACGTGGTCATACCAACAACTTAATTATCGCAGTTGCCAGCTCTATCGTGACTTTGCTGATTGTTGGCACATTTATTGTGATTTATATAATCGAGAGCCGCAGCCGGATAAATACTTTCTTAACGTTTATAACTAGGCTGTTGAATAAAACTATTCATCTAGTAAGACCCAAGCATCCCGAGACGTTTCAGATCGATAATGCTCAAAAAGTCTTTAGTGAACTCCATGATAATTATCAGATTCTGAAAAATCGCTGGCGGGAACTGAAGATGCCATTTTTATATATGCTGATCGCTAACATCACGGAGATTGCTGCAATTTATGCTGTCTACATAGCTTTCGGCCGTTTGGTGAATATCGGAGCAGTAATATTGGCTTATTGTGTAGCTAATGTTGCTGGTTTGGTTTCCGTGTTGCCGGCCGGCATTGGTATATATGAAGGTCTGATGACGGCTGTTTTAGTGGCCACCGGTATTCCTGCCGAGGTGAGTATACCGGTTACACTCATGTACCGTGTAATTAATATGTTTATCCAACTTACCCCGGGTTATTTCTTTTACCAAAAGGCGTTGCACAACCGTTCAAGAGGTACATAGGCCATGTGGTGGGTTTTTTGGGTTGTTTGGGTAATCGGTGTGATTTTAGTACTGGTCTACGCCGCAGTTTTACCATTCGGCGCCCCATACCTTCCGACGCTCAAAAATCAAAGTAGCGAAGCACTGGATTTAATAGACCTTAAACCCGGGCAGACTTTCGTTGATCTGGGTTGTGGCGATGGGCGGCTGCTGGTTTTGGCAGCCGGACGGGGTCTGCAAGCAATTGGGTACGAGCTCAACCCATTTTTAGCAGCCTATGCCTGGCTTCGAACAAGGCGCTACGGCGGACAAGTGAAGATTAAAATTGGTAATTTTTGGCGCGCCGATTTGTCTCAGGCGGACGGCGTATTCGTTTTTTTAATCACACACTACATGGTCCGTCTCGATAAATTGCTACTCAAATATTCAAAAGATCATCAAATAAAATTAGTCAGCCATGCCTTCAAAATCCCCGGCAAAAAACCAGTCAAGAAAAGCGGCGCTTTGTTTCTATATAAATATCAATAATAATCATGCTTGCGCTGCAATTATATTGAAGTAAGCTTTTAACATGAGTGAAGTATCCCAAAGAGATGTGGAGAGAAGCCTAGAACACCATGTGCAATCCTTGGACTTTAATGAAAAAAGTGTACTAATTTCATTAAAGCAAGGTATATGGGGCGGTATAATGACGGGCGCAGGGGGTCTAGGTACTGTAGAGGGAATAATATTTTCTGATCTTCGAATTATTATTCCTGGAGTCCTCGCCGGCGGGCTAGGACTGCTTTCAATAAAAAATTCTATCAAAGATGTCCGAGAAGCTATTGATGATGTTGCTGAAGATCAAGCAAGTATTACCGTTCTTAAGCAAGAATTAGATAAAACCGACTAAAATAAAAGTTACGCTACTTGCTTCTGACAGGGGAAGTGGTTTACCATAAGCATATAAATGAAAAACAACGACCAAAAAGGTGGAGTAGTTTTAATTGCAGCAGTCATCGTTCTAGCCATTGCATTTGTGGCGGCTGCGACTTTTGGTTATTGGGCGTATCAGCAGCAGCAAGATTACAAAAATCGATCTGATAAAAAAGTAGCTGCTGCGGTCGTTAAGGCGCAGCAGGTTCAAGTAGCCAGAGACAGTGGTGTTTTTGCCGAAAAAGAAAAACTGCCTAATAAGGCATTTAAGGGCCCAGCTACATTTGGCTCGGTGACTTTCAATTATCCCAAAACCTGGAGTGCTTATGTTGATCAAACTAATCCTACCGATCCTTTAAAATCCCTCTTTTACCCAGATACAGTACCTAGCCCAACGGCGCTAAATGGAGTCATACCGCAATATGCTTTGCGAGTAGATCTAATCGGACTTTCCTACGCGCAGGTTCTTAAGCAATTTGACAGTTTTATCAAAAAAGGTACCGCCACAGCCAGTCCTTATGTACCACCACTAATGACTCAGATACCAAATGTACAAACTGGTACTCGACTTGACGGTGCAATTGGGCAAAACAGCGCGTTACTTATACAGGGCTCTATGATCATAATCAAGGTTCGTGATAAAACCCTCAAAATTTACACAGAATCCCCCAGTTTTTTGTCTGATTTTAATAATACAATTTTAGCTACTCTAACATTTGTTCCATAACATTAATTACTGCGCGTCGATGTGGTTAGACATCAGCTCAGAATGCTATACTTAGTCTATATTTAATAGTTTGCAAGGGGTATGAGGAGAAGAGTAGTCGGCACTGACGTCGATAAGCTGAATCCAATGAAGGCGTTGCTCGCCGCGCTCAGTGATGATTTAGCGTTACCTTTTTTGCAAATTAAGTCGAGCCTCGAAGTTCTTGACGAAGATAATTTCAGTAAAAAGAGTACCCTCTCGTCAAAAGAGCAGATCATCTTAAGTATCGAAAATGGACTCCACCTTATCGAGGCCTACAAACTAACCCTTAGGATCAATTCTGATGTTGATTCTATGACCTTCGAGCCAGTGGCCATCGGCGCTGTTTTACAGGACGTCGCCCACGAACTTACGCCGTACGCTAAAAAATATGCCACTGATTTGCAAGTCGATGTTTCGGGCAGACTAACTCCCGTTCTAACTCATCAAGCCAGCCTGCAAACGGCAATCCAAATACTCTCCGCCAGTCTAATAAGAGCTCAGGCCGCACAAGTCCAGCAGAAACGTTACAAACTGCTTTTGGGGGCACATCGCAGCTCCGAGAGCGTTATATCTACCGGAGTTTTCAGTAGTATAGAGGGCTTAAGCGATAAGACGCTACGCAACGCCCGCTTATTGGTCGGTCGGGCCCGCCAACCATTGCCGTCAATGCCCGCCGGAGCAGCTAGTGGTGTTTTAATTGCCGACATGCTTTGCAGCTCCATGTGGCAGCCGCTACGCGCGGCAGCACATGGTGGCCTGCATGGCATCGCTACAGCTATTCCTGTCAGCAAGCAATTACAGTTTGTTTAAATGGCTCAAATCCTATTAATCGAGTCAGATAAAATTCTGGCCGCAAATATTGCCAAATTTTTAAAAAAACGTGGACATGATGTTGATTGGCAAGTCAATCCGCAGGTAGCCCTTGATAGTGCCGATACAAGGCTACCGGATATAATAATTCTTGATCTAGTTTTGGCGGGCAGGGGAGGCGTGGAATTTCTATACGAATTTCGCAGTTACCCCGATTGGCAAAACGTTCCAATAATTCTGTTCAGCAGCCTGTCGCCGGAGGAACTTAAGGGCACTTTGGATGGTTTCGAGCATCTGAACATTACCGACTATCACTACAAATCCAACACGCCACTTTCAAAGCTTACTCAAACTGTTGATAGGGTTTTGCAGCCGGCTAAAGCATGAAGCAATACGCAACGCAAGGTATTGTACTCACCCGTACAGATTACGGCGAAGCCGATCGGATATTAACTTTCCTAACCAAAGACCACGGCAAAATTAAGGCTATTGCCAAAGGTGTGCGAAAATCCAAGGCCAAACTGGCTGGTAGTATTGAACTTTTCAGCGTCAGTGATCTAACCGTCATTGTTGGACGTGGTGAAATTAATACGCTTATTTCCGCGCGACTAATGCGGCATTACGGAAACATTGTCAAAAGCATCGACCGCACAAACGAGGGCTATGATTTCCTCAAAATTTTAAATAAGGCTACCGAAGATCAGCCAGAAGAAGCCTATTTTAATCTCTTAGATCGAGCTCTAGGCGCACTTGACGATTCCGAAATTTCACCCGAGCTTACTAAGCTATGGTTTAGGATGCAACTTTTGAAGCTCGCTGGTCACGCACCTAATTTGCATAGTGATGAGTCCGGCAAAAAACTAGCACAGTCCAAAACTTACAGCTTCGATTTTGATAAAATGAAATTCGCTCCAAAAGAGCAGGGTGAATTCAATGTCAATCACATAAAATTCCTGCGCTTGGGTTTTGGCAATAATGCTCCCAAAGCCCTTCAACGGATTGAAGGCGCTCTAAATCTTATTAATGACTGTCAAGCTCTAATCGATACTATCCTCAAAACCTACGTTCGGATATAATTTCTCTTGATATGAAAGTCTTGATTATAGGTGGCAGTTCGGGCTTAGGTCTAGCCTTGTCTAAGGAGTTTAGCAATAAAGGCGATGAAGTAATTATCACGGGCAGAAACGACCCAAAGGTTAATTTTGCTGAATTTAGAAAGTTTGATCTAACCCAAAACGACTTGCCTACAAAAATAGAAAGGTTTATTAAGGGTTTGCCAAAAGTTAATGTTTTAGTATACGCTGCCGGTTTTTATCAGGATGGTACTGTCACTGATTTATCTACGCAGCAAATAGAAGATATGCTGGATGTTGGTGGGAGGGGACTAATTTATTTTGTAAGATCGCTCCTGATAAAACAGAATCACCTGGATGAACTTGTTACCGTTACCTCAACATCGCAGTGGACGCCGCGCAAACTGGAACCCATTTATAATTTTATTAAAGCTGGCGCTGGCCAATTGAGTAACGGCTTGGCGGAAGATGGTCGCATAGCCAAAGTATTAGTTGCAGCACCGTCCGGCATGCGGACTGCATTTTGGGATGGAGTAAAGCGTGACGATTTAGACCAAATGCTTGATAAAGGATGGGTGGCTCAGCAGATAATTAAAGCTCGCTCTGGTAAATATCAATATAAATTTATCCAAATCCTGCGCCAACCGGCGCGCGTAGAAGTAGCCGAAACTCGTTAAAGCGTCTATAATTCCTGCTTAAGATGGGTGTTTCTTTGGAAGATATTGTTAGCTTGGCTAAACGGCGGGGATTTATTTTTCCTAGTTCCGAAATTTATGGTGGTTTGGCTGGTGTTTATGATTACGGCCCGCTAGGCATAGCGCTTAAGCACAACATCCAAAACCTTTGGTGGAACTCCTTTGTAACTAGCCGGGATGATATGTATCCGATGGATGCTGCTATTTTAATGAACAAAAAGGTCTGGGAGGCTAGCGGCCACGCTACCGGCTTTAACGACCCAATGGTTGAGTGTAGTAATTGTCATTCACGTTTGCGTCAGGATCATATAGATGGGAATAAGTGTCCTGTATGCGGCAAGGAAGACACACTAGGTGAGCCTAAACAGTTTAATATGATGTTCAAGACAAATACTGGCCCCACTGAGGATAAAGATAGTATTAGCTACTTGCGTCCGGAAACTGCACAAGGTATGTTTGTTAACTTCAAAAACATTTTGGATACCGTTCAGCCCGATATGCCTTTTGGCTTGGCGCAAATCGGCAAAGCTTTTCGTAACGAAATTAGCCCCCGAGACTTTTTATTCCGTCTGCGCGAAATGGAGCAGATGGAAATCGAGTATTTTGTTCAATCTGATAAATGGGAGGAAGCATTTGAGCAATGGCGCCTCAGTATGATGGACTTCTTCAAAAAAGTTGGGCTACCGGAAAATAATATCCACGAACTAGAAGTTCCAGAGGAGGATCGAGCACATTACTCTAAACGCACCATAGATTTTCAGTTCGATTTTCCATTTAAAACTGACGAGCTAGCCGGTCTGGCTTATCGAGGCGACTACGACCTCAAGAATCACCAAGAAGCCTCAGGCAAGGATTTACAGTACCGGCCCAAAGATGGTAGCTCACCGTTCCTTCCGCATGTTATCGAGCCTTCATTTGGCGTAGAGCGCTTAGTGCTGGCACTACTTATTTCAGCGTATTCGGAAGACGAGCAGGTAGGGGAAAAGCGTGTTTTCCTAAAACTGCCGGCAGAAATTGCGCCGGTTAAAGTCGCCGTATTTCCACTACTCAAAAACAAACCTGAGCTGGTCGCCAAAGCCAAAGAAGTTTACAAAATGCTCAAAGATGAAATTGGAGCAGTTATGTTCGACGACAACGGCAATATTGGCAAACGGTACCGTCGCCAAGACGAAATCGGCACTCCATGGTGTCTGACTGTTGACTTTGATTCTCTAGAGGACGATACTTTGACACTAAGGAGTAGGGATACTACTCAACAAGAGCGTGTTAAAGTCAACGAAATCTCTAAGAGATTGAGTTAGGAGGAATTTTATGAGTGCGAGCGGGGATTACGAAGCGCCGAACGGCATCGAGTATGTGTTAGAAAATGACGAGGCAATCACCGAACTTTTATTGGACGCCACTGACTTGGCTATGAGGCTAGGTGGTAGAAGAGTGCCGACTGATTGCCTTGTTGGCTTAGAAAAAGAAGTACGCCGAAGTATATTCCGTAAACGAGAACGGGTCATAGAATATGTCGAGGGCTGGGATTTGCACGGTTGCGAGCCAGCGGGAGTCGAGTCCATGGCGTTATCAAAGGAAGGCGTTATTTACCTTAATTCTACCGAGCCGCTATACGGCGACGGCGATCAAGTTCCAGTAATGCCAGTCGGGTATGAGCTTTCGGATGTACATTTCATGACATTTGCTCGAGTTGACGAAATTCGTAGTCAGCTGGAGGGGTTGGCAGCGGTTCACGGAGAATAACACGAACCCACAGGGAATACTTAACAAGTTAAGCAATTTACATTTTAGTAAATTGTGAAATAATATATCTATGACTAAGACAGACTGGGAGCCGTACGGATATTTAAGCCAATGGCTCCGTTTGATTTACGAGCAGAAGAACGACATCCCTGGACTGGTTGTTGCCGTTGCTCGTGATGGCAAGATTATTTTTCTAGAAGCCCATGGCTATGCCGATCTTGAGAAGAAGCAAAAGATGACCCCGGATCATTTGTTCCGCATCGCGTCGCACTCCAAGACATTTACGGCAACTGCCATAATGCAGCTCCAAGAGCAAGAAAAACTGCGCATCGACGATTACGCAGTCAGCTATTTGCCTTGGCTCAAGAAACATAGGGATAAGCGATTTTTGAAGGTCACAATTCGCCAGCTGCTTTCGCACGGTGCTGGGCTTGTCAGGGACGGTCTGAGTAAGGATTACTGGTCGCTGCATGCTCCTTTTCCGGATAAAGAACGATTAATGAAGGACGTTTTGGAATCAGGGCTTGTTTTAGATACCAATACAAAAATGAAATATTCCAACTACGGCTATTCGCTACTTGGCCTAATTGTCGAAGGCGTTTCCGGGAATTCCTATAATAAATATGTCACCGACAACATTATAAAACCGCTCGGGCTCAAGTATACCAGGCCAGAGATTTCCGCAGACATTATGGATCGGTTAGTTACTGGCTACTCTAGGATAGACCAGCATAAGAAACGCCTGCCCATTAAGCAAATTGACACAAGAGCGATGTCACCGGCCACTGGCTTTTGCTCAACAGCTGAAGACCTTTGTAAATATTTTAATGCCCAAATGGTCGGTTCCGGCAAGCTGCTCGACGATGAATTTAAAAAAGAGATGCAAAGATCCCAATGGCGAGTCGAGAATATTGATGAGCGAGAAGAGTATGGTCTTGGCTTTGAACTTGAATATATAAATGACCGGAAGTTAATTGGGCATCCCGGCGGCTTTCCGGGACATATCACTAAGAGCTTTTTTGACCCTAAAGATAAATTCGTAATTGTTGTACTGACCAACGCTCTTAGTAGTGCAGCGTCTAGGATTGCCCTTAGCATCGCAAAAACTATTGATTACGGTCTTAACAACGATGAACCTACGGATGCTAGCCTTCTTAAATATGCTGGGCGTTATGAGGGTCTTTGGTACGGCGCAGACATCGTACCAATGGGTAAAAAACTACTCAGTATAAATGCAGACAGCTGGGAACCATTCAATGAGCCTAATGAACTTGAACATTTAGCAGGCAATAAGTTTAGGATTGCAAAGACAGACAGCTTTGGTTCCGAGGGTGAGACAGTGGAATTTAAGTTTGATAAGTCAGGCAAAGTTGACCATGTGCTTTATGCCGGCGAAAAGCTCTTGCCCGAGAAGAAATATCGCCAAGAAATGTCAAAAAAGAAAATTATCGGATAGGAAATGGTGACGACTATGACTTTAGAAGAAAGAATTGATGAATTAACAGCTAATTGGGGAGCGACCAAGAAGAAAATGTTCTCGGGTTATGGCTATATGATAAACGGTAACTTGGCATTTGGAACTCATAAGAAAGATCAGTTGATCGTGCGGGCTGGCGAAGAGAGGGCGAGTGAATTACTGAAGCAGCCTGGCATCAGAATCTTTGACATGACCGGTCGGCCAATGAAGAATTGGTTCATTGCAGAAGAGCCAGCCTATAGCACGGATAAAAAGCTCTTGGAACTACTTGAAACTGGCAGAGATTTTGCTAAATCATTACCACCAAAATAATTAATCATAGATTTTAAAGTGGAGACAGCGCGAGGCTAGGGTATACTAGAAATATAACTAAGCAAGGGAGGTTTGGTATGTTAGGAGACAAAACAGCTGTCGCGACTATCGCTGTCAAGGACATGGACGCGGCTAAAAAATTTTATGAAGGAACTTTGGGGCTGACCGTCGACAAGGTAGACCCGGGCGGCGGAGGGAATTTGTATAAAAGTGGGGATTCCAACGTGCTTGTTTATCCTTCACAGTTTGCGGGTACTAATAAAGCTACAGCTGCTAGCTGGGGCGTTGGTGATGATCTTGAAAAAATCGTTGCTGACCTAAAATCAAAAGGCGTAACTTTTGAGCAGTACGACAATATCCCTGGCGCAAAGCGCGAAGGCGAGATCCACACTTTTGGTGATATGAAAGCTGCATGGTTTAAAGATCCAGACGGCAATATTCTCAACCTCGTAAACCAGATGTAGCTCTATGGCTAAGGCCAAAATAGCTACTAAAACTAAGCAGTTTGCCGACCTTAAAGCTCTGTTTATCAATTGTTCTATTAAAAAGGACTCTACTAAGTCCCATACCCAAAGATTGATGAACCGCGCGGCCGGAATTATGAGGAAGGGAGGCGTGAAAGTAGAACAAATTTACGCATTAGACTACCAAATCACCTTTGGGATGGATAAAGACGGCACCGAGAGCGGCTGGGACCGCGATGATTGGCCTAAAATCCAGAAAAAAATCATGGCTGCCGACATTTTAGTCATTGGCTCCCCGATTTGGCTAGGTACAAAATCCAGCGTCGCAACCCTTGTGATTGAGCGCATGTACGCCTACAGCGGCGACCGCAACACCAAAGGCCAATACCTTTATTACGGCAAAACCGGCGGCTGTGTGATCACCGGCAACGAAGACGGCATTAAGCATTGCTCGATGGATATTCTGTACGCCTTACAGCACATCGGCTACATGGTACCGCCGCAGGCTGACTGTGGCTGGATAGGCGAGGCCGGCCCCGGCCCGAGCTACGGCGATACTGAGTGGATGGGTCAAAAAATCGACCCACCACTGGGCTACGATAACGATTTCACTAACCGCAACGCGACTTTTATGGCTTGGAACTTAATGCATACCGCCCGCATGCTAAAAGATATCGGTGGTATCCCAGCCTACGGCAATATATCAGCCGAATGGGAGCATGTAACCAACGCCAAAAGTCAGAACCCTGAGTATCACTAAAAACATAAGCTCTAACATAAAAGCAGCGTGTTGTAAAAGAAACAAGTAAAATAATATTGACGCTGGTAAACTCTGGTGGCATATTATTCTCAAATATTATTGGAGGAGTTATGCGAAATCGAAAGAGTTTGTGGCCATTGGTTAGAGCAGTAATGGTTTTTGGTTCGATTGGAATAATACTTACTGGTATGACTTTTGCGGCATTGCAAAGCCAAGGTGCTACGCTGTCAGGTAATACTATCAATAGCGCCACAGCCGATCTTAGGATTAGCAAAGACGGGCTAACCTGGTACTCACCGACGCTAGCCGGTTATTCTTTCACCGGAGTGATCCCCGGCGGATCGGCAGCACCCAGCAGCGGCGACCCACTTTATCTTAAAAATTTTGGTACGGCTAACATGTCGATCAAAGCTGCCATCAGCAGCACGCCTTCAGTGACAACCACCGGACCAACTAATGCCAGCGTAAACCTGAGTAAAATTTATCTAGTAATTACCCGCACGGACACCAATGTTTCGCAGAGCCTGTCGCTAAAGTCTCTTCAAGACGCTAATGCCACCGGCGGGCTGGGCTTAACTGATCCGATATCTGGTGGAGCAGTTGGATCATATACGTTGAAGATTTCTATGGACAGCGATGCATTCAACGCTCAGAGCGCCACAATCTCTGGAATAGACCTCGTGTTCAGCGGTATCGGTATATAGATTTATGAAACAATTTCTGAGGGCGATTTTTGTAATCTTGGCGCTGTTGTTAATAGTGGGAGGCGTCATATTGTTGGGCATATGGCAAGTTAAGGGACTGCATATACACAGCTCTGAGACCGATATAGTGAACATGAATGCACGTCACGGCGAACTCGTGATAACAGCTGCTGATAAAAAAATAACCGCGCTTCCAAAAGCGGGCTACGTTGTTAATTTTCTTAGTAATCCAATAGCACTAATTTTAGTGGTCTATCTACCGTCATTGATGCTGATACTGTCCGAGATGAAGCGGCTTATTCGGCACTATCAAAGTAGACCGTATAGAACCGCCCGCTATCTGTAAAACTGCTTTCATAGTATTATTAAGACGATGAATAGCAAGCAGCAAGTATATGCTTTTATTGACAGCCAGAATGTCAACGTGAGTACCCAAAAATTTGGTTGGAAGGTAGACTGGCGCAAGTTCCGCCGATTCTTAAAAGACAAGTACGGCGTAGACCAAGCATTTATGTTTATTGGATACGTGCCAGAGTTCCAGGACATGTATGAGTTTTTGCACGACGCTGGCTACTCGGTAGTGCTAAAACCGACATTCGATATGAGCAAACCCCGCGAGCAAGTTGCCCAACCTCAGCCGGGCGAAAAAACTGAGCACGAAGAAAAGAAGCCGGTGAAGGGCAATGTTGATGCGGAGTTGGTCCTTTGGGCCATGAAAGAGCTCAAAAACTACGACAAGGCTATTATTATCAGTGGCGACGGCGACTTTTTCTGCCTGGTTGAATACCTGGAACAGCAGGGGAAATTGCTGAAGGTAATGCCTCCGAACGTACACTACTCCAGCCTTTTTCGCCCATACGAGAGATACATCGACCATTTAGGCAATTACCGCCGTGACTTAGCCTATCGGGACAAGAAGAGCTTCAAAAAAAATCGTTAAACCAATAACAACACGCTCATGCTTGCACTTTTTTGAACCATCAACGATAGTGGGCATAAATGTCAGAAACTTTATACCGTCACATTGATACGAGTGCGCATTTTACGCGCGAGCAGTCACTTGGGCTAATAGAAGAGGCAAAAGAACTCCAAAACCCATATTCCGGAAGATTGGAGTGGGCGATAGAGGAAGTTAGAAGGTTAAAGCACGGGTCCAAAATTATATACGTAGGTACAGATGAACCAAGCACCCGTACGGTAGGAGCTATAGTCAAAGCGGCTAGCAACTTAAAAATAGAATTTTACGCTCGGGATAATATAGAAGAGACATCTTCGTTAGCTAAAGATGAGGACTTTACATCAATGGTAAAGACCATCGCAGAGCAGGATTACTTAGCATTTGCCTTCAGGAGTAAGCACATAGGCTACATTACAATGGCCACTTCTGTGGATGTATTACCCGTAATTAACTTGGGTAATGCAGACGACTGCCACCCTACTCAGTGGTTAGGTGATATGAAGGTGCTTCATAATCATTTCGGGACTCTGGATGGCCTTAGAGTCGTAATAGCTGGCGACAATAGGCATGGTCGAGTGAACAGAGCTGACGCCAGAGGGTTATCGGTTTTTAAAGACAATCATATCATTTTCGCATCTCCGCACTATGGGCTAGAAATAAAGCCTGATGTAAAGGAATTAGTGGAGGCTAGGGGAACAGATGTTACTGAAGTTAGAACACTTAGCGAGGCGATGGAATTCAACCCCCACGCCGTTTTTTTGAGTCGAAGACAGACTGAGCGTTTTCAAAACGAGATTAATCCCCATACAGAGCAAGCATGGACACCGGATGAAATTCAAGAAGTCAGAAGAAGCTTTGAACAGATACATTTAACTGATGAAATTATGAACTCTAATCCGGATACACTTTTTGGACACCCTCAACCAAGTGGTGATGAGTTCCCAGAGAGACTTTTTGACCATCCTCAAGCAATTGTAAAGGAGCAGGTACATGAGGGTACATGGATGAGAACCGCGGGCATTTTGTGGCTTACTAAAGTTGTATCTTTCGACGATAAACTAGCTGCCTAATTGCCGGATCAGCATTTAGGGTTAAATCAAAAACGAATTAAATTCTGATAACCTGGACGCGCAGTGATAATCGGTTCGCTTCCTACAAGAACTATATTAAGTCGCCCAACTTCGCTGAGTTGACTTATAATTTTTCCTATCATTGTTGGTGTCTCTGGGGACATGGCGAATGGATTCCAGCCGTATTCGGTTGATTTTATCGCCTCTTCAGCTGTAATCTGTTTGAGTTCAAAACGCGAACGCGAACGATCCTTAGGTAGATTAAAACGTTGTGCAGGATTAGTAACTATACGTTCATATAGTTCCTGTTCGGTTAGGCGTCCATCCCGGATCGTCTGGAAGAATAAGGGCAAGAATACGTCATGATTGGTAACGCCAAATGCCGGGTTATCAATTCCTTGGCCGTCAATTCCAACTTTATCGATCGCCCGATGCGGCGCACAATCGCTGGCAAAAATATGAATATATTTCAGATTATCCCAAAGAAACTTTACATCTTCTGCGCTTTTAAGTGTTGGCTTCATACAGCCGTATGCTCCAATTGCTTCTCGCGTAGCTTCTGTTAAGAAAAGATGGTGAGGGGTGGCTTCGCAAGTGACATTTTTACCACTATCTATAGCC
Organism: Saccharimonadales bacterium (SeqCode); assembly: GCA_035480715.1. GTDB lineage: Bacteria > Patescibacteriota > Saccharimonadia > Saccharimonadales > UBA10212 > 2-01-FULL-49-22. The sequence continues at coordinate 66,407 of DATIHL010000015.1, read as the reverse complement.
TCAATGATAGGTTCGAACTCCTGTCGAGAGGATACGTGAGCGATGTGTGCTGGAATATGCGCTGGCCATTGTTCTAAAATTATTCCAACAGCACCATCTTCTAAATGTAGATATACAGGTTTGCCTTCATTGTGCTTATGCCAAATCTCAGCTACGGGAATGATCGTTTCCATAGGAATCATATATCCGCCAGTCGTCTCGCCTCCATAAATTTTTAAAGCTGCTGCTAACTCTTGAATATATCTGCTTGAGAACACTTTCTCGACTTCCTGAGTTGTAAATTCTGGCCTTTTGTTATCTAAACCAAGTCCGATTATTTCTCTATCAACTCCTGCTATCAAACCGGTTTTCATAAGGGAGCGCTGAATTATTACATTGGCAGCAGCCAAAATGCGATCGGGTTTAGTAAGCGGATAAGGAACTAATTCTGTCTGATCCGGTTCATCTGGAGAATAGATTCGCAAAGATTCATTGGGCATGGCCAACCCCCTGAAAAAACCTGCCCTTAGAGCAGCTTGGGAGTACATATGTATACCCGCTTTACCATTAGGAGTTTCTTCACGTCGATAAAAACGAGGATCAAATATCCGAGGATGCATATGAACGTCTGTAACTGGTCCTATGATGTTAGCGTGGTAGATACCCTTAGATGTCTCTTCAAATTCAAGGCCTCTTTCACTCATGCTGCTATGCCAACAATATCTTCAACTGATTTGGCACCTGTTTTATCTAAATATTCAAGAATCCCTAGGTTTATCTCACGGGCTATCCGGCCTTTATGCTGTCTAATGCCCGTCACAACCTGTACTATCTGGGCGCCGGCTTCAATTCGTTCAATTGCTGAATCGGTGTTATTGATACCTCCGACACCAATCCTCTGCAAACCAGTGCCCTTAGTCGCTCGGGTAATGTATTTCATTCTCTCAGTGGCTCTTCGGCGGAACTCTGGATCGTTACCACTAAGGCCACCCATTTGCTCAGCCCATCCATATTTAGCTTTTAGCTCCTTATCAATTGTAGTATTGGTATCAATTATTCCGTCGACATCTTCATCCACACAGACCTCGAGAACATCGTCGACATCCCCTATCGGTAGATCGACAGTTAATTTGACGTACATAGGAATAGCCCCGAGTTCGTGATCGAAACGCACTTCATTTACAGCCTGGATAATTTCTCTAATTGGCCCAGAATTAAGAAGACTCCTAAGACCTGGGGTATTAGGTGAAGAAACATTAATGACTAAGTAATCCGCATATTTGTAGAGTCTTTTTGCGACTTCGGCATGGGCCCACGGTGCATATTCATCAGCTAAAAGTTTATTCTTTCCCAGACTGATGCCTAGCACGCCTAAGCGCTCCTGCCCCTCGAGATTAGATGCTACAGCTTCAACGCCGACGGAGTTAAACCCCAGCCTATTCAGCCCTACGCTATGGCTAGCATCATCTGTAAATAATCGCGGTTTAGGATTGCCATATTGCGGGAATATCAATACCGAGCCGACTTCTGTTCCTGAAAAGCCCAGTTTGTATAGTCCATCTACAGCCCAGCCCTTTTTATCCCAGCCAGCGCCAACCATGACTGGCCCTTCGAAATCTATGCCCGTGACCATGGTATGAAGTCTTGGGCTTTCGACTCTCTCTCCGCCCCGCGCAGCTGCAATGACAAAATCGCCCCATTTGTACCTAGCTAGACCATTAAGAGCGAATTCAGCAGCAGTTTTTAATCCCTCGGCTTCAGCTGTCTCCAGCCGTCTCTTTAATCCCTCACCGTGCATTTAAAATAAGGGTATCTAGCTTCCAGTTCGATTGCAAGCACCAGCACTTTGTACATAAGATTACTGACGAATCTACTAGTTCTGATACAGTTTATTAGATGGAGCGAGGAGCATACAATGTGCCGGATATTAAGTTAAATAACGGGGTTAAAATGCCCAGTTTTGGGTTTGGGACGTGGAATTTGGCTGAAGGCGAGGAAGTCATAAATTCAGTAAGCGAAGCCTTGAACGCGGGCTACAGACTAATCGATACCGCCCGAATTTACAGCAATGAGCGCGGAGTCGGCCAAGCTGTTAGAAAATCGATCGTACCCAGAGAAGAAATATTCGTTACAACCAAGCTTTGGCCTGGCGATTTTGGCTTTGACAGTGCACTGCAGGCATTTGACGAGAGCCTAAACCGGCTAAGGCTTGAATACATCGATTTATACCTAGTCCACTGGCCCGGTCATGATGCGAATAGACGGCAAGAATCATGGCGGGCTCTTACAGAGATTAATGGAAAGGGACTAACGAAGTCTATTGGCGTCTCCAATTACATGGTCGAGCACTTGGAAGAGCTTCTGGAAACCTCAAACGTTGTGCCGGCGGTAAACCAAATAGAGTTCCACCCCTACATTTATAACGAACAACGACCGGTTTTAGAGTTCTGCCAGCAGCATAAGATTGTAATTGAAGCTTACAGCCCACTGACACAGGGAAGAGGACTGGATAGCATTACCGTCAGAGATATTGCCGAGAGGATGGACCGCACGCCAGCTCAAGTTGTACTGCGCTGGGCGATTCAACATGGCACCGTGCCAATACCTAAATCGGCTACTCCAGAGAGAATAAGAGAAAATATCGAAGTTTTTGATTTTGAGCTATCGGCTGAGGATATGAAAACGCTCGACGAGTTAAGTAGTTAGCTTAAGCGTCTTTTTGCTACAATTAGGTTAATGCGCGAAGACACAAAAAAAACTTTCTCAGAAGATTTTTTATGGGGTGCCAGTACATCTGCTCATCAGGTTGAGGGCGGTAACCATAACCAGTGGACGGTCTGGGAGTTAGAAAACGCCACACGTCTAGCTAAAGACGCAGAGGAACTACTTAAATGGCGCTGGCAGGCTCCTGTCTGGGACGAGGTTAAAAAGCAAGCCGAGAGCCCGGATAATTATGTTAGCGGCGAGGGCGTAGATCACTACAGAAGGTATCCTAAGGATTTTGACCTGGTAAAAAAGCTAAATCTCAACGCTCTTCGCTTCACTATAGAATGGTCGCGCATCGAACCCGAAGAAGGCCAATGGAATCAAGAAGCGATTGATCACTACAAACAATATATTGTCGAACTAAAAAAACGCGACATCGAGCCGATTTTGAACATCTGGCACTTTAGCTTACCGATTTGGTTTGCCGCCAGAGGCGGCTTTAAGTACCGAAAAAACCTTAAATATTTTAAAAGGTTTGTTCATCTAGTAGCTACAGAACTAACACCTCACGTTAATTACGTCATAACCCTTAATGAACCCAACATCTACGCTTCTTACAGCTATCTGCTGGGCTTATGGCCTCCAGAGGAGAAGAATTTTATAAGTGCCAGCCGGGTATATTGGAATATGATCCAAGCCCACAAACAGACTTATTACATACTGAAGATGGAAAAACCCAGCCTGCAAATCGGCTTGGCCCAACAACTGGCTAACATTCAAGCCAAAGACCCCCACAATATATCCGATGAGCTTTCCACCAAGATAATGCGCTATGTTTGGAACTGGTCATTCCTGCATTTTATTAGGAACGAGCAAGATTTTATCGGCGTTAATTACTACTTCACAGATTATTATCAGAGCTGGTTTAAGCGCGAAGACCCGAAAGTGCCTGTCAATGACTTAGGCTGGTATATGGAACCGGAAGGGCTGTTTCCGCTGCTATTGCGTGCTTGGGCGCATTATAATAAGCCAATTCTTGTCACCGAGAACGGCGTGGCTGACATGCACGATGAATATAGACGCTGGTGGCTAGAAGAGACCGTGGTAGCCATGGAGAGGGCAATTTCAGAGGGAGTAGAGATAAAGGGCTATTTCCATTGGAGCTTGCTAGATAATTTTGAGTGGGCTCAGGGCTGGTGGCCCAAGTTTGGACTAGTGGCAGTGGATCGTAAACACGGTATGAGGCGCACCATCCGTCCCAGCGCTAAATGGTTCGCCGGCAAAATAAAAAAGCTCTCTAAGTAAATAAGCTTGACCTTTTTGGTAATCTGTGCTAATATATGCGTGTTATGACAGAAATAAACACTCCAAATACGACCTTAGGATCAACTTTTCACCCTGATGAGCTGCATAAGCTCGATATGTTCGAACGGCGAACAACTCGTACCCAAGAACTTAGAGACGCCTCAAAACCATCGGCGACTAGACGCGTTTTTGATAGAATCGAAGACCTCCGCATCGGCAGAGTTCTAGCGGTTGGTGTAGTAGTAGGTAGTATGGCAATTGCTGGTATTAAATATAATATGAGCCCAGCTGATGAGTTTAGAGCTGTTTTCCCAGACGATTCCCCTCAGGCTACTCAACCTGCACCGTAGCAGAACATAAGAAGTAAAGCAGATTGTCGTAGTGTCTAGCCAATGGACGCAGACCCTACATATTGTGTGTAAAAATTAAGAAGTTTTCATCTGTGGAAAAGTGTTGCTATAAAACACCGCCTTTTTATTAAATTGCTATTGCTTGTGGGTAGAGGTGGGTAGTATAGTCATGTTAGTGGGTAACAGTGGGTAGGCCAAAATAGTCTGCTCATCAAAATAAAAACCACTATCAATCAAAAGGAGACCTCATGGGAGATTACTTCGAACGAAAGCTCGACGACAAGCGGCGTCTGACGATCCCGTCAGAGTTGCGCGCCGAGTTTGCTAGCGGGGTAGTGCTAACCAAGGGGTTTAAAAACTATCTACATCTATATCCCAAATCTGTCTGGGACGAACAGGTCGAGCCTAAACTAACAGGAAACATCCTGGACGAGGCCACGGCCGACTTAAATGTGCGGTTCCGAATGGGCAAGACGGAGGGCGATATAGACCAAAAGCAGGGCCGGATTACCATAGAGCAGCATTTGCTGGACTGGGCGGGGATCGACCGCGATGTCGTAGCAGTGCGCGCCGGTAAGTATTGGCGGCTAATGGGGAAGACGACCGTGTAGGGAAGTCCTTTGCAACTTAACAATTAGCAAGTTGATCAAATAGCTCTCATCGAGGTTAGCTATTTGGCAGTCAGCCGGTGGTACAACGGGGCCCATCGTTAACAAAACCCTTGCACATTTTTCACACAATAACACCTCCCAAAACTCCACCTCACAAAGTCTCTCACAAAGAACTTTACGGAGCTCAGCGGCAAGAATTTATTCGCGCCCTAAGCTCCACTAAAAAATCTGCTCCAAAACTTGGGCAGATTAAACAAAAACAAAAAAACCAAAAAAACAAAAAGTTGACTGCTAAATAGGTGACCTTGCAAAAACAAAAACAAAAATGTCACAAACAAACCAAAAACATACACCCGTCTTGCTAAAAGCAGTCCTAGACTGCCTTAAACCGCAAGAGGGTGAATCATATCTGGACGTAACTGCCGGATATGGTGGTCATGCCCAAGCCGTCTTAGCTCAAACAAGGCAGCCCAACGAGGCTGTTTTAATTGAGCGCGATAGAGAAGCCACTGCCGTATTAGCTGATCGTTTTGCGGCAGCCGGAGCGCAGATAGTCCACCAGGATTTTTTGAGCGCTTCTGCTGAGCTTGCTCGCCAGGATAGGCAATTTGATATGATTTTGGCCGATTTGGGCGTAAGTTCACCGCACCTTGAGAGTGCAAGTCGTGGTTTTTCGTTCGCCCGCAGTGGGCCGCTTGATATGCGCATGGACCTAAGACAAGAGCTGAGCGCAGAAGACCTGGTAAATCAATCATCAGAAGCCGAGCTTAACCGCATCCTCGCCGAATACGGTGAAGAGCCAAAAGCCCGACAGATCGCCAGGATGATTGTCCAGGCGCGCCCAATAAAAACCACCGATCAACTTGCCAAGATAGCTGCTAGAGCTTGGCCGCGTGGTAGCCGGGTACATCCGGCGACTAGAGCGTTCCAAGCGCTGCGTATAGCCGTCAATGACGAGCTGAATCAGCTGGAGCAATCCTTACCGCTCTGGCTGGATTTACTCGCACCTGGCGGGCGCTTAGCCGTGATCAGCTTCCACAGCCTGGAAGACCGTATAGTCAAGAATTTTCTGGCCGAACATTCTACCAGTACCTACGAAGGGGAGCTGAAAATTCTAACCAAGAAGCCGCTGACAGCAGCTAAAGATGAAATCGTTTCCAATCCGCGAGCGCGTAGCGCTAAACTACGAGCCGCCGTAAAAATAAAAACCATAGAAAGGATCTAAGGAAAACTCGAAATGCCTATTAAGGTACAGAGTCACTCCCGGGCGTATAAGATCCAGGTTAGAGTTGTAAAAGACTCTAGCTAATCCCGCCTAAGGGACCAAAGGGCAGCGCTTCAATGTCCTAAAAGCGCTGAGGAGCGCTGCCACCAAAAACAAAAAATATGACATATTCTTCTTCTGTAGCAGCCAGCCGTCGAGGTTATCTGCGCCGAAACCAAAATAGCGTAACCTTTGCTCGTTCTGGTAGGACTCTTGGTCCGATTAGCAACAGCGTTATTTTGATTGTGCTTGCCTGTCTAATTGGCCTGCTTTATCTGACACAGGTAACTAAAACTAACAGCTACGGATATACCATTAACAATCTGCAGCAAGAACAAACACAATTAAAGAGCCAAAAAGCTGATATAGAAGTCAACACCGCCAGATTGCAATCCCTTGACAGAGTTGCTTCAAGCTCGGTGGCTAAGAGCCTAGTGTCGGTTGCGCCATCAGGTTCAATTCACTAATACTAGTATTCTCTAATGCGACCAAATTTGCCGTCTTGGCAAGATAAAACCGGTTCTTCAGCTAATCGACGCCTTAAATTATGGTACGGCGTCTTGGTTTTTATATTGGTAGTTTTCATTGTTCGGCTGTTTTACTTACAAATCATCAAGCACGATTATTACCACTCGCAGGCGCTGTCTGATCAGCTTAAAGAGTACTCAATTCCGGCAGAGAGGGGGATTATCAAAGCTTACGAAAATGGCTCACCAGTACCACTGGTGCTTAATCAGAAGCTATACACACTTTTTGTAGACCCCTTATTTATAAAAAATGCTCCCAACGATGCTGTGAAATTAGCTGCAATCACGAAGGGTAGTGTAACTGAGTACGTCAGTGCAATGAAAAAGACCAAAACGCGTTACGTCATACTATCCAAGAAGTTGTCTGAAGACCAGAAGAATCAGATATCCTCGCTCAAACTAGCCGGAGTCGGCACGCAAGCACAAGACTATCGTACCTATCCACAAGGTACTTTGGCGGCGCAACTACTGGGGTTTGTGAATAACGATGGATTGGGTAAATATGGTATTGAGCAGGCCCTGAATCCATCACTGGCTGGCAAACCGGGCAAACTCAAGGCTATAACCGATGCGGCCGGGGTGCCCCTGGCAGCCAGCAGGGACAATGTCAAGATTAATCCAAAAAATGGCACTGATGTTGTACTGACAATTGATCTAAGCATGCAAAAACAATTGGAAAATCTTCTAAAGACCGGGCTAGATAGGGCTAAAAGTGGCTCGGGCAGCGCCTTGATTATCGATCCGTACAGCGGGGCAGTTAAAGCCATGGCCAATTGGCCTACTTATGATCCTTCGCAGTATTACACCGTTAATGACGCCAGTGTTTTTAATAATGCCTCTGTAAGCGCACCGCTTGAAGTTGGGTCCACCATGAAGGCGCTGACTGCCAGCGCGGCACTTGATTTAGGCGTGATTAAGGCGGATACAACTTACCATGATCCCAGCCATTGGTTGCTTGATGGGCACCAGATAACAAACATCGAGGAGGATGGTGGCGCCGGCACGCAAAGCATAGCCAGTATCCTTAATCTATCGATTAATACGGGTGCTACTTGGATGTTGATGCAGATGGGCGGCCAAACCGGTACCGTCAATAAACAAGCACGCGACCGTTGGCACGATTATATGGTCAATCATTTCCAGCTCGGTAAGTCCACCGGCATCGAACAAGGCTACGAAGCCAGTGGCTACATCCCTGATCCCGATAACGGCTATGCGCTGCAGCTAACCTATGCAAACACCGCTTTTGGGCAGGCTATGACTGCTACGCCGCTACAAATGGCAGCAGCTCTTGCCAGCATTGTTAATGGTGGAACATATTACCAACCTCATTTAGTCGATCGAACAGTCGACGCGTCTGGCACCAGCAGCCATACAAAACCGCAGATAGTCCGAAGGAACGTTATTTCACCGTCCGTCAGCTCTTCCATGAGATCCTTGCTTGATTATGTTGTCAAACAGCATCTTGCGGAAGGCTTTAGCTATCTCAATTTTGGCAATAGCTATGAAGTTGGTGGCAAAACCGGTACCGCCCAGATTGCCGATCCCAGCGGCGGCTATTACGCCAATCGCTATAACGGCACATACATTGGCTTTGTGGGCGGTGACAAGCCGCAGTATGTAGTTGCGGTTAGAGTCAACGAACCGCACATCGGCGGCTACGCCGGTAGCGGTGCAGCCCAGCCAATATTTGCGGATCTTGTCCACATGTTGATAAATAACTTTAATGTAACGCCCAAATCCGGTTAGCAAAGCGGTGGAACGGTGGTATAATGCCTGTATTAACCCAAAACAAATATGAGTAGTCTATTAGTTTTTGTTGATTCATCTACGATTGAGAAAATTTTTGTCTTAGGATTCTTGAGCTTTGTTGTCAGTATGGCCTTAACGCCGATATATACCACAGCTGCTTTTGCCGGACATTGGTGGAAAAAGGCTCGTACCAATGCCATAACCGGCGAAGTTGCCAAAGTTTACCAGAAGCTTCATGCTGCAAAACATACACGCAATATCCCCACAATGGCCGGCATTGTTTTTGTGCTAGCAACGGCTATCATAACGCTGTCTGGTAATCTTAGTCGCTCTGAGACATGGTTGCCGCTGGCGGCGATGGCTGGAGCCGGTGGTATTGGGTTGATTGACGATATTATTAATGTGCGCGGCATCGGCGGTAATATTGCCGGCATGCGGGCTAAGGTCAAGTCTCTACTGCTACTAGTTATCGCGCTGATTGGCGGCTGGTGGTTCTTCTCTAAATTAGGCGTAACAGATATCAATATTCCTTTTTATCACAGTTTGCACATTGGCTATCTAATTATTCCGTTATTTGTGCTGGTGATATTTTCAACGGCCAATGCCGTTAATATCACTGATGGTCTTGATGGTTTAGCGGGGGGCTTGTCGGCCATTGCTTTTGGAGCCTATGCGTTGATTGCCATTATAGAAGGTAAGTACGGCATAGCCGGTTTTTGCATGACAGTAGTAGGTGCGCTGCTTTCGTATACCTGGTTTAATATCTACCCGGCACGCTTTTTTATGGGTGATGTTGGTTCATTTGCTTTGGGTACGGCACTAGGCGTAGTGGCTATGCTAACCGACACGGTCTTGCTTTTGCCGATAATTGGCGCGATGTTTGTGATAGAGGCTGGTTCGGTTGTCATACAGATAACCAGTAAGCGCTTGCGCGCCGGCAAAAAAATATTTTTATCGAGCCCAATCCATCATCATTTTGAGGCCATTGGTTGGCCGGAAACTAAAATTACCATGCGTTTTTGGATTATTGGCGAAGTCGCCGCTCTTTTGGGTCTGATAATGTTCATTCTGGGAGGCCCGACCTCGTGAGGCAGTTCAGGCCACGCCGCAGCCAGGCACGTGAACCGATGATGAACTCCGGCAGTGATACGGATGCTTTGGGGCGTCGCCATAAGCCTGATTACTGGTTGTTTGTTCTATCTGCTCTGCTTCTAACCATCGGTTTAGTAGTTGTTTATTCTATTAGCCCGGGCTTGGCGGCATCGCAACACATCAGCCAAAGCTATTTTATAACCAAGCAATTGATAGATGTTGGTCTAGGGTTGGTGGCTTTTGGTCTGGCGGCTTATTTTCCGCTAAAGCAATGGCTCAAGTTTACTACTCCGCTGGCACTGGCGGCTATTGCCGGCTGTCTGATAGTTATGGTTACACCTATAGATCAGGTTTACCAGGCTCATAGGTGGATCAGGCTGGGTGGTTTTTCTTTTCAGATTGCTGAGCTGGTTAAATTAGCTCTACTGCTTTGGCTGGCCCGCTTTTTAACAGATAAGTGGCGTTCGGGGAAATTGGCCGAACCGAGATCTGTTTTGCAGCCTCTGCTTATTTTACTTATAGCTATTGGTGTGGTTGTGGCTAAGTTTGAAAGTGATCTTGGTTCGGCCGGAGTTATGATTTCTATGATGGCTCTTATGGCCTACAATGCTGGCTTGCCGATGAAACGCATAGCCTTAATAGGAGGCGCGGTAGCACTGCTTTTGGTTGTTACAATATTCAGTACCAGCTATAGACGCGATCGTTTAGCGTCTTTTTTGCATCCAGGAAACAACTGCCAAAGCACCAGCTATCAAGCCTGCCAAGCGCTAATTTCGGTTGGTTCAGGCGGGCTTTTTGGTCAAGGCCTAGGTTACGGGGTGCAAGCTTATGGTTATCTACCCGAAGCCTCAAACGATTCGATATTTGCTATCATGGCCGAGAAGTTCGGCTTTATCGGGACTACCTTAATAGTTTTACTATACGGATTATTTATCCGGCGACTAAAAAATATTATCGAGCATACAGCCGATCGGGTGAGCCGATTATTAGTAGTCGGAGTCCTGGCTTGGCTTAGTACGCAAATGATAATTAATATTGGAGCGATGCTGGGTCTGTTGCCACTCAAAGGCATAACGCTGCCACTAATCAGCCAGGGGGGTACAAGCTTGGTGTTTTTGACAGCTGCTCTGGGGCTGGTTTATCAGATTTCGCGTTATACTAGTTACAATGAAGTCGAACTGAATTACCAAAATGAAAAAGTCATTAACTATAGTTTTAACGGGCGGCGGCTCGGGGGGGCACATAACCCCTCTGCTGTCGCTCGCCCACGCACTTAAAAAGGCCTCACCGAAATGCTATATCGTCTATATCGGGCTAAAAGGGGAAACACTTGAAAACAGTCTACAAGCACGGTACCAGATATTTGACGAAGTTCGCTCTATCCCATCCGGTAAGTTTCGCCGTTACTATGGCGAGAGCCTTTTGGCGCATCTAGTTGATGTACGCACCATAGCTTTAAATATCAGAGATATTTTCCGCGTACTGGCTGGATTTAGGTCGGCTCGTAAAATCCTCAGGCAAATTAAGCCGAATATCGTCTTTTCTAAAGGTGGTTTTGTGGCGGTGCCAGTCGGCTTAGCAGCTCGTCTGCAAAAAATCCCCATAGTTACTCACGATTCAGATACTGTTCCGGGTCTGGCAAATCGTATCATTGGGCGATTTGCGCAAGTCCATGCTACTGGCATGCCGGCTAAATATCATAGCTATCCTGAAGAAACCGTTCATTACGTGGGCATTCCACTAGACGAGCGGATTAAGCCAGTAACAGCCCAAATGCAAAAAGATCTTAAAAAGCAACTGGGCCTGCCAAAAGATGCCCTGACTCTGCTTTTCAGCGGGGGAGGGCTTGGTGCGCAAGATATTAATAAAAAAGCTGTGGTAGCAGCTCCAGAACTACTAACACGTTTTAAGAATCTACATATAATTCATATAACCGGGCAGAAGCACGAGCCAGAGGTTAAAGAGAAGTATCAGGATTCAGCGCCCGACGATATGGATCGGGTCAAAGTTATTGGCTTTACGCCTGATTTTTCTATATATACGGGCGCTGCTGATTTAGTTATTACGCGTGCGGGCGCCACCACTATTGCCGAACTGGCCGCCCAGCGAAAAGCCGTTATTTTAATTCCGGCACCGCATTTAACCGGCGGTCAACAGCTAAAAAATGCTAAGGAGCTAGAAAGGCACAAAGCAGTACTGGTGATCGCTAATGAAGCCGATGATACGACGCTTCTTAAAGCCATCACAAAAGTTTTGGAAGATGATGCTAAGCGCCGGCAATTGTCAGATAAACTCGGATCATTGGCAAAGGTCGATGCAGCTAATAAACTGGCAGAAATTTTGCTGGACGTAGCCAAGCAGCACAGGAATAAATCGACTAATGTCGGACAATAGGCCCAGAAACCGCAATCCATCTAACGGCTCGTCAAAAGCAGCGTTGCGATATTACCGCTCAGCTGAGCGTTCAGCTAGCAGTCCTTTTGATAAGAAAACCAAACCGCGGCGTCGGAAATCCTTCTCAAGATTAGTAGATTTTTTGTTACTGATTGCATTGTTATCAGGCGCTGCCTACACTCTGGTTGTTAAATCAAGCCCCAAGGTTGTTTTAAATTCGTCTGTCTATCGTCCGGTCTCAACATATCAAGAAGCCTCAGTTAAAGAGTTCAAAAAGATAAAAAACCGCAATAAGCTGACAATGGATGAAAAAGCTATTATAACGTCTTTGCAGCGACAATTTCCTGAGATAGTGGACGGTAGGATTGACCTGCTAATCCTCAGTACCAAACCGACCGTTAGACTCAACATCGCTTCTCCAAGCTTTACTCTAAATAGTCGAGGTGTGGATTACATTGTAGATTCTCAAGGAGTTGCGGTCATTAAGGCTTCTGAATTGCCCAAAATTAAAGACCTACCAAAAGTTATTGATCAGAGTGGATTTGATATAAAACAAGGACAGCAAGTTCTTAGCGCAACCAGTGTTAATTTTATTAATATCGTATCTGAGCAAGCTAAACACGCTGGGGTTACAATTGCTTCATTGACATTACCTCAGCTAGCTCAAGAGGTCGATATGCGTACAGCTGACAGGGGCTACTTTGTAAAATTCTATCTGGGTGGCGATGGCCTATTGCAGGCTGGCCAATTTCTAGCATCGCGCCGCCAGTTTGATCAAACTAGTACTCAACCATCACAATATCTGGATGTGCGTGTTCCGGGTAAAGTTTACTATAAATGAACAGACAGCCGACCATTATTGACTCGGGCGTTAACAAGCCATACACTAATCTCTAGTAATTAAGGGATAAGGATTATATGCACCGATTTATCACTAAAACCGCAGCTGCTACCGGCATAGCAACGCTACTCGTATGCAGTGCGCCGGCTTTTGCTATTGCTAATGTGCATGCAGTAGCAGCTCAGGCAGCCGCCGAGACGCGCCTGCAGGACGCCAAGCTTAAGGCCTGCCAAAAACACGAAGCGGTCATAAATAAAATAATGGCTAATATTGCTGAGCGCGGCCAAAAACGACTGGGCGTTTATACGACAATAGCTACACGCGTTGAGGATTTTTACACCAAAAAGAGTAAAACCGTTACCAACTACGATACGCTCGTGGCTGATGTCAATACCAAAAAGACGGCTGCTCAGGACGCTATCGATAAAATCAAGACAGACAAAGCCAACTTCAAGTGCGATGGTACGGATCCTAAAGGAGTTGCGCAGGGATTCAAGGACGATCTCAAATTAGAAATCCAGGCCCTACATGCCTATCAGCAGTCCATAAAGGATCTGATAGTGGCCGTTAAATCTGTGCAATCAGACGCAACTCCGGATAATTCAACCAACAGCTCAAACAGCGACAATACAACTACGGGAGGGAATCAATAAAATGAGTAGAAGCAAGAATAACCTGGGTTTCACAGTAGTTGAAACTGTTCTGGTTCTGGTAATAGTCGGTCTGGTCGCCTTTGTAGGCTATAAAGTCTATAACACCAAAAATTCAACTGACCAAGTAGCCTCTGACACCACTTCCGGATCTCAGCTAGCGGCCAAAAATACTTCTGCAGCTCCGACTATTAACTCTACGAGTGACCTAGACAAAGCTCAAAAAGCACTTGACCAGAACGGTACGCCAACCGCCGACGGTAGTGATCTTTCGACGCTAAACGGCGAGCTAGCAAACTTCTAGTTCTTGGCAGCAGCGGGGGATGCAGTAAATTTTTTGGCTGCAGACTGGCCAATTTCTAGCAACGCGCCACAGATTCGATCAATCTAACACTCAGCCATCACAATATCTGGATGTGCGTGTACCCGGCAAGGTATATTACAAGTGACTAAGGTAGGGGACAAGAGTTCTGTTGTGTTAATCGCAACATATATATTTGCTATGATTGAGCCATGAGCAAACGTACATTAGCTCTGATTGCCACGATTATTGGCAGTGGAGTAGTTTTTCTAGACGGTACAATCGTAAATTTGGCTCTACCGAAGATCGCCTTTAATCTGCACGCTGATTTTTCTGATTTACAATGGATTGCAGATGGTTATTTACTATCATTGTCTTCGCTGATACTGCTAGGCGGCTCGCTAGGCGACATTTTTGGTCGTAAACGAGTATACATTACTGGTTTGATAGGTTTTGGGACCATATCGTTGCTTTGTGGTTTATCACCGAATGTTGGTTTTTTGATTGCTTTCCGGCTTCTTCAGGGAGTTTTTGGAGCGCTTTTAGTTCCTGGCGGATTAGCGATTATTAATACTAACTTTCCACGCGAGCAACGAGGAGCAGCCATTGGTACATGGTCTGCCTGGTCGGGTATTTTAGCTGCGATTGGTCCGCTGGTTGGTGGCTACGTTATTGATGCTACCACCTGGCGCTGGATTTTCTTCATAAACGTACCACTTATAGTTGTGTGTGGCGTGCTGGCTGCTAAAGGCGTCGAAGAGAGCCGAGACCAAAGGGTCAGAAAGGTAGATGTTACAGGTGCTATCTTGTGTATTTTGGCCTTAGCGGGCATTACGTACGGACTGATAGAAGGTCCAGTAGCCCAATGGCATGCCAAGGCTATTATCCCACTTGTTTCAGGGGTTCTTTTCGGTGGGCTCTTTTTGTGGTATGAACATCGGAATAAGGATCCGATGATCCATTTGGCACTATTCCGCTCGCGCAATTTTTCGGCATCCAACATCATGACTTTTGGCATGTATGGAGCCTTGGCAGGCTTTATGTTTTCACTAGTCATTTATATGCAGACCAAGCTCGGCTATTCTGCCATTAAAGCCGGCGCGAGTTTACTGCCGGTATCTATCATGCTACTACTATTTTCTAGAAGAGTCGGTCGCCTTTCATCGAAATATGGTCCACGTCTCTTTATGACAATCGGTCCCATCGTCGCGGCTGCTGGCATGTTTCTATTGGTAGATTACCGTCCTGGACACAGCTATCTCTGGTTCATGCTGCCAAGAGTACTATTGTTCAGCATCGGGTTAGTATTATTGGTAGCTCCCCTTACTACTACTGTAATGACCTCCGTTGAGGAGTCAAGTTCTGGTATTGCGTCAGGCATTAATAACGCCGTTTCGCGCATAGCTGGCCTAATTGTAATTGCCATACTGGGTCTATTCGGAGCAGGGCATATCTTTCGTTTTAGTATGATTCTCTGCGGGGGATTGGCTGCCATAGCTGGCGTAGTTTCCTATTTAGCAATTCAAAATAAGCCCAAGCCACTAAAATTGGAAGTAGACTAAACTACCCCACTGGTGTTCGTATTTTGTTCATTTAATGGTTAGCAAGTGGCAGCAGGGAAAAACTATACTAGTATATTAAAATACCAAAAGTCAAAGGATATATTTAAATTGGTAAAGCAGGGGAAAAGTATATAAGGATATCAAAGAATGGAAAGTCAAATACGCTACATGTGCTTGTGGATAACTCGGCCACTTTTCACAGAAAGAATTGATGGAGCGAGTACTTCCGAAAAAGAGAGTTAAGCAGCGAATACGCCGTACCGCCTCAGGCGATGCGGCATGCGGGCGGTCTCTTTTTTGGAAGTACGAGCGATCCTCCCCTGTTAGGAGGGGTATAACGAATCAACTCCTACATATTATATAGAGTCGCAAAATATACATTGTGCGACCCAAAGTCTAAGACTTGATTCTGATTCCCCCTTGCTCCTTCAATACATTAATTTTCTAGATGCTAACAAATTTTAATTTAATTTTCTGTCTCTGCTGCCTCGCACTGTCCTTTTGCGCAGCTCGTGTCGTTATTCGCATGAATGCTTGATTAGTAGTGTTCGTAAAATGTTCGTACTTAAATGAAAGTAAGATTGACAGCTGCAACTAACGCAGACGTATGGTGTGCTCTTCTTCGCTCTTTTGAGCTGGAGCCGGCTGTTGAACATTAGCATGTTGGGCAGTAGTAGCAGCTCCATCCTGCGACGCTGGCCTACTTCGCCGCCGCCGCCTGCGCCTTTTTTTAGTAGGCTGATCATCATTGGGTTCGCTCGCAACCGACTTTAGAAGGCTGCCAGCTACTTTTCCAATACGATTATGATCAGCCGGCTTGTTATCATCTATAGCTTGGAGCGTATTTAGCTGGGCTTGAACCTTAGGCCGTTGCTGGTTGGCTGGTGGAGCTATCTGTTTAGGTTCGCCGATTTTAGTCGCAGCTTCGTGGATTACAGCCTCGATGGCTGCACGCGGCTGGGAGAATCTTTGCCGAGATAGCTCGACAATTTCTGACGTTAGATCCTTGGCGGGCTGTGGCAGATTCAGCGTCTTGGCAGAAAACGCCGGTGCTTTTTCGCCGTCAATCGTCATACTAACTACAAAATAGCGGTTATGTTGCTGGATTAAATCAGTCGATTCGAACTGCGGCTCA
Organism: Saccharimonadales bacterium (SeqCode); assembly: GCA_035480715.1. Classification (GTDB taxonomy): domain Bacteria; phylum Patescibacteriota; class Saccharimonadia; order Saccharimonadales; family UBA10212; genus 2-01-FULL-49-22. The sequence continues at coordinate 49,938 of DATIHL010000015.1, read as the reverse complement.
AAATACTTTTGCAGAAATGGTGAGTCATCGGGGCTGACCCTAAAGCTCACGATAGTCCCAACATTACCGAAAACGGCGTCGCGTACAGCCTGCTCCATCTGCGATATGTATTGGTTAGCGATCGTTAAATTAAGGGCGTATTTACGCGCTTCGCTGAGGATGGTAGCAAAGCTGTCAGTTGCAAAATTCTGAAATTCATCGACATATAGATAAAACTGGCGCCGCTCGCTCTCCGGTACGTCGGCGCGGCTCATAGCCGATAGCTGGATCTTAGCTACCATCATAGCGCCAAGCGTCGCTGCGTTATCTTCACCCATTAGTCCGCGGCTAAGGTTGGCAATCAGGATTTTGCCCTCGTCCATTATCTGGCGAATGTTAAAGGTACTCTTAGGCTGGCCTACAATGTTCCGGATCATTGGGTTGGCTGTGAAGGCACCTACCTTGTTTAATACTGGTGCTACGGCTTCGGTGGCGAATTTATCGTTCCAGCTGGCAAACTCGTTGACCCAAAAGTTACGGACAACCGGATCCTGAAGGTGGTCTATGACATCTTGGCGGAATTTCTTCTCGGTTAGCATGCGTGTAATGTCAAGCAGTGTGGAGTTAGGATAATCCAGCAGTGCTAGCAGCGTGTAGCGCAGAATATACTCCAGCCTTGGGCCCCAGCTTTCGGCAAAAAGCTTTTTCAGTACGCCCACCAGCTCTGAGCTGATATGTCCCTTCATTGTCGGGTCGGTAACCTCGAGTGGGTTGAAGCCGATTGGATACTCCCTGTCAGCGGGGTTGAAGTAGACTATATCGTCCAAGCGTCTCTCGGGGATAAACTTCAATACGTGCTGGGCGTAATCACCGTGCGGGTCGATTACGGCAAAACCCTGGTTGTAGTAAATGTCCGATAATGTTAAAAGCTCTAACGCTCCCGACTTACCCGTGCCGGTCTGTCCCAAAATATAAATGTGGCGGCCGCGATCGCCGCGGTAGGCTCCAAAAATTGTGTTATCGCCGCGAAAATTGGTTACACCAAACAGACTGATATCTACTTCTTGTCCGGCTGTAGCAATCGGCACGTTTGACGGCGGTTCCGCCGTCTTAACCGTCGCCCAAACGATATTCGGCGTCTCGACTGTAGTGTGTGGCAGGTGGAATAGACTAGCCAGCTCTTCGATATTGAGAATGTAGCCATTATCGATAAAGAATCGGGTTTGATATTCGAGCTGCTTATCACGATTAAAAGTAGCGTTTTTAGCTTGGAAGCCGTTCAAGTTAGTAGAATTGAATTGTTTAAATGCTCCAACTAGCGCTTGCATACGCAAGCGGGCTGTGCGTTGGTCGTGTCCGGCATACAGTAGCCGGATTTTTACCTGGTAACCAAGCTTTATGCCTTTTGTTTCTATCGCTGCAATCCGGCTTTTATCACGCTCCGAAAGCTCGGGGGCCCCTTTTTCGCCGTCTGTAGCTGCTGGCGGCTTGGCTAGAGCGGCAAAAGCCTGGGCGGCATAGCTGACTAGTTCTCCGCCCCCGCCACCAAACAGTCCCTGTTGATTACGGATACGAGCTACGGCTTTAGCGCCTTTTCGGTGCCAATCGTCAGATATCGGCCGTGCCATAATCTGAATCCACATTTCCTCGTCTTCTTTATCTAGCTTAGCCAGGGTTGCCGTAATGGCAGCTAGGGGGTCCACCTCGAAGCTGGGAAAGGTTTTTATAGGCAGGGTTTCATTATCGGATAAAACAAGTTCTGCGCTGTGCACGACGCCCTGGTGCATCGGCCTATCAGAGTAATCTTCCTCTTGTTCGTATATTTGCACGGTTGGATATTGGGCATAGATTTGGCCTTCTACGAAAGCCTGCAGGTGCTTAGGTGTCCAGATATAAAAACGAATGCGTTGACCAATGGCCGCCACTTCCAAACTAATATGTTCCTGGAGTGTCCCGGATATCCGCAGTTCGCGCTTGGAACGCAAAATTCCATGCAGAGCTGCCAACATTTGCTCGGCGGCCAGCTCTTTTTTGTCGTTGGTACGCGGTACTTCGAGCATTAGCAAACAGTGCTCATGCGCCGGTCCAACTGCCTTGTTTCTACCTAATAATCCCATAGCAATTCTAATGCTTTATTATACTCCAGATAGGGATCTAGGGTGAGAGCATTCAGCTCTCTTTTTATTCTGCGAGTGTGTATGTAGCTTTGGCGACTCGTTTAAACTGAGGTTTTCCCTGCAGATTAAGCAAAATCGTAGTCTCTTTAACTTGCCTGCTCTTTAGCACGCGGCGCACAATTTCATCTCGGTGCAGCGGGCCACCTTCTTTGCGTAGTACTTCAGCTATTACATCAGCCACAGTGCCCTGCTTGTAACCCCATTCTTTAAGGGCGTAAATCCCCCGCCCTATCAGCACAAAGCGCTTGTCTTTTATTAGCTCGTTATGAATTGCCTGAGTGGTGACGTCTTTGCGCTTGAAATCGCTCTTTTTGATGGCGTCAGCTATTTCGGAAAAGTGCATCGGCTTTTTATTGTCGTGCAATATGACATAGATTTTGTCGCGGATATTCTTCGGATTAACCATTGGCCACTTAACTAGTCCCCATCGTCCATGGAGTGACGCTACGTTCTTAGAAACACTAGCCAGTGCTTCGACGTGCTTATTATTGGGATTACCAACCTGCTTGGCAATTGTCTCGATATCAGTCGGCTCGCCAATTTTCTGAATCGCTTCAATAATCTTGGCGACATGGTCGCGAATTTTCTTTTCAGTGTGCTCGGCTACTAACCCAATAGAGTGAAAAAAGTGATCATTATCGTCTATTACGGCCAATCCGGGACTGAGGTGGGCTAAAAACGCTACGCGTGAGTGTTCAACCTTGGGATCACCGGAGGCTACCCGGTTGGTAAGTTCACTGGTACGGGCGACATTACCCATATCTTTTAGATGAGCGCTAAGAGTACCCTCGACGTCTTTAATGTGGGGCAGTTCGCCTGCTTCAGCGGCGGCCTTTAAGCGAGTTATAACGGCCTTTTCCAGCTGTCTGACACGTTCTCTGGTTATTCCCAGAAGTTCTCCTATCTGCTCTAGCGTCTCCCTTCTGTCAAATAAACCAAAGCGGCGAGCTATAATCTCCCGCTCGCGTTCGCGCTCAATAGTATTTAGAACATCTTGGACGATGCTCTCTAGGTTCAGTTGTTTGGTATTGGCTGTATCTTCCATAAGTGTAGTCTCTAACAGCTAAAAAACGCTCTAGCTATGTATAATTATAAAACTTATATTTTAAATGTCAAATACTTTATGTACTAATATTATTGTATCACTAATTAGACGCCTTAGCCAATTCGTTTATGTTTAATTTACTACAATACATAGTTCCTAATCTGGCCAAATTGTGGACAAACGCTCAAGAAGGATCTTCGCTGGTTTAGGTGATTTTGGGGCGGCGTGGAAATCGTCTGCCTCTTGATGTGGGAGCTTTTTCCAGTAGTTTTTTAGCCTCTACCTCAGTCAGCTTAGTCGGATCCACATCTTTAGGCACTCTGACATTCTTTTTACCATCAGTGGCATATGGGCCATAGGGACCGCGCAGTACCTTAATAGTGCCAAAATCGGCTATTTCTCTTTCCTCGGCTGCCGTTGCCTTATCCGAGAGTATCTTACGAGCTTCAGCCTCGGTGATATGCAGTGGATCGTGGTCTTTGATGCTGGTAAATTCTTTACTTACCTTTATATAAGGCCCGAATCGCCCAATGTCGGCTGTAATAGTCTGACCCTCTACTGTTTGGCCAACTTCTCTGGGTAAATTGAACATCGGCAATGCCTGTTCAAGATTCACATCTTCTAAAGTAGTGTCAGCTGGCAGAGGCGCAAAGCGTGGTTTTGGAGCATCTTTATCTTTTTTATCGGGTGTTTTACCAATTTGCAACACCGGGCCGTAGCGGCCATAACGCACCAAAACCGGTTCGCCGCTTTTTGGATCTTTACCGAGCTCCCTTACTTGCAATGTTTCCGAGCGACTAACATCCTTCGACTTCTCAATTAGGGGGTGGAAATGTTCATAAAAACGAGCCAATGCGTCCTGCCACTGCGTTTTACCGTCGGCGATATCGTCGAGTTCCTCTTCTGCCCGAGCAGTAAAATCATAATCAAGAATGCTGGCGAAGTATTTAGTCAGGAAATCTGTCACGATGTCGGCCAGTTGCGTCGGAACAAGTTTAGATCTATCGGCTCCAACGGTTTGCTCCACTGCCCGTTCCGTAATTTTGCCGTGTTCCAGGCTTAGCTCGCGGCTGGTCCTATGCTCGCCTTCTAAGTCTTTTTTCTCGATGTAGCCCCTGTCTTGGATGGTGCCAATTGTCGGCGCGTAGGTACTGGGGCGGCCAATGCCCAGTTCCTCGAGTTTTCTTACGAGCGTCGCCTCGCTGTAACGGGCAGGCGGTCGGCTAAAGGTTTCAGCTGCTAGCAAGCTTTGTAATTTGAGCTTATCTGCCTTTTTCAGTACGGGCAAAATCTGATCTTCCTTGCCACCACCGTAAACTTTATAGAAGCCATCAAAACGCAACACTTCACCGTTGGCTATGAATTGTTCATCGTGGCCGCTGATGGCTATTTTTACCTCTGTTTTGTCGATTTGAGCCGGCGCCATCTGGCTGGCAACCGCTCTGCGCCAAATAAGATCATAAATTTTTTGCTGTTGGGCGTCTGCTCCAGCTTTGGTCTTCGTAATATTTGAGGGCCTGATAGCCTCGTGTGCTTCCTGGGCTGATTTATCTTTGGTCTTATATTGCCGGCTCTGGCTATATTTGTCGCCAAAATTTTTAGTAATGTAGGCCTTAGCGGCATCTATAGCTAGAGGTGAAAGATTGGTGCTATCGGTACGCATGTAGCTTATGTGACCGTTTTCATAGAGTCTTTGGGCTAGGCTCATCGTCTGCCGGACGCTATAACCCAAACGTCGGGCTGCTTCTTGCTGAAGAGTACTGGTCGTAAAAGGAGCGGCTGGCGAACGCGTACCAGGCTTTTGCTCTACAGAAGCAACGCTGAAATTGGCATCTTTAGCAAACTCCAGAAATTTTTTAGCGCCATTTATATCAGATATCTTCTGTTCCAGCTCAGCGGCCAACTCCTCGCCCTTAGCATCAAAAATGGCCGTTACTTTAAATGTACTTTCCGGTTTATGATCTGTAATTTCTCGCTCACGCTCAACAATTAATCTAACAGCTACACTCTGGACACGCCCGGCGGACAGGCCGGCTCTAACCTTTTTCCACAAGACAGGACTGAGCTCATATCCTACTAATCTATCTAAGACCCGACGTGCTTGCTGGGCGTGAAATAGTTTGACGTCTATGGTTCTAGGATGGGCAACGGCCTCTGTTATCGCTGGCTTGGTAATTTCGTGAAAGACGATCCGGTTGGTCTTTTTAGGATCCAGGCCCAATATATAGCAAACGTGCCAAGCTATGGCCTCGCCTTCGCGATCCTCGTCACTAGCTAGCCAGACCGTGTGGCCTTTTGCAGCCTTTTTAAGCCCTGCTACCACCTTCTGTTTATCCGGCGATATCTCGTAAGTCGGTTCAAAATTCTTTTTGATATCAACACCCAATTCTTTTTTAGGCAGATCTCTAATATGCCCGAAGGTGCTCTCGACTTTATAATCACTACCTAGAAATTGAGCCAGTGTCCGGGCTTTTGCCGGACTCTCCACAATCACAAGGTTTTTCGCCATATGCTTGCCAGCATATCAAGTACACTGAGCCCGTCAAGGCTTATCTTTACTTCAGGCTATTGTCCAGCTGCCGGCGCCTATAGGGCGGATGTAGCCTTGTAGCTCCAGAGTAGTCAGCGTACTGCTAATCTGTGGGACGGCCATTTGACTGCTTTGAGCCAGCTCTTCTTGGTCTTTGATGCCCTGTGTAATAAGTTTATAGATAAGTTGCTGCTCGCTGGTGCCTTTAAATACTTTGATGGCTTGTTTAGGTTGTAGGTCCATACCTAAGGCAAAGAATACATCTTCTATACCGGTCACTGGCACGGCCCCGCTTTTTATTAGATTGTTACAGCCTTCGGAGGTTGGACTGTTGATATTGCCGGGTACTGCCATCACGGTTTTACCCTGCTCGAGCGCAAATCGCGCAGTATGTAAACTGCCGCTATTTTTAGCAGCCTCTGTTATTAATAAAACATCTGCCAGGCCACTGACAATACGGTTACGCGCAATGAAATTAACAACATGAACATCTTCATGCTCAGAGTATTCACTTGTCAGTGCGCCGCCATTCTTAACTATTTGCTCGGCCAGATGATGATGTGTGGCTGGTGCGACTTTCTGAATTGGTGATGGTAGCACAGCTATAGTGCAGCCGCCAGCAGCTAAGGTCGCCTTATGGGCATAAGAATCAATGCCGAAAGCCAGACCGCTAATAATTACTACGCCAGCACGCGCCAGCCTAGTCGCCAAATCCTCTGTAATTGTTCGACCATATGGAGTAGCTTTTCGGCTGCCGACTATTGCGACTCTTGGCTTTAAAATTACTTCTTCTAAAGGTACTCCTCTCCAGTATAGCTGCTTCGGTGGGCTAGATATTTGCCGGAGAACATCAGGATAATTTGATGGAGTAAGCTTAAGAGTATTGACTTTCATGCATTATTATTTTTAAGTATTGACATCACGACACTTTTTTGCTAAAATTGCAATCCGTAAGCATTATTTTATGCTTACTGCACCTTATACCCCCAATTTCTAACATTTTGTTAGATTGTCCAAGAAGCTAGTAAGTTGTACCCTCCACTTACTACGAGCCGCTCCTTCCTTGTTGCTTAGTATATTTGGCACTTCGTGCGATGGCAATTGCTTAAGCTAGGAAACAATGATGGAGCGGCACGTCTTGGACAAACTAACCCCTTTAACTACACTCCCTATGTGGGTAGGCGGGTCCGCTCACGCGGACAATCTTGAGTAATCAGGATGGCTCGAATGAATCTTGCGTTTGCAGATCTTCGATGCTTCGCGGATGGTGGGTTGAAGGGTGTAATGAGCTCCAGCGGTGCCCACCCCCTCTGGAGCTCTTTAGGTTCTGGCCCTTGCACCGCCCGCCCTGCTCCCCAGCAAAGCTAGGCATGCCGGCGGTCTTGTGGCGCATTACCGCGTCACCTGTCTGTGGGGCTCGCTCACCGTATTTAAATACGACTTGCTCGCTCCTCGTTGTTTCCTTGTACTGCATCCACATGCAAGGACCAGGAGTTAGGAAGTTGACTAAATTAATTAAAAATGTTATCATATAAAAGATGAGTAAACGTAAAATCTCGGATATCCCATCTCCTGCTATAGACGGAGCCCTAGAAGTCACTATTGGAGCTATGCACTCGGGCATGGAATTAACAGAAGCCTCGCGAACACTTCTGGATCTAATTTATGATCACGAAGACCGATTAGCGCGTCCAAATCGTAAACGACCCAACATTGATTCTGAAAGAGTTCAAGCCGCTCAGCATCACGTCGGTCAATTAGCGGCAATCCATGCCTTACTAGAACCAAACGAAAAACCTTATCCTATAGGTTTTAGTTCATAAAACAGTGCGGGTTTGGTGCGGCAAGCCCTCACCAAAAATATATTCAGTAATCAAGGCGTTGGCTTCGCGTAGAATTTGCGGCAGGTGTCCCTGCTCTACTTTGCTAAATTTTTTTAATACAAATTCGGCGGCGTCGGATTTTTGCGCCAAATCGCTACCAATACCAATGCGTAAGCGCCCAAAATCCTCGCCGATATGCTGCAGGAGCGATTTTACGCCATTGTGGCCGGCGTCAGTGCCTCCTACCCTTGTTCTAAGTTGCCCAAACGGGATTGCCAGCTCGTCATAAATAACTAGTGTTTGCTGGTTGTACACACGGTAAAAATGCTGCAGTGCCTGTGCGGCCTCACCGCTCTGATTCATGAAGGTTGTAGGTTTGCATAGCACTACCCTATTCTCGCCCAGAGTTGCCACCGTGATGAGGCATTTTAGGTCTTTTTTCTGTGTCCAATCCGGGAAATCATTTTGTTTAGCAAAGTTATCAATCATCTCAAAACCAACATTATGCCGGCTGCCGACATATTCTTTGCCCGGATTACCTAAACCAATAACTAGTAGTGTTTTGTTAGCGCCTAAAGTGTAGAGGGGCGCACTCGACTGGACTTGAGGTTTTTTCTGAAACAGAGCCATGGGGATAACTATAATTTAACTTGTTTAATTGGCAAAGTGGCTGCATATTATTAATAAGTGAAGGAACACATTATTACTTTGCACCAAGGAATACCAGATGATGCACCAATTTCTGCCTATGATCTCGGTACTACATTAAATCGTTATAACGGCTATCCTAGCCATAAACAACTATATGCTGAAAGCATTGCGGGAGCGGGATTGCGGAAAGCAAGCCAAGAAGATCGAAGCGGTACAGTTGTAAGAATTGCTCGAATCGAGGCCGAAAGCTATAGCCTAATTACATCTGGCATGGCGATTTTTGCTCCTGAAATAAGATCGGTGATTCATGAAATAGCTGTGGAATATGTGCCCGATGCGAATCCAAAGACTTAGTTTTTCTCAATAAACCAAAACTTCAACGGCGTCCCAATCAATGGCCATTGCTCGCGGAATTTGCGCTCGAGATAGCGCTTATAGCTCCAGTGCAAGAACTTAGTATGTGCGCCAAATATCTTGAAATTAGGAAAATCCTGGTCATCTTCTTGGACCATGTAATTCAGTTTCGGCATACGACCCCGTAGCGGCGGCGGTTCATGAGAATCAACGGCTCGCCGCAACCATTTATTGAGTTCGGTAGTTTTAAACTTTTGCAATCTGGCTTCGGCTATTTCTACGACCAGGTCGTATATTTTGGTAACATTTTGTCCCGTAACTGCACTAGTAAAAATCAGCGGCGTCCATGGTATAAATGCAAATTCGCGTACTACTTGAGCTGCGGCCGTATCTCTTTTTAAGCTGTCTTCAACCTCATCCCACTTATTGACTACTACTATCAAGCCTTTGCCAGCTTCTTTAATTAAACCGGCGATTTTCTGATCAAGTTGAGTATTTAACTCGGTTGCATCCATCACAAGAAGACAGATATCTGATTGCTCGATAGCCGCTAAAGATCTGAGCACGCTAAATTTCTCTACCCCGCGTTCAATCTTACCGCTACGGCGAATCCCAGCGGTATCAGCCAGTTCAACCTCTCGATCATGATAACGAACCACCAAACGATTCACATCCCGCGTGGTACCTGCCTGCTCTGCGACCAAGGCCTGTTGCTTGGCTGCTAAAGTGTTAAACAACGAAGATTTGCCAACATTTGGTCGCCCGAGTATTGCTAAATGGATGCGGTTTTCCTGCTCGCGTATTCTACTGTGCGGTAAATTGTCAGCAGTAAGCTCCAATACCCCCTCGATACCGAGCTTTTGGGTAGTGCTGGTGGCCAGAATGGTCTTTATTCCTAGTGTCTGCCACTGTGCCAGGTCAGCTTTTTGGTTTTTATCTATTTTATTAACTACTAAGGTAACGGATTTGCGACTTTTTAAGGCCATCGTGGCGACACGCCTATCCTCCTCTGTTACTGGTACGTCGGCCTCCACAACTACTATTATTTGATCAGCGCTATCGGCTGCCTGCGTGATTTGATCTTGAATACTAAGCTCAAAATCATCTTCGGCGATCTTCATGCCGGCTGTATCTACTAGCCAGAAATCCTTTCCGCCATAGCTGGCTTTAGCGGTTACTCTATCTCGAGTTGTACCGGCTTCTTTAGCGACAATAGCCTCACGACGCCCAATTAGCGCGTTAAAAAGGCTGGATTTTCCCACGTTGGCACGGCCAACTAAGGCCACTATCGGTACTGATTTACTCACAACAGAGGTATTATATCTGATTTAACTAAAAACGCGCCTCTCAAACGGAAGCGCGTTTTTTTAAAGTGCTATCCCCTTTATAGTCCTGCTGGAGGCGTTCCTTCATCAGGCTTAGGAGGCTCTGCTGGTGGAGTCTCCGGCCCTTCGGGCATTGGAGGCTCGACTGCTGGAGCTCCACTGTCACCTGCAGGCGCAGGATCAGCTGGCATTGCCGGCTCTGCTGGCGCGCTAGCTGCAAAATCATTTACTTGATTATTAACAACCACCTTCTCTTCCTCGGTGGTCATTGGATCGCTGGCTGCCGGATCGCTAGCTCCACTTGGGGTAGCCATGGGATCTGCGCCGGCCGCAGAGTTATCTGCTGGCGGCATTGTTGATGGATTTTGGTCGTCTTGCATAGTTTGCTCACTTTCTTGATTATTAGTTGACGTATTTCCTTGTTTTGCGTCCGCATCGTCCGAGGAGGTTTGAGCCTGCCCATCGGGCGGCAAAACTTCGCGGACTACGCGAACGAAATCTTCCAAGGTGACTTGAGATTTCACTAAATATTTTACCACGCCCAGTTTTTCACCGCGAGTACGGTCTTCGGCTTGGCCGAGAGCGGTCATCATAATTACCTTAACATGGCCCATTTCAGGCGCGGCCTTAAGTGTTTCTAGCATCTCAAAACCAGACAGTTTTGGCATCATCACATCAGCGATAATTAGTTCTGGCTTTTCTTTGGTGGCGATGACCAGTGCTTCTTCGCCGTCATTGGCGCTCAATGTCTCATAGCCTTCGGCCTGCAAGCGCATTTCGAATATCTCGCGGAGGGCGTTGTCATCTTCGACTAGTAAAACTTTTTTAGCCATATTTCCCCATAAAGCTTATGCTGAGTTCATTGTACCAAAGTCTTTAACTATTCCCCAAAGGGCGAATTGTCGAAGCTTCGCTTTTCTTTGACTGCAAAGCCTGTTCTGGACTCAAGCGTGGCAGATTAATAAAGAAAGTACTTCCTTTACCTACTACACTCTCCACCCAGATACGGCCGCTGTAAAGCTCGATCACCTTACGGCTAATGAACAATCCCAGCCCTGTACCGCCTACTGTGCGCGTCATAGAGTTATCCACACGATAAAATTTTTGGAAGAGGTGCGGAATGTCTTCTTCGGCAATGCCAATCCCGGTGTCCGTAATATGTACCTGCGCTATGGAGTTATCACCGGTCAACGCGATCGTGACACTACCCTCGCTGGTGTACTTAATGGAATTATCTACCAGATTCTGGAATACCTCGCGAATTCGATTGGGATCTACGTATACGTAAAATAAGGGGCGTATCACCTTCTCGCTACCAAAACCCTTAGCTGCATTTAAAACATAGCGCAGCTCTAGGCCTTTGTTTTGAGCATTAAAGCGGGCAGTATCAACAATTTGCTCCAGGATTTCTCCTAGTTCAACCACTGAGGGATAGCTACTTAGTCGGCCATCCTCTGCCTGGGAGCTGGCTAGTAAATCAACGAAAAGTTGGCTCAAATGCCGAGTGGAATTATGGGCCTTTTGAAGATAGTTTCTTGCGCGCTCATCAATGACAGCGGCTTTAGGGTTGAGGGCTAGCGCTAGATAACCCTCGATCGCCGCTATAGGAGTACGTAGCTCGTGGCTGGCAGTACTAACAAAGTCTGAACGGCGATCATCTTCCAAACGCTCGGCTGTAATATCTCGAAACACTCCTAGCACTCCAGTGGTCATACTGTGTACATCGACAATTACTGGTGAAACAATCAGAGAAACCGGTACTTGTTTACCTCCCCTGGTGCTCAGCAAGCCTTTGGCGTCTTTTATTGTTGAGTGAGACCTAAGTGCCTGGGCAAATGGATCGCGCTCGGCAACATATGGCTGGCCGTGTTCGTCGTTTAGCTTTAGAACGCTTCTATAGTCCAGGCCAACGGCTTCACTTACTGGCCAGCCGGTAATAGCGCTGGCTGCTGGGCTGAACATATGGATAGTGTTATCTTCGCCAACCAGTACCACGCCGTCGACAATGGCGCTCAGTAAGAACTCAGTGCTTAGCTCCTGCTGCTTGGGAAGTGCCTTACTCTTCTTAGGACCAAATCCCAGCATAGCTATGATGCCATCCACTGGTTTAGGTTATCTTTTTTGATTTTACCCACCTGAAATCTTCTAATAATTACTACTTATGCTTCACTCCTATATTATCTGTTTTAGATGAAAATTCAATCGGCGCGATTACAGAGCAACTCAAAGTAGCGGGTTGAGCCGAATGGTATCTTTTGCTTAACGACGCCTTTGGCGGTAAGACTGCTGGCAAAAGTTACGGTAAATTCACCAAAATCCTCATTGATACGATCGACTGCCTCTGTTAACCAGATCTCTTTATTAACTTCCTCTAGCAGGCTTACTTGGCTCATGTTTGATGGTGACAACATATAGCAGCTGATACCAATTTCACGCGGGTAGGCATAGCGCGGGCGGCGGTTAAAAAGCAGTGTGGCTCGCCGGTGTATCTCGGCGTTGGTAAAAAAGCTGCTTTTGAACATCTTGCGCTCGTACCAGTAGTCACCGCTGTCATATCTGACATAGACAAAAATCCCCCGTGCACACAGGCGCTTGTAGCGCAGTTTTATGCCGGTAGTCTCACACAGGTAGCTCAGGCGCGAGCGCACAAGCTCGTCGCTTGGTTTCATATCGTCCAGCACATATTGTCGCCCAATAGTTTTGGTAGCCCATTCATGATTATCTACTTCATAACCGCGCAGTCGTTGATACCAATCTTCGCCGCAAACACTTTTAAAGACATGTCTTTTGAGCAGATCGGCCGGGGCATCTAAAAACTGCAATGGCGTGAAGATGCCGCAGGCATTCAAGCGCGCCTGGTTGCGCTCGGCAATACCGAATAGATCGGTTAGTTCCATATCTGATAGTATCCGGCGCAGGTTTTTATGAGTAATTACATCTAAACCATCTGGTTTATTTAGCGATGCGGCCTGTTTAGCCAAAAAACGGTTGGGTGCTATACCGACGTTGCATGTCATCCAGTTGCCAACTTCCTCTTTAAGACGCTTCTTTATCTCGTAGCCGATAACCGTTAAGGGGCGTTTATTGATAACCTCTCGGGTACCGGCAAAATCGATAATCCCCTCATCGATACTCTTCATGCTGACATTTGGTGAGTATGATCGCATGATATTGACCAAAATTTGGTAGACATGGTGATACTTAGGCGGGTCGGTTTCGACCATTATAAGATCCGGTACCAGCATTTTGGCGTCGCGGTAGCCCATACCAACTTTGACGCCGCGCGATTTAGCCTCATAGCTGGCTGCCACTACGCAGGCATTGGGTGTTTTACGATTAGTAACTGCCAGTGGCTTGCCTCTAAGCAGTGGCCTGGCCTGCTGCTCTACGGTTGCAAAGCAGCTATTCAGGTCGATGTGGAGTATCTGAGGCGCCTCTTTATTGAGTGGAAGTTGTGGGTTAGGCATCGCTGTTTCCTCGGGAAGAGCAGCCCGACAAAATGTATTCCATTTTGTCGGCGCGATGAGAAACCCGCGATGCGAGGTATCTTATGGGCCGAAGGCCCTTAAGCGGCAGCTGGAGATGAGGCATAATTCATGTCCTGGCGTGAATCAGTAACGTCAGCTATTGATACCAGTGTCCAAGTTAGATGTTCGGCATCGAATTCCAGCCGGTAATCGGCGCTGCCGTCGGTCATATCAAACACATGGATCATGCGCTGTCCCTTCTTGGTTGGATGTCGCAGCCCGGTTTCGCTAAATTCTATGACCCTGCCCTGATATTCCATCCTTTTCGGAAAGCACCTTAGGCGCCTGAGGCCGTTTTTAAAATAGTAGGCTACGATGCTGACTTCTTTATTGATATTAACTACGTTTTCCATGATTTTCTCCCTTTGCCCGCCTAAGTTTTCGAAGAAAATTTGTGCGGGTTCTGCTGAGCTTAAAGTTAATTAAAAAAGAACCGATTGTCGCATGTAAAGCGACTCAGCAGACGGATTTTATACCCCGCTACCAGCTAAGAACCCTAACCGTCTATTATGATTCCATTACTGGGAGCTAATTGTTTTTGAGGGATCGGCAGGGACCGGAGTATACCGCCCAAGAGTTGTAAGTAGTCTGCAAGGAGGAATCCCTCACCACTTACAGATTTAAGTGGTGAGCGGAAGCCCTCACACGGCTAATTTAATTCTACGCCAACAAGATTTGGCTTAGCAATATTGACTTTATGCCACTTTGATAGACTCGACAATATTTGGCCTACGCGGCCGTTTCATAAACCTGACCTCTTGATTGTTCTACTGCCACAAATCCTTCAGTTTTCTCATGGTGATCCCAAGGGGAGTCGAACCCCTGTTACCAGGATGAGAACCTGGTGTCCTGACCACTAGACGATGGGACCGCGTCAAAGCTTACGCCTCTGCCTCGTTTTGCCTAGCTGAGTCAAAAGCTTCGGCTTAAGGCTACGCTTCTCCTCTCAATTTTGTAAACATCCGCTAAAGCACGATTTTACAAAATTGTTTAGACGAAGTAACAGAGGAGATTGTATCAAAAACAGGGGTAATTGGCCAATCTACGGTCTGTAAACTACCATGTCAGCTCTGGCGACTGGCACCACCCAAGTTTGGCCGGCGTTGAGCTTTACCGGAGCGCCGCTGGCATCGGTAAATTTGAATTGGTCTGCCCGGTTCGCTTTAGTCCATAAACCCTGCGTCACTCCGCCGTCTTCAAAGACATAAGCCACACCATTGCCATAAGTGCTATATGCGCTATGTTGTCCGTCTGCCTCAATGCTATATGGCATCACCAGCGCGATGAGTACCTTGGGATGTAGCTGCTGGGCATTGGCATCTGAAGAAGACGTTATGGTCTTGTGCGGTGCTCCACCTTCAAAGCGGAAGTAGCTGTTAGTAGATGCGTCATAGTCATAGTGCGAGTTAAAGTAAAAACTCGCTATATTGACATCAATTGATTTGGCGGTCGGTACGGCGATAGGTTTATCAGCTTTGCGGGGCCACGAAGTAAAATGGCTGCTGGTATAACCCTTGATTTTATTAAGTGCGTCCATCCGCTCAAAGCTAGTGTAAACATTGTGCGGAGCCGCGCGCGTTGACTGCCGCCAGTAGCTGCCAGAATTAAAGAACTGGTCCAGATCCTTGCCACCGCTGCGGATCTGCGCCAGGGCCTCAGGGCTGCCACCTACGTGCGCGATACTGGCGTCAAACGGCGTAGCCCAGTCTATGTAGTATGGCCTTAATGAGCGTACTGGGCCGATGTATTGCGGCTGGGCGTCTTGATAAAGCGTCAAAAAACGAGTTATGCCACCTTCGGCGATGGCTTCAAAAATCACTCCAGCCTGCTCGATACCAGATTGTGGCCGTGCGTCCAAGCTATTTTCTATCATTATGCCCGTAACCGGTCTACTAGCCAGCTCAGGAGCCACCTGCACACCGGTTAGTGGTGAAGCCAGCGTAGTTGGTGCCGGTGGCTTTTTAGCGTGCTTAGTAATTGCTATCGATGTCTGGGAAGATGGGCGTGTGAAATAGAAATAAACTATAGCTCCGGTTATAAAAATCAATAGTGCAGCGCTGACTATAGCAAAACGCCGATTCTCACCAATGTGGCGCCACCAGCCCTTTAGCCTGCGGAAGCGCACCTTCTCATTTTTCTCAGCTTTTTCGTCTAAATCAATGGCCTCAATAACTTCATTCGGGATTTCGTGTATTTGCTGCCGGGCTTTATTGATAGCGTGCCCACCTAAATTGGCGAGCGACTTATGGCTAACCGACTTGGAATCCGACCTTTTTGGCGGCTTTATGTCTTGAAACACTACCCGCTTATTTTAACATAACCCTTATGATTTGTGTTCTAGTACGACAATCGACCTCTGTAAACGCTCCAGACCTTTGTCTTTGCCTAGCAAAGACAGCGTCTCTGCCAGTCCGGGGCTAGCATCTGCCCAGGTTGTTGCTATGCGAATAAGGCTAAAAAGTACTCCCGGTTTCTGACCGGTTTCTTCTAAAAGATCATTTAAAACTTTAGTTAGGCTGTCGCTCGAAAAGTCGCTTTCGCTCAGCCGCTCCTTAGCTTTTTCCAGTAGATTTATTTGTTCACCGCGTGAAAGATTGCTGAGTTGCTTGTTACCATCGATTAATTTGAGATCTATTGGTAAATCTTCGAAAAAGAAATTTGTTAGCTTCGGTAGCTCAGATAGGTATTTTAAACGCTCTTGCACTAGCGCTAATACAGCTTTTTTGTATTTATCGGGTTGATTTTCGGTGCTCTTTAGCCAAAAGCCCATTGAGTGTGCATAAAGTTCATTCAGGGGTAAGTGCCGGATGTAATGGCCATTCATCCACTCTAGCCGCTGTTCGTCAAACTTCGCGCCGCTCTTCTGTACTCTCTCCAGGCTAAATTTTTTAATCAGCTCATCAACTGAAAAGATTTCCTGCTCTGTTCCATCGTTCCAGCCCAGAGTCGCCAAGAAGTTGATCAGCGCCTCAGGCAAAAAACCTTCACGCATATAGTGAAGCACGTCTTTGGCCCCATCGCGCTTAGATAGCTTTTTTTTACCGTCTGGCGCCAATACATAAGGCAGCAAGGCAAGTTTTGGGTGCTCGATTTCCAGCGCCTCGTAAAGATTTAGGTATTTAGGAGTTGATGAAGCGAATTCTTGTGAGCGCATCACGTGACTGATTCCCATCAGATGGTCATCAACAATGTGGGCAAAGTCATAGGTCGGATAGCCATCGGACTTCATTAGGATAAAATCGTCGATAACTTCTGGCCCGGTACTCAAATCTCCCATGACTTCATCGTGCCACTGGTAGGCCTTTGGCTCGGATTTAAGCCGTAGTGGCTGGCTGCCATTCCAGCCCGGCGGATTGTCGAGCCGGTGATCCCGGAATAGAAAGGGTTTTTTCGATAGCTTTGAATTGGCTCGTAAGGCACTAACTTCATCGGCGCTGCGTGGATCTGTATAGGCACGCCCCTTGTCTATCAATTTTTGAGCCCATTCTTTGTAGGTATCCAGTTGTTCGCTCTGGCGATAAATTTCACCGCTCCAGTCCAAGCCCAACCATTTTAGCGAGTCAAGGATATGCCTCTCAGCTTCTTCGATATGCCGCTCCCTGTCGGTGTCCTCAATCCTGAGTAGAAATTCTCCATTGGCTTGGCGGGCCACCAGCCAGGCGAATAATGCTGTGCGTACACCGCCTACATGTAAAAACCCCGTAGGCGAAGGGGCAAATCTAGTGCGAACTGTCATAGGTTTTATTTTAACCTATAATTCTGCGACCCTATAACCCACGACTCTAGCCTAGAAGCTGTCGGCTATTTTGAGTAGTTGCTCAGAATTTAGGCTGGCACTGTTTTGGATGGTATGGCGGACACCGTCGTTAACCCAAGTAGCATTGTTGGTAGAGCCGTAAATATACACCGTATTTCCTTTAACCTGAGATGTCTGCACTTGTGAATTGTGAGGAACGGCATTAGTCTCAAGCGAAGAGCTATCCCAATTAGTGGCTTGCTGAGTAATAACAAACGAGCGGTTACCAGCTTTGTAAGTAATAGATAGTACACCGTTATTGTATTTCGCCGGGCCGGCAAACTTAAATCCAGACGGCGTATATGTTGGCACAGATGCCTTAACATTAGCTCTCATAGAGGCAAGTTTCATAGAGGCCTGAGGAATATTACGCCAGGCAAAAAGGCCTGCCACGACCACAATAATAGCGGCCGTTAAACTAACAACCATCCATGTAGGCGCCCGTTTAGACCACCGCAAAAAACTACTATTTGAGCGCAGTCTTCCTTTTAAAGCTTGTTTATGGGTGTCGGCTTTGATTAGCGCTTCATCAAGCATTCGTTCAAGCCGGTCGTGCGACACGCTAGTGATCATACCTGGCATTGGCTGAACGACCGCGGCTGCCGAACCCATGCTGGTTTTAGGGTGCATAATTTCACCGCTTAAGGATCTATTTGCGATCGAAGATTTATGCGAATGGAGCGACGACTTGCGGGTGGCAATCGGACTGCCAAAATGTTTAACAGATGAGTTTTTAGCTATTCCCATAACTTTAGATAGACGGGCGGAGTTTGATGGGCGTGTCTGTTTCTTATGACCTGACGGTTTTTGTGTAGTGGACTTTAGTGAACTTGGTCGAACTACCAGGCCGCGCATTAGCGTTTTTGAGCGCTGCGTGCGGCTATGAACTGTATTCGCCGGCTTTGTTAGGTGTTTTTTAGCAGTTGTGGAGCGATGTTTTACCGGTGATATGGTTGCAGCCACCTTTCGAATAGCCGGATTAATCTCAGCTTGGCGTCTAAAACCGTCAATTACTTGGCTCGTCGAGGGTGGTTTAAGCATTGAGCTGGTTCTTTTTACAGCTCCGAGTAGTTGTCCTGTGATGGCGTCGTAACGGTTACCGTTTATTTCTATGACGCTTGGCTTTTTTCCCACGGAAGTTTAGTGGCCCTCGTTTTTTGCAATAAATTCTATAATACACTACTGCTTAATTGTATGCAATACTAGAGACAGCTCTCAGCTAAAATAAACCTTATCGAGATAAACTAGACATATGGATTTCTTGGACCCCCGTAAACGCCGAGCCCACTCCATCCGCCTGATGATAGGCTATGTGCTGATTGCTATTGCCATCGCACTAGGCGCTGTACTGCTTGTTTATGGCGCTTACGGCTATGGCATAAACACCAAAACCGGCGATATTATCCAAAACGGCCTTTTATTTGTTGATTCACAGCCTGGTGGCACCAATATATATTTAAACGATAAGACACAGGGTTCTACTACGGCATCGCGGCTAATTCTGCCTGCCGGTGCTTACAAATTAACGCTTAAAAAAGATGGCTATCGTACTTGGGAGCGTAGTTTTACTCTGACAGAGCATTCAATCGCCCGCTACGTATACCCTTTTCTTTTCCCTGTAAAGCCGGTGGTCCAAGCTGTCAAAGCCTACTCAGCTACGCCGCCCTTACTGAGCCAGAGTCCTGACCGGCGTTGGCTTTTGGTCGAGACGCCAGAATCTTCCTCTGGCGTCGTTACATTTGATGAATACGATACAGCCAGTCTGCCAATAGCTACTAAAACTCTGGCTATGCCAGCTGGGCTTCTGACAAATGCCGACCAAGCAGGCAGTACGCTCAAAGAGGTTGAATGGTCTACGGACAACAAACATCTTTTGTTGCAGCATACTTACAACGGCGGCACAGAATTTATTATCTTTAACCGTGACATCCCAACTGAATCGATCAATGTAAATAAGCTCTTGGCTCTCTCTCCATCAGAAGTTGCACTGCGCAACAAGAAGTTCGATCAGCTATATATATGGAGTAAAGATTCGGGTGATTTACAAATTGCAAATATCGGAAACTCTACCGTTACACCGCTGCTTAAAAACGTACTGGCCTTTAAACCTAGCGGGGCTGATCTAATTACCTATGTTACCGCGCAAGGTATGTCATCGGGCGAAGTGACAGCCCGCATCTGGGATGGCAATAAGTCCTATCCACTCTATGTTTTTTCAGCCGGTTCTAAATACCTGATTGATATGGCACAGTTTCAGAGTCACTGGTATTACATTGCTGGCAGCAATACCGATGAGCGAATCAATCTATACAAGGATCCGTTAAGCGGCATTAGGGACCCCGCTGTCGGTAAAGCCGTTCCGCTTCTTTCACTGAATATAAAAGATGCCTCTAAGGTTTCTTTCTCGACCAATACCCGTTTTATAGAGGCAGAAGCCGGACAGGAGCTGGTGGTATACGATATTGAAGCTCAAAGCGCCTATCACTACACCCTAACAACACCTCTGGCTGATTTGCTGCACTGGATGGACGGACATCGTCTAATAGGTGCCAGTGGTGGCTCGGTCTTTGTGACCGATTATGATTCAATCAACCAGCAGCTGGTGGTGCCGACAATCGACCCTCAAGGCGGTTTTTTTGACCGTGATTATAAGCACCTGTTTACGATATCTAGTGGCGCTGGCGGTATAACTTTAGAAAGCGTCGATATGCGCGCCGGCGTTGATCTGCCTAAAACAGCCCAGTAGCTAGTGGCTTAGCCACTTAACAAAACGGGCCCACAGGCTTTGAGCATTTCCCGGAATAGTCTTGGACTGCGTTGCTAATTGATTGTCGGAGGACTTTGCGGAGTTAGCGCCAGGATCTGGGTTAATCTGCTCACCTGTCACGACGAGGCGATTGACACTGGTGCCTGGCGGGTCACAGGTAATCAGCGTGGCTGTTGCGGGCTTTTCTGTCGTGCCTAGCACTGATACATCATTGGGCTTAACAACCTTCTTCTGATACACCTGATAGGTATAACGCTTGCCATCTTTTTGCAGATAAAAGGTGTCACCGGGCTCCAGGCGGCTTAAAAGCACGAATGCAAATTTATACTTACCCTTGTTAAAAATATTGTTACTAGAGTGGCCCACAATAACTACATTACCGTCCTGGCCAGGCATGGCTGTGTCGGCATAATGTACCACACCGTTTTCCAGGGCTCCATCAATAGCCGCTTCATTTATAGTATTCACGTCATAGACTACTGGTATTTCGACGTTAATTTTGGGAATAATAACCTCCGGGTTGGGTCCAACCGCTGAATTGTCGGTAATTAGCGGCACATTACTTAAGCTACGGCTAGGTTGGATGAACGGCGCTATAAAGCGCTCATTAAAAAAACTGAATAAAAATACCAACACTACAATTGCTCCGACGCTCACGCCGAACAGCAGCGAGTTCATTGGTTTCTTAGGCCCTTTTCGTTTAGGGACGCTGCGCAGTATCTGCTCTTTTAGGTCAACTAATGTACGCGTAATGGTTTCGATTGGTTTTGGATAATCCTCAGTAGCCGGAGCTGCTTTTACAGCAGCTGGAGGTTTAGTTTCAGCGGGCGCCAGAATATTTGCAGCAGCTGGAAAATTTGATTCAGCTGCTTGCGAGGAGTAAAACTCCTGCCAGACCTGGTGTTTTTCAATGTCAGTTAAACCGGCGTAGTAGTCGTGCCAGGCCATCTGGATTTCTGCTAACGATTTACCTGAGCCAGTTAAATCATAAATAAACTGTTGGTGCTTAGACTGCACGGCAGCTGGAGCGGCAGCATTGATGTCTAATGCTTCAGTTGCAGCATCGGGCTCATCTGCGTAGGCAGCTTCGACCTTTTGGCGTATTAAATCTGCCGCTGGGTTATCAACCTCATCTTGATCATCATCAGAATCATCATCCGCTGGGTCTGGTTTCTGCGGATCGTTAGGCAAAGGCAAAAATGCATCTAATTCACTTGGCTTGTCATTCATAAGAAAAAGCTATAGGTATTGTACAATATAATCTGTTGCAGCTCTGTAGCTATTACAAAAACGCAAGATCTGTAGCGAGTTGCGTTCTTGGGAGGAGGAAGCGAGCCGAGGCTGTAAGTAAGTTAACTGCCGTTGACTTACGGAACCGTTGCCTCGATTCCGACGAAGGGCGAGTGGTGAAATTGGTATACACGCGGGACTCAAAATCCCGTGGCCGCAAGGCCGTGAGAGTTCAAGTCTCTCCTCGCCCACCATTACAAGAACTAGCCATCAATTATATAATCCAGTTATGCCCAAAGTAGACATGCGAAAGGCGGATTTCGTAAGATGTGCCCAGATAGAAACAAAAATGTGGCGGGCTTACTACAACCACCATTTCATAAAGCCAGCCTTCTATTTATTAGTTTCTATGCGAACCGCTTTCCAATGCAGCTGGGTTTCATCAGCGCGCCTGGCTTGGTATGGCGGCAAAGCAGCGTTAATCTATC
This sequence comes from Saccharimonadales bacterium (SeqCode), assembly GCA_035480715.1. Lineage (GTDB taxonomy): Bacteria > Patescibacteriota > Saccharimonadia > Saccharimonadales > UBA10212 > 2-01-FULL-49-22. Next base: position 28,246 of record DATIHL010000015.1, on the reverse strand, counting down.
GTCTACAAAAAGGCCACGAAAATTATCCCCGGATCCTCAAAAACTTAGTTAAGTTTTATAAGGTCGGCTCGGACCATTCCGTAGAACCATTCGACTATCATAAGGCAGCGGAACTTGAGTTGGAGTGGTGGGATATCCACCGCTACCCGGAAAAATACGATAAATCTTTGGAACAGAGTATCGCTGAGGCGGCCGCCGTCGTGTATCACTGCCAGCCGAAGGATTTAAGAGAATATGCCAGCTACCGTGCCCAAGCTGCCGGGATGCTGACCCACGAGAGCGACAAATATCCGGAAAAGAATGATTGGCCAAAAATCGATGACCTCCTTTACAAAACATGGCAAAGCTTTAGTGAGGCAGTCCGCTCACCCATAAAGACTAGGCCTTGAAAGTAAAAATTCACAGCACAACCCAATTAGCTCCTAGCGAAATCTACCTCAGATAAACTGTAACGATAGTTACCCAGGTAGCTAAGTGGGTAAAGTAATGAGGAGAGGTCTTAAACCAATGTATGGTTTGGATTATGAGACTCCCGCATAGGAAATAAAAAGGAAAATTCTGAAAAGCCGAAATATGCCACAAGTTACTGGGGTAATAGTAGTATATATAATTACCAAGTATCGGCTTAGAAATTAAATCCGCAACTGCTTCAATAACTAACGCCTCCAAGCCGAATATGATGGACAAATGCATCAGCTGTCTAGGTGTCCATCTTTCATATTTATGATGAACTAAATATAAAAATAATCCGAATGTTCCCCATAATATGGGAGCATATTTGGATGTATAAGCATGATTGATTGGCAGAAAGTTATATCGCCATAAAGGAGTGCCAAAAAGTGCATTGTAAATTGAGTCCACAAAAATTTCACCTACTACTCCAATCATCGCAACAGATGTAATCCATAGCAGGGCTCTGCTAAAATGGAATCTTTTGAATCCTCGGTTGATTATTAAACTACTAACGATGACGCCCGCTAGTAGAACTACGGAAAATAGAAGAAGGCGTGAATTAGCATTCATTATTAAGCTTATGCTAACGCATTTCACCGTCGGCTCCAACATCCTTCTAAACGCTATGATATTGACATTTTAAAACTCTTATGCTATTATATTATTAGCTTGACCGCAGAGGTGGTCGGGTCGAAGCTTGACTCCGAGTTGTATATCCGATGCGGGCTGGGATAAACCCTAACCAGGAGGCTTCATAATGCTGAAGCGTATTCATAATTTTCTAAATAGCCACTTCGGCGCAGTTACTTTCTGCGGTGCACTGGGAGGCCTCGGCCTTTATGTGGACCTGAAGTTCGCGCCGAGTGAGTTCGACGTCATTCCGGCATGGGTCGCTGGGATGGCCATCGGCTTCACGTGCTGGGGAGTACTTCTGCTGGCCCTAGGGTCGTTAGTTCCACATAGTGGAAATTCGCACTAATAGACACCTTCCCCACCCCGCCATCAATCTCCAACTCAACAACCTGCGCCGTAGCAGATCCGGACGATCTGTACCGAGAATCGAGCCGAGTGCCGAAAGGTAGCTCGGCTCCTCTCGGAACTGCTTCACGAATGCGTGTTCGTGCTGATGAGCTCAAAAGAGTGAAAGCAACCTGAAACGATCTACCTGGATATGTATTCAAATGCAGCTGTAGTCAGGTCTTCAAAAGGTTTTTGGGGATTTTGGAGCAGCCAGACGCTAGCGTAAGCAGCCAGTTCGATTTGCCATTTTATGTCTTCAGTCCACGGAGTAGTACTCACCTTACCGTCGGTTGCGGCGACCAGCTGGTTTTCGTGCCGGGTTATGAAACTGCCACTCGAAGTTTGCGACCAATCACTTAATTTCTGCACAAGCTCATACAAGCTGTCGCCATGTCGAATAGGAACCCCCGGATTGTTGTTCTTGGCTAATTTCTGCAGCTTGCCCATATTGATTACGGCCAGCGTATTTGGCCGATTAAGTAGTCGGCTATTTGAGCTCAAAAAATAATCAAGGCCGTCTTGGGCAACCGTCACCTGCCCCTCGTATTTTTCTAAAAGCGAACTGAGTAAAATTGCCGTTTCAGAGTTCCGACCAAAATCGCCGGCTAACAGCACTCCATCAGCCCATTTGGCTGTGTCTAGCAATGAATCCAGTGATTTGCGAGCCAAACTGCCGCTTGGGGTGTTTGGGGCGAATTCAGCTTCTGCAAAGCTTGTTCCCAGAGCCTTTTTAAGCACTTCTGGCAGGATAACGCGCGCAGTGCCGATTCCAGCCGCCGTAGCGGCATTATAGGCGGCTACGGGGGCTGCAAATCCGTGTAAATTACCGCCGATTATTAGCAATTTGCCGCGCGAGCGCTTATTTTCCGGCCGGCTCCAAAGTAAATCCGGAAATAACGGCTCAGACGCTTGTCTTAACCAATTCGTATTTTCCATCAATCTTTTCCAATTCATAAATCATATTTTTACGCTCAATAACAACTTTCCAGCCTTTACGCTTTGAGTAGTCGAAGAGCTTGCTTTCCGGGTTAAAGGCTATGGGTTGCTCGACTAGTTCGAGCATTTTAATATCTGTCGCGCTGTCACCTACAGCAATGCTGTCTTCAAAACTGGCGCCGTTTTTCATCGCCATTTTCTTAAGCACAGTGTCTTTACTGAAAATTGGAGTGGTAGCTTCGCCGGTAAATTTATTATCTTTGGACTTATCTTCTCTGGCCACAAAATCATCAAAACCGTAATGCATAGCGATTTTTTCGATAATTTGTGTTTGCGAGCCAGAAATCGCAAATAACAGATAGCCCTGGCTTTTAAGCTGGCGAATAAAGTCCCGTGTATATGTATAAACTTGGTCTTTATACTCCTCAAAAACGGCTTCGGCTGTCTTTTCGAACTGCTCAACGGTTATTTCGGAAAGTATATTGTCGTAGAGCTTTACAAGCTCCAACTCGTACTTTTTAAACGATTCGCTGCTTTCCCGCCGCTTCCAGACCATTCGGGCGTCTTTGATCGCTTGGAATTTCACCGGCGCGATAAAACCGAGCTTTACCAAGTTGTCGGCGATAGCGTGATAGAGCTGCCATCTTATCAATGTGCCATCAATATCGAAGACAGCGAACTTGCTCCCTTTTACCATAGCTTGATTATAATTCTTTGAGGAGTAAATCTATATAGGGCTTTGGGTCGACCCAGCAGTCGTCGTGAGCTCCTGGCAATTCAATGAATTTGTAATCCCTCATCGGCAGCAACTTCATAATATCTGGATGGCAGAATGTGTCATCACTCGGTCGAATAACCATCACTATATTATTTGAATCGCTAGGCAAATATTTTTCTTTGTGTTTTGTCAGCCCAAAATAGCTGGCAGATGGACGACTCAGGATATACCAAGTGTTGTGCAGGATTTTATTTAACCACCAACCCAGGCTTTTATCGCGTCGATGATAGTCTACTTCATTTTTTAATTTCTTTATTATGCTCGATAAGAGGCTTCTACCAGGCCAGTAGGGCAGCCCGATTAAGAAGATCTGCTTATTATGAATATCAGAAGGCGTTAAGTAGCAACCTGAGGAGTGCGCGATGATTATATCGGCATTGCTTGGGTTGTTTGTAATTTCAAATTCATTCTCTTGAAGCAATTCTCTGAATTTCTGACTCTCCCAAGGCCCTTCAGCCCAGCCATAAATTATTGCGGCCTTTTTCATCTTATGTATCTAAAGTTAGGCTGATGGGGCAATGGTCACTCCCCATCACATCGGCGTGAATTTCGGCGGCTTTGATTTTATTTTTCAATTTCCCTGATGCCAGAAAATAATCTATCCGCCAGCCAACGTTCCGTTCGCGAGCTTTGGCCCAATGTGTCCACCACGTGTAGAAGCCGTTACCCTGCTTGAATAGTCGAAACGTATCAACAAATCCGGCATCAATAAATTTCTGAAAGCCTTCACGCTCTTCTTTGGTAAAGCCTTTTTTGCCTTCGTTTTCTTTTGGTCGGGCCAGGTCATCTTCGCTATAGGCTACATTTAAATCGCCGCAAAAAATAACTGGTTTCTGCTTCTCTAATTCTTGTACGTACGCCAAAAATGCCGGATCCCAATGTTTATACTTCAGCTCCAAGCGGGTTAGGTCGTCTTTAGCATTGATTGTGTAAACATTTACCAGCCAAAACTTCTCATATTCAGCCGCTATCACTCTACCTTCTTGTGCTGAGTCGCGGGTTTTATCATCTACTAGGTTATATTTTTTGGCAAAACTCTCCGGAAAGCCATTTACCACTTGCAGCGGCTTAATTTTAGTAAAAATGGCAGTACCCGAATAGCCAGCTTTAGCGGCTGAATTCCAGTATTCTTTGTAACCTTCAAAATCGATCTCGGCTTGGCCTTGTTGCGCTTTGGTTTCCTGCAAACACAGAATATCCGGCTGGTGCTTGGCCATGAATTCCTGCAAAGCACCTTTTCTAACAACCGCCCGAATGCCGTTGACATTCCACGAGTAAATTTTCACATTCTCATTCTATCCTAATAGTCCGACAAACATCTACATTTCGGGTGACGCGAAGGAGGGCTCCCATAGCGAGCGATCGTATACCAAGAGCGAGCATATGGGATACCTGAGCGGCAGGACCCGCCTATCCTTTTGTTTGTCGGGCAATATCCCTTTCCTGTTGTCGGCGCTTAATGGTCTCGCGTTTGTCGTAGCGTTTTTTGCCTCGCCCAACCGCAATTCGCAGCTTTATATATCGACTATCTGTTAATAGCTCGAGTGGAACAATCGTATTGCCCTGTTGCTTGGCCTCGATTAGTCTATCTATCTCTTGGCGCTTGGCCAAAAGTTTGCGACTACGCGTTTGGGCATCATCCAGTATTTGAATCCCGCGCCCGCCCATAATCTGGGCATTTATAAGCCATAACTCGTTATCTTTTATGGTGACGTATGCACCACGTAAAACCCCGTGCCCCAGTCGCAGGGCTTTGGTTTCAGCGCCTGTTAGTTGCAAGCCCACAACTAAAGTATCACCCAGTTCATAATCAAAGCGGGCGCGACGATTAACAATCTTTCCAGCGGGTCGTGACTTCTTAGCCATAACCCCTTTATTCTACGTTAAATGTCTAATTATTCTTAGCTAGTTTCTGGTTATCGACCTGAGCCTGAGCAACCCCTTCTTTAACTACATTCCATACACTTGGGTCGTGTTGAGTCTGCTTCAGCCAATACCACCACTCGGCTCCCCATAAGTCGATAGTGCGCATTCCAGTATCCTGACCATACTTAATGCGCTTCTTCATCCTGTCCGGGTTCATAGATTTAAACTGTTCTTTGACCGAAATTTCGGTAATAAGCTTGCCGTTTGGCGTCCAGGGTTCGGCTTGTAGCTCGTGAATGATCATATCTTTGCCGCTCAATAGCTCCTCGCTGCCCGCTAAAGCGGCGTAGAACCAAGGCGGCAGCGGGTATTCAAAGTATCGGTGTGTGAATGTGGCATCCCAAACGCGCTTGTAAACAGATATGGCAAATTGATCTGGCGTCGGTTTACCTACCGGGATACCTATCCAATTGTCGCTGCGGCTAACTATAACCGGATGTCTGGAATCAGCCTTTTTGACCATCTGGAATTCACTTACTAAGCGACTGCGGTCAAAATCCTTGCATTCGCCAAACACCTTCATAAAGAACTCATTCTCCAGCTCGTAATCCTGGAGTGCCGGGTTATTTTTATATCGTTCGATAACGGCGTTCATATATTTGTAGAGCTGCGGTTGCCACGATGGTTTATTTTTTGAATCTATGTTAATCCAGCTTGGTTCGTGGCACTCCGGCCACCGGGGCTGCCTAAGCCCAATGGCCAAGCTAACCTTTGCCCCGTATTTATTAGCCATGGCAAATTGCCAATCTAGCATCGAAAAGTCATAAGTGCCTGGGGTGGACTCTGTCTCGCTCCAATAGCTCACCAGCCGCACCTGCCTAATCTTAAGATCGCCCAAAATCGCCTCGAGTGTTTGTTTGGAATCGAGTCCAAAACTTTGAGCGTAATCAGGTATGAATGTAGTGCCAATAACCAAAGGCTCAGAGCTGTGCTTATGTATATACCACTCAGCAATACCGTAAAACACGCCGGTCACTAAAATCACTATAGCTATAAACAGGCTTAAGAATTTGCGCCAAAAACCACCCCGCCACGCATAATGAGCCAAAACTTTCAGCCAATTCACAGGACTCCAGCCTATATTTTTGACTGTAACACTCTTACTCATATTCGTTTTTTTAACCATTACTGATATTCTTATAGGAGCATTTTAATATATGAAAAATAATAAACCGCTAACGCTTAGTATAGTTATACCAGCCTACAACGAAGAACGCTACTTAAAGGCTTGTTTAGATTCAATAGCACTGCAGACAGTTAAGCCGGATGAAGTGATTGTTATCGATAATAATTCCGTTGACGACACCATCCAAATCGCCCGAACCTATAAAAACGTCAAAATTCTGCAAGAGAAGCAACAAGGCGTGTTTTTTGCCAGTAAAAAAGGCTTTAGCGCTGCTAAGTGTGACATTATCGCCCGGATAGATGCCGATACCATTCTGCCGCCAAATTGGGTCGAACTTGTTATAAATGATTTTCAAGACACTACTGTTGCCGCTACCACAGGTCCGGTTACTTACTACGATATGCCTATGCCGATGCACAATTACTGGTTTGACCATTTGATGCGCAAACTCACCTATAACTTCTCGCCTGATACACCCTTCTTGTATGGCTCCAACATGGCAGTCCGTAGGCAGCAGTGGCGCAAATTATCAAAGAAGCTATGTTCCGAGCGTGATATTCACGAGGATATCGATCTGGCAATTCACTTTTATCAGAATAATCTGAAGATTAAGTACAACAAAAGATTGCTCTCTGGAGCCTCTGGTAGGCGTTATAACGACAGCACACACGACTTTAAGGAATATATAGCCATGTATAAGCGGTCGTATAAGAACCACAACCTACATGGCAAAGCAGTCCTTCCAGCCTTATTCATGTGGAGCTTGGGCTATATCTTAGTGCATCCGTGGCGCAATTTGTGGTATGCGCTCCATAAATATTTTTATCTGTATCCATCCACGCGCGAAGCGCGCAAAAACCCTATGTCGGGCTAGTTGTGCACTTAGCTTCCAGATAGTAATCTTTAAGATATGAAACAATCCGCCCCGACTGTGTCGGTGGTTATCCCGGCATACAACGAAGCGACTTATATTGACAGACTTCTTCACGCTCTTAGCAGGCAGAGTTTTAAAGATTTTGACGTTATTGTCTCTGATGCAGAGTCCAAAGATGGTACGGATAAAGTTGTAAAAAACTTTGAAGACAGGCTTGATATCAAATTTGTGGAATCACCGCCCAAAGGCCCAGCGCATGGCCGCAACATCGGTGCTAAACAAGCCAAAGGCGAATGGCTGCTATTTTTAGATGCTGATGATGACATCGATGACCCAAACTTTATAAAAGTGTTGGTTAGTAAAACAAAGTCCAAAGGCTGGAATACAGCATCTACAAAAATGAAATTTAGACATAAAAAGGGTCTGTGGGTTCTCTACAAGTATCAAAAATTATTGGCGCACACGAAGAGGCCCGTAGCCTCAGGCTACTGCATATTAACCAGAAGGTCATTATTTGAAAAAAATGGCGGGTTTAATGAAAAAATTAAGTTTGGCGAAGATTATGAATATGTTAGCCGAGTGGGTAAATATGGGTTTGGGTTTGTAGATGACACTTTTTTCTACATGGATCCTCGTCGCAATGAATCGGAAGGGTTTAAGTTGATATATAAGGGCACCTTAAATGAGATCCATCGTCTTTTTTTTGGGTATGAAAAACTTGAAAAAAATCCGATTAACTACGAATTCGGGAAGCACAAAAAACGTGGGGATTAAGCAAACCAAAACCGGCTGGCGCAGACACAGGTTATTGATTCAGTTTGCCGAGTATATGGTCGGCGGCGGCGTTTATTTTTGGGGCGGCTTAGGTATATTCGCTCTTTGTTTTGACGTTCTGCACTGGCCCTGGTGGGTATCTAAAGGGCTGGCAGACATATTTGGCTGGTCAGCCAACTATGCGATTCAACGCTACTGGGCTTTTTATGATTCAAAGCTCAAAGGCCAAGACCGAAGGATCATATTCCGCTACATTCTAATAAATGGAATTGATCTGATTTTTGACTACGCCATAGTAGCAGCATTTATTTATAACAACCTGACCCCCTACGCCGGCTTCTTTGCCTCCGCCGCCTTCACAACGGTCTGGGATTACTTGTGGTACCGCTTCTGGGTCTTCCGACCTTCTAAATAATCTGCCAACGGGGGCACCAGATATACTAGTCTGCCATGTTTTTTAATGAACTGCTTTCTTGCCTCGTAGCGTTTCTTTCTGGACTTGAAAATATTGTCTGTTGAACTGTGAATGGCATCTATTCTGGGCTCAAAGCGGCCATGATAGCCGTGCCGATACATCCGAAGTGCGAAGTCTTCGATTTCGGAATACCGGAATGCTGGATCATACCCGCCGTGCTTTTCAAACAGGTTCGATTCGACAAGCATATTGGACTCGGCTGCCCAATAAATCCGTTTCGGTTTTTGGATCTGATATATTTTTGGAAAATCCCTTAGAAGTGGGTTAAATATTCTTCTGGTAAATTGGCCAAGGCTTCTATTCAAGCGCCCAATTTGCCAAACAAGAAACTGTAACCCTCCTAAAAGAAAGGACAGCATTAGATGCGGTCTTGGCCCATAGTTAAATGGGTTTTGTGTGCCGTCTGGGTTACGTACCATCCCACCGATAAAAGCTGTGTCATCCGGCCAGTCTAATGTTCGAATAATGCCCGGTGTATTTCTTGAAAGCAGCTGCATATCAGCATCAATGAAATGAATGATTGAGTTTTTCGTACGGCCAATAATACGATTGCGATTGGCGCCGGAGCCGACATTTTCTTTTCCTTCAATTATGTTTACTTTATTTTTGTATGCCCTGGCTACACTAATTGTTGAATCAGTTGAGGCGTCGTCGATCACAATTATTTCGTCATATTTTTGCTTGAGGAGTTCATCTAGTAAGCTCGGCAGTGTCTTAGATGCGTTATGCGCTGGGATGACTGCTATAACGGGTAAACTTCTATTTTTCATAATCAATTAATTGAGTTAGTTTGTTCTCGACCGTTTGATTCGATCGTAACTTGGCAAGCGGACCATAGTCCCTTGCCTCCTGTTTTGGCTGTTTGCTCATCCGTTTAAACTCCGCCGATTTGCCGAACGGAAACTGCGTGTAGGCAAAACCATAGCCATTGTATATAAGACTAGTTTCGACCATTGTTCCATTAGGCAGATAAACATATCGCAATAAACGACCATAGCGGTCGCGGTTTGTGTCTAGCGGATCAGCTTGCAGACGAACTTTGTTGGAGTTGATTAAACTCTTTGTATAATCTGCTGCCTGCGGCCCATAACACTGGACTGGCGTATTTGGCTTATGAGTCTCTGGTGTATCTACGCCTATCATACGGACAGTTTCAACTGCACCATTCATATTTACAGCTATGGTATCACCGTCGACGAAGTGATTAATAGAATAAAATCCCGGTTGATTGGTCTCTAACTTATTTTGCAGCGAACTGAAATGAGCTATTAATATCCCTGTCAAAACAATCAAAGCTATAAAAACCAGCCACCAAAACCACAGACGCCTCGATTCTTTATCCACAGTCTAATCATTATACGAAAAATCCACAGAAGTTATTAGCTTGTACTACGACATAGTGTTGAAAAAGTAACAATAAGCATATGCACTAATCGTCTGCTAGTATTTAGATAAGTTCGAAACAAAAGTGGGAGCCCTAACCATGCCGAACCATCTTAACGTTGAGATCGGTGGAAAACAAACATACGTCAATGAAGGCGATGGACTTCTAGCACCTATCACTCCGGGCGTTCGCGACTTAGAAAAATGGCTAAATTTAGAGCCGGCAGAAATGCCGGCTCTTTTAATTTCTGAGGACAATACTGTAACTGCAGATTTACGCTCAGCTACGGGACATGTCTTACCTAGCCCTGCGGAACAGATCTCTAAAAAAGAAGAATGGGAAGCTTCTGACTCATCGCTCGCCAGACTTGCGGCCAGAATGGGGATTAGTAATATAACTGGTTGCTGGGTTGATGTGGATGCTTGGAGAGATGATAAGGGATACACTTTCACTCTCCATCCGGAAGAATTGGGCATTGAACCATCCGCAAAGCTCCGCTGGCCCGGTGAAAGACTGCATACACTCGCTCATCTATTGCTGATGCGCATATATGATCCGGAATACCAGAAGCCACAAGGGGTTGATTTGGATCACACCTGTTGTTTTACCGGCTGCTGTAATCCACACCACATGGAAGGAGTCACTAAAAACGAGAACAACAGAAGGCAGCGTTTAGCCGCTTTGCTGGCCAAACCCCTAATGACTGGCCAATCAATTATCGGTCCCTCTGGTCTTGATTGGATAGATACAACTGTGGCTGCATCGCCTACTGAAGATACGGGGATGATTGTCAATACCAGCAATGGCCCATTCCGGATTATTAAAGTGGAGCATAATCCACTGATTATCCGCGGCGAACCAGAGCCGGATAATTTATTATCGGCACTCCGTCCAAAAACCATGAGAAAATCCTCACGTCCCAGCCGAGCTAGAGCCGGTAAGGCAAGGGCTCCTAAAGAGCAAAAGGATCTTTTTCATAAAAATCGATACAAAAAAAAGCTGCCCACCCAAAAAGTCCTCTATCTAGCTTCTTTAGGTAGTTAGAAATCGATCCCCTTATTAGCCAGATATTTGTCATCAAAGTGGTGACGGAGCTTAGCCATATTGGTTGCAATGTCTACGCTATCAAGTAAATCTTTTGGAAAATTCCGCCCGGTCAGGCAAAGACTAGTTTTACTAGATCGGCCTTTAATAAGTTTTTGCAGACTATTTTTTGGCAATAGACCTTCAAAAACGGCGTTATTAACCTCATCGCATATAACAAGGTCGTATTTCCCGCTAGTGGCTGCCTTTAAGGCAGTATCCAATGTTTCTTGGGCGGCTTTTTTGTGCTGAGCGGGCGTTATGCCTTTTTCGCTCAAAGACCCGGCATTATAAAAACCCTTTCCACCCTTGTAAAACAATAGTTTTTTACCAAATATCGGCTCGATCTTGTGAATAAATTCGTGCTCACCTACATCCCAGTGCTTGATGAATTGGATAAAGGCAACGCTCCAGCCATTGCCCAGAGCCCTAGCCATCAGTCCAATCCCTGCGCTGGTTTTCCCCTTACCTTCGCCGGTATAAACCACCACCACTGACTCTTTGGTCTTATAATCCTCAAACGCCATATAAATAGGGTACAGCGTGAGACGGGCAGCGTATAGGGTTAAAATGCCACTCTAGTATTTGTTTTTGCATTCGAATAGTACTATAGTGAAGTCAGGATAATCTAACGGAGGAAATTATAAAAATGTTTACTAGGCCACAAATAGCCACGGTGGTGGCTGAGTTTATGGGCACAGCGATTTTGGTGATGGTTGCACTTGTACTTAGCCAAACAACGGCTGTATCCTACTTTATCGGCACGAGTGTAGCGGCTACACTGGCCGTAGTTTATGTTATTTTTGGTTCGATATCTGGGGCGCACGTTAATCCGGCAATCACATTTGGAATGTGGACTGCCCGTAAAATCGGTACATTGCGCGCTGTAGCCTACATTGCCGCACAGCTTTTGGGCGGCTTGGCCGCACTGCAGCTATATCAATACTTCACAAATCACACCTTGCCTGCTAAGAACCAGGTATTTAGCACACCGATGTGGTTGGCTGAAGTCGTAGGAGCCGGCGTACTGGCAATGGCTTTAACTGCTGCAATCAGCAAAAAGTTTGACACGTTAACAACAGCCCTGGCCTACGGTGTTTCTTTCTTCGTGGGTATCATGATTGCCGCTACGGCATCAGCTGCTTACCTTAACCCGGCTATCGCTTTGGGTGTACGCAACTGGAATGCGGTATACGTTCTTGGACCATTGGTCGGCGGTCTAATCGGAGTTAATCTGTATACGATGCTGTTCGCAGGTGAAACAATCGGACGACGCAAGAAATAGCCTAGAAAAAAGAAAAAGACAATTAGCGCGGAAAATCACCGCGCTAATTTTTTATCAGGTCTTCTTCGAAGGCTTGGATACCTTTTAGAGTAGGCTCGTACGACGATATATCCGGAAAGTCGAGGGCTTGAATCTTAGTCCATACAGCCAAGACCAGTCTTTTAAACCGGTCAATCTCGACTTGGTCATAATCAAGCTCCAGTGATCTTATCCGCCCCCTATCCGGCTCGACAAAGCGCAATACTCCTTTGTCCGCCTTCCATCCCTGCTGGCCAAAATTCCGCGCGCCATCAACCAGCAATTTATAAAACAATAGCTGGTTGCGATAGCGGTGCAGCCTGACGCGCTGATGCTCTGAAGCGCTTGGCGGCAACTCCCACTTATAAGCCACGGCGCCGGTTTTATAATCAGTCACGACCGCCTTTTTAGTCTTTTTATCTGTATCAATCAAATCAATCATGCCTCTAAGCTTAGAGCTGCCAATAGCTACTCCCTGCCGGCCAAAATCGTAATCGACCAACTGAGTTTTACTAAAACCCTCACCTTGCCTAGACAAAAAAACCTTCAATGACTTTGCCCCTCGATCGGCATAGTATTCTTTATCTGTTTGACTCAAGGCTTCATTGTTAATATCGGCTATAAAGCCTTTAATAATTCGCTTCGGGCTTAGTAGCTTGCCTTCTAATACCTCACTGTGGGCTCTACTCAAGGCCGCATGCATAACTGTGCCATAGACTGCCATCGAACTCTTTGCTGCCGGAAAATGCACCAGATTCTGCTCAAAGAAATACGCCGGTCCGCCCATGCTAACATCTATAAAATTATTAAGATGAGTAGTGCTAAGCCGGTAGTTTTGCAGCTGCTGCTCAAAGTACGGTGCCATCTGGCTACTGCGCAGGTTGCCCAACTGCGCGAGCCAACGGTGTTCATATTCGCGGGCCAGCGCCTCGGGTTCATCTTTAGTTTTGGGCTTGATAGATTGGACGTCTATGCCCAGCAGGGCCGAATAAGGTTGAGTCGGACTAGTGTCTTCATCCTGCTTAAAGTAATTAAGATATAACGATTGGCGGGCACGCGTCATCGCTACAAACAAAAGTCGCAGGGCATCGTCGTTCTGGTTATCGCTGGGCTTAATCGGCTTGAGATTAGACGGATAAGCAAAGCGGCCGCGCGATACACTCCGAGTCCAGACATCATTTTGCAAGCCAACTACAAACACTACGTCAAATTCCAAACCTTTGGCCTTATGGACAGTCATCATCTGTACGGCATTGCCATCTTCGTTGTGCTGAGCCTGGTCCAGCATCACCATTCCAGCGTGCTCGTAGGCGTCGACCAGCTCGATCAGGTCTTTGATATATAAAGTCTTGTGCGTATCGGCTTGGAAGTTCCTAAGATGCCGCCGCAGCGTGGCCAGATGGCTTAGCAGTGTTAAATACTCGGCCGGCTTATCTTTTAGGATTTCCTCGCCAAAATAATACTGCTTGAACGGCGAGAAAAAGTTTCTTGGCTCTGGCGCAGCTTCTTCGTCGTGTTCGTCTTGGGCGCCCATAGATTCGGTGCCAATTAACTCATCCAGCATCTGCTCTAGCGGCGTGGTGGCGCTGGCAAAGCCCAGTCGGATAAAGAAATCAGCAATATCTTTGCATTTGCCATCTTTTTTGTCGCTTATAACGTCTAGCCAAAAGCGCTCCGAACTATAAGCTTCTGTCGCTACCTGCCATATCTCAGTCGCTTCAATCTGCCACATCGGCTCGCTTAAAACTTGCGCAAACAGTTCGTTGGCACGTTCTAGCTCCTGCCGCTCCAGCCAGTAAATTAGCTTTGCCATCGCTAGCAGGTTAATTATGTGTGACTGGCTTAGCACGTTTTCGCGCCGCTCGTAGCTGATAGGGATCTGCTGCTCGCGCATATAGGGTACTAGCGCGTCCAGCTGCACTCGTTCGCGGGCCAAAACGGCGATTTCTTTGCCCTCCACGCCTTTTTTGAGCAGCTTCTTAATTTCCAAGGCTATGTAGCTGTAATGTTGCGATTCTTGATCGAATTCATTTAGCTTAACGCCCTCGCCTAGCTTAGCGACCGTCGATTTAAGCTGCTTGATAATCGATTTTTCTTTCTCTAGCGAGGCAGTAATTTGGCGGCTGACTTGTCTAGAGGACGTTAGAATATCCTGGTTGCTGCGATAATTGACTTCCAATGTGATTTCCGCCGGATCTTTATACATTTGCTCAAATAATGCTACATTGGCGATATCGGCTCCCTGAAAGCGGTAAATCGCCTGGTCGTCGTCGCCAACAGCTAAAATATTCGGTCGGCCTTCATGCGCCAGCGCGTCAGTTAGATATCTGGTCATAAGCAGTTGCGAGCGGTTGGTGTCCTGAAACTCGTCGATCATTATGTACTGGAAGCGCTCCTGCAGGTTGTAACGCAGCTCCGGATGCTTCTCCATAGCCTCAATCACCCACATTATCTGGTCATTAAAGTCGACTAGACTTTGAGCTTCCAGCTCGGCTTGGTATTTTTCGTAAATGTCGGCAGCGGCCAGCAGCCGCTCGTGGTTTCTTTCGCCCGTAAAAATTATCTGATTTTCTTCATCCTTCTCCAGCCACTGATTCTTCCAGGCCGTAAATGGCTTTGTGCGCCCACTCTCCAGTTGCCCCGATTCCTCTGCTTCTCGCTGCAATGAGCTTACAATCATATTTTGCAGCGGTACAACGGCTTCAATTTTACCTCTTGCCGGCTTTAGTTCCGTCAATTTATCAATTAATTTATTGATGTCACCCAGCGCGGTTTTGACAGATATCCGCTCCGGCCAAAATTCCCTAAATAGCGGAGTTAAAAGCTGATAAGTTTGCTTATTTTCTTTTAGTATTTGGCGCAGGTCATCTGGCGAGAGGTCTGCCCGTTTAGAATCGCCGATTAGATTTTTAATCTGTGTCTGGGCGTAAAAAAGCCCATCAGCGTTTTTGGCGGCCAAAGGATGGTTCCCCGGCAGCTGGCTTAAGATGTTTTCCAATATGCTGTGAGTCGTCAGCTCGTCGGCCGTCTTAGTTTCGCGCCACTCATAAAAATATTCCGGATAGGCATTCATTACGTAAGCACCGAAGCTATTAAAAGTATGAATGGCTACCTGATAGGCGTCCTGGCCGATGTATTTTATAAGCCGCTCTAGCATGTTATTGGACGCCGAATTAGTAAACGTCAGGCACAAAATATTGCTGGGTAACATCGTCGTATCGGTTTTTAAAATATTAGCCGCCCTAAGTGCTAGAAGCTCAGTTTTACCAGTTCCCGGCCCTGCAATAACTAAAACTGGTCCATTGATTGTCTCAACGGCCTTTTTCTGCTGGTCATTTAAGCCAGCAAAAGCTTTCCTAAACTCCTTGTCCACGCACTTATTATCTCATCTCTTAGTGCGGATGAGTTTTTAACACATCCACGATAGCTTCTTTTGATTCGCCTTCAATCGTGGAATAGCCGGAGGCGTGGCTGCCACTTTCGGTTACACCGTCAAGAGTACGCTTGTTAACCGCTTGCAGGATTACGTAAACTTACCTATCCTGAAATTATGCAGTCAAGCTTGAGCGCCAAAAATCCAGAAATAGCAGAATTCTTAGCTCGCAACCATATAGCAGTATTAGCGACAGTAGGAAAGCAGTCAGAGACGCCTCACGCCGCAGTAATCTATTACACCACCACTTCTAAACTTAATATTTTCTTTGTTACTAAAATCGGCACTCAAAAGAGCAGAAACCTGGAGTCAAACCCGCTAGCGGCACTGGTGGTCTATGACCCATCAGCACAAAAAACCATCCAATTTAACGGGACTGCCAAACGGATCGATGACCCAAATCGATTGCAAACAGCTTTAGAAATTATGGCTAAGTATTCTGAAGAGACTGCCAATACAAAAACCCTGCCAATTTCACGGCTAGATGCAGGAGATTATGTGCTATATAAAGTCACTCCACAAAACATACGCATGGGTGAGTATCGGTACGCGACTGATGACCATATCTTTAGTACAGCTGTACCTGAACTTGAATCTTTAGAATAGGTTACTTATTAGATTTTTTGGTAGTCGGGATTAATAGGATTAGTGATGTCCAAGCAACGATAGCCACCCAACCCGCGAGTGCCAGCCAGCCATATATTTCTATCCTATCCTCCGCTTGTCTAAGGGATTGTCCGGTGATAATAAAGCCATCATTCGGGCTTTTGCCGTAACTAAGTATATAAGTAGCTAAGCGCACTCCACCTTTTGGCTGCCAGGTAAAATGATCTGAGCCATGATCTTTAGTGAAAACAAAAGTTCCAGCCGGCGGCAAGGTTGGCTGACCGTCTAGGGTAGCCGAACTGGCCAGAACGTGCTCCGAGCTATCGGTGACAGTTACAAATACAGTTGAATCAGTTCGCAGGTTGGTTTTAATCGCTGGGACCACGTCACTGGGCTGTGCGCCGCCGTCTATCTCGTGCTTGACGGTCTGGGCTGTAGCTAAGGGTGCGTCATTTACAGCGAGTCTGGTTGATTGTTGAACTAACGTGTAGGCAGTTCCTATCAGTACAGTGCTGACTCCCACCAGCGCGATCCACCACCTTCCCCGCTCGTTTGCTAACAGAGCTTTCATAAACGTAATTGTAACAAAGTACTTATCTTTTAGGTAGTTTGTGGGTGTTGCTGTAAATACTTCATTACAGTCTTGGGATTTGGCCGCTGGGTAACGTATGATTGTAGAACAAAGGAGCAGAAAGATGGAGGAAAACAAAAATCCGTATATTAAACGCGCCGGTGAGCGCATAGTAATCACTGCTAAAGGCCAAAAATATCTGGACCAAATCGTTACAGATGCCAAAGGCCCGGTTTACGCTTTTTATGGCAAAGCTTCACCACTAATGGTGGCGGCTGCAATGGCACGACTGTCGCGGCGCAGCAGTGACCTCCGCGAAACATTTTTAGATGAGTTTGCTCTAAGCGGTGACGAAGACGCCGCCGGTTTAATCCACCGTGTTGTGACGGCTTTTGGTGATGATTCTGTACAGCAACTCATCGGGTTGCATATTGTGATAGAGGATGCATCTAACCTGCTTACTAAACTGCTTGAGTGGGGTCGCTTTGCCGCATATCTGGAGCAGTCGACTCGGTACATCTTCTTTGACGAAAAAGATAAAAGCGGCAACTTTAGATATTTTGTGCCTACTAATCTTGATGCTAAAACCAAGAAAGAATACGTAAAAGTTCACAACGAAGTATTTACTTTGTATTCGAAGATGGTCCGCACCCTGACTGATTATGTTCGTCGAGAAAATCCGGAACCCGAAGATGAGCGTGAAAAAATGGCTTGGCGAGGCGCTACCAAAGCACAGGCCTGCGACGCTGTTCGTCCCATTCTGCCAGTCTCTACTAAGGCGACTGTAGGTATTTTTGGTTCTGCCCAGGCTATAGAGAGCCTGATACTGCATCTACTGGCCGAGGAGCTAATGGAACCACGCCTGGTTGGCCAACAAATCTTAGATGAAGCTCGTAAGGTGATCCCTTCATTCCTGGAACGCGCTGATAAGCCTGACAGAGGCGGCGCTACCACAGCCCACAGGGCTAATACAAAAGCCCAAATGGCAAGCCTGGCAAAAGAAAAGCTTAATGAAAAGTCGAAAGATTTCGGCCAAGAGGTAAAACTCATTGATTACTGGCCAAAGGATGAGTTGGATGTCATCCCTCACCTGTTATTTGCCAACTCAAACTTATCTACCAAAGAATTAACTAATCAGTTAAAAAATCTAAACAATGGCCAGAAGGAAGAAATTTTTAAATCATACGTTGGCGAGAGATTTAACCGGCGTCATAAACCGGGACGGGCTATGGAGATCCCTCATTATTTATGGGAAATCACGGCCGATTATGGCACCTTTCGTGATTTGCAGCGACACCGCGTAGTGGATGCTTTTGAGTGGCAAAAACTAGGCATCGACTACGGATATGAAGTACCGGATTTAGTAAAAAAGGCTGGACTGGAAAAAGACTTCCGTAAGTGTTTTGATTTGTCCCATAAACTCTACGAATCACTTATCAAAGCTGGATACTCGGAAGAAGCACAATACGCGGTCTTATTCGGCCATCGCATGCGCTACAAATTCATTCTTAATGCCAGAGCTGCTTTTCATTTCATTGAACTTAGATCGGCGCCGCAAGGCCATCCAGGGTATCGCCGAATAACCAATAAAATGCACGAAGAGTTAGCAAAGGTGCACCCCTTGACTGCCAAAGCTATGCAATTCGTGAATAAAGACGAAGATCCCAAATTAACGCGTATGGCTGCTGAACTAGCTACTCAGTATAAGTTAGAGAGGTTAGATAAATTATCTAGATTAGGCGACAGGTCTTGATACGTCGGCGAAAACTGGCTCAAAAACTTCTGCGACAATTCGGGGAACGTCCTCTATCATATTCTCATACCGGCGAAACTCTAGGGTTGGGTTAAATGCTGGCGCACCCAGGGCTAGCCGGGTTACTCTCGAACCAACATGCGCAACTATTAACGAAGGCTTTTTTTGAACCCTTACTGCTTCGCATGATTCCCAGCCTAGTCCCCAACTCGGCTCGTCCACAATACCTAAGAAAGCATCACAGCCGCCGACATTTTCAACAATATCTCTCTGGTAAACATCCTCTTCTGTTCCGTCAACCAGTCCCAAGAACTCCATTACTCGCCAGCTAAGACTCAGGACTGCTTTTGTAGCTTCGACTTCAGCCTTGAATTCTTCTGGGGCGTGCGTTAGGCTACATCCGACCTACAGATTGCGTTTTTCTGGTGTTACACTCATTTTTAGTCTCCAACTTAGAATATTATCTCGCTTCAAAATTTGCCGGTCAAGCTCAGGCACTTTGTATCTCTGTTGAATATCTGTCCTCCCTCAAGTAAGCTTAAGGGTAATGAAAGCTGCCGGTACTGTAGAAAAGTCTGAAGATACTATTATTGCAGATGAAAACTCGATATTAATGACGCATTTCATCGAAACCCTTAAAGCACGCGGTTTTGAAGGCGAGGCTGATATCAGCGAACAAACCCGTCAATTATATAGCCACGATGCTTCGCTGTTTGAACTAGTGCCGCAGATGGTCGTTTTCCCCAAAAACACCGAAGACTTAAAACGTCTAGTTATTTCGGCTTATTTTAGCCGCGAAAATATCCCTGGTATCTCGCTAACAGCCCGTAGTGGTGGCACTTGCATGTCCGGCGGCGCTATTAATGATTCCGTAGTCATAGACTTTACCCATTACTTTAATCAGATCGAGAACGTCGGCAATGACAGTGCGCAGGTGCAACCTGGTGTTTTTTACCGCGATTTCGAAAAAGCAACCTTAGCCAAAGGCGGATTAATGCCGAGCTTCCCCGCAAGTCGCGAGTTAGCAACCGTTGGAGGGATGGTGGCCAATAATGCCGGAGGCGAAAAATCTCTGCAGTATGGTAAAACTGAGAACTTTGTAGAAAAACTCAAAGTAGTTTTGAGCGATGGACAGGAATACGAGCTAAAAGCCCTGAACCGTAAAGAACTGGACGCCAAAATGGCCCAGCGGAATTTTGAGGGCGAGCTATACCAGCAGATGTTTGAGTTGCTGGACAAAAACTATGACAAAATTAAAGCCGCCAAGCCCCATGTCACAAAGAACTCGACTGGCTATAACCTTTGGGATGTCTGGGACCGAGAATCCGGAGTATTTGATTTGACGAAGGCTTTTACTGGATCGCAAGGTACTCTTGGGCTAGTTGCCGATATCCAGTTCAAGTTAATACACGATAAGCCGCACTCGGGTGTCCTGGTGTGCTTTATGAAAAGTAAAAATCTTGAAAGTTTGGGCGAACTTATAAATGTCGTAGCGGCTACAAAACCGGCCAGTTTTGAAGCGTTCGATAACTACACGCTAATGCTGGCGATAAAATTCTTCCCGTATTTTCATAAGACGCTCGGTTGGGACGGCCTAATGAAGCTCGGACTACAATTATTACCTGACGCCCTGCTGTTAATGCGGGGTATTCCAAAAATGGTGCTTTTGATCGAATACACTGGCGACACGCCAGATGAAGTCAAACTGAAAGTCCACGCTATGCGCCAGGCACTAAAGCCCTTCCATCTGGAAGCCATGGAAGAAGATGGGACCGAAGCCAAGGCCTGGAAATTCAGGATCATTCGCCGCGAAAGCTTCAATTTGTTGCGTAAAAAAGTCAAGGACAAGCACACAGCGCCGTTTATAGACGATTTTGTCGTTCCGCCGTCCCATTTGGTTGAATTTTTACCCAAACTGCGGGCAATTATTAAAAAATATAACCTGATGGCGACATTGGCGGGCCATATGGGGGATGGCAACTTCCATGTTATACCGCTGATGAAGATTGAAGAGCCAAGCGAGCGCGCAAAACTGGCGCCGGCTATGAAAGAAGTTAATGAGCTAGTACTGAGCTACGGCGGTAGCATATCCGGCGAGCATAACGATGGTATGATACGTGGACCGTGGCTGGAAGAAATGTACGGCAAAGAAATAGTTGATTTATTTAAACAGACTAAGAAAATTTTTGATCCGCACAACATCTTTAACCCACACAAAAAGACCGACGCTACTTGGGATTTCAGCATGTCCCACATCCGCGAACACTTCTAATTACTTCAGAATTGGTAGTGACTTCGCTATAGACGTTTTCAGCCACCAGCCGCGTAAGCCCCAGACTTGATGCTCGTCAATCAGGGCAATCCCGAATAGAGCTATGGCGTAGATGATATGTTCATCTATTCCTGGTGAATTTACTGGCCACAAAAGCGCGCTCCACATCAGCAGCAACATGACAATACCAGTAAATGAGGCAAAGCGGACAAAAATACCGAAAAGCAGTCCCACTCCTACAACGAGTAGACCAAGCATAAACAGCCAATCAACCCAAGCCTGGTTGGCTAAGTGGTGGTAGAAATTCGCGAACGGTCCCGATGTTGCATGGCCCAAAAAGCCGCTCGTTGGCGAGCCGCCGTGTACCCATGCCTGCGAACAGCCAACATCAACTGCACCGCTAATCTTATCTTTGCAAGTTGCGAACCCTAGTCCCAAGGTCTTATCTAAAAATGCCCATAGAAATGTATAACCAAGAACAATGCGAAGAAGAGCCCAGGCATACATACTGCCTTCGGCTACGTGTTTTTTAACTGCCATATATTTTCCTTTTTATAGCTTTACTTAACTAGTTAAATGGTAGCGCTTTTTACAACTGCTGGCAATAGTGCTTATGCTTATTCGGTATCGTTTTTGGATGTTTCTTTGGCTAGTCTTCTATGCGCTGTGGCGATTCCTAGCGAAGCGACCCCCAAATATATCAACCCAGATTCACAGACCGAAAGAATATGAGCCGGTCTGGCTATCACTAACGCAGTGCCGCTTATCAAAGTTCCGGCTATAAGAGCATATGCAGCATTAAATTTGGACTTGGCAGGAAACAGATTCAAGTAGCCTGTATAAACCAAGCTAGCGAGAGCTATAGATACGTGTATAAGCACCAGCATTTTTAATAATTATACTCCTCTTAAGGCAAAACCGAACCTAACGATAAGACAACGGAGAATACTACCACGACTACTAGTGAAAATTTAAAGACGTCCCTAGCCCAAGTTTCGCTATTTACAGCTTTAAATCCGCCAATAACTTTTTGCAGCCAAACTAATCCTAGAAGCGTCATTACAACTAAATAAATATAACCAGCGCGTCCATCCAGCGTAAGTAAAATACTCCCCACTATGAAGATAACCAAATAAAAAAGCATTTGCAGCTTGGTATAAAAAATTCCAACTTTCAAAGGCATCACTGGAATATTTCCAGCAGCATAATCTTTAAATCTATAGATAGCAATGGCGTAAAAATGAACCATCTGCCACGCCAGCATTATTAAAAATAACACCCAAGCAGTTGAATCCAGTCTATCCATTACCGCAGTATAGCCTGCCACAAGCGACGCTGCACCGGGCACTGTACCGATTAACGTGCTATGAAGCGTATGCCTCTTAGCAAAGCCATAAACAACCACATAGCTGACAAAACCAGCGCCGATAACAGCTACAGTTAGCCAGTTCGTGTAAGACAAGATAAAGAATCCGGCAATAGCTAAGATCGTGGCATAAATTATCGCGTTTCGGACAGGAATTTTTCCACTGGGTAGAGCCCTTTTTTTAGTTCGGGCCATCATGTTATCCAGGTTTCTGTCTATGTAATTATTCCAGACACAGGCTGAGGCTATTACAAGGAAAGAACCTATACTCAGAGCCAGAAATGCCTGCCATTTAATGTGCCACTTTGAAGCAAATAAATAGCCAGCAACTGCTGTTACTACGTTCGTCAGTGTTCTTTCCGGCTTGGTTAATGTGTAGTACCCTTTTAGCTTGTCTATTGGTGGATTCCTTCGTCATGAATGATGTACTGATTGGTCTGTGAGGGCGAGGTTAGATTGTTGCCGTCATGGGTCGTGCCATAGCCATCGTGATGGTAATTTAGGTTATTCATAATCCACAGTGATCCTAACACTAAAATTAAGACCACCATGGCGGCGAAGGCTAGTACAGTTAGATTCCACCTTTGTTTAGAGCCGCGACCAAGATGCAAAAAGAATCTTAGTTGCACAATAAGTTGTATTTGAGCCAGCGCTATAACCAAAAAAATCAAAAAAACATCTGATAGCCATCTATGATGAGTATGTACGTGACGCCAGACAAGTAGATAGGCTGCTAGCGTCAAAAGCAGAGACAGTCCAAAACCTAAAGCGTAAGTTTTGGTTGTTCCCTGTCCGAAATCGGACTCTGAATTTAGCTGAATATTGTCATTCATATTATTGTATGGCCCCCATCATGTAGACGATTGTGAAGATAAAAATCCAGACGATATCTAAGAAGTGCCAAAATAGGCTTAGCATGGTGAGTTTTTTAATGCTGGACTTAAAGAAACCAACCCTGTATATGCGTATCATCATAGTACCCATCCATATAAGTCCTACGCTGATGTGAGCACCGTGCGTACCAACTAAAGTAAAGAATGATGTCAAAAAGCCGCTGCGGCGCCAGCTATTGCCTTCTGCGGCTAAATGGTTGAATTCCCGCAGCTCTAAAGTTAGGAATGCCAGGCCCAACAGGAATGTCAGTCCTAGTAGTTTAAGCACCATTTCCCGGTTTTTCTGGCGGGCGGCCAACATAGCCAGACCGCAGGTGAAACTGCTCGTGAGCAGGATCAACGTCTCGGTTAGTACAAACGGCAGGCTGAATAAATCTTCTGCGCCAGGTCCGCCGTAAGTGTTATGCCGCAGGACAGCAAAAGCTGCAAAAAGGCTGGCAAACAGGACGCAGTCGGTCATTATATAAACCCAGAACCCAAATATGGTCTTTGAATCGTTTTCTGCGTGCTCGACGGCTATATTGCTCATGCGTACCTCGCTTTGTGCGCGGTTTCGATTTTAGCGACATCGGCTGCCGGTACCGTGTATTCATTCTCTTCATTCAAGCTGCGGATTATCAAAGTCGTAATTATGGCTAGGAGGCTAATTATTGACAGCCAAAATATATGCCAAATCATGCCAAACCCAAACGCGAAGGCAAAGCCTGCGACAAACAAGGCCATTGGTGTATTTTTAGGCACACGAATAGCTTCGTATTCCGGCTCAGGAAGTTTATCTTTTGAGTGTTTTATCGCCCAAAAGGCATCCTTTGTCTGCACTTCAGGAATAACAGCGTAGTTATAAAATGGCGGCGGTGATGTGGTTGACCATTCCAGCGTCCGACCATTCCAAGGGTCGCCAGTTTTATCGAGATTCTTGTTTCTGTCTCTGATGCTGACAAAAAATTGCAGAATCTGGAAACCGATACCTGCAGCAATTATTGCAACACCGATACCTGCAACAATAAATAGTTGTTGCCAACCTAGTGAAGGATCGTAATGGTCAAGTCGGCGAGTAGCTCCCATCAACCCCAGAATATATAACGGAATGAAAGCTAGCAAAAAACCGATAAACCAGCACCAAAAAGCGTATCGTCCAAGCTTTTCGTTAAGTTTGAAGCCAAAAAACTTTGGGAACCAGTATGTAATACCGGCAAAGTATCCAAACACAACGCCGCCGATAATCATCGTGTGAAAGTGAGCTACCAAAAATAGACTGTTATGGAGTTGGAAATCAGCCGGCGGAATGGCCATTATAACTCCGGCTACACCACCGACTGTGAAAGTTGCCACAAAGCCCATAAACCAAAGCATCGGACTTTTAAAGTTTATCCGGCCGCGGTACATCGTGAACAGCCAGTTAAAGATTTTTACCCCTGTTGGCACGGCAATAGCCATTGTCATTATGCCAAAGAAGGCGTTGACGTTAGCACCAGCGCCCATAGTAAAGAAGTGATGCAGCCAAACAAGGAAAGACAAAAGCACTATTGCCCAGATAGCCCAGACCATAGATTTATAGCCAAAAAGCGGCTTGCGCGAAAATGTCGCTACAACCTCGGAAAATACCCCAAATGCCGGCAGGATTAGGATATACACCTCCGGGTGACCCCATGCCCAAATCAAATTAACATACATCATCGGATTACCACCAAAGTAGCTGGTAAAGAAATGCATCCCGAGCGTACGATCCAAAGCTAACATCGTTAACGTTGCCGTTAGAATCGGAAAGGCAAAGATTATCAAAGACAGACTTCCCAAGACGCTCCAGCAGAACATCGGCATCTTCATTAAGCTCATTCCCGGCGCACGCATCCGCAGAATCGTCACTAAGAAGTTAATGCCTGAGAGTAAACTGCCGATTCCAGCTATCTGTAATCCCCATATCCAATAGTCCACTCCTGCTCCCGGACTATAGGCCAGTTCTGAAAGCGGCGGATAGGCTAGCCAGCCGGTGGCCGCAAATCCACCAATTAGCAGTGACGAATTTATTAGCATAGCGCCGGCAAAATACAGCCAAAAACTGGTAGCATTTAAAAACGGGAACGCCACATCGCGCGAACCGATTTGTAGCGGGACTATCAGATTAAACAAGCCAAACATCAGGCCCATGGCTACGAAGAAGATCATGATTGTTCCATGGGCTGTAAATACCTGCTGGAAATGATCGGAACTCAAAAAACCGTGATGATTACCAACCGACACAGCTTGCTGAGCGCGCATCATACCGGCATCCACAGCGCCTCTGAAGAGCATCGCGATGGCCGCTATGATGTACATAATGCCGATTTTTTTCGGGTCAACCGTCGTCAGCCACTCCCGCCATAGCCATTTCCAGCGCTTCTTATAAGTCAAAAAAGCGACAAGGGCGATACCGCCGAATATCATGCTAGCTTGGCCGGCTGCAATCACCCATCCGTGTTGAAGAGCATCAAAGTTTAAGTTGCCTAGAAGGCTCATGTAGCTCCTTCTCCCGATGGCTTACGCGTCGGATCGAAAAATTTGGTCACAATAGAGTTATAAAGTCCATTTTGAACAGACGAATAATAAACAACTGCACCATTTTTACTCGGTTTAGCTAATTCTGTATAGGATCTTAGGCTGAGCGTGCTGTTTGATTGCTGTGCTTGCCTAACCCAATTATCAAAATCACCCGACGAGCTGGCCCTAGCAATAAATTTCATACTGGCAAAGCCCTCGCCGCTGATGTTGGCCGAAGATCCGCGATAATCACCGGCCCTATTGGCCATCAGATGAAGATGGGTAGACATGCCGCTCATGGCATATATCTGGCCCCCCAGTTTGGGAATCCAGAATGAATTCATTGGCGCATCGGCTGTAATTTCAAAATCAATCGGTACATTAACTGGAAATTCTGCTAGGTTGACAGAGGCGAAATTCTGCTGAGGGTAGATAAACAACCACTTCCACTGGAGTGCGACTACTTGAACTGTCATCGGTTTTACGTTTGACGCGAGTGGTTTAAAGGGATCAAGCTCATTCGAACTCTTCCAGGTTGCTACAGCCAATATAGAAATGATGATGAGAGGTACGCCCCACCAGATAGACTCAACCAAGCGGCTGTGGTCAAATTTTGGATCATAGCGTGCATTTTTATTACTGGCTCGGTATTTCCAGGCGAAAGATACTAACATCACGTAGACAGGTATAACTACAATCAGCGATAAGCCTACAGCTAGCAGAATAAGGTTGCGCTCTTTTTGGCCGATTGGCCCTTGTGGAGTGAGTACAGCCACGCTGTTATTCTTGAAGTACCAGACAACCAGCACAGCTAATACCCCCGCAAAACCAACCATAACAGCAGCCTTTATTTTCTTGCTCATGCTTATCTATTACTATAGCAGTTTCAGAGCAAAATTTTAGAGCCGCGAGCGAGGTTTTATTATGCCATCTCTAAATGGATGGTAAACGTTGAACCTTTCCCGACCGCCGATCGAACTTCTATAAATCCATGATGCAGGTCAACTATTTTTTGGGCTATAGCTAGTCCCAAGCCATACCCTTCTGCTTTGGTCCTGCTACGCGAACTATCAGAACGATAAAAGCGTTCAAAAATATGTGGCAAATCGGTATCTGTAATACCAACTCCCTGATCTGTCACGTTAATGAGGGCAGATTTGTCTTTCCTTTTTGAATTAATCGATACAGAACCTCCTGAAGAGCTATATTTTATAGCGTTATCTAGCAATATAACTACGACATCAACGAGGTTCTGCGTATTGCCCTTCACCGTCAAATCTTTTACATCTTTAGTATCAATTGTGATTTTTTTCAGTTCCGCAGTCTTGGCCAGGCGGTCAGTGGCCATTAACACCACTTCCTTAATGGATACTGGATTATTCATGTTGTCCGCTTCGGTGCTATTAGCCAGTGCTAGCAATCCCTCGGATAGTGCCTTGAGTCTACCAACTTCCTCCAGATTGCTTTTTAAATGCTCAATTGCCTGAGCTTTTGTAAGATTTGGATCGCGGAGGGCTACTTCATTTTCGGATTGCATCGATGTTAATGGCGTACGCAGTTCGTGAGAAGCATCGGCCGTAAATCGCGTTTGAGATTCCAGGGCGTCTTCTATTGGCTTAAGCGTTCGACGAGCCAAAGCATAGCTGGTAGCTCCACCACCAGCTAACACAAGAAAGTTAAAGAATATTAAATTGGCTTTCAGGTGCCGCCTATCCTCATTTAATTGCCTTTGGCGCAAGTTGGCAAAATCGCTGGCATTATCAGGCCCTAATAGGCCACCAAAAAAACCAACCTGCCGGCGGGCGTTTTGCTCCAGATCGTTGCTCGATACATGGTAAAGAGCCAGGCTACAGCCAATGCTTAAAACCATAATGATTCCTAAGTACCACAGAGTTAGCTTAACGGCGGCTGAGTGAAACATCTTTTTGCTTAGAACCGAATTTATAACCAAAACCGCGCAACGTATGAATCAGCTCCGGATTTTTTTTGAAAGGCTTATCTATTTTGCTGCGCAAGTATCCCATATAGACCTCAACTGTATTAGGCAGGATATCGGCATCGAAGTCCCATACGTGGGCAATGATATTATCCTTAGATAGCACTCGATTTTCGTTTCGCATCAGATACTCAAGCAACGCAAACTCTTTTGAGCTTAGATAGATAAGCATTCCAGCTCGCTTAACTTCATAAGAAAGCGTATCAAGCGTTAGATCGCCAACACTTAAGATTGTTCCTTTGCTCTCTGATGGACGACGCAGCAGAGCTCTAACGCGGGCCAATAGTTCCTCGAACGAGAAGGGTTTTACCAGGTAGTCATCTGCTCCGGCATTTAGGCCCTGTACCCTGTCCCTAACCTGATCTTTGGCAGTTAGGAGAAGTATGGGCGTGTGAATATTGTTGTCCCTGACCTGTCGGCAAATGTCTATACCCTCGATTGATCCGGGTAGCATACGATCGATTATCATCAAATCATAGCTTTCGTTAAGAGCGGCACCTAGTCCACTGTCGGAATCATATTCGACATCAACGGCGTATTTTTCTTGTTGTAAGCCTCTAGAAATAGCGTTGGCTATCTTATGCTCGTCTTCGACAACCAATATTCTCATACTCATTACATTGTAACTCTTTAGCTGAGAAATATCTGAGTAAATTCTAGCTTGCCAATGGGTTACAATAGTCTCAAATGATCAAAATTAAACAGCC
>DATIHL010000014.1:0-41695 GCA_035480715.1 Saccharimonadales bacterium (SeqCode) | reverse complement strand
GTCATTGAAGACATCGGCGACGAACCAATTAACCTGGATGACATTCCATTTTAAATACAGTGTCCGAAATACCGTCAGTAGATACTTCATTCGGCTATTTAAGTCGTTTGATCAGAAACAAGGAAGGATTCTTAGAAATCGAAGGGAACCCCGGATTCAGAATACAGAAAATTGCCATGATGGGCGCAGGAGTGAGTTTGAGCATAGGCATTACAATGGAAGGACTACTAGTGCAGCAGTACGTTGTTGACGAATCGGGGGTTAAAGCTGCTGTTTATGGGAACGATTCGCCAATAGAGAGATCAGGCAGTGATACCGAGCAAATGGCCGAATTAGCCAAAAGTATACGCCAATTAAGAAGAAAAGGAGTTAAATAATGGCAAAGATTTTTAAGCACAAAACAGATGTAGCATTTTTTGACTACAAGGATTTTAAGACCTTGCAGCGCTACGTTAACCAATACGGACAAATTGAACCACGTAAAAAGACCGGATTAACCGAATCTAAACAGCGTCAGCTGGCCCGCGCTATCAAACGTGCAAGACATATTGCATTACTCCCATTTGTTACAAGCAATTAGAAGATTATTTAATAAGGAGCTAAAGTGCAGCCGAACTATCAACCTATCTACGAACAAGCAAGGCATCTACAGTTCAAAATCCAAGATATCACGAGCAATCCCCAAAGTCCGTCAGCTATCGCTCTTCATAGCGAAGCTGAAAGGCTTGCAGAGGAGCTCAATATGCATAAGGATCCTCGCGCAATAGAATCCCGAATTAAGAATATTCAGAGCCAGCTTAGACAGTTTGAAAGCAGCAGTGATGAGATCATGAGTACTAATCACTCGATGGAACTGCACGATGCTTATGAGCACATAAGAATGAATGTTCGTAGTCTGCCGCACTATTAAGGAGATTCTAATGCGGCAAATCCATATAGCTATCGGGTTTATCCAACAAGATGATAAATTTCTCCTCCAATTACGAAACGGCGAGGCAAAAATTGGCGGTGCCGGTCTTATCGGCTGTTTTGGCGGCAAAATTGATGACGGCGAAGACCCGCTGGTAACTTTTTGCAGAGAGGTTTTGGAGGAAGCGTCATTAAACCCAAAGCCTCACGAGGTAAAAAAGCTAGGTGTAGTCAATGTAGAGTCTGACCATATGCTAGAACCAGTTAAAGTTACTGGGCACGTGTTTCACTGGCAGCTAAAAGACAGAACAAAACCGAAAATTAAGGAAGGCGAGCTGGTTTTGATGACTAGGGATGAAGCGATGGCTAATTTAGATAAGCTTACAACCGGTACCCGCGCGGCCTTTGCGGAGCTACTATAGTGGCTAAGACCGCCGGTGCAATACTTATTTTAGATGACGGCCAGTTAGTGATGCAGCGGCGAGACGCTGCTGCTCCCACTAACCCTAACACTCTCAGTCTATTCGGCGGTCATTTTGAGGATCATGAAACGCCGCACGCAGCTCTTATTAGAGAACTTGGCGAAGAGACGTCTTTACCGATTCAGGATCTAGAATTTAAGTTCGTTATGAAACAACCCTTGCATGGGAATGATGAAACGTACATTTACTTAGCTCATATCAAGTCTGCACATTTTAAGGTTTTTGAAGGTAAGGGAGCTGAAGTTCATGGGTTAAAAGAGCTTTTCAAACTTGATGATTTGAATCCTGATGCAAGAGAAATATTAGAAATATACGCGAGAGATAAGTAGTGGCTTTAAATTATACAGATCTTAAAAAAGGCACTATTTTTCAGATGGATGGCGTGCCGTATAAAGTACTCGAATATACTCAAAAAGTCATGGGGCGGGGCAGTTCGAACGTCAATGTAAAAATTCGCAATCTGATTGACGGCAAAATTTTGGATAAAACCTTCAAGGGCAGCGAAAACATCGACAGCGCCAGCGTGACCAATCGGCCAATGCAACATTTATACAACGACGCTGGCGGCTATCATTTCATGGACACCGAAAATTATGAGCAGTTTAGTCTAAGCTCGGTCAACATGGAAGATAAAAAGGGCTATATGAGCGAGGGTGATGTAGTTACGGCGCAGTTTTTTGATAGTCAGCTGATTAATATAGAACTACCCAAAAATTTACCGCTAAAAGTGACATACACCGAAGATGCCGTGCGCGGCGATACGTCAACGGCTATCACCAAGAACGCGACTTTAGAGACCGGCCTGGTAGTAAAGGTACCGGCGTTTATAAAGCAGGGCGATGTAATTTCAGTAGATACCACAACCGGAGCTTATCGTGCCAGAGAAAAAAGCTGACAAAAAACGCTATTGGTTGACTTTTCTGTTCAAGGACCTGCCGGTTGGTGCGACCTTTAAACCTCACGTTTTGCATCTGACGATCATTACGTGGTTTGTTACAGAACTTACAGATGAACAAGTGCAGGAATCTTTTAATCAAACTTTTTCTGGTCAAAAAACTTTTGAAATTAATATTGGCAAACAGGATGAGTTTAAACATAACCGCAAAATTTCTGTCAATCTGATTAGCTCTTCGCCAGAGCTGGCCTTGCTGCACCAAAAGGGGCTTAATTGGTTTAACCAAATTAACGCGCGCTGGGCAGTCAAAAACCCGCACATTGGCGACGAATTCATACCGCACTTCAGAAGACGGCAGGGGCATAATTTTGAGGAGGGAGATAAGCTGACTATTTCATCACTCAGCCTTGTTAGTGCATACAGGCGTGGTGATGATTTGCGAACCGTGTCGGCTAAGGTAGTTTTTAGATGAAAAGACTCAGACTGGACCAGGCGCTGGTCGAACGCAGAATGGTCAGTACGCGCTCCCAAGCCGAGAACTACATAAAGCTGGGTTATGTACAGGTAAATAGCCAAGTCGCGGCCAAAGCCGGTATGCCAGTCAGCGATACCGATCAGATCAAAGTAACTATTAAGCAGCAATATGTCTCACGTGCGGCACTAAAATTAGCCAGTGTGGCGGAAAAATTTGAGCTCAATTTTAAAGATAAAATCATCCTGGACGTCGGTAGCAGCACGGGCGGTTTTACAGATTACGCTTTGCGACACGGAGCCAAAAAAGTGATTGCCGTGGATGTCGGAGCGAATCAGCTTCATCCTTCCTTGCGTGACAACCCAAAAGTGGAACTGCATGAACAAACAGACATCCGGAATTTTGAACCGCACCAATCACCGGACATTGTGCTGGTTGACGTCAGTTTTATAAGTTTGCGCGAGGTCTTGCCGTACATAGCCGACTTATGCGATAAAAACTCACAAATAGTAGCGCTTTTAAAACCGCAATTCGAGGCAAGTAAAGAAGCGATGAACAAAGGTGTGATAAAAAATGATAAGCTGCGCCGGCAAACACTCAAAGATTTTGAACAGTGGAGCAAAAAATTGTTAGTAGTTAAAAATAAAGCCGATAGTTCAGTAGCCGGCGCGCATGGCAACTTGGAGCGCTTTTATCTGTTGAGTAAACAGTAGTAGTTTCTTCTTGGTATAATTATAAGTGGCGGTTGTAAGAATCGGTCCCTATTTCTCAGAACGCTGACTAACGACCTACAGAGTCTGCACTGAGCTGGGAAATTCGGACATCGACCTTGATCACGATGGACCGACTCTATCGTGGAAGGACAGGTCGCAAACTGACAACCCCTAACAGATAGGCCCGGGGAGGGCCTATCGCTCCTTCCCAGAGAGGAGGCGTAGCTTGCGATACGCCCACTTTCGTCATTTGCTTGTAGTCGTGGTGGCTGCGTTGATGTTGATCGGTTTCGCCGCTTCAACATCCGCACACCCAGTGCGCGGGCAGAAAATTTCGCGCGCAGCAACCCACAAGAAGGCAGCCAAGGCAGTCTCCGCAAAAGCTCTGAAAAAGAAAATCTTCAAGCTTCGGCGGAAGATCGACCTTGAGCGTCGCGCGACTTGGAGTTGGCAGCGCGTCGTCCTACCAACTACTACCCGGACCACATATTGCGAGAAATCACAGGGTCTGGCTTACCTGAAGTGGTGCTTCCGTCTGTGGACAAAGCGCCACCAGAAGTGGCAAAAGCACGTGCAGAACCCGCCCCACAAACGCGAGTGGATGTGTATTCATTCATTCGAGGCTCCATGGAACGGAAGAGACAACGCAACCCATCGTACATACTTCGGTGGTCTGCAGATGGATCGTGAGTTCCAGGCGACCTACGGCGGCCATCTCCTTCTAAAGAAGGGCACGGCCGACCACTGGACGCCACTCGAGCAGATGTGGGTCGCGGAGAAGGCATACCGGACGCGGGGTTTTTGGCCTTGGCCGAACACCGCGAGGGACTGCCACTTGCTCTGAGCCCAAATGTCTTAAGGAGGAAGCAGGGCGGCCGCTGAGGCGGCTGCCCTGCAGAGGTCAGTTCTCTGACAACCGCCAAACTCAACCCAATATGTTTATAAAAAAGCCCGCAGCGCGGGCATATCCTTGAGTGTTATGTAGGCCTGCTTTTGAGCGATCAGGCCTTTGCGTTCCAGCACAGACAGCTGGCGACTGGCAGTTTCACGTGTGGCATTAATGCTACTGGCAATGTCCTGATGCCGAAGAGGCACATCAATCATCACCCCGTCTTTGGTTTCTTTGCCAAAACGCTCACTCATCATGATCAAAAACGATATTAACCGCTCTCTTACAGTTCTATATTCCAAATTTAGGATGCGCAGCGAATGGATACGGTATTGTTCGATGATGATATCAAGTAGTGGCGGTAAAACCGATGTGTGTTGCTGCAGAAAATTAATGTAAGTTTCTGGATCGATCCGCCAAACAGTAGTCGGGTTAAGGGCTTGGTAATTAATATCCAGCTTTATACCTGTTAGCGACCAAATCAGCGGAAAAATTTCGTGACTTTTACGGATAATCAGCAGATTCTCTTCACCGTATTTGCTGATATTAAAGGCCTTAACCAAGCCCTCTTCTATATAGTAGACCGCGCTTGGTGATTCACCGGGCCTGATTATGTACTCGCCTTTGTTATAAGTTAGCTTAGTCCCGCGTTTAAACAGCCCCACTAGTTCGGCCGTCTGTTTATCGCTGGCTAGCATATGCCTACATTCTGTCATATTTAGGCCTTTTTTGGCTAGGAACCAAAGAAGTGATAAATATCATATTGGGTGGGTGCGCGAAATTACTGCAGAGGGTATTGCCTCCATCTATTATTAAGAGGCTAAAGGGAGACCAAATATGGTACAAATGAGTGTCATTGAGGCCCAGCTCACAAAATTAGGAGTCCGAAAAACATTTTTCTGCAAGCCGGAAATTCGTGAATTGCAGCACATATTAATGGATGATGAAGACATTATTAAATTTGTTAACGGCCGTTACGCCGGTGGCTTCGCCATATTAGTTGCTACCGAGCAGCGTCTTCTTCTGATAGATAAAAAACCGCTTTATCTAACAGTAGAGGACATTCGCTACGATATGATTTCCGAAGTAGACGTGAATTCGCGTTTGTTTGATGGCACAGTTACTATCTTTACCGTTAATAGACAATTAGCCTTTACCTCGATGCGCCAACGCCAGCTGCGCGAACTTACAGCTTATGTCCAAAAGAGGGTAATGGAAATTAGGCATTATGGCCGCGAGGTTTCACCAGCACCCAAGGTAGCACAGCCAGAGTTGCCCCAGATGCCGACGCAGCAAACGGATCCTTATGTTCCAACTATGGCCAGTACGGTGACTCATAGCTTAGCTGCACATATGCCTCACGTGCCAGCTCCAATATCTGATGCAGTGGCGCATACTCGTGACTACCTGCCGGATCACCTGCCGCAGGCCATTGGCTCGACTGCCACCAGATTAGCTTCGCGCTTACAGCAGCACAATAATCCATATACCAAGGCGCCATTAATGGTGCGCCAACGCTGGTCTAACTGGTCGAATCCCTAGAGCTATTTGCTAACGTTAAACCTGAACTCAACCACATCATTTGGCTGCATAATATAGGTTTTGCCTTCGGTGCGGACTTTGCCGGCGGCTCGGGCACCAGCCAGCGAGCCGGCTTTGACAAGTTCTTCGTAGTCAACTACTTGGGCGGCAATGAAGCCGTGTTCGAAATCAGTGTGTATTACGCCGGCGGCCTGCGGGGCAGTAGTACCTTTGTCGATTGTCCAGGCGCGTACTTCTTTTTCGCCGGCAGTTAAGAAGCTTTGCAAACCCAGTGTGTCGTAAGCGGCGTGGATAAGCTGCACCAGGCCGCTCTCTTTTTGACCATAGCTTTCAAGTAGCTCAACGCGGTCGGCCTCGTCCAACCCGCGCAGCTCGCTTTCCAGTTTTGCCGACACAAAAATAGCTTTGGCTGGCGTCACAAAATCTGTTAATTCTTGTTTTTTGGTCTGATTGACCAATCCAGCTTCGTCGATGTTGAACACATAAATTACTGGCTTGGCGGTTAATAAAAATAAGTCTGCGATGTGCTCGGGTTCGATATCGGCTGCTTGGTGGATCGGCGTACCGTCGTCCAGTAAATTTTTAACTTGCAAAAGGCTATCATAAAGCGGTTTTAACTTAGGATCGGCTCTGGTTTCTTTTTCCAGGCGGGGCAGGCGGTTGTTGACGGTTTGCAAATCAGCCAAAATCAGCTCGGTGTTAATAACATCAAGGTCCTTTTTCGGGTTAGCAGAACCGGCTCTGGTGATATTAGCATCATCAAATGCCCGCACCACATGGCAAGTAGCGTTCGTGCTACGAATATGTGACAAAAACTGGTTGCCCAAACCTTCGCCCGTGCTTGCGCCCTCAACCAAACCAGCAATATCTACAAAAGTGACAGTCGCTGGCACAATCTTATCTGTCCTATAAATCTCGGCCAGTTTTTGCAGACGTGGGTCGGGGATAGGCACAATGCCGGTATTGGGCTCAATTGTGGCAAACGGATAATTAGCAATCAGCGCGTTAGCATCAGTCAACGCGTTAAAAAGAGTACTCTTGCCAACATTCGGCAACCCCACAATTCCGATACTCAAAGCCATACAGCTATTCTAACAGAGGTGGTATATATTAATGTAATGTTGAAGTTATTAGAAATAAATTTTATAATTTGTATATAACATAAGGAAATAATATGGCTACTGGCTTAGAGCAGCTCGATAGTGACCTCAGTAGAAGTGAAGCGTTTTATCTTAAAGAAAAAGAGGTTATTCGAGACGTAGCACATCGGGACGAAGAAGGTTCTATTGTTCAAACAGTCCTAGGTACTTATTCTGTAAGATCCGCTCCTGCTTCAGAGGGCAATGTAACCTGTCACGCTTTTAAATATCTTGTTCGCGATTTGAGCGGCGCACCGGAATCTTATGCAGTAACAGTATCTCTTGGAGATGAAGGATATGATCATTTTTGGCTTGCCAGCAATGCCGATCCTGCTTATGCGCTGGTTAGATTTATGGGCGATCGCACCGTAACTGATCCCAGCAACCCATTTATGACCCGCGATGAACTTTTCATGCGGGCAGATGATTACCAGTTTCAGCCCACAAGTCGCCAAGATATCGATGATCTAAATGATACCTTACTCGGGGCAGTTCTCGGCCCACTAGCCGCCTAGTTATAATCTGGCTAATTTTTCCGGACTTTATTATATTCTTTGTTGAACTTGTCTAGCTCTTCCAGTAGCTCAAAGTATTTTATGCGACTTCCGGGTTTTCCGATATGAACCTCTTTTTACCACCTTTGAACCGCAAAGGTGGCGCCAAAACTGCGGGCTGCGTTCAAAAGCAGATTGAATTCAAACTGGCTCGCAAGCGCGCCGAAACGTCGCAAGCGTCCCCTCGCTTTATCCTCAAGGAGGCTTGGGGCAGTGTTTCGGCTTGATACGCTTTTCGCTCAGCCTGTCATCATCTGTTTTGAGCCGATGCCTGAACCCGCCCTCTATTTAGTCAATGCGCGAACGTGGAGCATCTGATCGTACAACACCAGAGGAGGCGGGGGTAATATATGTAATATTGAACTCTACTCTTGAGATACTCTCAGAACTGATTGTAGAACTATTGCTCTTGCCACCTCCTACGCTAACTACCTTTAGTAAATTTGCGTTGGCTTTACCCTGATTTGCTTTTGTTGATGTTTCTGTGTTAGCCACTGCTAGGTTAAAGTGGACCCCTTTACTCGTATTATTGTCTAAAAAGAAAAATTGTTTTTGGGAAGACGCTACTTTTGCACCTTCAGTAATTTGTTTTAGAGTTTCAGATACGAAATCTTTAATTTCCATAAAATCATCCTTTCTAGATCAATTCTGAGCCGTTATTTTTAGCATTGCAATACCCAGGAGCTCGTGCGATACAATAAAAGTAAATGGATGAGATTGATGTAACATATTTGAAGAAATATTCCTCCTTGTTATCTCATCCGGAGATAGCAAAAATTAAGAAGAAATACTTGGATGGACCCAATATTACCGAACCAATCAGGGGCGGGATTGATCAAAAGACCCAAAAAGAGCTGTTTGAAAAAATCGATGAATCTAATTTCAGTTCTGTCGAAAAAGTTAAAATGATCCTAGGACTCATGATGATTCTAGATGGTATGTTTCCCGAAAAGGAAGTAGTTAGTGGCTTAGGGTCTGTACTTGGGAATAAATTTAGTGATGATATAGAAAGACATCGAAAAGAAGAAAGAGCTTATCTAGAGAATAAGCTCGAGAATTTAGACTAAGAGCGGGGAATGCTTGACTTGTTAAGTAATTTTATTGTCTCAAACAAAAACGTAAGATCAGTAGCGAGTTGCGTTTTTGAGAGGAAGAAGCGACCTGAGACTGAATGTAAGTAAGTTCACGTACTTACGGAAGTCGGCACGTCGATTCTGACGAAACGTCTATTGCGCCGATATGGGCGCAACCCTATAATGCTTATGTATGAGGCACTGGTTGCCGGTCAAATATAAAAATATCATTGCTGTTATTGTCTTTACACTTTCGGCAGTCTTTGCTCCCTTAGGCACAGTTTACGCAGCTATTAGCTGCCCAGACGCTAATCCGTGCAGGCCTTATATTAAATTTTTTGGCGCCGATGCATTCACTGGCGGCGCTTACTTGTGGACGAATAATAGCTGTAGCGACATTAAATCTCAGTCCAACCTGTATCAGGATAATAGTGGCAAGGGCGGAATTCTGACATTTACAAAAAGTTCTGGTACCACGCCCAATATCAGTTCAAACGGTGGTTCTGGTAGCCAGTACGGTGTGATCTCGCTCGGGGAGATTAAAGGCCCGGCTGTAAGTAGTGAGCCCTTAGGATTTTATAGCGGGGGAGTTTTGGCAAACGGTGGGCAAGTAGATGATGTAAATTTACTAACCTTTAAAAACACCGGGTACCCGGATAGCCTTAATGCAGTATGGGGCGGTAGTTTTGCCGGCGCCACACCCTTCCAGCCCAACTGTATATCGGATGCTTTTAACGATAATAAAAGTGGAGCAACTAGTGTGGGTAATTTCAATATCGCCACCGATCAAGTACCCGGAGATATTATTAAAAAGATAACTACTTCGGATAATTCCCCAAGCTCGGTAAAGGCTCTTGGCGGCGGCACGATCAATGCCAGTAGCAACTTAACCTATTTTGTTAACGGCGATATTGCTATTACGGGTAACATAACCTATGGTGCCCATGATGCCACTAATGTGCCAAAGTTTACACTTGTAGCTCTAGGCAATATATACATAGCACCGACTGTTACACAGCTTGATGGGTTGTACGTCGCGGAGCCAGATTATCAAAATAATCCTACTGCCGGCGTACTGCCAGGTAATCATGGAGGTGTTATTTGGGATTGCAACGATGTAAACCACGGGTTTACGGCATACTCCAGATACGTCAATCAAAATTGCTACAGGCCGCTGGTCTTTAACGGCGCGATAATTGCCATGGAGGTCAACTTTGTGCGGATAAACGGAGCTGTAGTTAGCGCGTCTACCGCGGAAGAACAAAATAGCAACCTGAATACCACTCTCTCTAACTGTCAAAAGGCGCTGCCTAGCTGCACCATTGCCGAAATTGTCAACTACACCCCAGAAATGGTTATAGGGGACAGCTTCTTTGGTGGCGGCGGATCAACCCCCACGCCGCCAAGAGTGGACAGTCTAAGAAGCCTACCGCCAGTATTCTAGCCATTTCACCTTATTAAAAGTGGTAGATATTAAAAAGCTAATGTATAATCAAGGCAATTAAATAAGAAGTAAAGAATAAATAGAACATGGGCATATTGAGTGGGGTTGCAGACTTTTTCGGACTCGATGTTGGTACAACTGCGCTCAGAGTGGTCCAATTAAAAGGAGCTAGCCCTATAAAAACGCTTGATCGCTACGGGCAATTGGCAGTTGACGGCACAATGGCAATTAGTGATTCTTCAGCTGACAGACAAAAAGTCGGCAAAGCCGTGGAACAGCTGCTACACGAGGCGGGTATTTCGTCTAATAATGTTGCTGTTAATATACCTTCACAGCGCGTTTTTACTACCATCGTAGATATGGATCGCATGGAACCGGGCGAGCTGGCGAAGGCCATCCGTTATCAAGCCGATTCATTCATTCCTACACCGCTGGCCGATT
This sequence comes from Saccharimonadales bacterium (SeqCode), assembly GCA_035480715.1. Lineage (GTDB taxonomy): Bacteria > Patescibacteriota > Saccharimonadia > Saccharimonadales > UBA10212 > 2-01-FULL-49-22. The sequence continues at coordinate 31,142 of DATIHL010000014.1, read as the reverse complement.
CAAAGCTGGACTGGGCGATTCTAGGCGACTCGCCTAAAGACCCGCAAAAGGCCGAAGTTTTACTGTCGAGTGTATCGAACGATTTTGCCGAAGCACGGCTGAATATGCTGGAATCTATTGGCCTTAATGTCGTTGCCATAGAGCCGGATAATATGGCTTTGGTCCGTTCGATGCTGCCACCGGATTCTACCGGCGCTCAGATGGTACTCGATATTGGCCATTCGGCTGCCGATTTGGTGGTGGCCATGAACGGTGCGCCGCGACTGGCCAGGTCTATTCCTGCCGGCTCGCAAGCTATTATTAGAGCGGCCGCTCAGAGCCTGAACATTGACCAGAAACAGGCCGAGCAGTTTGTATTTAAGTTTGGACTGGGTAAGGATAAGCTTGAGGGTAAAGTATATAATGCCGTTATCGGAACGGTTGATGGTTTAATGAACGAAATTGAAAAATCTATCAAGTTCTTCCAGGAGCGCTACACACTGGTAAAGATCGACAAAATTATTGTTACTGGCGGCGCCTCGACACTGCCGGAATTTCCACTTTATATCGCTAACCGATTTGGCATAAGTGTAGAAATAGGCAATGCCTGGCGCAATGTCAATGTACCGTCAAGCCAGCAAAACGAGTTAATGGCAGTTTCTAACCATTTTGCCGTAGCAGCCGGTCTGGCAGAGAGGGACACATGAGCAAAGTACAGCTGAATTTGGTGCCAGATATAAAAATGACGTATATCAACGCGGAGCGTACCCGTAAAACGTTGGTCAGTATTTCGGTTTTAGTGGGAGGTGTAGCATTTGCCATTTTCCTGCTCATGATATTTACCGTCGACATAGTCCAGAAAAAGCAACTGAGTGATGCCAGCAAAAACCTGACTGCCGCTACCACTAAGCTTAAAAGTATAAGTAATCTGGATCAGATATTAACTGTACAAAATCAATTGCAAGCTTTAACAGGCTTACACCAAAGCAAGCATGCCGCTTCGCGCATCTTTATTTACTTGCCTCAAGTGACACCTACCAATGCCAGTATTGGCGATCTTAAGCTAGACCTCGCTGGCGGTACATTAGAGATAGATGGTACGGCTGATTCACAGAAAACCGTCAATACCTTTATTGACACGCTTAAATTCACGACTTTTACAGCTGGGGCTAATACGCCCGAGCGCAATGCCTTCCCATCGGTTGTCGAAACCAGTCTCTCGTTTGGTGCCAGTAATGTCAGCTATACGTTATCAATAAAGTTCGATCCGATATTGTTCAACAATAATGTAGTTGATAGCAATAATCATACGGTAGTGCCCGCTCTGAAAGTACCCAACCTAACTACCACCAGGTCAGTCTTAGAAGACCCGGCCAACGGCTTGTTTAACGGCCAATTTAAAAAGAGTACGGGGGCTCAGTAATTATGAAAATACCGGGCTCGGCAAAACACATCCAAATTGATAAAATCCAATCAAAGACAGTCGCTGTGGTAGCGGCTGCTACGTTTGTAACAATTTTCTGCCTGCTTAGTAGTAAAGCGCTTTTAAGCCAAGCGGCTTTTCAGCGCCGTGTGCTGCATGCCCGCCGCCTAACCATTAATCAGATAAATAAAAATATTAATAATGCCGATGCGCTTGTTACCCAATACGGAGTTTTTGAAGACGCCAGCGCCGAGAATATAATTGGCGGTACTAATACTACTGACGCCAATGCTTTACCGCCCAACGGTGACAACGCCCGTATTATCCTTGATGCACTACCCAGTAGGTACGATTATCCCGCACTGTTGTCCAGTGTGGCAGGCATATTAAACAGTCATGCCATGACAAATCAAAGTATTACCGGCAATGATAGTTCTGACACAACCATTAGTGTATCCGCGGCTAACCCGCAATTAGTCAATATACCCCTAGAAGTCAGTGGAGTCAGCAACTACGCCAATGCCCAGGCGGTGATAAAAGATTTTGAGCGCTCAATCCGCCCATTTGATATCACTAAACTGGAACTAAATGGCAGTGACTCAAATATGACCGCTACTCTGACTATGGCTACATACTATCAACCGGCAAAATCGGTGACTTTAGAAAATAAGGAGGTGCGCTGATGAAACGCGACGATTACGTTCTAATTATAGGAGTCGCGGTTATTGCTGGGATTATATCGCTGATTGTTTCCAGCACCTTGATTAACACTCCAGCTAAAAGACATACTCAAGTTCCCACAGTGCAGGTTATTAGCCCGTCGTTTCCTGACGTTAAACACGACCCTGCTTATCAGGCATTTTTAAACAACAGCGCGCTTGATCCGACTCAGCCGATTCATATCGGCAGCGACCAAAATACTGCACCATTCAGGTAATAATAGTGCCAGGCAAGCTTAAAATCCCAAGTTTAATTTTGTTGGCCGTCCCAACTAAGGATTAATCAGTGAATCTTTTATCACCTACAACCCAAGCTAAAATTGAAGAGGCGCTGGTTGCTGACGGCCTGGTTTCCGAAGACGAGCTTGGTAAGATGGAACAGCTTGCTCAGGAAAAAAACATTCCTATCTTTAGCTTGCTCTTGCAAAGCGGCAAAATTACCGATGAGCACCTAACCAAAGCCTTAGCCACAGCCAGTAATGTACCGTACGTTAACCTAACTAATACCAGCGTCGACCCTAACGTGCTAAAACTCCTGCCGCAAGATGTGGCCGAACACTATATGTCGGTACCCTTGGGCGAAATGCAAGGTCAGTTAGTAGTTGCTATGCTGGATGCTGAAAATGTACAGGCAGTCGACTTTTTAGCTAATAAGATCGGCCGTGATATTAGAGTTTATGCCGCTAGCGAAGCCGGCATTCGCCACGTGCTGGCCCAATACGGTAACTCTGCCTTAGAGACGGGCATCGCTTCGCTGCTGGAGCAAAGTGCAGATAAACAGGCCAAAGCTGAAGAGGCAGTAATACCCCAGAAGGGCCAAAAAAATGTCCAGACAATTGTCCAGGATTCGCCAATATCTAAAGCCCTCTCGGCTATCATGGATTATGCTGCAACTAATCGCGCCAGCGATATACACATCGAGCCATCAGAAAATGAGCTAAGAATCCGCTGCCGTGTGGACGGTGTATTGCGTGAAATAATGAAATTGCCCAAAAGCGCCGAAGCACCCCTGATTAGCCGCGTCAAGATTTTATCAAATTTAAAAATTGATGAGCATCGCGTACCGCAAGACGGACAATTTACTGTCGCTGTTGCTAATAGGCCAATAGATTTGCGTGTAGCTATCAGTCCTACAGTCTGGGGCGAGCAGGTGATATTGCGTTTACTCGATAAAACCGGCACCAGCCTTGAGCTCGAAGATATGGGTTATTCCGGCCGGGCACTGCGTACACTCCGCGAAGCACTGAAGTTGCCTAATGGCATGATTCTAACCTCTGGGCCGACGGGGTCGGGTAAATCGACCAGTATGTATGCCATGATCCAGGAAATCAAAAATGACGCTATAAACATAGTGACGCTAGAAGATCCGGTTGAGTACAAAATTGAGGGTGTTAACCAAATTCAGGTTAATCCTGATGTCGGGCTAACTTTCGCCACTGGACTGCGTTCAATTTTGCGTCAGGACCCGAATGTCATAATGGTGGGTGAGATTCGAGACAAAGAGACAGCCAACTTGGCAGTACAAGCGGCGCTGACTGGTCACTTAGTTTTTAGTACGCTGCACACAAATAGTGCTGCTGGAATTTTGCCTAGGCTTTTGGACATGAGCATCGAGCCGTTCTTAATTGCTAGTACTGTACACACGGTAATTGGACAGCGTTTAGTACGGCGGGTAGTTGATGGTGGCGAGAAATATCAGTCAAACGTTGCCGAAACTAATGCTATTCATCAGACTCTTGGATCTTTGCTGCCGAAAAATAAGTCGGAAGTTGAAAAAATCAGCCAAGATCTTGGGTATGACAGCTTGCCACTGGCCACCCAAAACGCTTATACTTTGATTAAGGGTAAGTCTACGCCTGACAACCCGAGCGGGCTCAAAGGCCGCATGGGACTTTACGAGGTGTTTGATATCACCGAACCGATTCAGGATCTGATTATTAAACACTCGACAAGCTCTGCGATTCAACAAGCCGCCCAGGCACAAGGCATGGTGTCCATGCGCCAAGACGGTTACCTAAAAGCCTTAGCCGGCTTGACTACATTGACCGAAGTTGACCGCGTAGCAGCCATGGAGGGCTAAGTGAAAAGAAGGATTAAGAAGTGATGCAAGATCCTAAAATCGAAATACTGCTTGAAGAAGTTGTTAAACGTAAGGCTTCTGACATTCATCTTCAAGTTGGCTTGCCGCCTACGGTGCGTATTGATGGTGCGCTGATGCCGCTGCAGGGTACGCCGCCATTGACAGAGGATTTGGTAGAAAAGTTGGTATACAGCTTGCTCGACGAAGATCAAAAGCAGATTCTGCTGCGTGACAAAGAATTTGATTTTTCTTTTGCTTTTGGTGATTTGGGACGCTTTCGTGTAAACGCCTTTCATGAGCGCGGTAATTTGGCTGCTGCTATGCGACTTATTCCAAATGAAATCCGAACAGTTGATGAACTAGGACTGCCCAAGACTTTGAACAAATTCACCGAATACCCCAGAGGGTTGGTACTTATTACGGGTCCGACCGGTTCCGGCAAATCCACCACTCTGGCTGCTTTGATTAATAAAATAAATGAAGAGCGGGCATCGCATATCATAACGGTGGAAGACCCAATCGAATACACACACCAATCCAAAAAATCTGTTATAGCCCAGCGCGAGGTGCATTACGACACTTATAGCTTCTCGGCCGCGCTGCGTTCAGCCCTGCGTGAAGATCCCGATGTTGTGCTGATTGGTGAAATGCGCGATTTGGAGACTATCGCCGCCGCTATTACTATTGCCGAGACCGGCCATCTGGTTTTTGCAACCCTGCATACCAACAGCGCCAGCCAGAGCATAGACCGCATGATAGATGTCTTTAGTCCGCATCAGCAACCACAGGTCCGAGCCCAGATTGGCAATATCTTAATGGCTATTTGCTCGCAAAGGCTAGTTCCGGCACTCGGTGGCGGCCGGGTACCATCAGCCGAAATTATGATAGCTACGCCAGCGGTGCGTAATATAATTCGTGAGGGAAAAACCTATCAGCTTGAAGCCGTTATTCAAACAGGTTCAGAATACGGCATGCAAAGCATGGACCGCGAGCTGGTTAGTCTTATCCACTCAGGCGTTATTAGCTATGACGAGGCCCGTAACTACGCAGTTGATGTTGAAGAGCTTGATCGTCTGATGAGAAGCTAGCAATGCTGACATACGTATATACGGCGCGCGATAAAAAAACTGGTAATAAGGTCCAGGCCGATATCGAAGCAGAGAACGAGAAGACTGCGGCCAAACTGCTCATTGATCGGGGTCTGAATCCTATCGAAATTAAACTACGAGATGAGCCTAGCAGTACCAGAACCTTCCTGAACCGGATTCCAAACAGGCAAATAGTCATATTCTCGCGCCAACTGGCCACACTTATAAATGCCGGCTTACCACTGGTTCAAAGCTTAAGCACTGTACAAGAACAAACAACCAACAAGTCGCTCAAGGTCGTCGTCGGTAAAGTTATCACGGATGTAGAAGCCGGTTCGACACTGTCGGATTCTATGTCAAAGCATCCTAAAGTTTTTAATGATATCTATGTCAGTCTGGTAGCTGCGGGCGAGACCTCGGGTACACTTGATAAATCACTAGAACGATTGGCTAACCAGCAGGAAAGGGATGCCGAAACCCGATCAAAAATCCGCGGCGCTATGATATACCCGTTTCTAGTTATAGGTGTTCTGGTAGCGGTAGTCGTCTTTATGTCTACAGCTGTTATACCTCAAGTACAGAATCTTTATAATGGATTACCGGGTGCACAGTTGCCACTTATAACCAGGCTGCTTTTGGGCGTATCGCATTTTATTACACACTTTTGGTGGCTACTGGTCATTCTAATCGGAGTAGGAATTTACGGGACTGCCCGCTGGAGCCGTACTCCTGGCGGCAAGAAGGTCATGGATGAGTTAAAACTAACATTACCGGTTGTAGGTCCACTAGCAAAACAGCTGTATATGGCTCGCTTCGCACGCACAGGTTCGATTTTGATAGCCAGCGGCATACCTATGATTAAAATGCTCGATACGACCGCCCGCGCCGTGAGCAATGTACATGTAGCTGAGTCAATCCATAAAGCGACCGAGAAGGTGAAAGGTGGCAAAGCCCTGTCAGAAAGCCTGGCAGGCGATCCCTACTTCTTAGAATTAGTGCCAAACATGATCCGCATAGGTGAGCAATCCGGGCAGCTGGAGGGCATAATGTCTAAGGTTGCCGATTATTATGAAAACGAGGTTGATACGACGATTAAGAACCTATCAACGATTGTCGAACCGGTTCTGATGATTATAGTTGGTATTATGGCGCTGATAGTCGTAGCGGCAGTACTGCTGCCCATCTATAGTTTAGCTGGCAAAAATTTTCTCCACACCTAAGAAATGGGCTTGCATTATCATCGAGCTATACCTAATATATAAACATAAGTTAAACATAACCTTTTCAAGACAAGCACCAGGGGGGCAATCCAAATAATGAAAAATGTTTTAAAACGGCAAAACCAAAAAGGTTTTACCATTATTGAAATTATGATCGTACTGACGATTGCAGCAGTAATTCTGCTAATCGTCTTCTTAGCAGTTCCGGCGCTGCAACGTAGTTCGCGCAATACCCAGCGTTCGAACGACGCAGCATCGATCGCCTCGGCAATAAATCAATGCCTAGCCAATCAAAACGGACTGACAGGTCCTTGCCAATCTACAGGCGCGAACAACGTAGATATAGACTTCGCCAAGTTAGGCCAACTAACGGCTGCCACCTATTCAAATTCAGGTGCCATGGGAAGCACCACTTCTGCCAGGTGGAGTTTTGCTTACAAGTGTAACGGAAACGTTCCAGCCGCCAGTGCTACTACACCAAAGAGTCTAATAGTAACCTTCCAGTTAGAAGCATCGGGTGGTGGCACGACCGATCGCTGCCTTGAGTCTTAATCGAGTTTAAAGTCTAGAAATATAAAAGAGGGCCTTCTAAAGGCCCTCTTTTATTCTATTGGCATCCTAGTACAAGTCTATTATATCCTCCGGACGTGATAGCATAAAGTTAATGGTAATAACGCTGATAATCCTAGCGTGGCTGGGCTTATGCGCCGGCAGTTTTGTTAACGCATTAGTTTGGCGCATCAAAAATAATAAGGACTTTGTAAAATCACGCAGTCAGTGCGTGCACTGTGGCCATGAGCTTGCGGCTATAGACCTAATACCAGTTTTGAGCTGGCTGTTGCTTCGTGGTCGCTGCCGCTACTGCGGCAAACCAATATCACAGCAATATCCGATTGTCGAACTGATCGCCGCAGTAACATTTGTAGTCAGCTTTATTTTTTGGCCTGGGGGTGTTTACGGAGCAGGTGATTGGGTGCTATTTGTTACATGGCTGCTCACATCCATTGGACTGCTTGCTCTCTTAATCTATGACCTTAAATGGATGCTGCTGCCCAATAAGATTCTTTATCCTACGCTTTTGGTGGCCACGGCCGGAAGATTAATATATATAGCTAGTTTTGACGCCCGATTTCTCCATGCGCTCCTGCAATGGGTTTTAAGCGTTCTTGTAGCCAGCGGCATTTTCTGGGCTATATTCATGTTCTCAAACGGCCGCTGGATAGGCTATGGTGACGTGCGGCTTGGTTTAATCACTGGTACTGTGCTGGCTGATCCCCAGAAGGCTGTACTTATGATATTTTTGGCGTCACTTCTGGGGACTATACTTACTTTGCCAGCGCTCCTGCGCGGTCGCAAAGCTATTACTACCAGAATACCTTTTGGCCCATTCCTTATTGCCGCTACTGGCTTGACGCTGCTTTTTGGCTCCGATTTAATTGAGCGCTATCGTCGCCTTATTTCTCCTTAAATAGTGCTATAAACACCTTAGCGCTTATGCTATACTTTACCCCATGAGGCCCGATGCCGATGGGCATACAATTATTGAGGTTATGATAGTCTTAGCTGTTACAGGAGCACTTTTTGCCAGCGCACTAAACGTTTTTAGCAGCCAGAAAAGCAATACGGAATTCACGCAGACCATGCAAGATCTAAACTCTAAAGTTCAAACCTATGTAAACCAAGTCAATTCTGAATCGTTCCCGGATGTTCAGGGTTATACATGCGACCTGAGTGGTGGAAGACCCAAACTTACACTCGGGGCAGGCAATGGCCTTGGTAGCAATCAAGCCTGTATATTTTTAGGCAGGGCCATAGAAGCCGAAGCCAACAGCATCACCATTACTGGCTTTATCGTACTTAGCAGCCGCTGCAAGACTCTTAATCCCTGTAGTCCGATAGATAGCTTTTACGACGGTAGCGGCAATCCAAGAGTCAATCCCGAACCGGCTTATGATGGCAGCCAGATAATCTTTAAAGACAACTATAATCTTTTTTTTGAGGGCGTTATAAAATCGTCGAAAGTCAAAGATATCAACAACGCATCACATTCAACATCATTAGTCGGCATATACAGCGATTTGGGCGCCAGTACCTTAAATAACGGTACAGTACCGCTTATACTAATAGGATATCCCTTAGACAGTCCCGCTAACGTAAAAAATTGCATTGAATTCCAAAGTCCCTGCGGTGTGGCTAGCGTGACTGCAGCCACCGAGTGGGATCTATGCGTCCAAAATGGCAACGATAGCAACAAAACCGCCGTGCTTATAGTTAAGAATACAGCTGCCGGCGTTAGCACACAGATAAGCTACACAACATGCTCATGAAAAAACTACTTACTTTATTTAGAAATGATAATTCCGGCGATACTATTATCGAAGTCATGATCAGTATGGTCATATTGGCACTGGTTTTAACAGTGGCCGATGTATCTGTTGTTCGCAGCTTGCAACGCTCAATTGACGTAGGCTACCGCGATCAAGCAGTCGGCTACGCTCAGGACCAGATAGAAAAAATCAAATTTGCTACCGTAGGTATAACCCCGCCGGTTGCACTCTCTACCTACAAAGCAAATCCGGGCCAGCCTTTTTGCATCAAGAATAATTTTCAATATAACGGACCCGGTATTTGTGCCGAATCGCTCATGTTCGCCGGAGTCCCAGCAGATCGCAAGATATCCATTGTTTATGACAATGTAAGCTTATTTACTGTTACGGCTACATGGGCGGCTGCAACCGGCAACAATAATCAAGTGCAACTATATTACAAGATTCCTTCTCCACCACCTCCACCACCTTTACCACCTCCACCACCTTTACCACCTCCACTTCCAAAACCAAGTATTAGTCTCGCTTTGGGTGACCCCACCGGTTTTAAGCCCTCAAGCTTACGGTTGCATGCTTCGGTTAACCCAAATGGATACGTTTTGACTAGTTGCTATTTTAAGAATGGTATGAATACCAGCTTCCAATGGCCTAATAGCCCCACCAACGGTGCAGACAACATAGAGGGAGTGACGACTTGTTGCCACGTAACTACTTCAGCACATGTAGCTGGCGACTGCGGTGATACCTATACTTGCGCCAAAGGTAATCTTTGGACTTGCTTTGCTGATAATAATGGTCACGAGGTCAATATATCTGTCGGTACGGATAACGGCCATGCGCCGCATCTGGCTAATGGCGAAAAACTTTACTTCCAATTCTGTGCCGCTAATGCCGGTGGGGAATCCTGCACCCCTACATGCTGGGCGATTGTAAAGTCAGATGGCACCGGCAGCTGGGGACCGAATACGGCAGGTTGTAATACTTGAACGTTAATATCAAGGCACTGGAACTCTTGAATAAAAACATCTATGGACATCTAGTAAATAATGCTTAAGTTTAATAGTATAAGAAGTAATCATGGCAGGCGATAACACAAAGGGGTTCACTTTGCCCGAACTATTGATTGCTACGGCAATTTTTGCAGTAGTCGTGCTAGTGGCACTGACCAGCTTTTTAACCATCGGGCGTCTGTTTTATAAGGGCGTAACAATTACTCAATCGCAGGATGCACTTAGAAGCATAATGAGTGATGTTACAAATGGCATACAACGTGCTAAAAACGGAGAAGTCACTATTACTGCATCCTGCGGTGTAAACTGCACTTATTACTGCATAAGCGGCACCCGTTATACGGCTCTACTGGGGCCTGTAACAGGCACTCAGACCAACCGCCCGATGACACCAGCTGGCTTTAGCTTGCTCAAAGACACTCCAAGTAGTTGCCCGGCACCCTTCCCATTTACTGCAGCTGGATCAATTTATCAGCTTAATGAGGCTACGGAGCTTCTGGGCAACGGAGTATGGCTAAGGCAATTTGGTATTGCTAACCCCTCAACTGATTTCTACAATGTAGTTTTAGCGATTGCTTATGGTGAACGCAGCAATTTCTTCCCCGATCCTCCTAGTACTGCATATCCTAGTTTCCTGTGCAAAGGGGGCAGCACTATTGGAACGGCATTTTGTTCAACCAACCAAACGTCCACAAGTGTGATCAGGGGAATAAATAAGTATTATTAGTTATTTTGAATTATAATTATGCTAATGGCTATGGATTGTTTTGGGGACAGGAAAGAGACGCTGTTCTTGCGCGTAATAATTATTGATTCAAGATGAGCTTGATTAAAAATATTTTAAAGAAGAGCCAGTTCAATCAAAAGGGCATGGCCTCCATCATCGTCGTCACAATCTTAATAGTTTTAATAACCATAATAAGTATCGGTTTTACGCGGTTGATGAACCGCTCTGTCAACCGTTCGGCTAATAATACGGTAGCTACTGCTGCAGACTACGCTGCGCAATCGGGCATTAACGAGGCAATAACTCTCCTGGAAAATGGCACACCAATAAATAATCCCGATGATTGCCGGGGCTTAATAGACAACTCACCGGCGCGCAATGATACAACCAAGCCGATTAAACAGTTTCCAACCTCCAGCCCGGCGCAGTATACCTGTATTTTAGTATCTTCAGATTCAGTACCCACGGTAATAAAAGATCCTATAAGCTCGCTTAAGGCCTGGGTAGTTAAGTTAAAAACTTCACCAACGGCAAATTCTTTTACTTTCTCTTGGAATTGTACTCCGACCGCCTGTCCCAACTCTCCTAATGCCGCTACAACTCCAACCCTACTAGACGAAACCACCTGGAACAATAACGGCTATGCGCCTGTGCTGAGGGTAACCCTCTACCCGATACCAGATTCGGAATCACTGACACATACCCAAGACCATTCACGTACTTATTTTATATATCCAAGTCAGGCTGGCAGGACAACGGATATAAATTACCAAACGGATAGGGACGGTTCGCTCATCCCTGTAAAGTGCACCGGTACAGGTGAGTTCTACTGCGTTGCTACTATTACCAACCTAACTAGTGCATTAACTCTAACCGACGGCGGTGAAAACGTCCGCTATTTCTGGGCGCACATTACACCAATTTACACTGCTGCCAAAGTACAGGTTACGGGCGAAGATAGTTCTGGTGGGGGAGTAGGCATTAGCGGCACTCAAGCTTTAATAGATATAACCGCCAAAACCTCGACTTCTGTAAAACGATTGCAGGCCCACGTAAGCATAGACAATAACAGCACCGAAGACAGCGCTCCAGACACTTCATTACGCTCGGCTGTCAGCCTTTGCAAGACGGAGAAAGTCTACCAAAACTATACACGCCCCCTTGGCTCCAACTATAACAATCCATGTAATTACAATAACCTTAAACAACCCAATAATAGCCAGGCTACAGGGCCGCCGGTCAGAACGCCCACGCTAGCTGTAACGTTCTCAGGCCCCGGCAGTGCTGCAGTCAGGGAATCTGTGTCTGGCACCACAACTATTACCTGCAACTACGTCAGTCCTAATACAACTTCTACCTCTTCTGACCCTCTAAATTATCCTACAAACCGTTGCTGGTGGGGATACGAGAACCAGGAGAATGTGCTTGTTGTACTTTCTAACCTGAGCGGGCAATATGGTTCGCCTACTATCACATGGGATAACGGTTGCGCTCAAAATGCCACAAGCTGCACTGTTGCTATGACTCAAGACCACAATGTGGTAGTTGCGTTTCCCACCGCACCCCCACCCACGGTAAACTTATCTGCTAACCCAACTACCGTTACTGCAGGACAATCCAGTACGCTTACCTGGTCTACAACTAATGCTACATCTTGTACTGCTTCAGGTGATTGGAGCGGTACAAAAGGTACTAGTGGAAGTGAATCAGACGTCATAAATACGACAAATCACTATACTTTGACATGCACCGGCCCTGGCGGTTCAGGATCAGCTTCAACAACTGTGACGGTTGGTGCGACGTCGTGGAAACTCTCTTTGAATAAGGGCGCCGATGGCTTTGTCTCAGTTACTAATTTTACTGACTGTGGTTCGCTCGACAGCCAGCTATCTGGACCCTGTATTTATTCCACAAATGCTGGAGATACAACCCAATTTGTCGCAAAACCTGTTAATTATGACCATCATATAACTTGGAGCCGGTGGATAATGGAGTGCCCAGATGGCAGCGGCAACGACTATTATTCCTACTGCGCCTCATACTTCTCTTCATGCCAGGAAGGTCGGTATTCTGCGCGGTGCACGGTGATTGCGAACAATACTTACGATCCTGATGGGGATGCCAATATTAATTTGGATCCTCTCTGGGTATGGGATAGTGGCTGCCCGGACTGGGGCGGTTCCTGCTAAGGTCAGTAAATTTGATTCTTCGTATTACTGGGTCAGATTAATTGCCGCAACAGCTTGCTTGGCTTTGTCTAAATCTGACTGGTTAGCACAAGAGATGTGCACATGAATGTTATATTTATCTGTAACGGAGTAGGCGTCGCTCCAAGCAAGATTGTTATGCGGACCCTTGGCGGTTAGCTCGTAAGCACTGAGTTTTTGCTGTCCATCACTGGTAAGAACTGTCATTTGCGAATCAGGCAGCTGCGTAATGGTGTAGTCGTTATCCTTCAGGCGTGACACGCTAGCGTCGTAAACACTTTTAATTGCCTTGGTTATATTGGTGGCATTCTGATGTGCGCTAGCTACTTGGACCGAACCCATATCGATAGAACAGCGTTTTCCGCTTAGGTCAACACCGGTGGGATTAGAAAGTATCACATGGTTCGCAGAACTCATAACACTGCCCCAGCCATGGGGAAGCTTAGATTGGTCCAAAGCTAAAACGCCAGGCTTCTTTTTGGTTGAGGTTTGATTGGAGTTTGAACCGCCAAAGGCTACTACTAATACTATGATTACGACTATGACGACAACGAACGCCACCAATCCTAATATTCTCTGATTTTTGCTAAAACCCCGCCAATTAACAGTCACGATACTAATAAATATATATAAAGAGTAGAGATTAGGCTAGTGCTTAATTCTTGGTGCGATGGAACTTTTGGTGGACTTCTTTAAGATGCGGATCTGTAATATGCGTATAAATTTGGGTGGTAGCGATGTTGGAATGGCCTAACATAGCCTGGACCGAGCGCAAATCGGCACCATTCATCAATAGGTCCGTTGCAAAAGAATGGCGGAGTGTGTGTGGGCTAACGTGTTTGGTGATCCCAGCCATGAGCGCATAACGCGCGACCATTCTTTGCACGCTGCGTGCTGTTAAGCGGGTAAAATTACCACTCAAATCCACCTTTTTACTGCCGCTATAGCGAATAAACAGTGGTTTGGTATTATCTTGTCGCTTATCCAAATATCTTTGTATCCAATCAGCCGCCTCGGCACTGATAAAAATCGGGCGGTCTTTCTGGCCCTTACCACGCACCGTAAATTCGCGACGCTTTAGATTGATGTGGTCACGGTCAAGCCCGACCAACTCTGATATACGCAGCCCGCTGGAGAACAGAAGTTCAATAATGGCTCTATCACGTAGTCCTACAAGAGACGATAAATCAGGTTGCGCGGCTAATCTTTCCAGCTCTTCACCGTTCAAAAAGGTGACTTGCGGCCGTTTGGTGCGTGCCAGCTCAATTTTGTCGGGTGGCAGGGCAGGTAAGTTGCGCTTGGCGCAAAACCGCAGGAATGAGCGCAGTGCAATGAGATGATAGTTTTGCGTGACTTTAGATAGCTCATCCGATGTATTAGTGCCCAACCGGTTAAGCCACAGGCGCCATTTGCGAATCAGTTCTTCATCAATATCAGCCAGTTTAATCTCACCGGCGAAGTCGCTCAAGCGGGTCAGGTAGTGGCTATAGTTTTGAATGGTTTTTTGCGAGCGATTTTGCTCGAGTTCTAAATATTCCAGAAATTGCGCCACAGTATCTTCATAATCCATAAGCATAAGTCTAATGGTAAACGTCGCACAATATCAACAGCAATAAAATTGTGTTCAGCTTTAATTCAATTGCCATATCTGTTAAACTGGTGTGAAATATGGAAAGAACTTTAATTATTCTAAAGCCCGATGCACTACAGCGCGGGCTGGTTGGTGAAATCATCAGCCGTTTTGAAAAGGCTGGTCTAAAAATAGTTGCTACCAAAATGGTTACTCCCAGTAAAGATATAGCAGACAAGCATTACCCGACTCAACGGCGTGAATTTATTGAAGGTTTGGGAAACAAAACTCTTGGTGACTATAAAAAAGGTAAACTCAATCCGATGGACGATTTCGGTACTAGTGATCCGCATGCTATTGGTCTACAGGTCCAAAAATGGTTGGTCGACTTTTTGACCTCTGGTGCCGTAATAGCTATCGTTCTAGAAGGTCCCAAGGTGATTGAAAGGGTACGCGAGTTATCCGGCTATACCATTCCAGCTATGGCAGAAGCAGGAACTATTAGAGGCGATCACTCCGATGACTCTGCTGTTAAAGCCAACGCAGAAAAACGAGCTATCCAAAATCTAATACATGCCTCAGGCGATAAAGCCGAAGCCGATTTCGAAATCAATCTCTGGTTCTCCGAAGCCGAACTTCACAGTTATTAATGGTGACCCGGGAGGGATTCGAACCCCCGACGCTCGCCTTAGGACGGCGACGCTCTATCCACTGAGCTACCGGGCCACTCGTCTATTCTAAAACTGTAACCTCAACGCTACAACCTATATAATAAGCAGGTAATCAACATGGAACCAGTAACGTACCGGCCAAAAATATGGCTCTATACATTTCCGCTATGGTTAATTCCTGTTGGTATCGTGTGGCTGACCACCAAAGACTCATCAATAACCGTATTGGTTCTCCTCGTTTGTCTTGGTTTTTCAGGATCTCTTCTCTCTATCTGGTATGCTGGCGTTTCGATCAACGATGGGGAATTGAGTAAGAAGACTATCCCGCGACGAAAAATCCATATCAGTGAAGTTGATAAACTTGAATACAGAAAATGGTGGTTTGAAAATGGTTTTCATATAAATGACCCAAGCTGGCTCGTCTTTGTCTTTGAACCGGACCAGACAAAGCTAGAGTCTTATATCGAAGGTCGGGGTTTCTCAATAATAAGATATGGATGGCTTCCCTCTGATCGCCGCAAATTATTCTCACAACTGAGATTAATGTTAGAAAAGCAGAATATTCAAATGGACGGATACACTCAGCAGAAACTGATTAAAGCTGCATCAGATTAGCTTTACAACCCTATATAATGTAAGCATGAGTAAAAAGGCTGAGCCCAAAGCCAAAAAAGACACCGAGGCCAAATCGCAGTACTTTAAAGAACAGTTCGATGACGAAGAAGTACAACTAGTCTTCAAAAAACACCCAATTGTTATGCGAAAGGGTTTGATTTTGGCATCATTTGGTCTACTCGCCGGAATGATACCGGCGTTGATCAAACCGACTTACGGCTGGTTTTTTGGCGGGCTTGGCGGCGGTTTTTTACTGGCCGGTATTTTAATCTTGCCGTGGTGGGTACGCTGGTACTTCAGCACTTATATAATGACCAACCAGCGTTTTATACAGCAATCGCGCTCGCTGCTGCAGGTAAACTTTGTAGACATTAGCCTGGACCAGATACAAATGATCAATTATCAGATTGTCGGGCTGGAAGAAACGCTACTACACTTTGGTACAATAACTGTGCAAACTTATGTTGGAGATTTGGTGATTAGAGACGTGCATCATCCGGAAAGGGTGCAGAAAAAAATGGTGCATATCCTGCGCGAGATGGGTATTCATCCCTCCCAGCGGCCGTACCAGTCAGATGAGGCGCGAGTGGTGGAATCATGAAAAAAATTCGGCGAAAATTCAATAAAAAAGTTAAAAAGGTTCGCGATTTAGTCCCTGAGAATGCCATAGATAAAGCTGCAGCTAGCATTAACCCCCTAGCCGAAAATCAACCGGCACCCCTAAGCGATGAAAACGTCCCGCAAATTACCAACGAGACCATAGCCGAGCATCGGGAAGAGGTTCTAAAAGGCGCGCGCAAATATATTTATCCCCTTCAGCACTCCAAGCACCGCATAATTGTTATAACCACCAGCATTGTAATTGCGGCAATTATCGGTTTGCTTACGTATTGCGTGCTGGGTCTTTATAAGTACTACCAGTACAACGCTTTTTTATATCGAGTAACGCAGGTCGTACCTTTTCCGATCGCTCGCACCGGCGGTACATTCGTCAATTACGAAAACTACCTGTTCGAGCTGCGCCATTATGTGCACTACTACCAAAGCCAACAGCAGGCGTCTTTAAGTGATCCTAACTATAAAGCCCAGCTTTTGGCGTACCGTAAGCAGGCGCTAAATGATGTTACCAACTTGGGATACGTTAAGAAATTGGCCTCAGAGCATAAAGTCGGAGTAAGCGGTAAAGAGGTAAATACGCGGATTACCGAAGTCCGCAACCAAAACCGCTTGGGTAGTAATGATAAAGTCTTTGCCGATGTGCTGCGTGATTATTGGGGCTGGTCAATATCCGATTTTAAGCGCTCGCTTAAAAACGAAATTTTGGCCGAAAAAGTAGCCGCCAAACTGGATACAGCTACCCAAACACGCGCTCAGTCGGCATTAGCCCAGCTTAAAAGCGGAGCCGATTTTTCTAATCTGGCAAAACAAGTTTCTGACGATCCTAATACCAAACCCAATGGCGGCGACTATAGTTTTGGCGTAACTAAAACCAATCCTAATGTGCCGCCGCAGGTGATAGAAGCGCTATTCAAGCTCCAACCGGGCCAAATATCTGACATTATTATCGCCAGCCCGGTGCAAGCCGGTCAGCCAACCACGCTCGAGATAGTCAAGTTGATACAAAGTGACGGTACAACTGTTAGTGCTCAACACATCTCGTTTAATCTTAAGGATATTTCTACTTACATTAATGGTCTAAAAGCTAAACAACCCGTCCACAATTACGTTAAGTTCTAAATATGAAGTCGTTACTTTGGCTTTTGATAGGTATCGGAAGCCTCATTGGTGGTCTGATTCCCACCTGGCTGGGCGCCAGCTACCTTTCGTTTTGGGGTTTTGCAGGCAGCACAGCCGGTGCCATCGCCGGCATTTATGTATTCAACAAGGTGGATCTATAAATAATTTGGCGGGCTCTAGTTGAGCAAGTCTGGAACTATTTTAGTAACCTAGGCATCCAGGGGGCTGCAAGTATCCTTGACTTCTAGGATTCGTAATTAAATTATATAGGGTTCTATGATTGCCCTACAGTAAACTTACCCAACAGCCTCAATCTATCCGCTTCCGGAAGAGTTGAAATCGTTTCTGCTAACTCTTCGATGTCAACGTGCTCTCTAATTGGACGTAGATCCTCTTGTGTAAGTTCTGTAACATTTTCAGGGTTACCTAGAACGAAACCACGATGTATTTCATCTAGGCCCGTGAGTGCTTTAAGAGTCCAAGCTAACCTGCCTGTGCCGCCTTTGTACAGTTTGCTGTTATGTAGCCCAATTGAATTAGCTAATTCCATAGCTGTGGGTGCGAGGATGGCTGTGCCTTCAAATTTTTTGGCAACACTAGGAAATCTTTCCTGAAGGCGATTAAGTTGCCTTAGTCCGTCTTGGGATATCATAAACTATATCATACAATATCAATTCAATTATAACAAGTATGGCGGGGCTGACGGGATTTGAACCCGCGACCTTCTCCGTGACAGGGAGACGAGCACTCCGCTGCTCCACAGCCCCACGTCGGAGCAAGCTACTAGCTTTCTCCACTTGTTCTATTCTATTACAAAAACGCAACATCTGGTCCGGTTGCGTTTTTGAGAGGAGGAAGCGAGCCAAGGTTGCAAGTAAATGAGTTCAACACATTTACGGAGACCGATGCCTCGATTCCGACGAGTAGTTTAACAGATTAGAGGAATCAATAAAATAGGGTTGCATTCTTTTTCATAGGGTGGATAATGATTCTCGTAAGCATTAAATAAAGAGGATCTATGGCTCAACTAACGGAAAGAGCCCCGAACCTGGAAGAAGATGAAAGCCCTGTAGTCATGGTGCCTGAAATAGGACCTGTCAGATTACAAGGTTTTTCAAGCGACAGGCTGGGAGAAGTGATGATACGTCTTCTTCAAGCCGAAACGGGTGAAGGCTCTCAATAGAACTAGCTGATATTCTGTTCTAATCTTACGTTGCTACTGTTGATGAATGTCTTATATTGACATTTGCAATAAGCAGTAGCATGATGAGCTTAAGGTCGTAAAAATAGAAAGGAAATAAAAATGAGCAGCTCGAGCATTGAACTTGACGACTTCACCGTTGGTGAAAGCAGTCAGAAAGAAGTCGGGTTGGGAGTGTCGATCGCGGCTTTTATAATCGTAGAGGCACTGAAGATCCCAGACAGAGTAACTGATTTAGTTACCAATCTAAGGAACCGCCCAGGCATACTCGCAAAAGCTATAGGAGGAGATCGTCCTCAGCTTGTTCTAGATCGTCATCTTGCAGCTTCCCGAGAAGAGGGTTATAACGAAGGGTTACTCGTCTAATTTAGCTCGAAACTTTTGAACCGATGGTTTTACCTTGAGTAACTTCTTTCAAATTGCCGCGTTTTAGCAAATCAAACACAATTATTGGCATATTATTATCCATCGCCAGCGAAATAGCGGCGTTATCCATTACAGCAATCTCGGGGTTTTGCAGCGCTTTAGCATAAGTAATCGTCTTCAGTTTTTTAGCGTCTTTGTATTTGCTAGGATCTTTATCGTAAACACCGTCAACTTTGGTGGCCTTCAAAACTACATCGCAGTCCAGCTCCAAAGCAGTACTGACGGCTGCCGTATCTGTGGTGACAAACGGATTACCTGTTCCGCCAGCGACTACCACGATGCGTCCTTTTTCCATATGACGTATAGCTCGGCGACGAATATAAGGTTCGGCCACACTTTGCACATGGAGTCGCGTTTGCAATCTGGCAGGCTGACCGTTTAACTCTAACGTGTCAACCAGTGCCATGCCATTTAGTATGGTAGCTATCATGCCCATATAATCTCCAGTGGCGCGTTCCAGCCCATGGCTGGCCAAGTTAGCGCCGCGTATAAAGTTGCCACCGCCCACAATGATAGCAATCTGAGCGTTCGTATCCTCAGCAACCTCTTTTAACTCCTGGGCTATATTATTTACAAATTCTTGATCAATACCGAATTTTTTAGATCCAGCAAACTGCTCACCCGACAGTTTTAAAAGTATTCTCTTGAACTTCTTCATCCTGGTATATTCTATCTCGCTTAATCTTCCATATTCAAAACAGATAGCGGGATATCTGCTAGGAATGTACGCGATAGCCTACTTGCATCTCTCATCAAATCCTCACTTCCGGTAAAGGTCGTAATATTGCTGGGATCCCAGATTCCTGCGAAAATCTCTTCAATCTCCACGGAGCTTGCCTCTGCTAACGGCGCGTACCAATCTGCAGGCCTATTATATCCCTCATCTTCCAAAGTAGCGCGTTCCAAAGTAGCGCGGTAAGCCTCGATTAGTGCTCGATGCTCAAGTCTAAATCTGTCAGCTAAAGAGGCAATAGCTTTAACTGCCACTTCTGTCTCATTAGCCGGAAACACTAGGATTTTCTCCTTTGGATATAATGTCTCCCTCTGAGTTTCATCTAACCAGAGGTTAAGCCCAACATATCCCAAGAACTGGCTATACGTAGGGTCAATAATTGTCAATCTTTCACGCATTTGGGCTGCGGTAAAGACGTGTACCAAGCCTTCATCAAAGGTAAACTTGGGAGTGGTTTGCATCATCTGGTTTTCAATAGCCTTTTCATTTAGCCAGTTGGAAACCAGAGCAGAAGAGAAACCACATATAGAAACTCTCAATCTGTATTGTTTGTCTACGCTTGACCATATCGAATCAGATTCACCAATAGCCAATTCCAAACTATCTTCTAATAGTTGTATCCGGTTAACATCCGCGACCTGTCCTGTCACAAAGCACAGTTATAACATATGAGAAGGAGAATGTCAGGTACTTATGGTGCGGGTGGCGGGAATCGAACCCGCATCTCGACCTTGGGAAGGTCACATTCTACCACTGAAATACACCCGCATGGAGCCACCTCGGGGATTCGAACCCCGGACCCCCGCTTTACGAAAGCGGTGCTCTAGCCAACTGAGCTAAGGTGGCAGGCTGCAGATATGAGTATAATATACTCTGTTACCCGAAGACTAAACCCTGTAAACTATAAGCTAAATGGAGCTGCCTAAAAAATATATTCACGACCGTCTTATTCTGGCGCTTTTAACGGTTATGGCCATATTAGTTGTCATCGGTGTCAGCCTGGTACTCCTACGATTTGATCCATCACGCAACCCGACTACCACCGCTGCCTATCGCCCGAACATCACCGGTACTCAATACCAAAGCGGAAAGCCAATCGATATCTATTCCATGGCTATTTTCATGCTTCTTACATCGGCCGGCGCCCTGGTTCTGAGTATCCGCACCTATCACATCCGCCGCTTTATATCCGTTTTTATACTGGCCTCCACAGTTTTTTTGCTCATTCTTTCAACCATTGTGGCTAATGCATTGATTTCTCTACAATAGGTATATGCGTTCTATCGAGATACCCCAGCCAGATGAGCGGGACTGGCGCTACCGAGCATTCGAGATACTACCCGGCACCCTAACCTGGACAATTTTGTCTTTGCCGGTTATTTTGAGTCTAATTAATCCCAAGCTGGCCGCTTACTTTATAATCGCTTATCTGCTTTTGTGGTTTGCCCGTGCCATCGGGCTTAATATTCGCTCGATACAGGGGTGGCGGATAATGAGCGAGCACCAGCGCGCCCAATGGGACAAGCTAAACGAGGATCTAGAAATTCTCGAACCGCGCACTAAAGGTGCTCCAAAGTGGCACGCCCGCAATCTGGAGCGGGTTAGAGAGCGTGTACCAGAACCTATCCGCATCAAACCCAGCGAGGTCTACCACGCGGTTATCGTCTGTTTTTGGAACGAGTCGCGCGACGTGCTTGAACCAACCCTCCAGTCAGTAGTAGATAGCGGCTACGATCCTAAGAAAATAATGCTATTTTTAGCCTACGAACAGCGGGGCGGACCACAAATAGAAAAGCTGGCTAAAGATTTAATCAAAGACTTTGGGCACCACTTTTACCACGCCGAAGCCGTCATGCACCCCTGGCCAATGATCGGCGAAGTGGTAGGCAAAGGCGGCAATGCCACCTATGCTGGCCGGCGCCTCAAGGAATATCTAGAAGAGGAAAAAATCGACCCAATCAACGTGCTTGTAACTACTCTGGATGCTGACAACCACCCCCACAAAAAATATTTTGCCGCTTTAACTTACACCTATTGCTCAACCGAAGAGCCCAAAAACTCCTCATATCAACCCATAACCATGTACACCAACAACATCTGGGACGCGCCGGCACCGATGCGCGTTGTCGCTACCGGCAACTCTTTCTGGAACGTCGTTTTATCTTTGCGACCGCACATGTTGCGCAATTTTTCGGCACATAGCCAGCCGATGTCGGCACTGATAGATACAGATTTTTGGAGCGTTCGGACAATTGTCGAGGATGGTCATCAGTACTGGCGTACTTTTTTCCGCTACGACGGTAACTACGAAGTTTATCCGATTTACGTACCGATTTATCAGGACGCCGTGCTGACAGATAATTACAAACGTACTTTAAAGGCGCAGTTCAAACAGATCCAGCGTTGGACCTGGGGTTGCTCAGACATTGCATATGTGTTCTATAACGGCTATTTAAAAGAGAATAAGATTCCTAGGTTCAAGATGGCCGCTCGGTTCGGCAGGCTACTGGAAGGCCATATCAGCTGGTCAACTGCACCGTTGATTCTGCTTCTAGCCGCTTTGGTGCCTTTCTTTATAAATCCCCAGAGCTATCTAACCAATCAACTACCCCAGATTGCCCGTTGGATTCAAACAGTCGCCACTACCGGTATACTAATCAGTCTCTACTTGAGTTTCCGCAGCTTGCCGCCTAAACCGGAGCGCTACAAGCGCCGCCGTACATTCTGGATGGTATCTCAATGGGTGCTGCTACCAGTAACCACAATCGTATATGGCTCCTTAGCCGCTATCAATTCGCAGACACGCTTGATGTTCGGTCGGTATCTGGGGTGGGTACTCACCGAGAAAGCCGTCAAAAAAGACGAAGCTACGGCTGCAAAGAGGGGTGTTCTGCGACGTATCGCAGGTAAGCTTGTCCGTCGAAGCGCTTCAACACCTTAGCCGTCCCTTGGCTTATCTGTTGAGCTTGGAATAGGGGCTTGTCTGGTAGTTTAAGTAATTCTTTTATAACAGTATTAGTAATTTCACGCGCAGCCACAAAACTGTCTTTTCGGTGCTTTAAGGTATGCAGCACCTCTGTATAAAGCTTATCGGGTAAAAAGGGCAGCGTAGAGGCGCCAGAAGCCACTAAGAGTGTGCCAGACAGATCAATACCCTCCAAGGTCGTAAATACGGCCTTACAGGCCTTGCATTGGCGTCTGCGCCACACCTGATTGCTGCGTTTCTGCAGCCGGCTGTTAATTACGTGCGTATCATTGCCACAATATACACATTTCATATCTGTTACTTATCTCCTCCGGAAGAGAAGCCCGACAAAATGTACTCCATTTTGCCGGCGTGATGAGAAACCGCGAAGGGGTGTCTTATAAGGCGAAGCCGCATATAAACCATGACAACATGTTGACATGACGCTATTAGAAAAGCTAGTGGATAATTATGGAAAATTGGGGAAGAAACAAAAAACCCCGCCTCAATCTTCTTAAATTGAGCGGGGTCGAAATGTCTTTTTTAATCTGTTAGTTGGCGTTCGCGGAGACAATTTGCCTAATCCGGCGAATGCGATTTTTGACTGGTTTTATATTAATTACTTCTTCATAGAACAGCTTGAAATTCTCAAGCGCTGGGGTACCAATTTTGGCACTCACTAAGCACCTCACAATTAACGGCATTAAATTACCACATAAGCGTTTTGGTGTCAATAGGTTCTACCCCTGTAAAGCTTGTGCTTTTTACCGCTCTTTGGCTAAATTTTCTCTGTTACAATAGCTGCAATGCCCAAATCCCACTTTAAGGAGTTACGCAGAGGTAAAAACCAAAGTCGCAGTGGAATTCTCAACACTCGCGCCGGTAAAGTTCTAACGCCATTTTTTATGCCGGTGGCCACGCGCGGAGCCGTTAAGGGCTTACAGCCGGCCCAGGTTTCTGCTACTGGTGCACAGGTTTTGCTATCTAACACTTATCATTTACATATCCAACCTGGCGAACAGGTAATAAAAAAGCTTGGCGGGCTGCATCAATTCAGTCACTGGGACGGCCCGATACTGACAGATTCGGGCGGTTTCCAAGTCTTTTCACTGGCTAAAATCCGCAAAATAACAGAGGAGGGCGTGTATTTTAAGAATCTGGCTAGCGGCAGAGAAGTGCTGATTTCGCCGGAAAAATCGATGCAAATCCAGATCGATCTGGGCTCGGACATTATTATGGCTTTTGATGATCTGTCGGGGTTGTCTCTAACAGATAGAAGGCGCACCAAAGAGGCAGTTGAGCGTACGCACAGGTGGCTTCAGCGCTGCATCGTCGAATTCACCAGGCTGACTAAGGGCCAGAAAGAGTCTGAAAGACCTCTATTGTTCGGTATTCAACAGGGCGGATTGAACAAAGAGTTGCGCCGTACAAGCTTGGAGTTTGTTCAATCTCAATCTGTCAACGGTGTAGCGATCGGCGGATTAGCCGTCGGCGAAACCAGAAAAGAAATGTACGATATGCTGGAATTTTTAGCGCCGCTGTACGACCCAAACCGCGTCCGTTATCTGATGGGCGTTGGCGAACCCAAAGATATCCGTTTCTCGATTGAGCGCGGCATAGATATGTTTGACTGTGTTTTGCCAACCCGTAACGGTCGGCACGGCTCGGTCTGGGTAACAGGGGACAAAAAGCTGAATTTAAATAACGCTATTTTTGCTAAAGATGCCGGTCCAATAGATAAGAAGTGTGACTGTCACACCTGCAAATCCGGCTACAGTCGCGCCCTGTTGCGTCACTTGTTTAAGGTTGAAGACCCCCTCGCCGGCAGCCTGGCTTCTATGCATAATCTGCGATACTTGAATCGTCTCTGCGAAGAGTATAAAACTTAGGGCTTAAACTTTCGAAAACCTAATATTGTTCCAGTGCCGCCGAAGCCCAGAGAAGTGCTGAAGACAACATCAATATTTGGCAAAACAATTTTGCCTTCAGGGCTGCCAAGGCTAAAGCCCTCCGTTTCATCTATGGGATCTCTAAGTTTCAACGCAGGGGGTATAGTATTTTCGACTAGAGCTTCAGTAGCATAATGTGCTTCGACCGCACCAGAGGCGCCCATTGTATGACCGGTTGTACACTTGGTGGATACCAGCCAGTAATTTTCACGCCTGAGGCCATGGTTGTCTATAGCCTCACCCCAAGCCCCCACTTCGCGGCCGTCTTCGCCGGTGCCAGTACCATGTAGATTGACGTGGGATATTTCATGGGGTTGGACCTTGGCCATCCGTAGGCCCGCTTCGATTAAATCTACGGTGCCTTCGTGCCCGGCCAAAACTTTGGTCTCGGCATGAGTTGAACTGCTATGAGCAACAAGCTCGGCCTTAACATCTCCTTTATTGAAGCCTAATCTCTTAGCTCCGGCCCACGTGGCAAGAAACAGAACTGCCGCTCCCTCACCAATCACTAATCCGTCAGCTGATTTATCCAGCGGCTTAGAGGCTTGTTCAGGATCTTCGGCAGTTGTAGCTGCGCCGGGTAGTCCTCTTAAAAAAGTCGCCGTGTTAATTACTGAGATTGGCGAGTCTGCTCCGCCAACAATCATTAAGTCGGCTGCTGGGTTGATATCTTCTCGATAGCTAGTTAAGTATCTAATACCAATATCAGCCGCTGTAGCGCCACTAGCGCACTCGGTGCCAATTTGCATTACAGGACCGCGAATGTCTAACTGCATTGCAGGCGCAGTGGCTATTCTGGCTAGTAACGATATCATTGGATCGGACGGAACGACTCTGTCTATATTTACAGAGGATAAATGGTCACTGCCACTAAACGTGCTGCCAACTACTAGTCCAACTCTACGCCTGTCTATTTGATTTGTTATTTGGGCGCTCTCTTTATCTAGTAGGCTTAAATCATCAAGGCCAAGCAAGGCGGTTCGCCACATCATAAGAGCGCTTCGGTGAAGATCTTTTTTCCGAATACCCGGGCGGAAGTATTCGTTGGTTACTTCATCGGTTTTGGGGTCGTAGTCAGTATCAGCTACAACTTTTCCTTCAAAGTTCTTGAAAAAGGGATCTTCGGTAAGGTGTGAATCGCTAGTTCGTTTTATGCCCGAGCGATTTAACTCCACATAATCGTGCCAGCTAACCGGCGTTAAGGCTTTGGAATGTAGTACAACTATCCTCTGATCGTCCCTTAATGTCTCGGCCACGATTCCTCCTAAATACGGTCAATATAATACCATGCTGTGACATGAATTTCATAAATACTCAAAAGAAGACTTACGATGAAGAAGTACTCTTAGCAATGGTGGGTGATACAGGATTTGAACCTGTGACCTCTTCAACGTCAATGAAGCGCTCTAGCCAACTGAGCTAATCACCCTCGTCACAACTTACGCGCCTACCTCGTTTTGCCCAGCAGTCAAAAGCTTCGGCTTAGCGCTATGTTGTTCCTCTCAAAAATGCAACCCGCCCTGATGTTGCATTTTTGTTAAAGCACAAATTTAATTATACCTAATTTAATAACTCAAGGATTATTACCTTATGTGAGATAAGGGAATATGCCAGTAATTATTTAACTACCATACATGATATAAAAACCAGAAATCCACAGTTGTGGATAATATAACAAAAAAGTACTAGCCAAATACGGCTAGCTTATATATACTCGTTTGTAGGTTGAGTTTTGCGATGTGTTTACCACACATCAACTTACTGGCTTGAACGACATTGCGAGGTCGCTCAAGCCAGTTTCTTTTTTTGCTGAATTGCAGGGTCGCAAAATACCTAAACAATTTATTGACTACTGTTCGTTACTTTTTGTTCTTTATTTAAGGTGTTATGATTGATAACGAAGATGGATGATCAGCCTAAATTGGAAGAAAACGACCACCGCCGTCTGGGGCAGGAGTTGGATTTATTCGTTACAAGCGATTTAGTGGGCTCCGGCCTGCCCATGCTGACACCAAGAGGCACCGTTCTTAGGGAAGAATTGACCAAATACTCAAACGAATTAAGAGAGAAAAGGGGTTTTAGCAAGGTTTGGACTCCCCATCTGACCAAAACCGACCTCTATAAAACCAGCGGTCACTGGGATAAGTTCGGCGCTGAGCTGTTTCTAGTAAAAAGTCAGGAAACATCAGATCAGCTAGTCCTAAAGCCAATGAACTGCCCACACCATATACAGATCTACGCCTCTAGGCCTAGAAGCTACCGTGAATTACCTCTGAAACTCCTAGAAACAGCCACTGTGTACCGTGACGAGAAAAGTGGCGAGCTACAGGGGCTAGCTAGGGTTCGATCCCTCAGTATCGATGATTGCCACGTTTTTAGCCGCCAGGATCAAATAGAGCAGGTGGCTAAGGAGTTAATTGAAGCTGCCCAAGAGCTTTATAAGACTATTGGTATGAACCTGAAGTTCCGTTTGTCTTTCAAGGACGAGGCAGATGGCTATCTGGGATCGCCGGAGCTATGGGACAAGGCCCAAACAACTCTAGAAAAGATTGCCAAAGAGGAAAAGTTGGATTACCATCTCGAACCCGGTGATGCGGCCTTTTATGGACCAAAAATCGACTTTTTGGCGTCAGATGTTCTTGGGCGGACTTGGCAGGTAGCAACGGTACAACTTGATTTTGTCATGCCAGAACGGTTTGAGTTGAGCTATACCGACGAGCAGGGCCAAGAAGCCCGACCAGTCATGATTCACTGCGCTTTACTTGGTTCTGTGGAGCGCTTTTTGGCGGTCTATATTGAGCATACAAGCGGCAAATTTCCGGTTTGGCTGGCGCCAGAGCAGGTACGAATCGCTACATTAAACGACGAAGATAACATCTTAGAATTCGCTAAAAACGTTGTAGAAAAGGCTAAAGAGGCAGGCGTGCGAGTGACTCTTGATGACTCCAACGAATCGGTCGCCAAAAAAATCCGCGAAGTCGAGGTCATGAAGGTGCCTTACACGATTGTAATTGGTGCCAAAGAAGTCGAAAGCGGGCAGGTGACCCCACGCCTGCGCTCCGATTTAGGCAGCGAAGAGAAGTCATATCCGGTGGATGAATTCATCGGCAAAGTTTCCCGAGATGCCAAAGCCCACAAATAAGCCGATCATAGCTGTTGATGTTGACGATGTCTTGGCCGCCGAGAATGAAGGCATCCGGCAGTTTATTAATCAGACATACGGGCATAGCTATACCGCTCAAGATTTCTTAGTAGAGGGCGAGTATAACGGATATTGGGAGCATCTATGGCAATTGGACAAGGAAGAAGCGTTAAAACGGTTTGACGCATTCCTTAATTCGTCCATAAAGGACAATTTAAAAGTAGTTGAGGGTGCAATTGAAGCGATAGAAAAACTAAAGAGACGTTATGAATTAATAGTAGTGACCTCTAGGTACGGCCGGCAATTAACAACTACAGAACCATGGCTTGAGGGGCATTTTCCTAAAACCTTCAGCCAAGTGGCATTCGTAGCTACCTGGAGTAAGGATAAAAAGGTATCTAAAGCTGTTGTTTCTAAGGAAATTGGCGCTGATTACCTAATAGATGATAATTTTGAGCACTGCGAATTGGCTGCAAAAGAGGGAATAACGGCTTTACTTTTTGGAGACTACGGATGGAATCGGAGTAAAAAATTACCCGTAGGAGTTATTAGAGCTAAAAACTGGCAAGAAGTATTGGAGTATTTTGAAAATGAAAAGGGTTGATAGTGAGTTTCGGGACAAGGTTTATGAGGTTGTAGCCCAGATTCCAAAAGGTCGGGTGATGAGCTATGGCCAGGTGGCGGCAATGGCAGGTGCGGCTTGGGCGGCGTGGGAAGTCGGCCAGATTGCCCATACCGGCCCATCTGATCTGCCGTGGCAGAGAGTCGTCAATAAGAATGGTGGCCTCGCCAGGGGCTATCCGGGTAGTTTTAGCGGCCACAAAAAAGCTCTAGAGGCTGACGGCGTATCTGTTGACGAAGATTTTAGGGTTGATATTGAAAGATTATTATGGCAACCGCCGCACAAAGACCAAAACTCCTTGTTATAGTCGGCGAAACTGCCTCTGGTAAATCGGCTTTAGCGCTGAAAGTTGCTAAAGAGTTTGACGGTGAGATTATTGCTGCGGATTCAAGGACGATTTATAAAACTTTAGATATCGGCACGGCTAAACCGACTGCGAAGGAGAGAAAAGCGGTGCCGCACTGGGGGCTGGATCTGGTAGATCCAAGCCAAAAGTCTAATGTCGCGCAGTTCAAGAATTACGCTGGAAAAAAGATTAAGGAGGCTCAAAACAGAGGCAAATTGCCGATTTTGGTCGGTGGTAGTGGTCTCTATGTGGATTCTATACTATTTGATTATCAATTTAGCTTATCTGAAGTTGAACGGGACCCGCAGAATCCGCGGCATCTGAAAAAGACCGCAAAAACTGGATTAGATACAAAATTGTGGCCAGACGCTCTAATAATTGGTTTACGGATTTCCAGAGAAGAACTTAAATTGCGCGTTGCTCAACGGGTAGAAAAAATGGTCCAAGAGGGTTTAACAGAGGAGATAAAGGCTGCTGCAGACAGGTATGGTTGGGATGCTAATGCCTTACAGGCCCCTGGATATAAGGCTTTCAAGGAATATATAGCGGGCGAGATCGATCTGGAGACAGCTAAGAAACAGTTTATTAAGAATGACCTAGACCTGGCCAAGCGCCAACGCACGTGGTTTAAGCGAAACCGGCACATAAATTGGTTCAATAGTCCGGAAGCGGCATATCAAGCCGTCAAAAAACAACTCTTGAACAATTGAGTTATGAGCAATCAAGGCCTTCTGTTACAATAATTAACAGAGGGAGAGCGATGATTGAGCAATTGTTTGGGTCTAAGACTAGGGTAAAGCTGCTGCAGCTATTTTATGCTAATCCAAATCGTTCATTTTATGTGCGCGAAATCACGCGTAAAATCGACGAGCAGATAAATTCTGTACGCCGCGAGCTATCTAACTTGCTCAGCATTGGCATTATAAAGTCAGAGGCCAACAACAACCGCCTTTATTACGAAGTAAACCAGGATTATGAATATTATGCACCGTTGGCGTTGATCTTTGGTGGCGTTATAACCCCGGCCACTCCTAAAAAAGCCGCTAAACCAACTGCTGCCAAAACTAAAGTTGATGTGGCGCCTGAGCATCCGCTGGCCAAAGCCGTCCGCTCTACCGGCCAAGTTGATCTGGCAGTGCTAACAGGGCAATTTACCAGAGATGACGGAGCGGGTATCGATGTGATGATCGTGGGTGATGTTAACCAATCCAAAGCCGCCAAATTCATCGCCGAGCTAGAGAAAGCTGAAAATAAGGAGCTGCGTTACACTATCATGCCGCTGACTACCTATCAGTATCGTATACAGATCAATGACCGCTTTATTAGCGACGTTATGGCTGCCAAGAAGCAGGTCATAATTAACAGCCAGGATTTACCGGTTTAAGATGGAATTACAGTTTTACGGGACTAATTGTTTGCGGATTTCAACCAAAAAAGCCCAGATTGTAGTTGATGATAATCTGGAAAAGCTAGGGTTGAAATCAATCACCAAGCCGACTGATATCTGCTTGCATACTTTTAAGGACGTACCATCTCATGAATGCCACTTCGAGGCCGATATGCCCGGCGAGTACGAAATATCGGGGGTGGTTATCCATGGCATTGCGGCTCGCGCGCACATGGATGAAGAAGGCAAAAAGAGCGCCACAATCTACACTATTGCTGCTGACGAGATGAAAATCGCCGTTCTGGGGCATATTCACCCCGATTTGAGCGAAGATCAGCTGGAGGCGATTGGTTTAGTGGATATTGCCATTGTGCCGGTTGGGAATAGCGGTTACACGCTCGATGGGGTAGGTGCATTGCAAGTTATCAAGAAGATCGAACCTAAAATCGTCATACCTACACATTACGCTGATAAAGTCGTTAAATACGAGGTACCGCAGGTAGAGCTGGCCGAAGCCCTCAAGAATTTAGCAATGGAACCGACCGAAACGGTTGATAAATACAGGCCTAAACCGACTGACTTAACGGATACTACACATCTTATAGTGCTCAATCGCCAATAAAAATAAGCGTTGACATTTTGGGACACTTATTGTACAATTTTTTCATTCCTTTGTCGAGTCCGCTAAATGGCGAATTCCAAAGTGTATATTGACAAGTAGATACGTGAATACGAAGTGAGGACCAAGCTGCTTAAATTAGGCAGTTTAGCCCTCACTTCATGAGAGAGTTGATGCCATGGGGCATCGATGAGGAGGAGGGAGTTCTGGAGTTCTCAACACCGAACTTCAACGAAAGGCGACGATGAATCCGAACACACGGCCTCGCGGCCAGCCGACGACGTCGGCGACCAGTTCGACTGCGATGACGTTCGCGAACACGATCGCGACCTGACGCCACGTCCGGCGTCGCGGAGGCCCCAGCCAAGCTGGGGAGAAC
>DATIHL010000013.1:0-32242 GCA_035480715.1 Saccharimonadales bacterium (SeqCode) | reverse complement strand
ACGACCCTTGAATCGGTTCGGTGTTCACTCAAAGAGGATTAAGGGGTCGTTCCTGCGCACAGAAAGTAAATAGGAATACGCAATGTACAAACTATTTGTAGGTGGCTTGCCATTTAGCACCACCGACGACGAGCTTAAAGAACTGTTTGCCGCCCACGGCGCAGTTGCTTCAGCTACAGTCGTACGCGACCGCGACAGCGGCCGCAGCAAGGGCTTTGGCTTCGTTGAGTTCGAAAACGACGAAGAAGGCAAAGCTGCTCAAACTGCCCTTAACGGTAGCGAGTTCGGCGGACGCAATATCTCAGTTGATATGGCCCGTCCCAAAGAAAACAATCGCTAATTTTTTAGACGATAAATAGAAAAAACGTCCAGATTTCTGGACGTTTTTTCATGGTAGCGGGGGCAGGATTTGCACCTGCGACCTCGTGGTTATGAGCCACGCGAGCTACTACTGCTCCACCCCGCGATACTAGTGAGCGTGATATATTCTAATCTGTTATAAGGTGTTTGTCAATTAGAAGCCATGATGTCTTTCTGTCCTGCCTTGAGGATGGATGATGTAAACTTTATCCTGGATACCTCCTTGGCCGCCGCTTGACACAGAAGGCTGTGTTTCCTCTAGTGACCTCATAGCTGCTCGGGCTAAAAGCCGCGCCGTTGCTTCATCGTCAACATTTACTGCTAAAGTATAGGACTCGTCTGAAAATGTATCGTAGCCTTCTAGATGCCATTTATCTATCTCCCTAACAACATTCGATGGCCAACCTTCAATGTGCTCCACCTCCTCTCCTTCTTCGAACTTGAAACCGTAGTTGTTAAATGTTGGAGGCATATTCCTCTCCTTTCGTTGAAGTCCTTGAGAGGAAACTAAGAACGGTTGCCGCACAAAGACTTCTGACTAGTTAATCTTTGTGTAGCAACCGCAATGGACGGAGAGCGGTCAGCTCTCCCGCTGAACCTACTACAATAGTATAATATAAACTTATTGCACTTATGTCAAAGTGATATTAATCACCTTACCTCTGTTGTTTAGGTTCCAGTCCTGCTTGGTCATAATCTTTGATTTGATACAATCTAGGCATGGTTCATTATCAAGGTTTTGAAGCAGACGATAACGGTGAAATTAAAAGCACGGAAGAATTTGAAGGACCAGTCAGAATTTGCATTAAATGCGGTAAAGAATTGAATGACGAAAATACGGCTAAATCAGAAACCCGTGAAATAACAACTGGTGCTATGGATGGCAGAAAAGCATTAGATATTTGGTGCGCTAACTGCGGCCAAAGGAATATATTTGTCTTACCAGTCGAGCGGTAGATTAACGTCTTTCAATTAACCCAATTATTTCCTTGGCAATACTCTCGTATCCATAATTTGTGGTATCAAAGATCTTGTAAGGTAAAGTCGATTGTTTTAATAGCTCAAGCAGCGATTTTTGCTGGGCAATATAATAGATGGCTTGCTCTTCACGACTACCGCCTATAGACGCAAAATGACTCTCCCACTCGGGGCTACGGTGTTGTACGGTTTTATCAATGCGGCCTGCAATTGTCGCGGGCTCAACAGTCAAGAAAATCGTCATAGGGTTATAGGGCCTTAGGGCCGCTTCTACTTTTTTGTAAGGTTTGAGGTTTGTTTTTGCACGAAGTGCTTGGGTAAGGTAAAAACGGTCGACGATAAGTAAGTCAGGATGTTTGAGAGTGAATTGACTAAGTAAATCTAGATAAAAGTCAGTATGAAGCTCTTCTCTATTGCTCATTATCGGCTCGTGAGTTTCATCCTCACCTGCAACTCTGATTTTGAGCTTTCCCTCTAAAGATGACTGCAACTGTTTAATAACAGTGGACTTTCCACTTGTTGCAATCCCTTCAAAGACAAGTGTATTCACATTCAAATACTAGCACGTAAGTTCTAGTCTGCTGCGGTAGACTATGCTAACGGATTGCCCTCTCTAGATAAGTTCTTCCATCTGCTCAATTCCAATAAGAGTATGTTCCAATTCGAATGGACAAGGGCTACCAGAATTAAATAGCAGATAGAGATTAGTTTTACCGCTAATCTCTATTTTTGTACTACCTCTGTTATTTAGGTTCTAGTCCTGGTAGGTATATTGAATAAACTACTTAAAAATTGTATAATATAGATGTGGTTGAATCTGGGTTGGTTGATTTACTCGCCTTGTATCATTCTGACCGTGAAGTTCCGTCAGATGTATTTGTAGTACGCCGAAATAGTGATTTATTAGAACTGAGAACTACTATCGGCGACTTGCTGGTGCAAAAATTCATCTCGCTGCAAGGTGAAGGTGTCCCTCGTAACCGTCCAACATATCGAATGGAGGCTGTGGAGCCAGTTCGGCTTCAGGAGCTGGCACACGACTTAGGGATAGAAGCTACTCAACCCGAAGAAATTGTGAAAGAAATGCGAGAAGGTGAAGTTATCGCTATTCACGAAGTTGGACAAAACTTGGGTGGAGCTGGTTTATTTGGTGAAGAAGAAGGGTTCTTTCGCTCGGCATAAACTTAGCCACCGCACTAATTCTTTGCTGATATCGTTCCAATTCGGATGAATCAGGGCTACCAAGTTTAAGCACTATAGATTAGTGCTTATTTTTTATTTACAATGATGATATGAATAAAAACCAAAAAGGCTTTAGCGCAGTAGAGGGGTTACTTATATTAGTAATGGTTGGAATAGTTGGATTCGTCGGATGGTATGTTTGGCAGGCAAAGGACAAGTCCGAAAAGAACTTAAGTGCGGCTAGCAGCTCTAGTGACGTGAAGACTGTCAAAAAGGAGACTCCTAAACAATCAACTACAAAATCTACCGCCTATAATCTCCAACAGCTCGGTATAAGTATGGATATTTTAGATGGCTGGACAGTTGACAGTAAGACTACACAGAACGAAGGCGTTAATTTTTATACATGGACAGTTTCAAAACCAAATGCCGATGGGAAAATAGTCCTGAGTTCCACAGGATTTAGGGGCGGGTTTGAAGAATGTATGCTTATCTCAGCTTCTATTAAAGATGTATCTACAACTAAAAATACTAAACTGATGTTTATGTCTTACTCCTACCCATCTGACAATAAAACCACCTTTTCAACTGGTATTGTTGGGTCTGATGAAACTATATTTAAAACTACCGACAGTGAAACCGCCACTTCAATAAAAAATAAAGAAGTAAAGCCCGGGAGTTACTTTTACTGTCTTGGTTATCCAGGCCCTGGTTTTTCGCTGGGTTTAAATAATGAGCCAGCTCCTGGTTTCTCACGTACAGATAATATATTCGCTGTATCAAGTTCAGGCAACGACTACCTATCGTCTACAGCGCAGTCTTACCCAGATATTAAAGCTATGCTAACTTCTATTAAGTAAAATAATCCCGTTCTAGCTAACAAGTTCATCCAATACCGGGTTCCAATTCGAATGAACCAGGGTTGTCATCCTTAACCAATATTGGCCAATTTGGTCTTTTTATAATCAATTGGCATTTCGGGCTGGTTCGAAGTTACATATTTTATGAATTCTGCCTTAGCCATCGATAAAGCCGGATTTTTCTTTTTTTCCCGGCCAAGTGTAGAAATCATCTTACCCGACATGCCTTTGCCGCAAGCAGAGCCTGCGAAGTGCCCAGGGTAGATTTCGGTCCATTCGGGTAATTTGAGCAATTTCCTGATTGAAGCGTAAAGCTTAGATGCATTAGTTGCTATCTTACTTTCTTCTAATTGGCCAAGAGCTAGATCAACCCGTCCTACATCACCAACAAACAGTGTGTCGCCTGTTAGCAAATACCAGTTATCAACATAGAGAGTTATCCCGTCATCTGTGTGTCCGGGAGTAGAAATAACTTGAAAATGTCGATTGCCGACATAAAATTCATCACCATCCGAGACTTTTTGGCCCAAATCCTTTACTTTGGAGGTTTGATGCATAAGTAGCTTAGCTCCGGCAGACTTAGCTAATTTACGAGCACCAGATAGATGGTCGGCGTGGGTGTGAGTATCAATCACTATGTCTATCGATAAGTTGTGCCGCTTGGCTGTCTCAGTATAAAGTTCTACGTCTACCTGAGGGTCAATGACAGCAACAGTACTTTTAGTTGTACAGCCAACCATATATGATAAACAGCTTTGCTCCTCGTGAATAAATTGCCGAAAAATCATGATTTGTTACTCAGCTTTGACTTCAAGCGTTAGTGGTATAGATTTACTCAGTGAGTCGCCAACTGGGGAAGAGCGTTCGCAACGTTCCTTCAAGTATTTAATCTGTTCAGGGGTGGCTTTTGGGGCTTTGAGATGAATTGTATAGGCTATGCTGTTGTAGCCCGCTCCTGAAGCACCCTCAATACCATAGTAAGCCTGCGAGTTAAAGCGGCCCGATGCCTCTATCCATAGCTCCTCAATAGTTAGGTCTATCAGGGCTGCGTGAGTTGCTACCAAATCAATGTCGCAAGCCGCCAAACTGGCTAAAAGCGTCTGCATGGCATTCAAGTTGCCATCACCGCCAATCTCTGAAGCAACGTCACCCAACTCGATTCTGGCTTTGCTGCCACCCAACCATCTAGCCACAATTTTCGGTTCCCTTTCTGTGACAGATGGGTCCTTTTGGGCTTGTTCCTTCGTTTGTTTAATTTTAGCTACGTCTACACCATTTATTAAATCCGGCATGTCGCTCCTCCTTTGAACTTCATTATAAAAACTTCATACAATCATTATATGCTCTGTCCGGCTAAAGGATCACGACCTTTTATTCAAACAGCCTACGCCCCAGCAAGAAATTGCGCCAATCGTCCAAATTTTTGGCAAATCGAGATTTTTGAAGATCAGGGGAGCTATTACCAGAACTAGTGGAGCTTTGGCTTAAAGAAGCATCAACATACTTCATAGCCACGGATTTGGGAACCAGCTGGACAGTTTCCCCTGGTGCCGCCAGACCAAAATTTTGCCGGGCTGCCAGTTCTAGATACTGATCAGTTTTAAAGTACTGATTTTGCAAATTAGTATTGTAATTAGACAGATCTAGTACGCCGTTTTGCTGCTTGAGAACCGATATTTGTTTTTGCAGCTCGTAGTTATTTTGGACTGTCTTAACACCGCTCCATGTAATGGCAAACACAATGATTGTAAAGATGTATAGTCCGATATTACGAATATCGGTCAGCTGCTTGAGGTTTTTGGGATTCCAATAATTTTTTATTTGGTCGTACATATCTAAGCTATGCTATCTAGCTTAGCATTTTATTGGTTTAGATTTTGACTTGAACAGTGTTGGTTGGCGAGCTAAAGTTAAGCGACGCATCAAACGCTACTACATAGTAAGAATAGGTTCCGCTAGGTACCGTAGCATTGGTGAAGGTCGTAGTAGTGTTAGCAACGGATGTTAAATAGGCGCCATTGCGGTAAATTCGGTAGCCAGCTACGCTCGAATCTTTTGAAGCAGTCCACTTGAGTGTTACGAAATTCTTTTTTTGCACCGTAAACTTAAGAGCAGATGCAGGAGATGGCGGCGTGGTGTCAGCTTTCGGCCCAAAAGTGACCTTGATATTAGCACCATTAGTAGACAGTGACTGTAGCGTAAATGTTACATCACGAAGCGGGTCGTAAACCGACTGCCCCACTGCCAAAGCCGCATCCGAAAAATCATTGGTAGCCGGCGTGGAGTCAACTAACCACGACTGGCTAAGGTTATTGTAGTCAGGGACTACGCGCACCAGTACGCCGTTGACGGCCGGGTCAGTGCTGGCATAGTTATCGAAGTAAGTTCCAAATGGTTCGCGCAGCTCAAATAGGAAGTAATTTGCAGCCCAGTAACCAGTGGTCGAACGCACAACTCGCATCGCTTGGACTCCGCTTGGATTAAAAGGTTCTATGGGTTTTAAGGTATAAGTACCCGATTGTGAAATATCAAGTGAATTTGCTTGCGATAGCAAGCCATAATTTCCCAGTGCAAAGTTGGTCTGGTGATGAGTACTACTGTTACCCATGACACTATTTGGATCGCCGTATTCGTCGGTCGAGCAATTGGTTAAAGTAGCCGATAGCGAAACGCGGACACCATTCTCAGAGCAATTATAGGTGCTGGCGTGGTGCGTTCCAAAGTTATGTCCCAGTTCGTGTTTAGCGATGTATGGACCCATGCCATATGTCCCATCGCCAACCCATGATTGAGAGCCTGGAATATAAGCCCAGCCGCTCCACCAACAAGCCGGATTAGAAGATAGGGCATACATATGATAATCGTAAGCAGATAAATTGACACCGGCGGCTGTAGCTGCTTGGTCGGCCTGAGAAGCCCAAGTTCCAGGATCGCAAGAACTAGAGTTATTAGCAGCAATCGTGTACCAACCCTTAACATCCCCGGTAACCGTCATGCTACCCCAAGAAACCTCCTTATAATAAGCGGCCACTGAGTCTGGATTTGAAAACATAATTCCATTGGCGTAACTCGCAGTGTACGGTTGGCTAGTATCGTTAGAAAAATTGACCATCAATACTAGAACTTTTTTACTGCCTGAAGTGACTGCTGCAGCCGCAGTACTATCTGTAGCAGGCGTCACGCCACCTGCCGCCGCGGCGTCAACCTCGATTGTTTGTCCGCTCTGATTGCCATTAATGTGAACTTTTGTGGCGCGTGGTAATTCTGGTTCTGCTTCTTTGAAGTGAAGATTAAATTTTCCGCTTGTCGTATCGAGTTGATAATAAACAGCTTCTTTGTGATGAATGAAGTCATCGCCGTGAGTAATAACCAATTGTCCGTCAAGACTAACTCTGTTGCTGGCTGCTTTTGGCTGAGGTGGCTTATCAATAAATTGCCAAAGGACAAAAGACGCAACAAAAATTAATAAACAAATCAGGCCGAACTTTTTCTTAGACGGTTTAAAAAATGTGGGGGAATCTGTATTTTGGTCGGGCTTATTATCAGAGTCCGGATTTAGATCTTCCAATCTATTTTTCCTTTTCACTAAATTGACTTACTATCAAATATCCTACCTGCTAAACGTGTTGCCTGCAAGCATAAGAAAAATGCCTTTATGCGTGGTGGGGCGGGCAGGATTTGAACCTGCGACCAATCGGTTATGAGCCGACTGCTCTAACCCCTGAGCTACCGCCCCGCCGTCAGAGTCGACATGCCGGCTTCCGTAAGTTAATTGGATATTAGCTTACTTTCAGCCTCAGGTCGCCTCTTCCTCTCAAAGATGCAACTCGACCAGATGTTACATTTTTGTGGAAAGAACAACTTCAGTATAACAGAGGCCGTTGGAGTATTAGTAGTCATAAAGAAATATTGTTGACATTTTATCGAGCTTATGCTAATATAAGCATGTTTAAAGGAGTAATGGAATGACAGGTAATATTCCCTCACAAGCACAAGTTTTAGGTGCATCAACCGTAGCTGGATCAGCTATTGCTGTGCTACCTAACACTAGTGGTAATAGCGTTTTTCGCTATTTCTTACTGGCAATCCTAGTGGTTGCTGCAAGTGTACTTGCTATGCGAGCTGCAAAGCTTGTTTCTAGCAAACTTAACAAGTAAGCCATTCTAACGAAAAAGGTTGAATCATGCTGTATATTGCTTATCTGATCTTAGCACTTAGCGCGGTCAACCTTTTTCGTATTGCCATTTTTTTGATGGCCAGTGATCTATTTGACATTCGTAATCAGTTAGCCTCTAGACAGAAAAAGCCCAACCGGGCCGTTCAACGCCCTCTATCAACTGCCTACACGCCCAAAAGAGGCTTCCCTATCCTCCGCCCTATGGCTCTGGCAAAAGCGTTAAAGCCTGCAAAAAAGAAGGCCTACCGTCCTTTAGTTACAGTTCTGGTACCTGCGCATAACGAAGAAAAGACTCTGCTGCGCAATCTAGAGAGCATAGCCAACAGCTCTTATAAAAATGTAGAGCTAATTATCATCAACGACAGTAGTACTGACCGCACTTATCAGATCGCCCGAAAATTCCAACGCCAGAACAAAGATTCTTTTAAGCGCGTCAAAGTCCTTAGCGTCAACGTACGCGGTAAGGCCCGAGCACTAAACGCCGGACTCAAACACGCAAATGGCAAGTTATTTATGTGCCTGGACGCCGATTCGGCCCTAACCGCACAGGCTCTGGAGTACGGTGTAGAACAGTTCCGTAACCGCCGGGTTGTAAGCCTATGCTCCAACGTTAAGATATTTCCGGCTAAAGGTATGCTTAATCTATTCCAGCGTATCGAGTACCTTATATGCTACCAGATGAAAAAGGCCGAAACGCTGACAAATACTCAATACATTGTTGGCGGCATTGGCTCTATGTTCCGTACATCTGTAGTACGTAAACTGGGCGGCTATGACACAGATACCATTACAGAAGATATCGATTTATCGATGAGTATAATCGGCAAACACGGCAACAAGATCAAGATTGGTTATGATCCACGCATGGTCGTATTTACAGAGGCGGTTCATGACATAAAAGGATTGCTCCAGCAGCGCTACCGCTGGAAATACGGCCGCTATCAGGTATTTTTGAAGCAAAAAGACCTGTTTTGGTCGCGATCCGATAGGCAAAATCCGGTGCTTACATGGCTCTATTTACCGTACGCTTTATTTGCCGAGCTGGCTTACGCCATCGAGCCTCTTACATTTGCCATGATGTTTTACCTTATTGCCACCTTTGGAGACGCCAGTATGATAGTATCGTCGTTCATCGTCTTTCTGTTTTATACCACCATACAGGTTAGTGGCGCTACCACCGGCTACAGCCTGAAGGAACGGGCTAGACTGATAGCCTTGGCGCCGATAGCATACTTTGGCATGTACATCCTATCTTTTGTAGAATACGTTGCTACTGTACGCGGTTTAGCTAACACGAAGAAGTTGATAGTAGATTATCGCAACGGTGGCGGTAGCTGCGAATGGCAGCACGTCGAACGTGCCGGTACAGTCAGCTAAACTTAGATTTAAGTTACTAAGTCGTTAGCGGGTTACCGCTATGGTTTTGCCTTGTTCGGCAAGTGGCGCGCTTACTGTTACACGACCATTGGCGTCTTTAACGATGTTATAGCAGGCGCCATTAGCGTCGGTGCACTTAGGATCCTTAGGGATAGCCACAATGTACTTACCGTTGGCTGTTAATTGACTTAGATCAGCTAAGCCGCCACAGCTGGCGGTAGCACAAACTTCAGTGTCTGTAGTGGTAACACCTGAAGGTAATGCACCACTATTATCTACAGCATACTGGTATGTTGCGTTTAAAATAGTGTTAACGTCGGACTGACGCTGCGAATTGCGCGAATCAGCCAACTGCTTACCGGGGTTAATTGCTATAATCACGATTCCTGCCAGAATGGCTATGATCGCTACGACCAGAAGAACTTCTAGCAGTGTAAAACCGCTTTCGTTCCTTTTTACGGGTTGTTTGAACAATTTCATATATAGGGCCTTCCTCTTATCCCACTCTTAAACTTAATGATTTGCCGCAATTATACCACATTATGTCACATCTTGCCAAGACATTATATTAATATTTGTGCCTTGTGTGTTAGCCAACACTTTAACCTTTCTCGTTGCACCGGCTATAGTAGCGCTAGCATCTATCGTACGATTATTTCCACCGGTGTTAGTGACTGTATATGAACACGTGCCTGTACTCAGATTCAACGAATTGCTGCCTGTGAAGGCGTTATTATCGTGTACTTGCTGCAGCGCCTCTTCTGCACATGCATTGGCTAAACTTCGCGCCTGTGCAGACTGTTGGGTAACTAAAAGGGAGCGTTGAGCATCGGTCCCACTAGAAAGCAGGCTCAGCGATATTGCTAACGCCGCTGCGGAAACGATTAAAACAAAGATTAGTGCTATAAACCCTTCTTGATTATCCGAGTTAGAGACTTCTTTCATCGTAGGGCCGCCGATGCTATAAAAGTTTTTTGATAATCATAGGGGTTCCTGCCCGCCGTATTCACGCGGGATATAGTGAAGCTAATCTGGATTATGCCCTTTGTGCCGGATTTAGTCAGGTTTTTAAAGCTTAGGGCGCTAATCTGGACTTTGCCATTAGTCAGTGTAACAGCCGCGCCTGCGCCTTCTTTGACCTGCAATGTAGTGCCGCTAAGGCTAAAAACTGTCGGGCTTAAACCGGCAGTAGGCACGCTAAGAGTCAAAGTAGCAGCACTAGCCCCAGCTGCCGGAGAAGTAATAGATGAGCTATTGCGGATTGTTTCTGTGATGTATTCAATGGCGTTGAGTCCCTGATCATTCACTTCCATGATGCTCTGGTTCTTTATTCTGGCATCCACTGTAGTGGTAAAAAAGACGCTGACAGCAACCAGTAAACTACCGACAATAGCCACGTAGAGCAAAAGCTCGATTAACGTAAAGCCCTTCTGGCGCTTTTTTAGGACATCACTTCTTCGGTATCTCATATCAGTTCTTTGTAAAGAGTATTAATTCCTGGGTATCGCTCGAGCTGGCAGCCGCCACGACGTCGACTGTATTGTCATAAGATACCCCGTTTAGAGTTCCGGAAGTGTCAATCGTACGAACGACAGACATACTAGCCAAATTAGTAGCGTTTACTATTTGGAACTCCGCGCTCGAGGCCGTGGTAGCCAAAAATACGTAATTATTGGCCGAGTCAAAATCGATATCGTTGATTACGCCGGCGCCCACGGTAGCAACGCTACTTACTATCGTCGGCGGGGAGTTGCCGATATTTAGGCTATAGAGTGTTGAGCCCTGTCCGGCTAGTACCGAACTACTGTAGCCGCCTATGCTAAGTACGTCAGCCGTACCGGGCAAATCAACTGAGTTAACAAATTTAGGTAGGGTTGGCTTTTGGATATTTATATTTATTATTTCTTGTGTATCAGATCCGGTAGCTATATAGGCGTTGTTGTTTGAAACATATACTTCATACATATTGACGTTGTTGCTGTACGAGCCGGCCAATGAGGGTTTCTTGGAATTAGTGGTATCTACGATACAGAATTCAGCATTGCCACCATTAGCCGACCGCGTAACGTATACAAAGTTATTAGTAGTGCTCAGTCCTAAGGCTCCGGCATTGCCTGGGCAATTGAACGTCGAGATTAACGACGGTAAGCTAGGCTTGCTGACATCAATCACTTGGAGCTGGTTGGATGAGCTGGAATTGGTTACGTAGGCGGTATTACCGCTGATTGATATGTTTGTAGGCGACCCGGGCAATGTCAATGAGCCCACAAGTACTGGATTTGCCGAATTTGTTATATCTATAATTAGGAAATTAGGGGAACTATTGCCGCTACGCACAAGGTATACGTAATGGCTCGAGGAGGCTACTTTTAGACCATCGCTTGTACCGGGTGGATCGTAAGAGCCTCCTGGTACCGACCCCGGCCAGCTTTTGTATAGGGCGAACCAATATGTTAGCTCGGAAGAAACAGTTACTTGGCTTGTGCTGGAGTTTTGTTGCCAGCTGACAGTGGCCGTAATAGTCTTTCGGTTACTGTCAACAGTTGCAACCGTAACCTGCCTAGTAAAAATACCGACTGTGTCAGAAGTTCCGGAAAAAGACCATTGTCCGCTGTTTTGCACCAATCCATGTGGCCCATCAGTTAGATTAACAAAGGAGTTATCCCGAAGATTCCTTGTTACTTCAATGCCTTCATCAGCTAATTGCGTTGCTCGCATCCGTTCACCTGCGCTGGCGGATGACGCTCGGCCGTAGATGATTGCCCCGCTGACAGCGATTACTAAAAAGCCAAAAACCGTGGCTGCCAGTAGTACCTCAACGGCCGAGAAGCCGCCTTGCGTCCTTTTAATAATTGATAACGCCTTTGGCATTGATATTTACCGTCCTTGTTTCACTACCGCCAGTAGTGAGAGTTAATATGATATTCCCGGTAGTGGTGGGCAGCCCGCTCAGTTTAGAAAACAGCACTTCGTTTAAACCGGATAGTGCGACTGATGGAGGTATGGTAGTTGATTCGTCAAAAGTTGTGTCCCGGCCAACAAAACTCGTACCTTTAAACAGCGTTACCTTACCACTTTGGCGCTCTACGCCCCAGGAGTTGTCGGCTTTGGCGCCACGTGAATACGTTTCGGCGCGTCGAAGAGTTGATGCCACATTTTGGGTTGCCAGATCCAGATCATTACGATTGTTAAAAGAGGCATAAACCGGCAGCGACAAACCGGCCAGCAAACTAACGATCGCGATCGAGAGCATCAGCTCAATCAAGGTAAAGCCAAATGAGTGCTTGTTATCCCTATTAGTGTCTTGATACACGATTAACCCCTTAATTTACCAACTAGGCTATAGATAGGCAGGATGACGGCTATAGCCACTACCAATACGCCGGCCCAGACTAAAATTAGTAAGATGGGTTCTAATACTGTCTCTAAGTTACGTGTAGTTGCGTCAGCTTTTTCTTCGTATACCTGACCGACATCCATTAGCGATTCAGCCAATGCACCTGAGCGTTCACCAGCAATAACCATTTGTTGAACGGGAGGCGGAATCAATTTTGGTGTTTGCTTATACTTGGCAAACGCCGACTGAAAATTATAGCCATTCTCGAAAGAGTGGCTCAAGTAGGTATATAAATCTTTGTAGGCTGGAGCCGAAGTAGCACCATGAAGGAGCTTTAATGATTCGGTTACCGCTATATTAGCCTGCAGCAAGCTGCCCAGCATATAACCAAAGCGGGCAATTTCGATCTCTTTAACCAGTTTAGAAACGCCCGGTAAGCGCAGTAACATCTTTTGTGCGGCCCGGTGTATCTTGGGCATAGACGATACGCTGTAAGCCAGTATTACCAAAGCCAGGATCAGAGTGGTTATAAAGATTAGGCCGTAATGCTGCAAAAACAGGCCAAATCCGATGATTATTCGAGAAATCAGCGGTAGTTTATAGCCCAGTTGGTCAAATGTGACTGCCAAACGCGGCAGTAAGAACCAGGCTACACCAATAG
Source organism: Saccharimonadales bacterium (SeqCode) (assembly GCA_035480715.1). Taxonomy (GTDB): domain Bacteria; phylum Patescibacteriota; class Saccharimonadia; order Saccharimonadales; family UBA10212; genus 2-01-FULL-49-22. Next base: position 19,310 of record DATIHL010000013.1, on the reverse strand, counting down.
CTACGATAAAGGTCACGCCGATTACAAAAGCCGGATACAGCAAAGCCGATGTCACTTTTGAGCGGAAGATCCGCTGCTTTTCCTCTTGGCGGGCGGCCAGGCGCAGATTTTCTGCCAGCTTACCCGACTGTTCTCCTATGCGCACCAGCATCAAAGTTTCTTTAGGCACGATTTTGGCGCGTTCAAAAGCCTTCCAGATGGGTGAACCCTCATCTATATCGCGTAGAACCTGCTCGATTGCCTTGTTTAATGGCTTGGACTTGCTAGTAGACCGCAGCGAATCTAAAGATTGCGAAGGCGTAACTCCGGCCTTGAGCATATAGGCTAAATTAGAAGTAAAATACTCACGGTCTTTAGAACTGATTTTAGAACCTTTAGACAATAGTTTGCTCAGGCCTTTAATAACCTTATTTTTTCGAAATCCGGTAAGTCTGGCCATTATTTTGCCTTCCTGGGCGGTTCAACCACCCGGACTAACTCTTCGATAGTTGTAGTGCCATTTTTGACTTTCAATATTCCGTCTTCAAACATCGTCTTGTTGCCTTGCTTGCGAGCTAGTGCCTCGACTTGGCGGGAAGCCGGATTAGTGATTATTAGATCGCGCATCTCTGGTGTCATATCTATGAATTCGAATAAAGCTGTACGGCCGCTATAACCGGTATCGCTGCAAATACTGCAGCCTTTGCCGGCGTAAATCTTGTCTTTAGGCGAAAAATATCCCTTTAGCTCAGTTTGAACATTAGAAGCCTTAAGAGCATCAGCAACAGGCAGGCTGTAACGGCAGGCGCTGCATATTTTTCTGACCAAGCGCTGGGCAATAACAACTTCCAAGGTCGAAGCCAGTAAAAACGGCTCTATGCCCATGTCAATTAAACGCGGGATGGCTGTAGCGGCATCATTGGCATGGAAAGTAGATAGCATCAGATGCCCGGTCAGGGCTGCATTAACAGATATCTCTGCCGTCTCACGGTCGCGAATTTCTCCCACCAGGATAATATTCGGGTCTTGGCGAACAATTGAACGCAGGCCTTTGGCAAAAGTCAGGTTAGAAGCTTCTCTAACTTGGATCTGATTAATTCCATCTATTTTGTACTCCACCGGGTCTTCCATAGTGGTGATATTAACGTTTGGCTGGTTTAACAGCTTAAGCAGGGCGTAAAGAGTGGTAGTTTTGCCGGAACCGGTGGGGCCAACCGATAAAATCATGCCAAATGGCTTAGTACTATACTCCTGTATCGACTCACGGTGCTCCTCGCTTAAGCCGATATCAGTCAATTTATAATCTTGGACATACGAATTCAGGATTCGTACGGCCACCTTCTCGCCTTCAACCGTCGGCATCAGCGCAATACGCAGATCAACCTTGCGGCCGTCCATCTCTCTGGTTATAGCGCCATCCTGAGGGGTAAAGTGCTCGTCAATGCGCATCCCGCCCTCCACTTTCAGGCGGTTAAGGATATTCTCGTAATATTCTTTGGGGATTGTGCCAGCGATGTGTAGGTTACCATCAACTCTAAAACGAATAACCGCATCCTTTGTTCTGGGTTCAAAGTGAATATCAGAGGCATTGTAAGCCAGCGCATCATTGACGATCTCATCAACAATCCCCGGCGCAATCTGCCGACCGCTGCTAATAATTTGCGAGAATCGGGTTTCGAGCGGCTTTTCGTATAGTTTGAAGCTGGTATCTATAAATTCCGGAAGAGTATAACCAAGGCTGACTTGTTTTTCCGGGAATAGCTTTTGGATTTTTTTCTTCTTGGCCGGAAGATCGTCGGCTGTATCAGTTACCACGCCTACTGCCTTGTCGGTATTTTTTACCAAAACAATCCGGTTAGCCCGGGCGATGGCTTCAGGAATAACATCTATATTTTCTTGAGTAGCCGGTGTATCTGCCAGATCAATAAAAGGCAATCCATAAGTTTTGGCCAGAGCCTGACCCAGAAGTTTTTTGCTAAGTAAATCGTGGCCAATCAGATAATTGACGTAGCTTTGGCTATCGTCGGTAGCTTTTTCGGCCGCTAGACTATCCGCCGAAGAAATAGAGTTTTCCTTTAGCAGAATTGTCTTAACTTTATCAACACTTGGGTACATAATCCGCCTAGCTTACTTTGCTTAACAAATAAAAAGCCGGAGTTCCCTCCGGTCATTTTTATATATTTTACCCTGATTGCACTAAATAGTCAATGGGGTGACGGCGATTCTAGCAGAAACTATCTAAAGCTAGTTTTGTTTGCGGCTAAAGCGGCTGTAGCCCAGAAATGCCAGCGTAGTGATCAGAAGTCCGGCGGCAATTAAACTTGTCCCGCCTATGGGCGTTCCGGTGTTTGTTAGTGTTGCAGCCAAAACTACCGGAGGTGGATCGCTCGGATCATCGGTATGCTCACCAAGAACAACTGGTGGTGCAGAAAGTGTCATTTGTTCGGCATCGCAGTTGTCGATAACCTTGTCGTTATTTCCGTCGCCGTTGTAAACCGCCTGCCAGCGCCATATTCCTCCCGCGTTACTGACAAAGCCCGTTACGGTGTCGTATATACCTGCTCCGTTTACATTTACATCTTCTGTGTAGACCGGTTCGCCCGAGCACGTTGTATCGGTTGGGTCAAACAGGTTGAAAGTGATTGTGCCGCCTAGACCGCCATATCCACCCGTTAAGTTTGCTGAGTCGTGTAACACAACCCCCACAATGCCGTTTCCTGCATTTGGTGTGGTTACTAAATCAGGAGTGGCAGTATTAACGGTGAATGGCTCACAGTCACCAGTTGCACCATAGTAGTTGTTATCACCAGCAACAGTGGCTTGGTAAGCGTATACACCAGCCCCAAGAGATGAACTATCGGCTGATTTAGCTGCTCCACCCTCGGTACCGTTGTTGGCTACTGAGTCTACGGCAGTACAAGATTCATCAAAATTACCGGTCAAAGTAAAGCTGACAGTTGGAACGTCAAAGCCATTAACCTGGCCGGTTACAGTTGCTGTGTCATGTGTGATAGAACCTGTGGCTACGGAGTCGTTTGTAATATCGTTATGATTAGAATCATGAACGTTAGTGGTAACTGCTAGTTGTGCTTTGTCGACAGTAAACGGCTCGCAACCACTGTCTGAGCCTATGTAGTTGCTGTCGCCGGCAACGAAAGCTTTGTATGAGTAGGAGCCCGCTGCCAGGGCTGCAGAAGCTGCTGAGCGGTCTCGAGTTGCATCGCCCTCATCCGCACCAATGTTATTTACAGATGGGCCGTCGACACAAGAGCCATTGGTGTAAAACCTGAAGGTGATAGCCGAAGGTGTAAAACCACCGATAACGCCTCCTGTAATCTTGGCCGTGTCGTGCATAACGGAACCTAGAGGTACGGAGCTGTTAGTCTTATCTACATGGCTTGAGTTGTGGACTTTGCTTTCCATGGCCAGCTGTGATTTATCAATCGTGAATGGCTCGCAGATTCCGACTGAAGAGTTATAGTTGCTGTCACCACCATATTCAGCCTTGTAGGAATACAAACCGGCGCCAAGCAAAGATTTGACGGTAGATTCGGTACCAACGGCCACAGTTTCATCTGTCGGCGTACCATCACAGTTTCCATCTGTGTAAAAGTGATATGTCACATTTCCGGTAATTGTGGTGTTGCCTACTTGCGTACCGACTGTCGCGCTGTCATGAACTGCTGTACCTAAAGCTACAGATGTACTAGTGATATCCTGATGGCTCGCATTGTGGACCTGAGTTGTTGTGGTTGTGTTAATCATATTTCTGGTATTGGTAATTATGCAGACTATGTCAGCCGCGTCCGTCACAGTTACACTAACTGAAGTCGTGTTACTACTGGCAACTACGTTACCGGTGCCGTTTTGGTCCTTGCACTCAATACTGCTTGTATAAGAGCTTAGTTGAGTGTTTGTCCCAGCAATCTCACCAATAGAGTGGGTGTCCTTGTTGGTATCGGCAGTAACTATCACTTCTCCCGTTGTACCATTATCACCAACATTGGCGGCTTTGGTAGTGCCATCTACTTGAAGGTTAAATAACCCTGGGTCAGTAGCCGGGATAAGATGCTTCTTTACTTCTAATTTAGCTGATTTTGGTTGAGCGATTACGCAGTCTGAGGGGTCAGAATTAGGCTGTCCAGAAGGATATGAGCATACATCAATTAGCTTCGCCGAAGCCCCGCCAACAGTTGTAAGATCAACCGTACATGTACCTTGAGTATCTGTCGGATATGATGCGCCGGCAGGAAAAGGATCAGTAGCTACTTGTGAAACGCTACAGCCAGTATTTCCACTAGATACTGCGGTGACAGTCGAGGTACAGCGGTCTGTCTTAGCATCACCACAGGAGTAGGTTGTAGTAGTTTGAAGCTGAGCGGGATCATTAATAGTTGATACACACACGGAATAATTAATATTCCCGTCGCCATCAGTATCAAATAAGCTACAGGCGTCCATAGTATTAGCGCCGTTAGTTCCTGTTTCATCCCAATTCCAAAGGGTTTGAACAGTTGTTGGAACACCTGCGTAATCTACACAAAGCTTCGTAAGGTCTTTTTGGCCCGGCTCATCATTTGCACCAGCGGTATCGTTAACGCATACGGGAGATGCTGTCGCACCCGAAGGACCTGTAATCATAAGAATCCCAACTACTCCAAGAGCGACTACCAGTGTTGGTAGGAATACTTTGATGATTAGACGTTTCTTTTTTGCTACACCATCACGGATGGTGTACACAGCGCTACGGCGCATAGGGCTCCAACTTTTCTACTAGTTTAACTAAAGCACAATGTCACAATTAGCACAAGGATTATGCACAATGTATTTTAGTTACGATTTTTTCTAAATTGTCAGTGTCAATGTAGGACCGGTGAAGTTGCCGTGGGCATCTAGTGGGCAGTTTTCGCCAGTATTTTGTGTGCCGCCCCAGCCTAATCTTAGAGATATGTAGTCAGCTACTGAGTTGAATGCTGGACCTCCATAGATGTTTGGACTTGCAAGTACTTGCGCAAGGGTGGGATTAGTGATTGTGGCTTTCTTGGATAGAGGCGCTTTAAGATTGCTAGGAATGTCATTGTAATGTGCGGTGGTTAGATCCAAGCCGCCTGCATTAACTAACAAATAATTTAGTACTCCTGTTCTATTTTTACTTAGTGCAGTTGCCCAGAAGCCTGGGGAGCACCAGAATGGATTTGTTACTGTTAATGGTTCGCAATCGGATTCATCGCCAAGATAGTTGGTGTTGCCAGCAACACTAGCTTTGTAAGCGTAGGAACCAGCTACTAACGCGGCAGAGTTTGCAGAACGCACCAAAGAAGCATTGCCTTCGTCAGCTCCCGTATTAGTCACGGCTGTGCCCTGTCCATCGCAAGTGCTATTTGTATAGAAGGTGAATGTTACTGCAGGAACAGTAAAACCATTAACTCCACCTGCTACTGATGCGGTATCGTGAACTATTGATCCAGCTACCACAGATGTAACAATTTGGTGATTAGCATTATGGATATCTGTCGTTACTGTTAGCTGAGCTTGATTAACGGTAAATGGCTCGCAGCCGCTGTCAGTGCCTAAGTAATTGGCATCACTGGCAACAAAGGCTTTATACGAGTAAGAGCCGGCTGCCAGCGCTATTGAAGCGGCTGAACGGTCACGAGTAACATCGCCTTGATCGGCACCAGTATTGGTGACTGAGGTGCCGCCGCCGTCGCAGGTACCGTTAGTGTAGAACTTAAAGGTAATTGCTGGAGGCGTAAAACCACCTACCACACCGCTAGTGATTTTGGCGGTGTCGTGCATGATCGAACCCAGCGGTACGGAGCCGTTGGTTTTATCTACATGGGCTGAGTCGTGGACTTTACTCTCCATGGCCAGTTGTGATTGATTAACCGTAAATGGTTCGCAATTACTTGTGGCACCAAGGTAATTGTTATTGCCTGCAACCACAGCCATAAAGTTATAGGTACCAGCTGCAAGAGCGGTTTCGCTGGTCGAAGGATGGGCAAAACCTGTGCCATCGGGTGACACTGTATTAAGCTGGGTTCCACCGGTGGTATCGCCATCTGTGCAAGCAACCCCTTTGGCAAAGAAGTAGAATGTAACGTCGGGCAACGTGAAGTTTCCAACTTGGCCCTTTATTTTGGCTGCGTCGTGGGCGCCGCTACCAAGGCTCAAGTTACCTACTAAGCCTTGATCAGGACTGTCAGAGTGAACCCTAGTAGCAATCGCTAGCTGGGCCTGATTAACAGTAAAGTTTTCGCAGTCACTGGTGCTGCCTTGGTAACTGGTATTACCGGGCCAGTTGGCTTTAAAGGCATAGGTTCCAGGTGTTAACGCACCAGTATCTTGCGACGGATGAGCTACGCCAGGGTTATTGCCATCAAGAGCAACCGTGCCTTCTGTAACGCCTCCCGTAAAGTTAGTATCCGCTGTGCAAGCGGCGACTGTGGTGTAGAAGCGGAAAGTAACGCTACCTGTCGGGATAGCAGACGGAGTTAGGGTAACGGTCGCTAAGTCGTGGATTATTGAACCAAGTGCTACCGAACTGCCCTCTGTAACAACGTTATGGTTCGCATCATGTAAGGTGGTGCTAGTGGCGGATGTACCCAGACCGGTTTCACAGTGCGAGACTGTAAGGACACTATTATCCGTACCATTTGTCGCCGAGGCGCTTAATAATTGTGCGCCAATATTCGTAAAGACTGTGAAATGAATGGATCCATTCCCTTGTTGTATGCCTGATATTGCACCAATGGGGTCTTGAAATGAAGGGCTGAATGAAGTCGTTAAGCTCCACGGACCCGTACCGGGCGATGTCAGAATAAATAACCATCGTTGCTCACCCGCTGGCACGGTATTATCGGAACTAACATCGCTGCAGAAGCCGTTTGTCGTACCATTGCCGGTCCACGTGGTCGCCGACGCAGAAGCCACAAGGAAAATTCCCAAAGCTCCTAGACCGAGTAAAAACGTTATACCGAACTTTGGTAATAATTTTTTGGTGAACGAGGTTTTATTTTTAGGGACTTTTTTAATCTTTAAGACATTTTCAGTAATATCTCGCATACAAACACCTCCCCCCAACCACTGTTAATTAACTTAGCTCGCCACCCCCAACAGTTTTAAGCTTAATTACTATTTTAGAACCTATTTTGTGTAAGCACAAACTTTATGCACACTAAATCGTTGTGGTTTTGTATTTGTCAAACATGTGGTGCTATACTTATTATGTTAAAGGTTAATAAATAGGGAGAGAAAATGAAAGTTGTACGATACAACATTCAGAATGGCGTTAAACGCCAACAAATTAAATATAAGAAGGTTGCAATTGGTTTAGTAGCTGGCCTGGGTATGATCGGCGGCGCTGCGATTCCAGTATTAGCAGCTCCTCCTGGAGTCGTTTACTCAAATCCAGGATCTCCTCAGGCGACTAACAGCAATAATTGTATTGCCTACTACTCTGCTGGAGCAATCCACAATGGACAAGCTCCAACTCTAGGTCAAGGTGGTGATCCATCTCAAGGAACAAGAGGTGACGAGATTAAGGGTCTTCAAGCAAGTTGCGGTGCTCAGCAGCCGTAATTTTAGAAAAGGAAATAGTACATTCTAAAGACCGGCGTGGATCCCGTCGGTCTTTCTTTATAAAGTAGATTGTGAAATAACTTACGGCAATTCTTTACCCACTTCGATAAAGTCAACAGCATAACCTAAAACGGGGGAGTATTGTCTATGCGCTATAACATTAATACGGGTGTAAAAAAGGCTCAGTTAAAAACACGAGATCTTTTAATAGGAGGCTTGGCAGCACTGTCTTTAACCCTAGCTCCTCTTGTAAGCAGTATGGTAAGTGCAGCAGGACAGCCTGTAGCAAAGAACTCGCTAACCTGTTCGGCAGAACCTACCACGAACTGCTCGATCAGCGGCAATACGGCAACCATCACCAATATTGGTGGAGCTGCTGCCGTCTATCTGTCGAAGTACAGCGGCAAGAGCTTCTACTCCAAGTTGACCTCGCAGGTAACCACGTTACAGAACAACGTTGGCGGATCGGCTCTTGGGATCGACCCACGCTGGTCCATTCCGATTGATGTTGGCAATGACGGCGATACCAATTTCTTCGCCTTCGTGTCATTTGCAGACTGCAATAACGGTTCTGGTCTTGTGGATGTGATTCACGATTCCACTTGTACGATTTATCGTGACGGTGTTGCCTATGCAAATTGGGCGGCAATGGTCGCGGCCAACCCGAATGACCGCATCTCGTACGCTGACTTCGCCTTCATCATCGCTGACGGTTCCGGTGCCTCCGGTACATGGGGCATCAGCAATGTCAAGGTAGGCTCGAACACCTAGCCTACTGACCTTCAGCAGTAATAGTTGTTGGCAAGCCAGGCAAGTAAGAACATTCCGCTTCTAAAGTAGCGGCACAAAAACAAAGCCGGGATGTTTAACTCTATTTTTCGTGTTCGATAAATTCCCAGCCTTGAGCACAATATCCACTTTCCCTACAATATTCGGGAGTTAGTGTAGGTAGAGGTTCAAAGATAACAGCATTGTAAACTGCACGTATACTGTCCAGCTCTTCTAATCTTTCACGTCTTTGCCATGTATTTAGAGCCTCTACTTCTGGCACTCCTAATCGACGTACATCAGTGACTGCGGTGGCCGATGTTGTACCTTTTGTACCAACATCCTCTACAGCTACAGCCAAGTTCGGTGATTTAGTTATTATTTCTTCTTCGGCTCCGGGAGTCAGCCTTACCGCTTTGGCCGAAATTTTTTCAGTTAGTACCGCAAACACATCGCCGCCTAAATTATCGGCTATGTGTGGAACAAGCCTGTTTGTTCCATTAGCTACACTAACGACTACCAATCTTCCCAGATCATGGGCGGTATACAAGCGGCGGATTTCGGTCGATACCACCTTAACCCATTCATTAAATAGCTCGCTGTCTTCTGGTATGGTGTCAAAATCCAGTTTACGGCCATGCATTCCACTAACAAACTCGTGATGAATACCTTCCGGATCAAGAACTCCGCTCTCTAGCAAATGGTCCCTGAATTGCGGAATCGTTATTTCTGCCATTTTAAGAAACCTCCGCAAGTTCGTCGGCAATTATTCGGGCAGCTCCGGCTTGGCTCATGCCTTCAGGAGGTTGTGTTATTGCCCTACCGATCACCTCAAAGTCCGCTCCATCTCGTAGAGCCTCAATAGGCGTAGATACTCTTTTTTGATCTCCAGGCTTCTTTGCCCACAGCGGCGTAATTCCAGGTACCACCGTAACGAGGCTATCCAATGCAGAAATAGCTCTTATTGCCTTAAGTTCTTTGGGTGAGCAAACAATGCCGTCAACTCCCGCATCCAGAGCCATACGGGCAAATTCTGTAACCTTCCGCTCCGGAGTATCGCCATAAATAGAAACGCATTCTTCTTCGTCCAGCGAAGTTAGGACAGTTATACCTAAAATTCCACCAAGTACTTCAGGGTTACGAAGAGTTATTGGTAAGTTTTGATTGATATTTTTCTTACCCTCTTCCCGACCTTCCACGGCCTTTTTTAGCATGGCTTCTCCACCACTCGCGTGGACAGTTATTAGACTAGCTCCACTTTCTGTAACTTCTTTAACTTGGAGTCTTACAGTCTCAGGAATATCGTGGAACTTTGCATCTGCCATAGTTCTGACACCAAGATGAGCTAGTCTATCAACAGCGTGCAACCAACCCAGCTTCTGAGCTATGGAGTTAGCCTTCCCCATGCCAACATACCTACCAACTTTGTCCATGGTCTCGCTGGCTTGAGTCCAATCCATATTATCTAGCGCCACGATTATTCTGTCGCTTGGTATTCGTATTTCCGCACGATAGGCTTCAGCTGCCATTTTTTCCTCCACCCACCGCGTTAATTTGTTTGTAGTATATCAACTTAAAGGAGCGGCACAAAAACAAAGCCGGGATGCTTGCGGACATCCCGGCTGTTTTTTTTGGACGTTTTTGTTACCTCCAATATATCATTGCCAACCGGAATTACAAGCTTTCCGCTTATTTTTAATTGATCTATTATTTTGTCCGGAAATTCGTCAGCCGATGCGCTTATTAATATCCGGTCAAACGGCGCTTCTTCCGGTAAACCAAGCTCCTCGCCGGCTGTGGAAAACTCGGCATTTTTAATGCCATATTTTGCACAATTTTGTTGTCCAAACTCCACCAATTCCGGAATTCGCTCGACAGCAAAAACCTGGCCTTTTGGCCCGACCAAATGTGACAACAATGCCGTAGTCCAACCCGAACCCGAGCCAATATCCAGAACTTTGTCGCCCGGCTGCGGATCAAGCCACTGCAGCATCAACCCGACTGTATATGGCTGGCTGATAGTCTGGCCATAGCCGATAGGCATAGCTTGATCAATCGCGGCGTATGGCCGTACATCAGCCGGCATAAAAGCCGCTCTATCCACTTTCTCAAACGCTTCCTCAACCCGGTCCATGTTCTTATTTTAAACTCTAAGTAGTAGCGTCGCGCCGTAAGAAAAGATACCAGGCTACAATCCAACCAACGATTAGATAGACGCCAAACACTAAAGCCGCCCGGCCGTGCGAAAGAGTATGGCGCAGCTCGGTATTCTGTACTTTTGTAACTTGCTGTAAAGAAGTAAAAGGCAAATACATCTTATTATCTTTCAAAAGCAGCCCAACTAGAGCCTCAACCAGATTGGGTAGAACAAAGAATGCGACTATGCTACCGACCTGCTGACGAATAAGGCTAGCCAGCAGTAATCCCCCCATGCTATACCCCCAACCTACAAACAAAATTCGCCATATAAGATCCAGTGGCAAGACTTGATGACTTAAAGACACTCCCTTTATAGCTAGTCCCAGGTACATTAGAGCGACTGCAAAGACTGATACAAATATTGAAAAGAACACTGCAAAAAGGCTGACAGCTATAATCTTGGATAAGAGCACACGAGAGCGGCTGCGAGAAGCGGTCAGCGTATAGACAATAGTGTTGTAGCGATATTCGTGGGTAACCGAAAGGATTCCGACTATAGCTCCCCAAAAAGCCAAGTTAGTTATGGCGTCTAAAAGCAATCCGGCTAATTTACCAGAATCGGTGACGGCCCTGCCGTTTTCACCAGCCTTGATACCCTCTACCCAGAAGGCAAAAATAAGCATCAAAACCAGGCTAAACAGCAAGATTGCGTAGGTGGAGCGGATATTATAAATCTTGCGCAGCTCGGCTTTTAGGGTCGCTATCATTTCTTGGCCTCCTTGGTATGAGTTTGATATTCCTCTGTACCTTCTGTCAGTTCAAAGAAGGCTTCTTCTAAAGAAGCTGTGTGGCGAGCCAGTTCCAGCAAAACAACTTTATTTTCATAGGCCAATTTGCCAATCTCGTCAGTTTTAGCGCCAGGAACAGCTAGGCCATCGTCACGCGTTTCGTATTTAAGGTTAGATTTATCCAAAGCTCTCTTTAAGTTCAAAATATTTGTGGCGCGCACAAAAACTGTTGACGATGCACTGCCGGATAGTAATTTTTTGATGGAAGTATCGGCAATTAACTTACCTTTGCCGATTACGACTATGTTGTCGGCCATTTGTGACATCTCGCTCAAAAGATGGCTCGATACAAATACCGCGTGGTCGCCTTTGGCATAATCTTTAATAAATTTCCTGAGCCAGGCTATGCCTTCGGGATCTAAGCCGTTGGCAGGTTCGTCCAGCAGTAAGTACTTGGGCATACCTAGGATGGCGGCAGCAATACCTAAGCGTTGACTCATACCCAAACTAAACTTGCCAGGCTTGCCCTTGGCAACTTCGCTTAAACCAACAATGTCCAAAACTTCATCAACCCGCTTGTCCGGAATACTGCCGGCGGCTGCCAAAACCTTAAGATGATTTCGGGCTGTTCGTGTGGGGTGAAAGGCTTTGGCCTCGAGCAAAATACCAGTAATTTTTGATGGTTGGGAATAATCGTGGAGTTTTTTGCCATCATACGTAGTCGCGCCCTTGCCGTTATCCAGTCCAAGCATCAGGCGCATAGTGGTTGATTTGCCGGCGCCATTGGGGCCTAAAAAGCCTGTGACTTTCCCGGTTTCGACTTCGAAAGATAAGTCATTGACCGCCAGCTTTTTTTTGTAGCGCTTGCTTAAGTGACTGGCTTTAATCATTTACTGTAATTATAGGGTTCTAGGGCGAACTGACCAAATTATGAGTTTCTAATACCTGAAGGGCTTCTTTGGGTGAGATAGTCTTCATAAACTCCGAACGCAGCTCGGAAGCTCCCTCAAAGCCGCTGATATATACTTTGCAGAATTTTTTGAGGCTGTCGAATCTGTATTCACCGCGCTTCCAAGTTGCCGCAAATAGTTCGATGTGCCTGCGATACAGCTCAATCCTCTGCTCTTTTGTGTAACTTGTCCAGGGGCTTTTTGAAGCAAATAAAAACGGATCGTGGAACACGCCGCGGCCAACCATTACGCCGTCTAATTTATATTTTTTGGCATAGTCTTCGGCTTGAGTGCGATTTATAACATCGCCATTGCCGACGATCTTGGTGGAAGGGCAGAGGACATCACGCATTTGCCGGACCTGCCCAATAAGCTCCCAGTCGGCCTGGACATTAGATAATTGCTTGGCCGTCCGGCCGTGAATACTTAACAAGTCAAGCATTTTTGTAAACAGGAACTCAAACCAGGATAAATCTGCCGTTGTAAAACCTACACGCGTTTTGATGCTAAGAGGGAAGGCGGTTTGATTCTTCCCTGCTGTCAGGCACGCCTCTTTGGTGGCATCGATAATTTCGGCAGCCAACGATTTATTGTTAATCAACGCGGCGCAGGCGCCGTTTTTTATAACTGTTTTTACTGGGCAGCCCATATTTAAGTCTACCCCGCTAAAACCCATCTCGATTACCTCTTTGGTAGTTTTATAAAAGTTCTCCGGATTGATACCCCACAGCTGCGCAAAAATCGGCTTTTCTTTAGGTGTAAATTGCAGTTTTTTGATTAGCTTTTGCCTGCCCGGACTTTGCAGACCATCCACGTTCACAAATTCGGTGAAATAAAGATCCGGTGGCGCGCAGTCAGCTACAATCTGCCGGAATACGGTGTCCGTGACGTCGTCCATCGGCGCCAAAACCAAAAACGGCTTGGGCAAATCATCCAAAAAACTCATCTGCTGTATTTTACAACTCTTTATTATCTTCTAATAGCTAGTCATCGCTATTCGGACTTTTCGTGCCCTCACGAATCAAAAACTCAGCCGTATTGGACGGTAAAGTACTCTGCTCTTCTGGTAGCTCGGTGAGTTTAGGGATTATTTCTTTAATCTGTTTATAAAGGTCCTGCAGGTGCTCATAAGTTGCTTCCAGGATTTCTAAAGCTTGCTCTTCATCATCAGCTTCTCCGGAAGCAATAAGCTCATCAACCTTCTTTGCAATAAAATACTTGGCCTTCTCGTAACTTTTAAAACGATAGGCAATCCAATCTCTATAATCTATAAACCTCCCTGTATCAGGATCAACTTCTGAAGATCCGCCATGTGTAATTTCTTCGGACACGTATTATATTTTAGCAAGTTAATCAGGCTGCTTTGTCAGTCGGCTCAGGACTATTATCAGTGGGCTCTATACTCGTACTGCGTAATAGGTCTACTAGTTCTTCCGTGCTCGGGCTGGAACTTGATTGTTTTTGCTGTCTTTCTGCGATTCCCTCTTCGTGCTTAGCTACCTGATCGGTAGCGATAGAATGGCCGATAATCCGTTTTGCTTTTGAAGTAGTTGTGGTATGAAGCACGGCTTCGAGATAACTCATCTGGCCGCTTTCAGTCAACCCGTCAACCCTTTTTTGTTCACTTTCCGTTAACTGTAAGCCAGGCGGGACTTCTTCTGGCTTGGGCTGAGGTTCTGGCACCTCCTGACCGATTCTTAATTGAGGATCAGAGGGGTCGCCTGAGCTTAAGTTTGGCGACCCGTTTAAATCGCCAAGCGGTTCTTTGTGGCCTGGTTCTGTCATATTACTATTTTATCACTTACGAATTAGGCTTTGAGGGCGGCTTTGATGCGCTCGGCAGGGGGAAGTTTTGTGTCAATTTTCTTGAGGGCTTCGGCGGCGTCTTGTACGGAGTAGCCTAAGGCTAGTAAACCTTGTAGTGCTTCGTCGTTCGGGTCGGCCGACGTGCTCAAGAAGCTTGTTGCGTCCTCAGATGCCGCTAACCCAACTTTGTCTTTCAGATCAACCACGATTCGCTCTGCTACTCGCCTGCCCACTCCACTGGCTTGAGAAATAAATTTGATGTCACCAGCTGCAATCGCCTGGCGCACGCTAGATAAGTTGGCTATGCTCAAAATGGCTAAAGCCATCTTAGGCCCAATGCCCTTGACGCTAACTAGTTGTTCAAACAGTTGCTTAGCCTCTAAGCTACGAAAGCCGAATAAATCATGTGATACATCGCGTATGTGCTCGTAGATGTAAATTTTTGTCGGGTTTCCGACCTTCAGCGCGCCAAAATCTTCGAACGTAACGTTAACGCCGTATCCCACTCCGGCGCATTCCAAAATCACTAAATCACCGTTTTTCTCTGTTACCAAACCTTCTAAACTCGCAATCATAGCCTTATTTTACCTTAGAAGTCATAGAGTGGGTTATGGCTGTGGCCAGGGCGTCGGCACAGTCGTCAGGCTTTGGCACTTCTTTCAGGTCTAGTATTACGCGTACCATTTCTTGCATCTGTTTTTTTTCGGCGCGGCCGTAGCCAGTCAGGGCCTGTTTAATCTGTAGGGGGGTGTATTCGGCAATCTCCAGCCCGGCTATTTTACCGGCAACAATCGCTACTCCCCTAGCCTGCGCGACCGTCATGGCAGTAGTAACATTTTGGGCAAAATAGAGTTTTTCTACAGCCATCTGAGTTGGTTTAGAAGTAGCAATAATATCTGTTAATTCTTCGAAAATCGTTTGTAATCTTACTGCGTCGTCTTCTTTGACTGGCGTGCGAATCACGCCTGCGTCCACCAGTTGGGCTTTGCCGGATTTAGAAATCTCGATGATTCCAAACCCCAAAAGTCCAGTCCCCGGATCAATACCTAAAATTCTCATTTTAAGAACTCCGTTTTGTCACCATCCACAACAACTACCTGGCCATCCTTGAGCGCGTAGTAAGGTAAATTGTTTGTTTCGTAGTAATTGACCATGCCTTTTGGCCTATCACCGAACATTTCGTTACCAATATGCGGAACTATATAAAATGGTACAAGCGCCAAGCCTTCCCAGATGATTTTGGATTCCTTGTAGCCCTTTGGAATGATATCCGGCCTATCGGTTTCATCCCAATCCGCGCCTTTAAGATCTGGTGTCATGATCATCGAGCCAGCGCTCCAACCACCGTATAAAATTTCGTCCTTTTTGAGCATATCTAATAGGATTTTATCCAACCCGCTTGCGGCAAAAGCCCGTCGCAGAACGAAAACATTACCCCCTGCCGACCAAAAAGACCCGGCTTCCGATAACTTTTTGGCTAGTTTTTCGGTCTTGCCAAAGTAATCGCGCAGGTCAATTTCTTCAAATATAAACCCTGCGGCTTCAAACATTTTTTTCTTTTCGGGTGTGCTGAAATTTCTTTCTTCGGGTGGCAAGTCATCTTGAGCATTTTTAATATATAAGGCTTTTTTATTCTTGCCAGCAAGTTTTGCAGCTACATCTGCGTAATTCCCCAAATCTTGGGATGATAAAAAAAGGCGCATTTTACTCCAATTGTGTAGTTGATCTAGTCAGTTTTATTAAATCACTAGTGGCTTTACCCCAGTCTCTTGGAAGAAGCTTTAGCTTATCAAAGCTACTGAATTCATCTATTTCTGCAAGCGCTATTCTTCTGGCTTCAGCAAAGATTTGCGAATCGTAAACTGTCTTGGCACTAACAGGAACGAGGTTATACTCCGCACCTATCATCTTTTTAATATGTTCCTCAACCGGGAGCTCCAAATCACCTTGTTCCTCGTGATATTTAAAAAAGCTTACTAGCGCCCAAAGTTCTCGCGAAATTGTCAACTCGTTCTGTTTGATAAGACTAGAATCTAATGCCTCAATATAACCCGTTAGTTTATTAACCAGGGCTCTTGTGGCAGCTGGCGTAATTATTTCTGGGCTCGTTGGATCTCTCTCCATAATGTTAAGTATTTACATTCTCTGGAATATCAAAGTTAGTATATGTGTTAGTAACGTCATCTATATCTTCCAGCGCATCCATCAGATTTACCACTTTGCGGGCGGTTTCGGGATCGCTAACTTCGACATTGTTATTTGGTACATAAGTTAATTCCGCCTCAACAACTTCAACCCCAGCCGCTTTTAGAGCTTCGCGGACTTTGGCCAGTTGGTTTTGCGTCGTGTAAATTACAGTCTCACCATTTTCCGGCTCTTCGAAGACATCTTCAGCGCCGGCTTCGATCGCTTGTAGTTGAATATCATCGCCCGTACCTTTAACTCTGATTACTCCTTTGCGGCTAAATTGAAAAGCTACACTGCCAGCTTCAGCCATATTGCCGCCATTTTTACTGAAGGCAGTCCGCACATCTGGCAAGGTGCGGTTGCGATTATCAGTGGCGCATTCAACCAGTATAGCCACACCACCAGGGCCATAGCCCTCGTACATAATTTCTTCCAGCTGGGCAGCGTTTTTGTCGGCTGAGCGCTGGATTGACCGTTCGATGTTGGCAGTCGGCATGTTGGAGGCTTTGGCTTTTTCTATTGCCATAGCCAAAGATGAGTTCTGTGACGGGTCTGTACCGCTGCGGGCTGCGATAGCAATTTGGTTACCCAATTTAGTAAACAGCGCGCCGCGTTTAGCGTCGTTTACACCTTTCTGCCTTTTGATTGTCGCCCATTTTGAATGACCAGACACTATGCCTCCTGAAGTTGTTTTACATCTGTTATTATAGCAGTCTTCGGTGTTTTTCGCCTGTGCGAAACTAGCAAAACTAGCGCAATGGCGAAATAAAAACTTAGCATGCCATAAACGCTAATCGAGCGGTGAAGGAAAATTCCCGGAATATTGGATAGCACCCGGACTACATCTAAAATGTACGTCAAAAGAATATTAGCTGGCCAAGCTAACCACCCGGCAAAGAGCGGTATAAGCATCCCTGCCCCAGCTGCAATTGCAGCCAGCATCATAGCGACCGGAATTAATGGAACGACTAGAGCATTAGCCAGAAGTCCAATTAATGACAGCTGGCTAAAGCTCATCATAATTAACGGCAGCGTCATAACTTCGGCCGATAAAGTTTCTAGTACCACCATACTCAGCATTTTGGGCGGCCGCCTAAACAAGCGTTCGGCAGCCATTGGCGCTATTATAAGCACGCCGTAAAATGCTAGGAATGACAGATACCAACCTAAATCACCCCAGACATAAAACGGATTAATTAAACCCGTGAGCGCGGCCGTAAATGTGATAAGTAAAATCGGACGGATTTTGCGACCATAGTACCAGGCCCATAGGCTAAGAGTAGAAACTATGGCAGCCCGGACAATCGAAGCGCTAAACCCGGTAATGAAAATAAAGATTCCGATTAAAGCTAAAGAGGCGACCAATCGCTGATACTTTGACCCGAGTTTTAAACGCCCGACTGCTCGCACTAAAATTGTTAGGTTGTAGCCGGATACCGCCACGATGTGGACCAGCCCAACCATGATCAACTGGTTTGTAAGTTCTTGCGGTAAAGTATTCCGTTGACCTATTAACAAACCCAGCCCGAATGAAGCATTGGGTTCCGGCAAGGCTGATTGCATGCCAGCACTAAAACGCCTCGTAAAACTATTTATCCAACTATTATCTACGCCTACCCGTCCAAGCTGGGCATAGGCAATCCGTGCCTGGTTAGAGCCGCGCATTGGAAAGAGTTTGCCACTGACTTGTACGCGGTCACCTCTGTAAATCATCGGCTCGCCAAAGCCACTAATCTTGAAATTGCCAGCCAATGGTTTAGCTTGCGGCTCAAGCAAATTGACCTTATTAGCCGTAAATTCAATCTGCGACCTTGCGCCGTAAATCGAGTCACTGGTGGCTGTGGCCTCAATAACTACCTTTTGGGTCGTTAACTGCTTTAGCTCGCCGAGTTTATGCATATAAATGCCACCGCGCCATAGCCCGATGCCTAGACCAAACAAAATTATCAAAATAACACTAGTAAACTTTCTATGGCGCAGCAACAGCAAAGATGGCAAAAGTACCAGCCACCAAATTTGTGGCTCGATATTGGATTTTCTAGCCAGGCCTAAACCAGCCAAAACCGATACGCAGCCAATAGCAATCAGCGTCGTCCGCCGAAACTTCATGTCTCATATGTTGCCACAAGCCCGGCTAGAAATTAATTGCTTACGGCTAAAATTTAGTCAGTTGCAGCCTTTGTTATACTTACGATTTTTGTCAGCTGTTCTCCAAGTTTTCTCCAGTCTCGCTGCGCTAGCAATTCTGGAGCAAAAGTTGAGGCACCTACGCAAACAGCGTCCACGCCTGCCCTAAAGTAGCTTTCGATAGTATCAACATTTACACCACCGCTCACTATAAGCCTAATAGCGTCTGACTCCTGTTTATTAAACGGGCCGCGCAACTGTTCAATATATTCCGGCCCGCCTAAGGATTTAGCCGGAAAAACTTTAACCATATAAGGCTTCATTTTCCAGGCGTCTTCGATTTCTGTGGGAGTCAAAGCCCCGGGTATATAGTGTATCCCTTCACCAGCACACCACTCAGCAACTTCTGCGCTACACGTAGGCGCAACGATAAACTGGGCTCCTGAGCCAACCGCTTGCTGAGCTTGCTCAACTGAAAGAACAGTACCGCAGCCTAAATCTATATCATCACCGAAGTTTCCGGCGGCGCGTTCTAAAAGTCTCCAGCTCCCGGGTGTGTTAACCGTAAATTCTATTGTAGCTAGACCGGCATCAACGGCGGTTTCTATCACCGGTTTTAGCTGACTAGCTTCAATGCCGCGCAATACTCCTACTACCGGTATCTCTTCAAAGTGCCTTAGTCCTGCTTCTGCCATAGAGACCAATTAAAATATACATTTATCATTAGGTCAAGTTTTTAGCGTACAACTACTACCGCTTAGAGGGGAGCTATTTTTGGAGGGTGTTGTGTAACTTTGGATACTAGAGTCGCATTATCCACGAACAAATATGGACTACAGGTTGGTGGACCAACCGTAGAGCTTGATGTACCAGATACGACAACGGATGATGTAATACCAAGTACGTGGGCAAAGGTTGGCGATTTTGAGCCTGTTAGAGTTTTCGAATCTACAACTACAGTGTAATTCTGCCATTTTAAGCTATT
>DATIHL010000012.1:0-5678 GCA_035480715.1 Saccharimonadales bacterium (SeqCode) | reverse complement strand
GGTAATTTGCCTTTTAGAGACTTGGCTTTTTCAAGCATAATCAGATTAGATTATACCACGCATACTCTGTTGGAAGCTTACTGTAGAACCGCCTTGATACGACGGACTCCGGCGGATGAAGCTTCTTCCTTCACGATTTTGAACTTTTTTCCTCCTTGCCCGATTTGGCCAGTATGTTCTACATGTGGGCCGCCGCAAATTTCGCGGCTGAATGGTTTTTGTGGATCACCGATAGTGTAAACCTTGACCATATCACCGTACTTATCGCCGAAAGCTCCGCTAGCACTCTTCAATGCGACTTCGGTTTTTTCTTCCTTCCATGTCACTGGTAAATCTTCGGAGATTTTTTCATTGACGATTTTCTCGACTTCAGCTGTTTGTTCCGGCGTCACTTTTTCTGGGTGGCTAAAATCAAAACGAGTTCGCTCGCCGGTGATATTGCTGCCGCGTTGGAGCACGTGGTCGCCTAGAACTTGTTTTAGTGCCTGGTACATTAAATGAGTGGTTGTATGCAGCTTAACGACTTCTGCTGAATGATCCGCTAAACCGCCCCTGAACATTCCTTTGCTGGCGGTTTGGCTTCTTTCGCGCTGGTCGTTCATCAGCTGCTCAAAGTCTGGCTGCCAAGTCTCAGATATCTTAACTTTGCTGCGTAAAGCTTCTTCTAAACTCAGTTCTGCCGGAAACCCATAAGTATCGTAAAGTTTAAAAACTTCCTCACCTGATAATTCCTGCTTTTTTTGCGATAGTTTTGCAAATTCTCTTACGCCCGCCCTTAAAGTTTGACGGAAGATTTGTTCTTCTTTGGCGAAGGTTTCGGCAACCTTCTTTTTATTTTTTTTGACTTCTGGGAAATCGGGTGCATAGAGTTCAGCTACTATTGGAACGACTCGCTCGCATAAATCTTGCTCAATGCCCAAATCAAATGCGTAACGAATAGCCCGGCGCAGTAGCCGGCGTAGTACATAACCTTGGGTTTTATTGCTTGGTACTACACCGTCAACCGCCAAGAAGGTGGCTGCCCGCAAATGGTCGGAAATTACACGCATGCTAGCCTGATGCTGCTCATACTTCTTCCCACTAAGCTCTTCCAGGCCGGATATTATTGGCTTTATCAAGCTGATTTGAAATATATCTGGCGAGTTAATACTAGCAGCCGCGATGCGCTCCAAACCGCCACCAAAATCAACATTCGGGTTCGGCAGTCTTTCAAAACCTCGATCTGTTTTTTTATAGGTCATAAAGACGCTGTTGCCAATCTCTAAAAAGCGGCCGCAGTCACAGTTTGGATGGCAATTCTGCGCTTTTAATTCAGATTTCTCGTGGATTTTTAGCTCAGCACCAAAATCATAAAACACTTCGCTATCTGGTCCGCCAGGCTCGCCCTCAGTCATGTTGGCTGGTTCGCCCTCGCGGCTCCACCAGTTTTTAGAGGCGTCGTAATAAAAAATCCGCTCGCCCGGCTTCATACCGCGCTCAGCACCGTTTTCTTGCGAGCCGATATCACCGGTTTTGGCTTCAATATTCGCGGCGTTAAAAAGTCGCTGCCAAATCTCGGATGCTTCGGTGTCTTTGTGCACGCCTTTGTCTTCGTCGCCCATAAAGCAAGTTACGTACAACTTATGCGGATCCAGCGCAATTACCTCTGTTAAAAACTCCCAAAACCACGGCAGCTGCTCGGTCTTAAAATAATCACCCAAACTCCAGTTACCCAGCATTTCGAAAAAAGTCGTGTGGCGGTTATCGCCGACCTCGTCCATATCTTCGGCGCGGAAGCATGTTTGACTGTTAACTAGTCTTTTACCCTTCGGGTGTGGCTGACCAAGCAAATAGGGCACCAGTGGCTGCATGCCACTGCCGGTAAATAGAGTAGTTGGGTCGTCTTTTGGAACCAAAGGAGCTCGCGGAATTATCTTGTGTCCGCGCGCCTCAAAAAACTCCAAATACTTTTTACGTATTTCCTCCGCCGTCATTATCCCCATTGTAACAGATAAGAGCTTTTCACTTAAATTGACAAATGGGACTTTTTAATGTTATATATTCTTCAATGAGTATAATGGAAGAAGGTCAAATCGATTGGGGCGCCGAAGTAACGCGCAGCGAAGAACGAAAGCAATTAATGGAAAGTGAAGCAGCTATCCTAGCTGCTGCTCAGAATGTTCTAGAAGTGGCTGCTCGTAGTTGTGAAGAGGGCGGAACGATAATTATTCACAGAGATTCTGTATTAGGTTTAACTCGATCGGGGAGCGTTGAGGAAGCTGTTCTTACTTTGAGAGTGGCGGGAGAGATTTTGGACAAAGAGCAAGAGAATCGAATTGCTGGTGCTAGTGTTTCCGAACAGAGCGCGGAGTTTGCTGCTAACAAATTAGCTAACAAGCCCACCTCCGAGACAGATCCGACCCCCATAGAAAACAGCTGATTGACCAGGTGTTAGAGCCCGCACTTCGTCTTCAAGTTCAACTGTCCATCTAGAATTACTTAACCTGTTAAGCTTTTTTATCGGAATCATAGGTGCTCGGTGCCTCAACCGCACCATCAAACCCTTTTGCAAGTACTGTACTTGCAATTTAGAGATCCAGTGGACATCGATTAAATTCACCTGCTTGTTCCACAACCCTTCGTCTTGCAGGTCAGTAGTTACATAAACTTCATTTTTTTTCATATTTTTCCCAGTTACGTAGTACGGCAGCCCGCCACCGACGTCTAAACCATGGCGCTGGCCGATGGTATAAAAAATGGCTCCTTCGTGCTCACCGATAACTTTACCGTGCTGATCAATAATCTTGCCCAGCTTTTCTTCAACATACTGACTCAAAAAGTCTTTTATACCAACTTTGCCAACAAAACAGATACCCATGCTTTCTTTCCGTCGGGCTGAGGCTAAGTTGTGCTTTTTGGCTATATCCCGCACTTCGGGCTTGGTTAAATCGCCCAGCGGAAAAAGCGACTTGCTTAAAGCTTCGGGAGTTATTCGATATAGAAAATACGTCTGGTCCTTATTTCCATCTTTGGCCATCAAAAGCTGGCTGTCCTTTATCTTTGCGTAGTGCCCCGTTGCTATGAAATCAGCGCCGTCTTCTAATGCTGTTTCTAAAAACAGTTTAAACTTAACTTCCTGGTTGCACATGATGTCCGGGTTGGGTGTGTGGCCGGCTTTGTATTCGCGGATCATATAATCTACTACTTTGTGACGGTACTCTTTTTCGAAGTCGTACATCTTAAAATCGATGCCTAGCTGTACAGCTACACGCTTGGCGTCCTGGTAATCCTCTTCCCACGGGCACTTTACTCCTGGTAAGTCCTGGCTCCAATTCTTCATGTAAACGCCAATGACTTCATAGCCTTGCTGCTTTAAAAGCAAAGCGGCCACAGAAGAATCGACGCCTCCAGAGAGACCAACAAAAACTCTCTTCATTTAAGTCTATTATAACAGAGGTGGCGACCTATTTAAAGGCTCTTTCGCCACGGCGAAGACGGGCTCGAATTACCTCCAGCTGGTGCTGTCTACCCAGCCAAAAGGCCGCTATCGTCAAAACAGCCAGTGCGATTATTGGCAACCATAGTACTTGTTTCTGGATCGTACTCGATTGGCCGGTCTTGTTAGTGCCAGCCAGTTGTATCGGTCCATTCCCAACACCTACAACTTGCAGGAAGGCCGACTCACCATTAGCATCCGTAGCCGTGACCGTGATGTTGTAAACACCGGACTTGGAATAAATATGTTCGATAGTAAAATTACCGGCCGTCGAGCGGCTTATTAGCTCGTTTTTGGACTGATCGCCCCAATTTATGCTGATGGCATATGGCCCGCTGCCACCGCTTAGCGTTAAAGGCCAGGTCAGGCTTTCGCCGGGGTTTGCTCCGCGTTTAGAAAACTCGGTAGTCAAAGAGATTCGGGGACCTTTTGACGGCAGAGCACTATTAAAAGTCACTGTAACAGTGTTGGAGTCCGGGCCGGCTTGGTTCAAATCATCGTAAACTCTGGCAATTAAACTGTTGCTGCCCTCAAAGAGATCAATTAAAAGAGAGTAGCTGCCGCTGCTGCAAGGTACCGCGCCGGCAAAGACGTTGTTCTTATAAATCTCGACCACTGTTTTATCGGGACATAAGCCGCCTACATTTATCGGAATGCTGGTAAATACTTGCCCATCATGGGGAATACCTATAGTAGCGGCCTGTGTCGGCGGGTTGCCGGGCACCACGCCCTCCAAGCCGGTTGAGCCAGTTTTGGTAGCCGCGCGGGCATGCGGTACAGAAATGATCAATAGCAAAAGCAGCAGCGCGAGTATTTTCTTCATAAACACTAGCTCTATAATATACTTTCCTAGAAGCTAAGACCAAGATTGTGTCTTCATCGAGTTAATGGTCGATGTCCCTAAAATGTCGCAGTGGCAATATAAGTAGTTGTCACCTGGTAGGAACCAGTGGGAGTGGTCAACGCCGGTGTACCAGCGAACTTTAGTACTAGGGTTTCGTTTTCAACCGGACCTGATGAACTAGCTATTTGGGTGGTAGTGCCATTGTCCTTCCAGGCAAAGCCGTTGTTTGTGCCAAAAGCTGTAGTGGTATTACCTATGTAGTTTGAACTCGCTATGAGTACGTTGGTTCCGGAGGTCATGTCGCAAGAATACGATGTCGTGGTAGTGCCATTACAGTTGGTGCCACCAACTGTAACGCCAAATGCTTCGGTGCCGGCTGTGAAGGCTGATTGAGAAGCACTATCGTTAAAACATTGGTCGGTATTAGAGCTGCCAGAGCAAGAGGCGCCAGTCACTTTAAGTTTGCCGCTCGAAGTATCTTGTTCGGCAAAGTATGTTATTACTACGCCGTTACTAGCATTGGTCAGTACCATCGCTGCGCCATTGCAGTTATTGCCGTTGCCGGGAGTGCCGGGAGCTACTGGTACCGGTGATATTGATACCGCTGTACTATCCAGTACGCCCAAGTTAACAGCTGTACCACAACTACCGGTAAAAGAACCCGCACAACTGTTAGCTATTGTAGTTGTAGAATCATCAACGGTAGTCGTACCGACGCAGAACTGCAGTTGCTCCTGAACACGTGCATAAGTAGTTAGCTGGTTAGCCGTGCTAAGAGCCACGCTGCCATCATCAATGTGGGTACCTGGTGATGTATCGGTGTAGTTGGAAGCTGTGGTGTTATTACTGTAAGTCAGCATGCGAGCATAAAAAGTACCCGTGGTGGACGAGTTGGTAATACCGTCTGAGCCGCCAGTCGAGCCTAAATCAAAGGTGACTGACTGGCCGGCATTCGCCGAATTACCGGTGGCGTTGGTAATAATTAGGGTGTGGGCATCGCTGTTGGCATGAATAGTATATGCATTGCTAACTGTAGTGCCGTTAATTTTTTGGTTAGCTACCACCAGAGTTGCTTTATTGATGTCAAATCCAGTTGGACCGGTACAAGCCGTACCGATTATCGCTGTGCTGGCACTATTACAAAACTGCACCACTATACCTTTAATTGTGCCAGTTGTAGCGGCAAAGAAGCTAACTGAGTATGTGACATCTGTAGCGCTGATTTGAGAACTACCCAATGTTATCTTACGGCTGGTAAGCTGGGCGGCATAAACTTCCGTGTCCATCAGAACAGCCAATAAAAAATGTGTACTCAAGAGTACCAGGATCAGCAAAAAACTACAGAAAGCTCGGCTGACG
>DATIHL010000011.1:0-141372 GCA_035480715.1 Saccharimonadales bacterium (SeqCode) | reverse complement strand
ATATCTGAGTAAATTCTAGCTTGCCAATGGGTTACAATAGTCTCAAATGATCAAAATTAAACAGCCAATATCAAAATGGATTGGCGTTGTCGGCACCATTTTATCGCTGGCTATATATATTAAAAATCCTAGCTTCCCGACGCCCGATAAACTAATCATTTTTTTAGTCTTTGTATTTATGATTTTTGGCGACGCGCTGGAAGCTTTAAGACGTTTTGGCCCCTTTGTGGTATTGATTTTGCTCTATGAATCTTTTCGCAGCATTGCCGATCATTTAAATAACCGGGTAGATTATCTGACGGGACCACATTTTGACTCGACCATATTCGGTAACCTACCGACGGTATATTTGCAGAGGTGGCTATGGCATGGCCACGTGCAGTGGTACGATTTTGTTTTCTATTTACCGTATTTTCTGCATTTCATTCTGCCCCTGGGACTCGGTATTATTGTTTGGAAAACGCGCGACAAGCAGTTTTGGCACGTAATGAACACATATTTAGTAGTCGCCTTTGCGGCCTTTTTGACGTTTTTGGCTGTGCCAGCAGCGCCGCCCTGGCTGGCCTCACAAAACCACTACATTCAACCGATCGAGCGTATATCGAGCCATGTTTGGGACAAGCTTGGTATCCACGACTTCCCGTCTGTTTATAATGCTATAACGCCTAATCCGGTGGCTGCCATCCCGTCGCTGCATGCTGCCTGGGCGACGCTGCTGTTCATTTTTGTGTATAAGCTTTATGGCCGCCGCTGGGCTATGTTGGCGGCTGTTTACCCCATCTTGATTTTTACAGGCACTGTCTATCAGGGTGAACACTATGTGTTTGATGTAACTTGCGGCATAGTTTATGCGGTCATAGGTTATCTGACTGTTCCGCGCGCAATGAAATTCTTCTCTCTTAAATCGCGTAAACTTCTGAAAAAACGCACTGTAAAGGCTGCATCAAATGCTTAAACGATCAAAGATTTCTAAAAAACTATTAATCATTTTCGCTGCACTGGTCTTAATAGGTTTAGCCGAGATGACGGTAATTGCTTTTCGGCTTAGTGACCATAATTCTAATAGTCAAAAAAATACCAGCGGTAAATCAACCTCAAATTCAGATGCTGGTACTACATTCAATAAATCTAAATACTCAATCAATGATCCCAACAGTATTTGGGTAGTCGTCAATAAGGGGAGGGTATTGCCTGCAGGCTACGTTCCACCCGATCTAGTGACTCCGAATGTACCACTTAGAACCAAAACTTCTGATCCGGAAATGCACTTACGAAACGAGGCTGCGCGAGCCCTGGAGAGTTTGTTTAGTACTGCATCCACAGAAAGTATCAATTTTCGTTTAGCCAGCGGATATCGTTCGTACACTGAACAAGTCAGCATTTATGCCAGCGAAGTAAAAAGTAACGGCCAGGCTGGAGCTGATAGAGAAAGCGCCCGGCCGGGCCACAGCGAACACCAAACCGGACTCGCAGCCGATCTTGAACCATCAACCCGCCTATGTGAAGTCGAGCCATGTTTTGCCAACACCCCCGAAGGCAAGTGGCTGATGGCTAATGCCTATAAATCCGGTTTTATAATCCGTTACCAGGAAGGAAAAGAAAACTTAACTGGTTATAAATACGAGCCCTGGCATATACGTTATGTGGGCGCAGATTTAGCTGTAGAGATTCAGAAAAATGGCCAAACACTCGAGCAATTTTTTGGCCTAGCGGCCGCAACCGGTTATACCGCGCAAAGCTACCAGCTTAGTGCCGGTACATAGATTTACTCGCCGGGATTAATACTATGGCCGCCGAATTTATTTCGCATCGCTGCCAATAGTTTAGTCGCAAAGTTCGTATGGCCTTGTTGGCTTTTGAGTCGGACATCAAAAGCCGTTTGTATGGCCGGCAGATCGACGTCTAATTCCTTAGCTGTTTCCAGCGTCCATCGTGTTTCACCGCTTTCTGCTACCACACCGTCTATACCTTCGAGAGTAGGGTTTTCTGCCAACGCATCCCTACTTAGTTCATTTAACCAGCTAGTTACTACGCTACCGTGTTGCCAAACTTCACCTGCTGCCGCTAAATCAATATTTTCATATGGACCTTCCTTGAGTATGCGATAACCCTCAGCCAGTGATTCCATCATGCCGTACTCGATAGCGTTATGGACCATTTTTACATAGTGCCCTGCTCCGCTTGGACCAAAATATTGATAAGCGCCACTGGGCTGCGCCAAAGTCTTCAAGGCAGGTTCGATAAGCTTATAATCGTCTTCATCGCCGCCAACCATCATCGAGAAGCCATTTTTGTAACCCCACACACCGCCACTGACCCCAATATCTAGCAGGCTCGATCCATTCTCGGCTATTTTCTGGGCTCTTTTTTTGGTCTGGCGGAAGTCAGAATTACCACCATCGACAAATAAGCTGGCCTTTGGTGCGATCCTCAGCCATTTTTCGAGTTCCGCATCAACAATGTCGGAAGGAAGCATCAGCCATAAAACTAGGCGACTATCTTTAAAAGCGGCTAGAACGTCTTCTTTTTCGTATGCTGCCTTGGCGTCATGCTTTGCAGCCTCATCAATGGGCTCCTTGCTGCGGTTATGTGCAATAACTTCATGACCGTTTTCAGCTAATTTTCTGGCAATTTGCGCGCCCATTCTTCCCAGCCCATGTATTGCGATCTTCATGTATTTTCTCCTAGATAATCATTATAGACCGTTACTTTCTTTAATTGTTTAAGAATTTGGGCCGGCTGTTCTTCAATAGGAACATTTTCCTCGCCCAGCGATTTTATAACTTCATGCTTTTCTTCGCCCACCATATAAACAACTGCTTCATCAAGCATCTTGATAGCTCTTGGCGTCATTGTTATGCGAGTGTAATCTTCCCACGCATAACCGGCAGCTAAATCTTCCGAGTTTACGGCCGAACTGCCGGGTTTTACTCCAGTAATATGTCCATCTCCTCCTACGCCGAATAATCCTAGGCTATAATCCACCGTCTTCAATGCATCCGTTATAACATTGTTATAACGTCGGACTACTGCACCTAAACTATCTCCGCCTAATAGAGGTATCAATTTAGCTTTTGGTAAACTAAAGCCGGCCTTTTTTAACTGTAGCCAGTTTGAATCTTTGTGACCAATCGGCCCATACCTTTCATCTGTTAAAGTAACGACCAAGTTGCTTAGGTGATTCCTGGAAAGAAGCTTACTGACTTCAGTTGCGATATTTATACTCGATCCACCCGGCACAAGCCACAAGACTTTCTGACCCATGTCTAGATGAGTATTTATAGTCTCCTCGAGATATTTAACTATTGGTTTGGTCGAAGTTATTTGCCGGAAAATTATTTTATCACCCACCTGTTCAGGATATCAGAAATGACTTGGCATCTCGGTCTAGTAAGAATTAATCTCCGTGTTCTTTGTGTTCTATACGGACATACTTTTTATGCTAGACTTGGAGCTAATGATGGATTATTTAACACGCACGTCGTCAATAATTGTATTGTTTACGATAGCTTTTCTGACTCTAGTATTGGTTAAACCAGGCGAGGGTGATTTACCGACTTATAGTTCGGCGGCTGCAGGAATTTTTGGTATATTCATCGGATTTTCTATATCAAATAGCCGCGGTAGGCTCAATAGAGTAAATCAACTCTTAAAAACCGAGAACGCAAATAACTTACTTGTTTATAGGTTATCTTCTGTCTTTGGGGATGAAATTCAAGACAAAATACGAAAGCTCATGGATGCATACTTAATCGACCAGATTGACTACAGGCTTGATGATTTTGATCGTTCCGGGGACACCTTCCATAAATTGTATGAGTATATAATCAACCTCGAAGTTAAAAATGATAAACAAAAAATGGTTCTCGATTCAATGATTAAAACTTTAAATATTTCATCATCTAACCGAGTTCAGATAGAAACAATAACTACTCAAAGAATATCTATATTTGAATGGATTAGTGTATGGAGTTTGACCTTTGTTGTCGTATTTAATCTTTATCTCATAACTCGCCACGATGCGTTTCAATCAATACTCATAACCATTCTAGCCAGTGCCTTGATTTTACTAGTTCTAGTGCTACGAGATTTAAATAATCTAAAGTGGCAAAAGGGAATATGGACGTGGAAGCCTTTGCATAATCTATTTGTTAATATGGATCTCTTGCCGTATTACCCGAGGATTATAGTAGAGATTGGCGAAGCGAAAATCCCAAGTGGCGAGAAGGTTAGACTGGCAGACTATCCAAATCCCTACCCTGATATGACTGATAAGGTCATTAATGTTGAAGAATACGATGGTGGTAGATAATTTAGGCCCCGTAAACACGGCTCTTCTGGTTATAGATAAACAAATAAGCTATACAACCAACAATCGAGTCTTTGGTAAACCACCAAATAACAAGGTTAATCCTTTTAATAACCTAGTGCCTAAAATAGATAGTTTCATAAGACTGTCCAGGTCAAAGGGGTTGGAAGTTATTTGGACACAAATGATTGAGGACGTTGAGCTATCTCCGCCCAATATACGAAATAAGATGAAAGCCGATAATACCCCCACAATCTCTAGCCCCAATAGTAAGAATTTTGACTTTAATGGGTTGGGTCCTGACAATGACGAAAAGGTCATAATAAAAAAATATTACGACGCCTTCGCTCAAACTGATCTGGATGTATATCTAAAAACAAAAGGAGTTAAGAAAGTTATTATCATCGGTGGTTTCACTTCAAGATGTGTTCTAGGAACAGCATTCGGAGCAAATGGGCATGGTTATAATGTCATAGTGGTCAGCGATCTTACAGGTAACCCAGCTGGGTTATCCGATGAAGTACCCGTCGCTCTGGGAATCATCAACTCAGTGCTTGGCTACACGGTTTTAGAAAAGGATATACTATTTTAGTCGACCGAGGCAGTGGACTTAGTCAATCTTCAAGAGGGTTTCGATCTTCACCCCACAAATTTATATACGAAAATGGCTGGGACGGTAGGATTCGAACCTACGAATGCCAGGACCAAAACCTGGTGCCTTACCACTTGGCCACGTCCCAATACACGCAATATTTTAGCCTTTTTTGGGTCAAATTACTACTGTTAAGCAGTTTCCAAACAGGGGCAAAAATCGTATAATTTGATTAGTTATGCCAAAAACTGCCAAAAAACCGGCAGATTATATTCTGCCCTTATATATCAATGGGCTATCTGGACGGATGTTACGGATGCAACCTCCAAAGAAGAAGAGGTTGGAGGTTTTGTTTGTTTACGGCCATCATGCAAATCTAGAGCGCTATTTTGGCGTAGCCGAGCTGCTTAACAAGTATGCCGGAGTTACAGTGCCTGATTTACCTGGTTTTGGCGGCATGGACCCATTTTACAAAATCAGCGAAAAAGCCACTCTTGATAATTTTGCAGACTATCTGGCAGCATTCGTTAAACTGCGTTATCGCAATAAGCGGTTTGTTGTAGCCGGCTATAGCCTAGGCGTAGTTATTATTACCAGAATGTTACAGAAGTATCCTGAGCTGACTAAAAAAATAGATATGGTAGTGAGTATAGCCGGCTTTACGCATACTGATGACTTTAAGTTTAGTAAAAAGCGGTCAATGATTTACCGCTCGGGCACCGCTTTATTTTCGCATCGGTTACCAGCGGCGTTCTTTAGACACCTTATATTAAGGCCGGTGTATATCCGATATATTTATCGCCACATGTTTAACGCTAAACAAAAGTTCAGAGATAAAATCGGCGAGGACCTACAATCGGCTATCGAAATGGAGGTTTTATTGTGGCGCGGTGATGACACCAGAACATATATGGCAACCGCTAATATGATGTTTAACCTGGCCCTTCCATCGCTTGGCCACATTGCATTACCCATATATCACGCTGGGGTGGTCGGTGACCACTACTTTAACGGCGTGCGGGTCGAACAGCATATGCGGATGATTTACTCTGACTTTATTCTAGGCAAAATTATAACTCCCACACACGCGCCATCGGTGGTAGCAACCGCCAAAGAGGCTAATTTCTTCGTACCCAAGAAATTTATAAAAATATTCAACGAGTTGGATTAACGGTATACTAAGCAGATGAAAATTGCCCTTGTTTGTCCTTATAATATGTTTGAACGCACTGGCGGCGTGCAACAGTTGGTCACTCACTTGCATGATGGTTTAACTAAAAAAGGGCATTCGGTCAAGGTAATCACACAGCGCCCCTCGGGTTTTAAAGGCGATGCACCCGAAGATTATATTTTGTTTGGCGCCATGCGGGATTTTAAAGGCGGTTTGGGCGTTTCCGGTGACTGGGGGATGCCGTCAGATCGTGAAGAAATAGACAAAATTCTCCGAAAAGAGAAATTTGATGTTATAAATTTTCACGAACCATGGGTGCCAATTTTAGCCTGGCAAATGCTGAAACACTCTAAGGCTGCTCACGTCGGTACATTCCACGCTAATCTTGTTGATAACGCCGCTGCTAAATCTTGGGTAAATGTTTTTATGCCTTATGGTCGTGGCATTGGGCAAAAAATGCACGTACTAACGGCTGTTTCGCCGGCGCCCGCTTCGCTGCTGCTTAGCAAAGCTAATGGCAACGTCAAGGAGAAGAAACTAATCGAAAATATAAGGTATATTCCTAACGGGATTGACCTAGACGCTTATAAACCACCAAAAAAACGACTGCCCCTAAATGGGCCTAACACCAAAACAGTCGTTTTTGTGGGTCGACTTGATAGACGCAAAGGCATCGATTGGCTAATCAAAGCCTTTGCACTGTTGGAGACCAAGATGCCCAATGCCTATCTTATTATTGCCGGCGAAGGCACAAGGCGTAACAAGCTGGAACAGCTAGCTGATTCACTTGGGATAAAAAATATTCATTTTACGGGCTATGTCAACGAAGCGGAAAAAAGGCGCTTAATGGGTAATGCTGATGTTTTTTGCAGTCCAGCGATGTTTGGCGAAAGTTTCGGCATTGTGCTTATTGAAGCCATGGCTATGGGTGCGCCAGTGATTGCCGGCAGGAACGCCGGCTATATAAATGTTTTGACCGATCATGGCAAAATCGGGTTGGTAGACTCTAAGGCCACTGAGGAATTTGCAGACCGGCTAAGCATATTTATGACTGATGATAAAATCAATGGGATGCTACGCTCGTGGGGTCTAAGAGAAGTCAAGAAATATAACTACCAGAAGATCATAGGACAATATGAAGCAGCTTATAAAGAGGCATTACAGCTGCTAACAGAAGAGCGCAGAGGAAGGTCGGCAGTTAAAGATGACGAAAAAAGACCGAAAAGGCTTATCCATCGGGTTTTTGTACGACGACACGCTCGATAGTTCCGATGGCGTAGCCCAGTATGTTAAGACTCTTGGCGCGTGGCTAAGCGCACAGGGACATAGCGTTAGTTATTTGGTAGGTGAAACAAAAATGCCCGAGTGGGACGGAGGTAAAATCTACTCCTTATCAAAAAATTTAAGCGTTAAGTGGGGCGGAAATAGGCTTTCTATGTCTTTAATACCCCGCTTGAGCAAAATTAACCAGGTCCTGAAAAATAACCGTTTTGACGTATTACACGTCCAGGTCCCGTATTCGCCTTTTATGGCTCAGCGGGTTATTAATCGAATTGGCCCTCAAACTGCAGTAGTCGGCACCTTCCACGTCTATCCCGCTAACCAGCTAACTATCTTTGGTTCGAAAATTCTAAAAGTCATTTACGGAGGAAGCCTTAGACGATTTGATCTTCAAATGAGCGTCAGCACGGCAGCTCAGTCATACGCCAAAAAATCTTTTGGTATTGATTCAATTGTTGAGCCAAATGTCATTAATCTTTCAAAGTTCGGTAAAGCAGAAGGTGCGACGAAGGGTTCTAAAAAAATAGTTTTCCTCGGCAGATTAGTAGAGCGCAAAGGCTGCATGCATCTGCTAAGGGCGTTTGCTATGCTTAAACGCTCCGTGCCGGATGCTAGTCTGACGATTGCTGGCGATGGGCCGCAACGCTCAAAGCTAGAGAGCTTTGTCAAAAGACACAAACTTTCTGACTCAGTTAAATTTCTGGGCTATATTAACGAACGCGACAAGCCGGCACTACTGGCCAGTGCTGATATTGCTTGTTTTCCGTCCTTGTACGGCGAAAGTTTCGGCATTGTTCTAATAGAGGCAATGGCTGCAGGCTCAAAAGTAGTATTGGCTGGCAATAACGTCGGTTACTCTGCCGTTCTAGCCGAAAAAAGCGAGCTGTTAATCGATCAGCGCGACTCTGAGCAATTTGCCAAAAGACTACAGGAACTTCTTATTAATGAGCAACTGTCAAACCAGCTTCATAAATGGCAGGTAGATCAGGTTAAAAAATATGATGTAGCAGAAGTTGGCCCTCACCTTGTAAGTATTTATCGCCGCGCGATTGCCTCTAGAGCTAAAAGCAGGCATAATTGACGCTATGCAGCCCCTCAGAAATATGAATATTAATATATCCAATAAAACTATTGTGCGTGTAATCATTTGGATTTTTGTGGCTATCATGGCCTATCGATTTATGGGCCGCGTAGCCCATGCGCTAACGCTGATTTTTGCGGCCTTTTTCCTGGCTTTGGCGCTAAACCCAGCTGTCGGGTGGATAAGCCGACACCTGAAGATAAAGAGCCGCGTAAGAGCCACGGCAGTGGCATATTTAACAGCGATAGTTATATTGGCAGCCTTTTTTGCGCTGATCACTCCACCCCTAGTTAGACAGACACGCGATTTCGTCAACGACGTGCCAAATATAGTCCAAAGCTTCCAGAGCCAAGATACGGGTTTGGCTAGAACTGTTCATCGTTATCATCTGGATACAAAACTGACACAAGGAGCACGGGATTTTGCTTCCCACTACAGCAACTTTGGTAGCACGATTTTAGATACAGGTAAAAGAATCGCAGAAGCCGTAGTTTCCATCCTAGTCGTGTTAGTTTTGACATTTATGATGCTCGTAGAAGGTCCGCAGTGGCTAGAGCTATTATGGGGAAATTTGTCCGAAAAGAAGCGCGGCAGATATCAAAAGGTTGCGAATAGAATGTACAGATCCGTGACGGCTTTTGTTAATGGTCAGGTAATATTGGCGGCCGTTGCGGCTTCGTTTGCCCTTGTAGCTTTAGAAATAGCTTCGCAAGTTCTGGATGTATCGATTAACGCCATAGCCCTGGCTGGAATAGTGGCGGTTTTTGGTATCATTCCACTTTTCGGCAACCCGATTGCAGCCGCAATCGTGATTTTAGTCTGTCTGCTCAATTCGGGATCACTTGCCCTAGTCATGCTGATATATTTTATTATTTACTTCTTTGTCGAAAATCATACCTTCCAGCCCTATCTTCAATCTCGGCTTAACGAATTGACACCCCTCACGGTGCTAATAGCAGCCATTCTTGGGGTTGGTTTTGGCGGTTTCTTGGGCGCTATTATAGCTATCCCGGCAGCCAGCACGGTCAAAATCCTACTGGAAGACCACTTTGAACATCGCCGAAAGCTACCGCATCCCGAAGCCGCTTACGACGACTAGTTTAGGCATCAGTTCTTGACCAAACCGGGCCATGTTCGGTATCTTCAACGGCTATTCCCTGCTCAGCGAGTTCATCACGCAAGCGGTCAGCCTCCGACCAATTCTTATCCCTGCGCATCTGTTCACGTTGCCCGATAATCCGTTTAGCTGGATCAGTTATATCGTCCCTGCTCGACAAGTTTAGCCCAAACAACTCATCGAGTCTTTCGAGGAGAGGTTGTAGCTTATCGGGATTAGCGCCTTCCTGTTCAGCTAAGCTTGCCTGGCCAGCAAGGATAGCTAGAGCTTGAGCGGTGTTTAAATCTTCATTCACAGCGCTCTGTATGTGCTCTAGCGCTTCCTTGTATGAATCCCCGGCACCTTTTTTATGACCCAAGTTGGATTGGAATTTTAAATCAGCCCAAGCCCTAAGTTTTTTAAGAAACTCGGCTGCTCCATCTAGAGATTCCCAGCTAAAGTTCATTTGACTGCGGTAATGCGATTGCAGAAAAAGCAACCTGAGTGCCAGCGGATCGTAGTCTTTTTTTATGACGTCTACCAAAGTGTAAAAATTACCCAGACTTTTACTCATTTTTTGATCGTTGACTAGTAAATGCTCACAATGCACCCAGTAGTTTGCGAGTTTATGGCCAAAAGCGGCTTCGGTCTGGGCCATTTCGTTAACGTGATGAGTGCCGATATTATCAACACCGCCGGTATGAATATCAATCGGGTCGCCTAACAGGGTGTGGATAATAGCCGAGCACTCTAAATGCCATCCAGGGAATCCCTCACCCCAAGGGCTACTCCAGTGCATATCGTGGTGGGCGAATCTATCAACCGTAAAGAACCAAAGGGCAAAATCTTGCGGATTGC
Organism: Saccharimonadales bacterium (SeqCode); assembly: GCA_035480715.1. Taxonomy (GTDB): domain Bacteria; phylum Patescibacteriota; class Saccharimonadia; order Saccharimonadales; family UBA10212; genus 2-01-FULL-49-22. The sequence continues at coordinate 130,984 of DATIHL010000011.1, read as the reverse complement.
GCTTATTCTTATCGGTTACCACATCACTGCGCACCGCTACTTCTTTATCTGAAAGCTTCTGCCCTGTTAATTCCCCGTAGTTTTTAAGCTTACTAACGTCAAAATAAATGGCTTTGGGAGTTTCATAAGCGAATCCTTTTTCCAGTAGGATTTTTATCATCTCGATCTGCTCTGGAATAAAATCCGTGGCTTTAGCGTAGTTGTCTGGGCCGCCTGACACGTTCGGTTTTAAAATATTTAGAGCTGCCACATCCTTTTTAAAAGAGTCAGTATAGTGTTTGGCTACGTCCCAAACGGTTTTTCCTTCGCGCTTAGCGCCTTTTTCTAATTTATCTTCGCCTTCGTCGGAATCACTGACTAAATGACCGACATCAGTGATATTCATAGCGTGTTTAGTCTTGTAGCCATTGGCCTCGAGGGCTCTACGCAAAGTATCATCGAATACGAATTTTCTGAGGTTGCCTATGTGCATGTAGTCATAGACTGTGGGGCCGCAGCTATAGAGGGTCACAATTTTGTCCTGAAGGGGCTTAAATTCCTCGATTTTCCGAGTCAGAGTGTTATGGAGTTTCATTGGCTTTTTTCTGCTCAATCTCGCTTAATAATTTAGTTGCCGTCTGGATTGTCTCCGTCTTAACCTGTTCATGGCTGCGGCCATCAGTAACCTTAAAGCCGCTGGCCAGAGGGTGGCCACCACCGCCAAAGTGCTCAGCCAACTTATCGGCCATTCCCCAGCCGTAATTACAGCGGATTTTGGCAGTAACTTTACCGTCTCTGTAGAGTTTAAAAGCAATGGCTATGTCTGTGCCTTTACCTAGGCGCATATCATCGATCACTAACATTGATGGGTTATACAAAGGACTGTAGCGTTCTATCTCCTCCCATGGGATACTAACCATAGCAATTCGATTATCGCTATGGAACTCCACCCGCTTGAGTAGCTCGCCCTTATAATGAATTAGCTCTGGCTCGCGTCTGAGCGTCTCACGGCGTGCACTCTCAAGTTCGGGCAAGTTTACTCCGGCTTCTACAAGCTCCGCAATAATATGAATCGAGCGAGGTGTGGTAGATTGACTCATTAAGCCAAGACTATCGCTTAAAATCGCCATTGCAATAAGATCTTTGGCTTGCGTGTCTAAGCGCCAACTCAGCTGTCCAGCCAGTTCATAGACAATTTCTCCGGTCGCTACGGCCGGATGATTGCAAATTACACTGGCAAAAGTAATCGTAGCTTCGGTGGAATGATGATCCAGCACAATCGTCGGTCGCGTCGCCAGCCAGCTTTTAGCACCACTCTTTTGGAGCTGTTCCAGCAACGCGTCGCTACTGGTATCAACGATGATAGAAGCATCGAACTGTTTAGGCATATCTTTGATAACGCGCCCCCAACCAGGTAAATAGTGCAGGTACGAGGGTATGTCAACGCCGCAATATAGATATATTTCCTTTCCTAAATCGCCCAATACAGATTCGAGCGCCAGCGAGCTTGCCAGACTGTCGATATCTGGATTGTCCGCCTGCACGATTACGATTTTTTTGGCTGAGTTTATAATCTCCTGAATTTTCTCAGTCTCGGGGTATCTGTTCATCTACTTAAGTTTAGCAAAAGGCACCGCTTAACTATCAATTAAATAGCTTGTCTACCCTCCAACGCCCGGGTCAGTGTGATCTGATCGGCGTATTCTAAGTCCACTCCAACTGGAAGGCCACGTGCTAATCGAGTAATTTTTACGCGGCGCTTCCCGATCTCTTGCGTAACCAGCAGAGCGGTGCTTTCCCCCTCTACGCTGGCATTGGTGGCTAAGATTAGCTCTTTAACCTTATCTTTATCTACTCTCTTGATTAGCTGGGCAAGGTGCAGTTGTTCAGGGCCAACTCCTTCAATCGGCGAAAGCAGGCCTCCTAGAACGTGGTAGGTACCCATAAACTTACCGGTTTTCTCTATAGCCACCACATCAAATGGATCTGCCACAACCGCTACTTGTCTTTTATCGCGTTTTGGATCAGTGTATAGTGGGCTGATTTTTTGACTCTTCTCTATTAAGGCGAATGTTACGGGGCAATAACTGACGCTGGTATGCAGCTTTTCGAGTGCGCTGGCTAAGGAACGGGCTTTAGCTGGATCGCTGTGCAGAAGGTAGTAAGCATAGCGCTCGGCTGTACGCGGACCGACTCCAGGCAAACTACCAAAAGCTTCAATTAGCTCTTGAAGGGATTTTGGTATAGCCGGATGCATGGACTATCTAGAGTCCTAAATTACTCAGCGCACCCATCATTGGCTGCATTTTTTCAGCCGCCAGTTTTTGGCTTCTATTGATAGCTTCTTTTACTGCTTCCTCAACCCAGCCTTCCAATTGCCCGATGTCTTCCAGGTCAACTGCCTGCGGGTCGATATGAACCTTCTTTATTTTTTGCTCGCCGCTTATCTCGACACGCACAGCGCCGTCACCCGTTTCGACTGTAATTATCTCTTTTTGAAGCTCTTTTTGGAGTTTTCGGGCCTTCATAAGAAGCTTCGCTTGATCAAACTTACTCACTTTTACACCTCGCTTTACGCTTGTTATTTTAGCACGTAAGTAGACTTTGTGGCTGCCGTGTGAGGCCAAGCTACTAATGTATAACGCGTCGAGAAAGACAGCTGCGCTCCAACTACTAAGGCTATTAACCCCAGAGCCAAAGCTTTGGCAAAAGGATTGAGCGGAAACACCCGGCGCCATTCAACGTAGATATAACGCAGTCCGGCAGCTATAAAGACAGCCATTGCCGGCAGACCTAAGGTTATTATATGAAGATTTTGATTTAGTCCAGCTAGCAGAATCGAAAATATTAAAAAGCCCACTAAAAAATAAGTAACTCGTCGCGTCTTAGATCCTAGGGCATATGCGCCAAACACCGCTAGTGCTATTTGCAAAATATTGAGAATTGGTAATCTGTCGATACTAATATCTACAGGAGCCCTGGTCCGCCAAAAAAGCGAAAGTGCGCTCCAGGCTGTAGACTTTAGTGCTTCAACTGCTGGAGGCCAGTGAGCTGGTATTAAAAAAAGATCTTTAGCGCGCGATGGCTCAACAGCAATTGCCTGAAACAACGGCTCCAATATTAAAATGCCGATCACTAGTCCTAAAACCGTATTTAAACTGCCAACTCGCTTGGTGGTGTTTAGTATCGTATGGCGTGCCACGATGGCAGCGGTAGCTACAAACCAAATTATGCCCGGAGTATATATCCCGAGTGCAACAACAATACAGAATAGTATCCAAAAAAATCCCTCGCTTCGCTGCGCCCGAAGAGTCATAATAAAAAATGCCAAAAGCACTATCGGCCACAGCAGCATAATGTCCGGGCTAGCTGTTCTAGTTTGTAAAACCAACCAAGGTGTACTCAGGAAGATAAGTAGGGCAAAGGTAGCAATAGTTTTACCAAACCACATACGCAGCAAGTTAAAAAGACAGAAAAGAATTACCAGGCCAAATGCCACTGATCCCAACCGCAGAGAAAACAGATTATTGTGACCTAAATCGGATAACCAGTGCTGCACTAAGTGGTACGGCGCGTTGATTCCTGACTTTAAAATATGACTGGTCGAGCTACTATTTTGTCGAGATAAGTATTCTGTCGGACCAAGACCGGCAGTCAGTGAACCTAGTCGCCAAAAATAGAAAGTTATAATAAATATTATCAGCAGCCCACCAATAATGAGCGGTTGGACTTTTACCCACGAAGGCCAAGCTCTCCGCCAGAGCACTAACATAATTCAAAGTATAGCAGAACTTACCCTTCAAAAGGTTGCTGGTGTTTGGTGTCTAAATCACGAAAGCGCTGTGTTACTCGATCAAAGTAAAGCTCAAAGTTTCCGGTCGGACCGTTGCGGTGTTTTTTAATGTATATGTCTGTAATATTCTGGCGATCGGTGTCCGGGTTATACCACTCCTCACGGTACAAGAACATAACTATGTCGGCATCTTGCTCAATCGAGCCGGATTCGCGCAAATCTGCCAGTTGCGGGATTTGAGGGGAGCGTCCTTCAACTGAACGGCTAAGCTGACTGGCAGCCACTACAGGCACGTTCAATTCCCGAGCTAATATTTTTAAGTTCCGGCTAATTTCCGAAATTTCTTGGACCCTATTAGCAGTAGTAGCAAACCTCGAACCGCCGCTCATTAACTGCAAATAGTCGACCATAATGACCGCCAACGGGTGCTGGTGGTGCAATCGGCGGGCCTTAGTGCGCAAATCAGAGACCGTAACTCCTGATGTATCATCAATAAAAATTGGTGCTTCAGCCAGTGCGCCCATAGCTGTACTTATGCGCTCAAAGTCTTCATCTGTGAGTCCGTCGCCTGTACGTAACTTCCAGGCATCAACGCTGGCTTCGGCGGCCAATAAACGGTCTACTAACTGCTCTTTGCTCATTTCCAGACTGAAATACAAGACTGCGCCCTGATTGGCTTTGGTCGCAATATCGAGTGACATATTAAGCATCATGGCGGTTTTGCCCATCGAAGGACGCGCTGCAATAACTACTAAATCAGAACGCTGCAAACCAGCTATCCACTTGTCTAGGTCGCGCAGACCGGTCGGTATGCCCCTTAAACCACCTTTTTTGCGGTGGAGATCGTCTAACCTATCAAAGCTCTCACCTAGAATGGATTCGAGCGAAGTTATGTCTTGCCTGACGTGCGTTTGGCTGACTTCAAACAGGCGAGTTTCGGCCTCTTCTATTAACTCGGATAAAGTTTTATCTTCTTCCCTACCAATGGCCGCAATATCAACCGAAGCGCTGATTAGGCGGCGTCTAATGGCTTTATCAGCCACGATCTGGGCGTACTGCTCAAGGTGTGCCGCCGTTGGCACATAGTTAGTGAGCTCGGTCAAATAACTGGCGCCGCCGACGACATCCAGCTTGCCGGAGCTTTTCAATTGCTCGCTCAAGGTCAGGATATCAATTGGACTGTGCCTATCATGCAGGGTTCTCATAGCAGTAAAAATAATTACGTGCTGCTGGTTGAAGAAGTCATCCGGCCTAATCAAATCGCCAATTTTAATAAAGCCGTCGCTGTCAATAATCAGACTGCCTAGCAAGCTCGTTTCGGCATCTAGATTTTGCGGCGGAGAGTGTACACTCTTATCTTTATCCATTTAAACGCCCCCTAAGTCTGGTACTTATGATTCTAACACCTCTGCTGAACCGAAGATATTGCTTATTGTTTGAAGATCAGAGTCATCATTTTTGGCATTATCTTTAGCTATTTTTTCGGTATTTGAGCTGGCTCTAGCACCGCTGCGTTTTATAGATAGTTCTCTATCGACTACGCACTCAATCTGCATTTTAGTGTTTCCTAAATCTTCTAGGAGCCGTCCGATTAGGCTAATATGCTTGGCTTCCATGACCTTTTTTTGGTGAAGCTGGAAAGGAAATGATAACACTAGTTTATCCTCCGCGATTGATGGCTCAGCCAGTCGCAGCGCCGTATATAATGACGGTAACTCTGATCTAACGCGTTCGAGCAGATCGTTCCATAAATCTAAATTAAAGGTTTTAGAGTCTATAGACTTGATAATTGCTTCGTCTTTAACTACGTCAACAGATTTAGTCCTTTCGGTTTTTATAGTTTCTTTTTTGGGTTCGGACACCCTTCTGCTGTTATCGGTCTGATCTGTTAGTCTGACTACCTTGTCCGTATGCCTGCTGCTGTGCGCGGCAGCTTCCAGTACGCTTAGCTCTAGAGTTTCCTGGGGTTGGCCACTCGATGAAACTTCAACAAGCTGCTTTAATAGCTTAATGACCCAATCGGCTGAAAGATTTTGGTCTAAAAGCTTTTGGCGCAAGTATTGCGCGAGGGACTTAGCCACAGTTACAGAATTCATACCCTGCTCTTTTAGGCCATCAAGGTTCTGCAAGGCTTTGTGAGCCTCGCCATTTAGAATATGCTCTGCGAGCTGATCTATGGCTTGTTTGGGTGGAATGCCAAGTAAGTTGCGGACATCCTCTTCAGTGATCTTCTTTGACGTAGAGCTTAGTTGGTCGAGTAAACCAATGATGTCGCGCAGGCTCCCATCCCCATATTCAGCCAGCAAAGCCAGAGCATTAGTGTCAATATCTACCTTCTCTGACCCAGCTATTTTTTCCAGGTGTTTTCGAGTTGCCTGTGGCCCAATCGGCTTAAAATTGAACCTCTGAGTACGGCTAACTATAGTTTCGGGCAATTTGTGCGCTTCAGTGGTGGCTAAAATAAAAATACAATGGGCTGGTGGTTCTTCAAGCGTCTTTAAAAGAGCGTTGAAAGCTTCTTTGGTCAACATATGCACTTCGTCAATGATATAAACCTTGTATTTAGCAGAAGTCGGTGCGATGTGAACCTTTTCCCGTAAATCGCGAATCTCGTCAATCCGACGATTGCTGGCAGCGTCAATTTCTATTATATCCAGGTGGATATTATCATGCTGATAAGGCAATTTATTTACCTCATGGGCTAGTATTCTGGCTATAGACGTTTTGCCGACACCCCTTGGTCCGGCAAAAAGGTAGGCATGACTAATCCGACCAGTTTTAATAGCCTCACTAAGTGTTTTAGTAACTGCTTCTTGTCCAATAGCTTCCGAGAAGCTGCGCGGCCGATATTTTCTATATAAAGCTTGTCCCACAGTGCTTCTATTATAGTCGATAGAACCTTGAGATTAGATTGTAGAAATTACCAAAGATAAAGCTTGGCAGTCGTGTGAATAAGTGTGTCGGGCGTGCGAAATCTTGGGTCTTGTGGTAGAGGCTCAGTCTGCGAGCGCATTTTTTTATAAGCATCAAACTCACGAGAATAGTAATTTGAAATTAACTGGCCTGGAAGTATTCTATAGCTTTGATGGAGCTCGCAGACACTTTGACTCGAGTTATCTAATAGTGGACACACACCAATGTTATCGACTCGATTCTCAGATATGGGAATATAGTGCCCTAGCAGCAATATAAATGCAAAACATGTTATTACCACTAATATTATTTTTCTTCTTTTTATCATTTTTGGGGTGGAATATTAATGTATAAATGCTAAATAGATGTAAATTGGGGTCGCTCTTATAAAGCAGCTTCTAAGGCGGCCCACTCGGCGTTGACGCTATCGTCTTCTGGAATATTAACGCTAACCTGATCACCCGGCTTGGCCTTGAAATAGGTCACGCTGGCGAGCAGGACTCGATATTCTTTGCCATTAACATCGACAAAGTAGTGACCCTCTTTTTGCTGCAAGACGCCCACAACTTGCTTTCTAGGCACAGGACCAATCTGCTTATATAAAAATGCGCCATCATCAGCAATCGTGAGCTTTAGAATGTCGCCCTGAACTAGCTTAGATTTACTGGCGTAGTTTGCTGGAACTGGATAGGTCTTTCCATCCGACCCAACCATGTTTTGGCCATCGAAAACACCCTCGATAACCTTGCCTAGTGCCTTATCTTTGACTTTCTCTACTAGCTCAGCATCTTCGCCGACAATACTAATCAACAGCTCTTTTGCAGCTGCCACATTAGTCTCTGCCTCGCTCAGCAAAGCCCGCAATCTTTTTATTTGTTTCTCTGGTATATCCGACATTTTTCGTACTCCAACCCCTAGTCTTTGTTTGACTACAGTCTTAAGCTAAACCTAACATAACGGACAGTTTAAGTCAAAGTGTCAAGCTAAGTGCTGTGGATAAATTTTGCTATTTTTAAGCGAGCTCGACTGTAGCGCCTGCAGTTTCGAGTGTTTTCTTGGCCTCTTCAGCCTCGTCTTTAGGTGCCTTTTCCTTAATTGATTTAGGCGCGCCATCTACCAATGCCTTAGCCTCACCAAGACCCAGTCCCGTGATATCTTTAACGGCTTTGATAACCGCTACTTTCTGAGCACCAGCGTCTTTAAGGATAACGTCAAATTCGCTCTTCTCTTCTGCGGCGGGCGCTCCAGCGTCACCACCAGCAGCTGGTGCCGCTACGGCTACAGCTGGCGCAGCGGCACTTACACCCCAATATTCCTCTAAGAATTTAACGAATTTACTTATCTCTAAGGCGCTTAATTTGTCGAGTTGATCCACTAACTTTTCAAATTCCTTTGGAGTTTCGACTTTTTTATCCTTCTTTTTTTCTTTAATTTCCGGCTCAGGGGCAGCTTCTATCTTTTCTTCGGCTTTGACCTCCTCTTGGTTTTCAGAAACTGTAGCTTCCTGATCTTCCTGCTTGTTGTCCTCGTCGGCCATTATATTGTCCTTTCTTATTACTTGAATTAATTACTTAAATTATCGACTCGCGCATTTAATACATTGAGCACTCCGCGCACATTGCCTGCCATTACCGCAACAAATCCAGATACTGGTGATCCAATAGTTGCCACCAGCTGTGCTCTTAGCTGGTCTTTTGTAGGCAAACTAGCTAAGGCTTTTACGTCGTCGGCGCTCAAAAGTTGCCCCTCATCTGTAATCGCTCCCACAAATTTAATCTGAGGATTGGCTCGAGCAAAAGCGGCCAGACTTTGTGCTGGCGCAACCTCATCTGTCCGGTTAAAAGCATACAGAAGTTGTCCTTGGATGCTATCTGTACCGACATTTTTGAGGCTTGAATTTGATTCTAGAGCCTTTTTGAACAGGCGATTTTTGACTACTCTCAGCTGAGTACCATTTTCCCTTGCCTGTAGGCGTAGTTCTTGCAAAGCCTTAACCGGCGTACCTGCGTAATGCACAAAAACCGTCATTTTAGAATCAGCTAAAAGCTGTTCAACGTCTTGCACGGTTGCTTCTTTCTTTTGTCGGCTTAGTGCCACAGGAGGCTCCTTAATTTAAAAAAATCTTTGGCGAAACCAAAGACTTGCAAGTTCAAAAACAGATGTTTTTACCTCGGTAGCTCCACTAACCAGCGGATTAAGTCTTGCGACAGCTACTGTCTCTGGTGTCCAGTAGTATCCTAGCATATGAATAACTTCGGTGCAACAACTATTTATTGCGTTTGGTGCTGCGTTTCTTGGCTGCTTTTTTGGCCGTTTGCCTTCCCTCGATGGCTGGCTGCGGTAAGTCTACTTGTTTTTTTAGTGTTGCTTTAGCTGATTGACTTATCAATGGATGAACTTCAGCAATTTTTCCCCGTAATGACAATACTAAGTTTAAGAAATTACTGCTAGTTTTTGGGTAGTGTTTATAGATTGATAGCCCATTGGTGCCAAATTGCCATCTAAGCCTGTGCCCCGCTAGAGTGGCGTACCCCGCCAAATGCTGATGCCCCTCAGCTTGAATGTCGCTGAATAGACGCAAGCTTAGATCAAAGCACTCGATGTACTTATCGTCGAGTCCAAGTTCTTCGATTTCTGCTGGGACTTCGTAGCCGTATCTAGCTGTGGGTGGCTGAAGTTGAAGTTCGCTTGGTCTAACTTGCTCAACTAAATCTTCTAGAGTTAGGCGATCATCGATAACATCGAAGCTGTAGCGAGTTTTTTTTAAGATAATATTAGCATCCTGTGTAATGGCGGCTTTGAGGGCATCGGACTTTTGTTGATATGTCCACTTATCAAGCTCAGCGGCTATAGCCTCACGTCCCAAACTGCTATGAGGATATAAGCAGTCAACCAGTAGATCAAGCTCGTTCTTTGGCCAAACATGCAGTAGTTTCACATCGGTAAAGTCAACTGATTCTGACGATAAACGAACCTCATCCAGCTGCTTAACAATACTTTTAAGCGCTTCTGGTTGTTTGAGCGACTCGTCGCTCACTGATTTAACAGTTTTTTTAGTTCCGTCAGCAAGTTGTTGGCCTAGCTGCTGTATCTCGGACAAGTCGCTGGCCGCAGCGAGGTGTATATAGTCTGAAATTGCCTTATTGCTTCCAGATACTGACACGTTGCAGAGTACTGTCATTGGGATCAGAGCTTTTAAGTGTTCTTTAGCTTGCTCGACAGAGGTTTTGTTGACAGGTTTTTTGGTTTGGATTTCGATTTTTTTCTCTATGTTTCTGTATAAGTCAGACAAAGCGGTCATCACAGCGTTATATTCTTTGGTTAGTTTGGGCGAAAACTGAGACGGTATGTAGTAATTCAGTCTGGTTTTACCTTCGCGTTGGGGCCAGTGGACGGAGTATTTAATAGTCACACCTGACGTGCCAAGGAAGCTATTTAATGCCAATAAGCTTATGTCTTCCACCTCTATCGATACTTGCTGCGGCAGTTCGCGACTGGCAAGGCTATCAACAATGGCTGCAGGTTCTTTCTTGATGGTAGTTTCGGCAACAAGCTGCTCATCAAGGCTAACAACCATTGTACGGCCACTATGGGACGGCTTTGGTAATAGCGGTTTTAACATTTGCCAAATACGGTTATTTATCTCTGTGATAGATAAAATTTCTCCATCTTCGGAGCACTCAACAGCCTTAAAATCTCTGGGGAAAAGTTGGCACAACGTATCGTAAGTAGCAACTGATTTACGCAAGTGTTCGATGTCGGCTTCGTGTTCATCATGGGATTTTTCAGTATAAGATCTAGCTTGCTTTTTTTTGATCAGCTCGTGCGAAACATCGGCCGGCACTCGAAGGAATAAATTAAGCGTCGGTCTGGGTATGCCCAAGAGTTGAAACTCCAAACTATCCGCCCATACAAAAAATCCTCGTTGCTCACCAGAGCTGGTGAATTTAGAGCCTTGATGAGCCATGTTTGAGCCGGCGTACCTGTTAGCCACAACAATTCTGCCATCAGCTAGACTCTGTCTGATCTGAGGAGCGGCTTCAAAACGGTCAAGAGCGTAAAACAAGGATGCAGTGTAGGGGCTAACTTCGGATGCGGGGCCGTATTCTCCATTTAGGTAGCGCTGTACAAAGTAGCTCGAAGTTTGATCGTAACGCGGAAAATCATAGACATCCACGTCATGTCCTGCGGCCTTTAACCTCTGCGTTAAGAGTTTGAACTGCGTGGTTTTTCCAGATCCGTCACTGCCTTCTAAAACGATAAATAAGCCAGAGTTCATAGCTAAAGGGCTTTCAGCCCTTTAATCCGCTTCGGCAAAGAGCGTTTGTCTAAGTAAGCGCGTGGCAGCATCAATTCCGGTCGCCAGTTTCTGATGAGATCTTTTAAATCAGTCCCGCTTTGGTATTTACCGCTAAAGCCGCCATGACGTCCGGCGCCATAATTGCCGATAACTTCTCCAGTTTGGTGAAAAATGACCTGGGCGATCCGCTCACCAACCGGCAATAGAACTATTTCACTTTTATTCAGATTAAAAACTTCTAGCGTAAGACGATTTATATAACCAGGATCCACCCAGCCCGCATCAAAACTGACGGCTATACCACTACGTCCCCAGCTTGAGCGCGACTTGATCTCGCATGCCCCGGGTGGCAAAATACCAAAAAACTCGTGGGTGTGTGTCAAAATTCGCTCACCTGGACGTACCGGAATAACCGGATGATTGCGCGGAACCCCATTAAGTTCTTTGACACCGTTATCATCGCACCATTTTTTATGCGGCACGGCTACCAAGCTATCGCCGAAGTATCTTTTGACATCTAGCTCATCAAAGGGATTATAAACCGGACGATTTTTAGAGCGCTCAGTCCGATAATAGTACTGTCCAAGTGTAACGTCTAAGCTAGCATGGGCTACATGTCTGGCGTTGAAAGGCGTGCATACAATATGACCGTCTTTTATGGCTTCGCGGATCTGTTTGTTGCTATAAACCCCCATGTGCCCTATTGACTCCTTTTAAAATATTCTAATGCTGTTGTAAACTTGTCGCAAACTATAATTCCGTTTTGACGCTCGGACCCATGGTAGTGGTGACATACGCAGATTTAACATATACACCCTTAACACTCGCTGGCTTAGCCGCTCTAATACTTGTCACTACGGCTTGGGCGTTTTCTAACAACTTTTGCGGCCCAAAGCTAGCTTTGCCAATGCCTAAATGAATGATTCCAGCTTGATCGACTCTAAATTCAACACGGCCGCCCTTAGCCTCTTTGACGGCTTTAGCTACATCTGTGGTGATTGTGCCGCTTTTTGGATTAGGCATGAGTCCCTTAGGACCCAGTAGCTTTGCATATTTACCGAGTTGGGGCATTAGGTTGGGGGTCGAGATAAGGATGTCAAATTCTATCTGCTCTTTATCTAACGCTGCAAGAAAGTCATCACCGCCAACAATGTCGGCACCGGCCACTTTAGCCTTATCTATATCATCACCCTCGGCAAACACTGCAATTTTGGATGATTTACCAGTGCCATGCGGCAGAGCAACAATATCGCGGACGTTTTGGTCTGCTTGTTTGGGATCAACCGCCAAGTTAATATGTAGCTCGACTGTGGCGTCGAACTTCGCGGTGGATGTTTTAGTGGCCAAATCAACAGCCTCGACTAGATTATAAGTTTTACCGGCTTCAATTTGTTTAGACACTTCTCGGTATTTCTTGCCGGCACGTTCTAGTCGACTCCGCGGTGGTTTCTTCTGTGTTTTGGCTTTCTGTGGTGCGGTTTTCTTGTCTGAGGTAGCTTTTTTCCGCTCTTCTTTAACTTCTTTCTCTTCAGCTTCTCGGGTGGCTTTTGCACTGCGCTTGCCAGCTTTAGCTGTAGTTTTTGGATCTTCGGGGGTGACTTCAACTTCAACAGTCTCAACAATCTCTTCTTTAGCGTCATCCTTTACAGCTTTTTGGACTTTTTTGTCTGATTTTTTGGCTTCTGCCATGATTTACTCCTTTGTGGTCCGAGCGGCGTTTAGCCTCCCACAATTATCATTAATTTAAGCGCTTAAGGGAATGAGATATTACCGTCATATGGTAGTGTCTCATCGTGCTTATACTGTGGCTCAGCATCAGGCGCTCTACCAACTCTATGCACCAACATCAGACCCATATTTCTAGGCCCACCTTCGACAATGCCCAAGAGATTTGAACGACCATCTCTATCAACCTCTACAATTGTTAGCTCGCCGCTAGTTGCACATATACCTAGACAACCAGGTAGTAGATGAGGTGGAATATATTTATCCAAGCCAGGCGCAATGTCTATAGCTCTCATAGCCTTATCTAGTGCCGGATCAATCGTTAAATCTGCTTCAAAACCATTGGTTGTCATATTTACTCCTCTACTTCTACGCCCATACTACGGGCGGTACCTGCAACCATTTTCATAATTGCCTCGACATCGTCTGTGTTCATATCAACCGCTTTGAATTCGGCAATCTCTTTAAGCTGGGATTTTGATAATTTCTTTTCCAGCTTCTCTTTATTTGGTTCACCAGAACCTTTATCCACCTTAAGGGCAGCTAGAATTAACTCGTCCGTAGGTGTTCCCACAACTCGCCAGTCCATCGTGCGATCGTCGTAAATAGTTATGTGAACAGTAAGCATCTGGCCCATGCGGTCTTTGGTCTGTTCATTAAATGGGTTTATAAAATCCATCATATTTACACCGTATTGGCCGAGCGTTGATCCAACAGGTGGCGCGGCGCTGGCTTGGCCGCCGCGGACTTTCATCTTCAACGATCCTCTAACTTCTTTAGCCATATTTAGACTCTCTTAACCTGAAGTCCATCAAGCTCTACTGGAGTTTCGCGACCGAACATATTAACTAACACTTTCAGCTTGCCTTTTTGAGCATCGATTTCATTTATAGCGCCATCAAAACCTTTAAATGGCCCGTCAACGATATTGACCACTTCACCAACTGCGTAATCAAATTTGTGTTTGGGTTCTTCGCGGCCCATACGTTTCATGATCTTATTGATCTCGTCCTCTGCAAGTGGAGTAGGTTCTGCGCCCGTACCCACAAAACCTGTAACGTTTGGTGTATTGCGCACAATGTACCACGCATCTTCGCTCATTTTCATCTCTACCAATACATAGCCCTGGAAGATTCGCTTTTCTACCACTTTGCGCTTGCCGTTTTTGATCTCGATCATCTTCTCTTTTGGCACTAGGACCTGGAATATTTTGTCACCCATATCCAGCGATTCGGCCCGCTGACGAATGCTTTCAGCCACCTTCTCTTCGTATCCTGAGTACGTATGGATGGCATACCATTGCTTAGATGAATCGTAACGTTTTACCACTATGCTTCCTTACTTAAGAATTACTTTCTTGAATAGTTCGTCCAAGCCCTTATCGACCGCAGCCACTAAGCCGCCAAAAACTACCGCGAAGACAAAGACTGCTCCAGTAAGGCGCCATGTCTCCCGTCTATTAGGCCACGTAACTTGCCGCACTTCCCGCCAAGCGTTTATAAAGTACCTTGGCAATAACCAGCTTAGGATTATCTTGAGCCATCTGCCGATTGGAGCTAGCGGGCGCAAGATCGGCTTTATGACTTTAGCAACGGTCAAAAAAACTTTACTTATAAGCCCAGTGGCTGCCTCTGATCGCTGTTTTGGTTCATTCTCCGATTGCTTAGAAGCTTCTACCTGCTCACGTACAGTAGGAGCCGCTTTTCTTATACGCGGCTTTCTGCGCCCAGAAGAATCATTTGCCATCTCTGCTCTCGAGTCTTGTTATATTAAAACCTACTCTTAAGAGTAGGTCGTTGTTGTCAAGTTTAACAAACATCAACAGATATGGCAAGCACATTACCAAGAATCTAGAGAACTTCTACGCGCGGTTTATGGTCCTTTATCAGCTTTCTTAGCTCTCGTACGTTTGGTAAGTTTCGTTCCATAAATTCCCAAAAATCTCGGCTATGGTTTAGAAATCTGGTATGGGCTAGCTCGTGTAATATCACGTAGTCTATCAACTCCCAAGGAAGCTGGATTAGAAAATAGCTGAGGCTAATCACTTTATTGGTTGAGCAGCTGCCCCATCTTGAAGTCAGTTTACGTATTTTTAAATCATTGTATTCAAGCTGGTTTTTGGAGCTAATTGCCTTAACTCTAATAGGCAATAGCTGCTTGGCCTCCATTTTCAGGGCTTCTTCGCAAGCTTTTAGTGCTCGATTCTGTACTCTCGCATCTGATGGATCCAAGCTAGTTCTAATCTCTATGGTCGTGGCAGTAATACGGACATTAGCTAAACCATTGCTTGAATTGCTCCTGTAGAAAATTAATCGGTGAGCTTTGCCTATCCGGCTGCCATTTCTAAGCTCGCTTGGAGCATGAGTAACAAGCTGTTGTTGAATCCAGCTCTTCTTGCTTTTAATAAAAACCAGCCCCGCCTCATAGGGCGTCCAATACGGCATTCCAACCCGAACTTGCCCGCTCGCATTTATGCTCAGGCGCATATTGGTACTACCTCTACGTTTAGCGAGTACCACTTCGCCAATTTCTGGTACTGATACCCGGCGCTGCGCCATATTAGTAAATATTTATATTGCGCCGGTTTAAATCCACGCGCCCGGCGTGAGGATTTGGCACAAGGTTAACTAGGCCTGGTTTTGTCACATTGCTCTGCACAACGTTCCCACTGACCAAACCGATTTGATACAATCGGTTTAAAATAGCGCCTTTTTGAGTAACAAAAGAGTGTTTGCCGCTAACTACAATGTAGTCTTCACCGTCGGGATTTTGCATCCCACCCATTTGACGCTCGAATGTGGCTTTGGTTTGCTCTTCAGAATATTTATCATCTTGAGTGCGCCTGTCGCGTCTCTGTGTACGTATGAAGGCATTTTCCGGATCTGTCTGCAGCCAAACTAGTAGATATTCGGCTTTATGATGTCTGGCTAGTTCCCTTAATCTGCGGCGTTGTCCGAGTCTCATAGCATTGGTATCGTAGATGACACTTACCCCGGCGCGAAGAAATTCCTCGGTAATATAGTTCATTAAGTGCGCTACTATAGCATTCTCTTGAGCGTCGTAACGCGGCTGATTAAAGAGTTCGTGCCTTATACGATCGGCACTGACCCGGGCAGCCGGTAGAACTTCTTCCATATTACGGGCTATATAACTCTTACCAGAGCCAGGGTAGCCATAGAAACATATAAGCACCGGTTTACTTAAGCTGATTTTATTCATTACTTATAATATTAACGCCTTGAAGGAGTATCTTAAAATGAAATATCACTGGCAGGAGTGGAGGGAATTGAACCCCCGGCCTTCGGTTTTGGAGACCGACGCTCTAGCCAACTGAGCTACACTCCTCCGTTAAAGCACCTAACACCTTAAAAATAACATAAATCGCACCTACAAACTAGCGAGTGGGCACGACATTGCGCCCAAGATTCTTCTTGGTCTCAACCTGCATTGCATAAACCCGCTTAACAGGACAATATTTTTTAAATTCAGCCTTATCAGGTGTATTTATAGTGTTTTTAGACGTGTAATAGTGGCGCTGCTTGCAAGCTTCGCATACCAATCCAACAATCTTTCGTTTGTCGCTTTTCTTAGCCATAATGTTCCTTTGCCAGTATTATAACAGATTAGAGTGCAATATCTAACGCTTTGATACAATTAAGTTTATGCCGTTGTAGCTCAGTGGTAGAGCACCTCCATGGTAAGGAGGGGGTCACGAGTTCAATCCTCGTCAACGGCTCCAGAAATTGCCTGCTTAACCTTTTTTATTGCGTCTTCAATATCACTAGCCTCAAATTTTGCTCCAGCTGATGGCTTGTGACCTCCGCCGCCGACTCTTTTAGCAATTGCAGCTACGTTCATTTTGCCACCGGTAGAGCGAAACGACACAGAATAGTGCTTTGGGCCAGCTATTGGGTCTGGCCTAATAACAAAACCCCAATATCGATTTTCGATGTTGCGTAAGTATTGATCTACGAAATGTCCGCACGCACTTTGGATAGCACTAGGATCCTTTCCGCTTTTCGCCCATTCATGAGTAAAACCATCACTTACAAAAGTAAAATTATAGTCATCGCTGTGGGAGAGGTTAATAAAAAGCTCTGATAGGACAGCCAAGTGATCATCTGTGAAATTATTTAAACGATGGTTTACGTTTTCCAGACTGACTCCAGCGTCTAAAAGTTCGTTGACAATTTTAAATGTGGCTTTATGACGCGGATTATCATATACAAATCCGCCGCTATCAGAGTAGAGCCCCACCATCGTCGTTTCTGAATACCCAACTGGCTTGTTTAGCTCGAGGTGGTTAAAACAAACTTCAAAAATATCTTGGACTGTTGCAATACTTTTTTGATTAATATAAATATCCGTTTCCTCTTTGTCGTCAGGCTCGTGGTGATCAATAACTGCGGTTTTAATCGATTTTGATTGAATTATCGTCCGGATATCTTCGCTCTGCTGTCTAGAGCACCTCTTGTAATTGTTAGCATCTACTAGTATCAATAAGTCAGGCTGCAAATTTTCTAGACAGTTATAGAGTGGCTGGAACGCAATTTTGGGATAGCCACCTAAGAACTCCAGCCTTTCTGGCTCTTCCTCGAGTGCCATCGATATTTCCTTTTCTGGAAAGTTTTCTTTTAGAGTTGTACCGAGTAGGAGCATCGACGAAACAGCATCAGGATCTGGCGAAATATGCGAAGTAATAAGAATTCTCTGAGCCGAATTTAATAAACTTTTTAGCTTCTCTACCTGCTCATCCATTTGAGCCCACTATATCATATATCGCGTTGATTCTTATCTGTTAATTTGATAGACTTTCAGAGGTCGCCGACGTAGCTCAGTTGGTCAGAGCGGCTGTTTTGTAAACAGCGGGTCAGCGGTTCGAATCCGCTCGTCGGCTCCAAGTTAAGTTTTAATGCTGGGGTAGTGAAGCGGTCAAACACGTCTGACTGTAAATCAGATGGCATTCGCCTTCGGGGGTTCGAATCCCTCCCCCAGCACCACAGACTAAAGCACTGTGAGCATTAGAATGCCTGTTATAATTTGGATATGGGATATGTTGGGAAAGGTTTAGACCTGCTTTACGGTGGCTCGGGCTATGTTGAGGCCTGTCGCTTTGCCGGAGACTCAATGCACGTTTTAGCTGTTACGGCTCTCGCAGGGGCCGGCGTCGTCGAAGCAGCAGTCGACAGTCCCAGAAAGACGGTAATTGCAGTAGGACTTGCAGCAGCGAGCGGACTACTAGAATTAGGTGCGTGGGCTAACCAGCAAAACATAGAGAGAGAAGAGCACTATTCCGATGAAAGTTCAGCCGCGTAGCTTGCGCTCAACCACCACAGAGTTCCTACTTCGTACATGACCCTGCACCATGGATTTTGTAACTGTTTTTTATGGAGCATTAGGTACGTTAGAATCATATAATCAATATTTGAGTAATATTATGGCAAAAAAGAAATCTGAAATTAAACCAGGCGGCGTAGATGAGTATATAGCCAAGTGTCCTAAAGATATCCAAGATAAATTGAAAAGTATCCGAATGGCAATAAGACAAGTTGCGCCCGATGCTGTCGAGACGGTTAGCTACTTTCAAATGCCGGGTTATTTTTATGGTGGAAACTACGCATACAATGGCATGTTCGTATGGTTTAGTTATAAAAATCCCTTTGTGCGTCTGCACGTATGGCCTCCGGTGATACAAGATCATAAAGAGGAACTTGCAAATTACGCGACAACAACAGCCATTGTTAGCTTTCCAACGGATAAAGAAATCCCCGTGACTCTTGTTGTGAAACTCGTGAAAGCAAGTCTTAAGGCGATGAAGGATAAGTCTAAATAGATTTAAACTGGGTCAGTTTACTAACAAGCCGTAGAACACTTAAATAGTAGCATCCTAGCTTCAGCAACCACTCTGCACCAGATTAAAGGTCAAATAACAACCCGGCGGGGACGAAGGACACGTTTTGGACGAGTTGAAGGCATTGTTAAACGACTCATTGTGCGCCTAACCTTTGTAGCTTCATCGGTCATACCGCGTGATTCATAGGCACTGGCTAGAAGATTAAATGTTTCTGGATTGGGTTCGAGCTCAGTTGCTCTTTCAAGCTCCTGAAGCATCAACTTGTCATTACCAAGTTTTTCTTGCACCTTAGCATAGGCAATGTGACGAGCAGCTAGTTCGTCTTCCAGCTTAAGTGCTTGTTCAAAAGCGGTGGCCGCTTTTTGGTAATTTTCTGTCTCGTAATAGATTAATCCTAGATTGTGCAGGCTGGAAGCACTGGGCTCAATACTGCTGGCTATCTCAAAGCAATCAATTGCGTCTCTATATTCCCGTTGTTTGGCATACAAAATACCGAGTCGATTATAAGCTGCAGCATTTTTCTCGTCGATTTTTAAGATCGTCAATAGAGCCTTTTCAGCTCGTAAAAAACGATTCTCGCGCATACCGTGGTGGGCAATTTCCCAAAGTTTGGTTAGCCTATCACCCAGACGGCGCGGAACAAGCATTAATTCGTTTTCACTGTATCGGCTATGGCGGTAAACAATGTAGCCGAGAATTACCAGTAGCAAAAGTGCGTACATTTCAGAGCAATTATATCAGACTAATCCCTCAAATTGAGCAATAGCTCCAGAGAGATCAGCTTTAAGTTACCATTACCGTCTATGGCGTCTGCAGACTGTCTTACAAGCTTCCTGTCTGACAGTAGCATTTGGGCTAGGCTCTGCTGTCTGTTCTTGGCCAAATAAGTATGGTGGAGCGCAGCCAAAACCTTATTAAGGGCCTCTAGAAATAAAGCCGTGCTTTCCTTATTCTTGCTGATTTTGTCTAAATATAGCAGGCGCTCATATTTAGACTGCCTCAGAAATTTTTTTGCCTCGTCTATGGCCTGCTTAAGAGGGTGGTTCTGGTCGTCATTTAAGAGCGCATCCATCAAGGCAGAATTGCCTTGGCTTAGCTGCCAGGTAGATTCTATAACCTTTTGATTAAACTTAGCTTTATAATAGTTGATAGCCTGAGCAAGACTGATCGGATAAACCTGGATCGTCTGACAGCGCGAAACTATTGTGGGCAATAAACTTTGCTCATTTGGAGCTGTCAGTATAAATACGGTGTCATCGTTCGGTTCTTCCAGTATTTTCAAAAGAGCGTTCTGAGCTTCGATGCTTAAGTGTTGGGCATTTTCAATTATTACAACTCTTCTTATACCGCCGTTGCCAAGTGCTTTTAAGCGTAGAAATCTGATTACTTCACGGATTGTGTCTATCGATATATCCTGTTTGGCGTCAGGCTTTTTGATATGCAAAAAATAAGGATGGTTTGTAAGTTTGGCTGTGCTTTCAAGCTTGAGTAATTCTTGAGCTAGTGAAATAGCTAAATTTAACTTGCCGCTGCCGGCGCTACCCAAAATTAATAATGAATTTGCCGGCTTGCGCAAAAAAAGCTCAGCCTGTTTTTTGGTTTTATCGTGAAGCAGTAAACCGCTCATGATTCTATAAAGTCCCTAAAAACCTTTGGCGATTGCATAGAAAAGGACTTTAGCTCTCCGCCAGGAAAAGTTAACTCTAATTTCTGGGCGTGCAATAGCATGGCCGTATCGCTGTGACCATAAACAGCGTCTCCTATGATTGGATGGCCAATATACGCTAGATGAACGCGCAATTGATGTGTGCGTCCAGTTAAAGGCTCGAGTTCGAGGAGTGAAAACTTTTTGCCGGCTTTATTGATACTTTGGATTAGCCGATACTGCGTTTGTGCCGGCTTACCTAATGGATTAACATGAAAAGTTTGCGGCTTTTTGGGATTTCGGGCTATAGGTGCATCGATAATTGCCGCAGATGGTTTGGGTACACCTTCTACGATCGCAACGTATGTCTTTTTAACTTTCCTGGTCGAGAATTGCTTCTGCCAATAGGCTAGCGCTTTAGAGTTTTTAGCGCCGATAATAAGGCCGCTGGTGGCACGGTCCAGCCGGTGAATAATTCCAGCCCGGTTACCTGTTAATGATTCATCATTAAGTCTTTTTTTCAGAAAAGAAGCGACTGTTGGTTCTAGATTTAAGGCACCCTTGCTATGAGTAAGTAATCCAGCCGGCTTATCAATTACCATCACATCATCATCTTCATATATTATTGGCAGTTCTATATCTTCTACCTCAGCATGAAGAAGTGATGCGTCAACAGTGATTCTGTCGCCTTGTTTAAGCTTATAGCCGGCTTTGGCCACTTGGCCATTTATATGGACGTTCTGGTGTTTAAATAGACCCTTTAAGGCTGAGCGCGCATAATCAGGAAATTTACTGGCCACAAATATATCGGCACGCACACCCTCGTCCGATTTTTTGACTTTAAACTCCTGCACCTCTACATTTTATCCCGAATTGATTAGGCTGGACGAAGCCCGACGGCTTTTTGGACTTTGAGCAACGTGGCATTTGCAACTTGAGTCATAGCGGTTTCGTCATCTTCCAGCTTTTTAGCCAACTTCTCCTGATCAACTGATGCCAGTTTAGACTGAAGGTCGGTAAGGAAATCCTTAACACTAGCTGCTACTGCCGTTTTTAGTTCGTTGTAGCTGCTTTTGCCCTCCCATTGTTCATTAACCGCTTGCTGGGGTTCATTACTAATAGGAGCTAAGATCTGTAGTAGGTTGGTTACACCGGGTTGGTTTTGCCAATCGTATTTTATTACGCCCGATGAATCAGTAGCGGCACTCATTACTTTACTGGCTGCGTCTTCCGGCCTATCTGTGAGCATAATGGTTCCAGCCGGGTCGTCGACAGATTTGCTCATCTTTTTTTCTGGATTACGTAGGCTGCGGATGCGCACAGGCTCTGTTCGACCGGCAAATTCGGTTTGTTTTTTGTTATCTTCTGGTAAAACGAATAGGTCGCCGAATTTGTTATTTAGACGTATGGCCAAATCACGAGTAAACTCGACATGCTGTCTTTGATCTTCACCTACAGGCACCCATTTAGCACCATAGAGCAAAATATCAGCAGCCATTAATGCGGGGTAATTGAATAGGCCAACGCTAACTTTTTCCTGGCGACCGCTTTTTTCTTTGAATTCAGCCATTCGTGAAAGTTCTCCAAAGTAAGCAAAACAGTCCAAAATCCAGGTGAGTTCAGAATGGGCGGGAATATAGCTTTGGCGATAGATAAATGTATCTGGCTGCTCAATATCTAACCCGGTTGCTACGAAGACTTTAAGATTTTGTAGCGTCTGCTCGTAAAGCTTGCCATGCTCGATTGGAGTAGTGAAGCTATGTAAGTCGGGAATGAACATGTTTAGCTGGTATTGGCCAGCGCGTTTCCTCTGAAGCTCCACCATAGGTAAGATAGCACCCAAATAATTACCAATATGAAACTCAGCATTAGAACGCAAACCGGTTAAAACAACCTCTTTTGCCATTTGCACTAATTATAAACTAAATGAGGTCTAACGCTTAGTATACTGGCGTTTCTTGCGAGCTTTTAAGAATCCAAACTTCTTACGTTCTTTTTCTCTTGGATCGCGACCTAAAAGTTCAGCTCGTTTTAGGGTGCCTTTGTAATCTTCATTTAGCTGAGTTAATGTTTTCGAAATGCCCAACCTGATTGCATCAACCTGGCTGGCGTGCCCACCACCGCTAACCTTAACACTGACAGTAAAGTTATCGGGATCCAATTCTAATGCATTAAAGGGTTTTAGAAGCTCGTGTTGTAGGTACTTACTGCCCGCAAAGTAGTTGCTCATCGGCTTGTCATTAATAATGAAGCTGCCCTTCTTGCCCGTAAGTCGCACCCTGGCTGTCGCGCTTTTGCGGCGACCTAGAGCATAAAAATAACTGTTTTCTATCATTTTTCTAATTCTTATCTTTCTTTGATACTACTACTGGTTCGGGATTCTGCCCCTGGTGTTGGTGTTCGCTGCCGATATAGACTTTAAGTCTGGCAAGTCGGGCTTTTCGCAGCTTGTTGTCTGGCAACATGCCACGTATAGCATGGATTATAACGTTTTGGGGATTATCTGTCTTTACCTGGTTCAGAGTCTTTTTTGTAATTCCGCCCGGGAAGCCACTGTGACGGTAGTAGACCTTGCCACTCGCCTTATTGCCTGTTGCTATTAACGAGCTGCTGTTGATGATAATTACATAGTCTCCGCCGTCCATGTGCGACGTTACTGTGGGTTTACCTTTACCGATGAGTAAACGGGCAGCAACAGTAGAAACTCGTCCTAGCGGGGCTTCAGATGCGTCTAGAACATACCACTTTCGGGTAATGTCTTTGGACTTAATACTATGAGTCTTCATTATCTGTTTCCTCTGATTCCGGAACGTTTAGGCGCTTGATTTTGTACTTTCGGTTGAGCTATTTGGGCTGAAGTGTCTTTAATTGCTGGCGCTTCTTGTTTAGTATCAGATTTTTGGGACTCTTCAGGTTTCTTTTTGTCGCTGGCGTCTTCCTTAACTTCTTTTTGCGACTTTTTCTCAGTTTTCAGCTCGTCTACAAAACTAACTGATGCCATCTGTGCGCCATCGCCTCGCCTAAGCTTAGTTCGCTGAATACGGAAATAGCCGCTACTACGCCCACCTAGTTTAGGGGCTAGCTCATCTACCAGCTTATGCGCAGCTTCCAAACTTGCCAGTCCACTAATTACCAGTCGACGGTTATGCAGGCTGTCTTTACCTTTTTTGGCTTTGCCAACCAGCTTCTCGGTGTAGGTTGCCACAGCCTTCGCCTTTGGCAGAGTGGTTTCGATAGTCTCATATAAAATAAGCGAATCCGCCAAAGATTTTAGCAACGCTTCGCGCTGGTCGCGTTCTCTGCCAAATTTAGTTCCTTTGTAGCCGTGACGGTGCATAATTTATCTCTCTAAAGCTCTAGCTCCGCCATTTTCTCTTTAACTTCATCTAGCGCTTTATTACCAAATCCCTTAAGATCCCGCAGTTCAGCCTCGCTCAATGACAAAAGATCTCTTATGGTATGAATGTCGTTATTAACCAACGCATTAGTTGTACGGGCGCTCAGGTTCAGATCCTCGATAGACGTCATCAGCTCGGCTGGTTCTTCAGAATCGTCGCCAATCTGGCCGCTTTCATCACTATCAGTAAGGGCTCCGGCGGTTTCAACGCGTGTTTGGCCGGCCAAGGCTGAATACTGGCTGACTAAAATGGCTGCTGCCTCTTCAAAAGCATCTCTGGGTGATATCGAGCCATCTGTACTTACAGTTAAGAGTAACTTATCAAGGTCGGTAATTTGTCCCACGCGGGTATTTTCAACCTTGTAGCGTACACGTAGGACAGGTGTAAACAGCGCATCGAGCATAATCATGTCAGAAATCTTCTTGCCGCCTCCCTGTTCGTCGAGCGCCCTATAGCCTCGGCCAGTCTCAACCATAACGTCTAAGGTAAACGAGGCCTTTGGATCATCTATAGTACATATAACCTGGTCCGGATTAACAAGTTCAACGTCGGCATTCAGCTTCAGATCTTTAGCCTTTACGACGCCCTTGCCCTTTTTTGATAGGTTCAGCGTCTGCGGTTCATCACTATAGACCTTGAAGCGCAGGCTTTTTAGATTAAGCATAATGGCCACTACATCTTCCTTGATTCCCGGAATGGCTGTGAACTCGTGACTTACGCCCTCTATACGAAAACCGGTTATGGCTGCTCCAGAAATACTAGAGAGTAGAACGCGCCTTAGGCTATTACCAAGCGTCATGCCATAGCCACTTTGAAGCGGTTCTACGCTAAATGTGGCTGTACGATCGTCATGATCCGTAACAGATGATAGTGCTGGGGTATGAATTGCTTTACTCATTTACTTCCTCACCTCCTTAACGTGAGTAGTATTCGACGATTAGTTGCTCTTTAATATCCGGCTCCGCGTCCTCCCTGGTAGGCATTGCTGAAACCACGATCTCAAATTTCTTGCGATTAACTTTTAACCACTGGGGAATATCTGCCGGCGCTGGACTTAGATCATCCAAATGCTTGAAGTAATCATTACTTTTACTGCTGTCTGTTAACGAGATGGCGCTGCCACTAACTACTCTGATTGAAGGAATATCTGTGCGACGGCCATTGAGTGCAAAGTGCCCATGAGTGACCAGTTGGCGAGCAGCTCGCCGCGACGGAGCAAATCCAGCGCGGTAGATTATGTTATCCAAGCGTCTTTCCAAAAACTCCAACATCCTATCGCCAGACTGACCTTTAGCGCGCGACGCTTCCTCCATTAATTTGGCAAATTGTCTCTCCAGCAAGCCGTACAGCCTTTTTACCTTTTGCTTTTCGCGCAATTGCAGGGAGTATTGGCTGGCCTTGCCACGTTGAACGTTACGTCCATGCTGACCTGGAATAGTTGAACGCTTTACAAGAGCTTTATGGGCCTTTGGGTGAAGTGCATAGCCTTCTCGGCGTGAACGTTTAACGATTGGGTGTAAATCTCTTGCCATAATTTCTTCCTAATTCCTCTTTGGCCTTCGTGGACGGACGCCACCATGCGGAACTCCAGTGACGTCTTTAATACTCTCGACGTCGACATTTTGGCTAACTAGCGTTCGGACAGCGGCATCGCGCCCCATGCCGATGCCTTTAACGAATACGTCGACTTTGCTAACACCGTATGATTGCTTGGCGTTGGTAATTGCTCGCTCCGCCGCCATTTGCGCAGCATATGCAGTGCCTTTTTTTGAACCTCTAAAGCCGCTGCTGCCGGCACTGGCGGTAGTCAATAGATTACCCTTACCATCCGTTATGCTAACTATGGTGTTATTAAAAGTAGCCAAAACATGAACCTGACCATGAGGAACTGAGCGGCGCGCCTTTTTTTTACGCGTTTTTGGGGCCTCAGTAGCTGCAGTTTCTTGAGGCTGTTCTTGAGCAGCTTCAGTATTCGTATCGTTTATAACTTCCTCTTCCGCCATAATTATTCCCTTTAAGTCTTAGTTGGCGCCTTCTTGGCCGTACCGCCCACTGTTATACGCTTACCTCGTTTTGTTCGAGCGTTGGTACGGGTTCGCTGTCCTCTGGTTGGCAAATTAGCAGCGTGGCGTAGTCCGCGATAAGCGTTGATATCTCGCAAGCGCTTGATGTTGCCCGTAATGATTCTCTGCATCTCGCCTTCTACGGTATAGTTGGCATTAATAGCGTCCTGGATTTTAGAAATCTCGCTGTCCGTTAGGTCTTTGACGCGAACCGTGGGATCGACCGAAGCTGCGGTCAAAATATCCTGGCTGGATTTAGGACCAATGCCATATACATAAGTCAGGGCCACCAACACCTGCTTATTATCCGGAATGGTTACTCCTGAAATTCTGGCCATAAATTAACCTTGCCTCTGCTTATGCTTAGGTTTTAGCTTGTTGATAACATATAGCCGTCCCTTGCGGCGGACTATTTTATCATCTGGACTAATTTTCTTGACGCTAGCACGCACTTTCATGCGGATCACTCCTCCATAATCTAAGTTAGTGACACTCTGCTCTAATTTTCGCGGTAGGTTATCCGACCCTTCGTCAGATCGTAAGGTGTCAATTCAACCTTGACGCGGTCACCTGGCACTAGACGAATGTAGTTCTTGCGCATTCGGCCGGCGACATGAGCTATAATTATGTGACCGTTTTCCAGTTCGACCCTAAATTGTGTTCCGGGAAGAGCTTCCACAATAACACCAGTTAGCTCGATAACCTCTTTACCTTCGGCCATAAATATAACCTGATAATACTACCATAATCTCACAGGAGTTGTAAAGTGTTTTTTGAGAGGTTATTTTTTTCTCCGCGAAATAGGGCGCTTTAAGCGCGAAAGAACAGCTGTTCGCCAGGATGGCGCTGCTTCTACACCAGGTGCCTCGTAGAAATAATCCGGTTGCTCGTATTGGTCATAAGTGATCATTAGCGCCCGTGACTCTACTTGACGCAGCGTTTCAAGTGATACCGATACCAAAATTAAGATGCTCGTACCGCCAATTGCTATATTTTGATTGACATAAATCTGCCCAATGATAGGTAAAACCGCCAAAGCTCCCAGCGCGATGGCCCCAAAGAGCGTCAGACGGTTCACAACCTTGCTTAAGTACTTCTGAGTTTGCTGCCCGGAGCGTATATTGGCGATGAATCCGCCTTGTTTTTGCAGGTTTTCGGCAATCTCTTTCGAATTGAAGGTAACGCTGGTGTAGAAATAGGTAAAAATAAATACTAGCGAGAAATACGTTATAGGATATATCCAAGGCTTCCAGCCACCTGCTGCAAAGGTTGCGGCTGAAGGATTTTGGAAGAGTTGGCTCAAAGAAACACCAATGTGTTCCCAATGGGTATGTGCTATGGCGTTCACTCCCTTACCGTGGGTCAGAAGCTGTCCAGCGAAGTTAGGAACGGATAAAAAGGCCACTGCAAAGATGATCGGGATCACACCAGCAGTGATCAACTTAACCGGCAACGTTGTGGTAACTCCGCCATAAGTACGGTTACCTTGAACGCGTTTAGCGTAGTTCACCGTCAGCCGCCTAGAAGCTTCATTCAGCTTAACCACCGCCCAGATAACAAAAACCACAACTGCTGCGACTATGCCGGCGATCAACAGTCCATGCTTGCTGAATTTGTGGTTAAAAAGCACCAGCTTATCGTTGGCCGCTAGGCTGGAACTCCAAGTCGTACCGCTAGCCAGTTCGTTAATCAGGGTCGGCAGACGACTAACAATTCCAACCGTAATCAAAAGCGATATACCATTACCTATTGATCTCTCTGTAATTAGCTCTCCTAGCCACATCAGAACCATAGAACCGCCGGTTAGCGCGGCGATCATCAAAGCCCACTGCGCCAGTGACGTATTGGCAGTTATATCGCCAATGCCGCCAAGGCTTTGGGCCTCCTGACGGATAAGATAAATAATACCGATGGACTGGACTATGGCCAGCGGAAATGTCAACATCCTGGTGTATTGGTTGATTTTTTTGCGGCCATACTCGCCTTCTTTGTTCATATTTTCCAGCTTGGGAATAGCTTTAGTCAGAAGTTGCATGATAATCGAAGCGTTGATGTATGGCCCCAACCCAACCAACATAATCGAGAAGTTCGCTAAGGCGCCGCCGGATAGTACATTCAAAAAGCCCAGCAGATTATTGGCGCCAGTCTGCGTGTAAAGATTCTGTAGGACTTGTTTGAGTGTATGTGGATCAGAAAGCGGTACGGGAATATGCGCCAGTATTCGGAATACTAGCAACATGCCGAGCACGGCCAAGATGCGCGTACGCATCTCTTTGTGGCCCAAAGATTTTAATATAATACCCCAATTCATCTGCTTGAAAATAGTATAACAGGATTAGGTTTTTGGTTCGCTAGTCTTCTCTTTTGAGGGCCGGGCAATGCGGTCAACTTTTGTGAAGCTGCCACCAGTTTTTTTTAGTAGTGCAATGGCCGATTCGCTAGCTGCCTGCAGCTTGACATCTTTTTTAGATTTTAACTCGCCTTTTTGCAGTAATTTGACTGATTCATGAGGGCTACTAACAAGCCCAGCCTCAAACAGCGCCTGATTATCAATAATGGACTTGCGGATAGCTTCCAGTTGACCGGTATAGACTACCTCAATTGATGCACGGCGGCTCTTAAAGCCTCTAAGGTGCGGTAAACGCATGTAGAGCGGCATTTGCCCCCCTTCAAAACCGGGTCTAACGCCACCGCTCTTACGCGATCCCTGACCCTTAGTTCCTCGCCCGGCAGTTTTACCACGTCCGGCGCTGATGCCACGGCCAACTCTCTTGGTGGTACGTTGCCTAGAAATTATTAGTTCGTTATATTTCATTACTTGACCTTCGTTGGAGCTTTGTTAGCTGATCTATTTGCACTTGATGGTGGGTTTACCCATTTGTTGGCTGGAACCATGCTCTGCAAAGCCTCTAGAGTAGCGTAAGCAACGTTAACACGGTTACTAGACCCAACGGATTTAGATAAAGCATTTTCGATGCCAACAACCTCTAAAATCGAACGCACGACTCCGCCGGCTATCAGTCCGGTCCCCGGCGCAGCCGGAAAGATCAGAATTTTGGAGCCGCCGACTTTAGCCTCTACTTCGTGTGTCAATGTATCCTTGTATAAGGTCAGCTTAATCAACCGCTTCTTGGCGACATCGGTGGCCTTATTGATAGCTGCGGTCACATCGGCACCTTTGCTTATGCCCATTCCAACCGACCCCTTATGATCTCCCACTACAACTAGGGCCTGGAAGCGAAAACGCCTTCCGCCCTTAACTACTCTGGCTACACGATTAACGAAAATAACGCGTTCATCAAAAGCCTTGTCCTCTGGCTGCATTCTATCTCTGGGTCGTCTATCCCGGTCCATAACTAAAACTCCAATCCGCCGGCACGAGCTGCATCGGCCAAGCTTTTTATTCTACCGTGATATTTGCGAGCGCCGCGGTCAAAAACTACTTGCTTGACTTTAGCTTTTACGGCCTTTTGGGCAATTTCAGCGCCAACCCATTTAGCCATATCGATCATTTTCTCCTCTGAGCGATTTCCCGCTGTAGTTACGTAAACTATAGTCTTAGCTTCATCGTCGTTAATAATCTGTGCGCTGATATGCATGTTGCTTATATGAACAGATAGTCTAGGGCGTTTAGCGCTGCCGCGAATATTAGACCGTGTTCGGCCCAGTCTTTGCTTCTCCTTAAATTGTTTGTGAGCCAGGCTGTCTTTACTCATTTAGGCTGTTTCCTTACCGCTCTTACCGCTCTTGCGAATAATCTGCTCGTCAACATATTTGATGCCTTTGCCTTTATAGGGCTCTGGTTTCTTGAGTGCTCTGATTTCAGCCGCTACTTGGCCAACTTGTTGCTTGCTGTTGCCGCTGACGGTTATGATGTTCAGCTCGACCGACACCTGAACGCCGGGCTGTACTTTATAAACAACCTCGTGGGAAAAGCCAAGATTAAGTTTAAGGTCTTGTCCCTGAGCCGAAACTCGATAGCCTACTCCGTTAAGTTCCAATTTGCGCTCAAAGCCTTGGCTGACACCAGTTACCATGTTTTGGACCAATGAGCGCATCAGCCCGTGTTTAGCTCTGAGCGTAGGTTCATCACTACTGCGAGTAACTTGAACGCTGTTATCGCTAGACTCGATTTTAATACCAGGTATGGTAAATTGCTGCAGGCTACCTTTGGGGCCATTTGCCGTTACGACATCTTTCTCTACTGTCAAAGTAACTCCGCTTGGTAGTTCGACGGGTTGTTTGCCTATACGACTCATAGCTTCTCCTAATAAACCTCGCATATTAGTTCACCGCCGAGCTTTTTAGCCTTGGCATCTGCACCAGCCATCACGCCTTGCGAGGTCGATACAATCACGATTCCGCGGCCGCGTTTGACTTTAGGTATTTCCTTTGACTGCACATAAACGCGCCTGCCAGGACTGCTCAGGCGTTTTATCTCAGTTATAACGGCCGGCTGATCAGCGTCAGCAATTTCGATGTTAAGGGTTTTGTTTATGCCTTCCTCGGTGACATTAGCTGATTTTAGAAAACCGCTACTAACTAGAATTTGCGCCACATCTTCTTTAATTTTTGAGTACGGCAGACTAACCTGATTTTTATTGATCAGGATGGCATTTCTAACGCGAGTTAACATGTCGCTGATGGGATCGGTGGATACCATAATTTTTCCTCTACCAACTACTCTTGGTCACGCCAGGGATTTCACCTTTGGATGCGTGCTCTCTAAATGTAATACGTGAAAGACCGAATTGGCGCATATAACCTCTGGGTCTGCCAGTTATTGGATCACGGTTTTTGCGCCTGGTAGGGCTTGAATTGCGCGGTAGCATTGCTAGTCCTTCAAGATCGCCGGCGGCTTTAAGCTCTGCCCGCTTGGCAGCGTATTTCAAATACATCTTGTGACGCTTGGCGTCTCTGGCTAAATTCGATTTTTTGGCCATTACTTTTGCTCCTTTTCGAAAGGCAGTCCCAACTTCTCGAGCAATGCTCTTGAATGCTCGGGGTTCTGCCCGCTTATCACAAATACTACCTGCAAGCCGTGCGACGTGGCTGTATCCTCGAACGACAATTCGGGGAAAACCGACTGGTCGGTTAGGCCAACGCTGTAGTTACCTTGCCTGTCGAATGATTTTACACTAACGCCGTGAAAATCGCGTAATCTTGGCAGCACAAGATTGATTAGTCTATCGGCAAATTCGTACATTCTATCACCTCTGAGCGTCGCCTTCAGCCCGATTTTACTGCCTTCGCGCAGCTTAAAGCTGGCGATGGAACCTTTGGCGGTCGTTTCGATTGGTTGCTGCCCGGATATTTTACGCAGAGTATTGGCGGCGACTTCCAAAAGACGCTTTTCGTCCTTAGCACGGCCTAGGCCAACATTAATAACGATTTTTTCGAGTTTGGGTACTTGGTTAATATTAACAAGTTTGAGCTCATCCTTCAGCTCGTTAGAATATTTATCGCGGTAGAGACTTTTAAGTCTAGGCATGGTGATAGTAGCGGTTGCCATTACTTGATCTCCTTCCCGCTCGACTTCATGATGCGAACTTTTTTGCCCGCCTTATCAGCCTTATAGGTAATTTTTGAAGGT
The DNA here is from genome assembly GCA_035480715.1 of Saccharimonadales bacterium (SeqCode). Lineage (GTDB taxonomy): Bacteria > Patescibacteriota > Saccharimonadia > Saccharimonadales > UBA10212 > 2-01-FULL-49-22. The sequence continues at coordinate 99,721 of DATIHL010000011.1, read as the reverse complement.
TTTTTAGCTGTAGAGTCCAAAACACCCACCTTGCTCACCCATATTGGCTTGGTAAGCTCGACTATACCGCCCCGAGGATTTGTCCTAGTGGGCTTAAAGTGCCGTTTGACAACATTAATCCCCTCAATGGTCACTTTATTCAGCTTTGGGTGGACATCTAGGATTTTGCCGCTGTGGCCTTTATGTTTGCCGGAGCGGACCATCACCGTGTCGCCTTTTTTCAGCCTAATTTTATATACTGCTTTACTCATGACTATAGAACCTCCGGGGCCAGCGAAATGATACGGCTAAAGCCTCTTTCGCGCAGCTCTCTGGGCACTGGGCCAAATATGCGAGTACCGCGCGGCGTTTTGTCGTCTTCGGCTAAAACTACAGCCGCATTATCATCAAAGCTTATTAACGATCCGTCGCTGCGCTTGATGGGATTTTTGGTGCGGACAATAACAGCCCTGACGATACTTTTTCGTTTAACGCCACCAGCCGGATTAGCCGTTTTGACGCTGGCCACTATAATATCGCCAACACGGGCGTAGCGGCGGCGTGAACCACCTAACACCCGTATGCACTGAATTGTGCGGGCGCCACTATTATCGGCTGCAACTAGCCGTGTCTCTTGCTGTATCATTGTTTTTCCTCTGACTCAGTTTCTTCTTCAGGTTCTGCCTTCTTGATTGTTTCTTTAGGCTTAGGTTGAACCTTAGGCTCCTCTTTTTTCTCGAGCTCCTCAATCGGCACGTCGGCTGTGGTGTCTGTCTCTACGAAGCCAGCCTGTGCGCGTTCCAGAATCTTATCTAGACTAAATCTTTTGTTAGCGCTCAGGGGTCGGGATTCGCGGATTGTCACTAGATCGCCTACCTTAGCCTCATTCTTCTCGTCGTGGGCCATAAATTTGCGGTCGCGCATATATTGCTTGCGGTAAATCGGATGAGTTTTACGAATTTCTACACGCACAACAATGGTCTTGTCGGCCTTATCACTAGAAACTCGACCGGTAATTATACGACTCACGATATGTCCTCCTTAGCCAGTTGCTCGCCCAAAACCGTTAGCATCCGTGCTAGATCTTTGCGTTTACCCCGCAAGGAGCGCACGTTTTGGACTTCACCGCTATAAAGTCGGCGTCTAAGTTCGGTAATTTCTTCACGCAAAGATGTACTTTGGTTAGCCAGCTCTTCGGTTGTCAGTTTACGAATATCAGCCACTTTCATCATTATTGCTCCTTTTTGACCACAAAGGCTGTTTGTACAGGCAGCTTATGGCCTGCTAGACGCATGGCTTCACGTGCTACCTCTTCGGACACACCGTCCATTTCGAACATTATCGAGCCGGGCTTTACTTTAGCCACAAAAAATTCTGGATTTCCTTTACCTCTGCCCATCTTTACGTCTTGCGGCTTCTTGGTTACGGGTGTGTGGGGAAAGATCCTGATCCAAATCTGGCCGCCGCGTTTAACATAACGAGTCATAGCTTGGCGGGCCGCCTCGATTTGGCGACTGCTGATACGGTCTGAGTCCTGGCTAGCCAAGCCATAGGCTCCATAAGCCAGCTCATTTAGTGACGTAGCTACGCCACCGTGGATACGGCCCTTTCTGACTTTCCGGAATTTGGTACGACTAGGCATTAACATTTTAGCTTTCTCCCCTATAAATCCAGACTTTTATGCCTATAATTCCGGCGCCAGGGTAAAGCGCACGGGCGCTGCCATAGTCCACATCAGCTCGCAAGGTATGAAGAGGCACACTGCCTTGAACTTCCTTTTCGCGGCGGCTCATCTCATTGCCGCCTAAACGACCGGCCACTTCGATACGCACTCCTTTGGCGCCCGATCGCATGGCTGCCGCCGCAGCTTGTTTTACCGCTCGCCTGAAAGCTATACGGCGCTCCAGCTGGTGGGCAATATTCTCGGCGACCAGTTTAGCCTGAAGCTCAGCACGTTTAATTTCCTCTATGTTAACTCTGACAGGTACGCCGTAAATTTTCTCTATATCGACTTTAAGCTCAGACGCGCCGGCGCCGCCTCGGCCGATTACTACGCCGGCTTTGGCAGTTTGGATAGTAACGGTCACCAAATTTGGCGAGCGCTCAATATCTACCTTGTTGATCGCAGCTCTAGTACCAAGCTTTTGATCGATTAACCTACGAGCGGTCAAGTCCTGTTTTAGATAATTGGCATAGTCTTTCTTACCAGCAAACCATTTGCTGCGCCAATCCTTATTGACCTGCAACCTCATGCTGATCGGATTTACTTTTTGACCCATTACTTCGCCCTCCGGGCGTATGAGGACAACCTACGGTTTTCCTCATCGCGCCGGCAAAATGGAATACATTTTGTCGGGCTGCTCTTTTCCCTAAAATTATGCATATTAATGGTCCCCCTGAAACGCCGTATAATCTTTTTCTCCTAACGCTACTTCAATCTCACGGTCAACATCTTCTCGCAGTTCGCGAAGAACACCAGCTGAACCGAGAACAATTGCATCGGGGTGATAAACCCACTCTGTTATGTAGTCTGGGTTTCTAATAACATCGCCATTTTCATCATATGTATAAAATTCGGGGTCCATTATTTGTTCTCCTTCTCAGCCGGCTTGGCAGCTGTCTTCTTTGATTGGCGCTTCTCGCCATCAACAACAACTTTAATGTGGCTGGTTCTCCGGGCAAATCTTAGGGCTCGGCCACGCGCTGCCGCGCGGTAGCGCTTAAATTGCGGACCGGACGTAACAGATATAGTCGAAATATAAAGAGTGTCCGGTTTAAAACTATGGTTGTGTTCGGCGTTAGCCTTAGCGCTCAGTACAGCTTTTCGAACAGGGTCAGCCGATCGGCGCGGAGTGTGCTCAAGAATTGTCAATGCGTCAGACACGCTGCGGCCACGCACTAAAGCAGCGACCACGCTAACTTTGCGCGGACTCATACGAATGCCTTTACTAATTGCCTGTGCCCCCATATTTAACCTCTTGCTCCCTCAGTTGATTCTTGCGATCTAGCCAATTTACCACCGTGTCCACGGAATTTGCGCGTCGGCGCGAACTCACCCAGCTTGTGGCCGACCATATTCTCGGTAACAAATACCGGAATGTGGACTTTACCGTTATGTACGGCGATTGTTCGACCGACAAATTCCGGGGGGATAGTTGACCCTCTGGCCCATGTCCGAATTACTGTCCGATCTTCGGCACCAAGTGCCGCGACTTTTTTGGCTAGTTTTGGATCCACAAAAGGTCCTTTTTTAAGTGATCTACTCATATGGCAGCCTCTCCTGCTCTAAATTAACTGCAGTAGCTGAGACATTGTCGAGTGCGAGGAAGCTACCTTTGAATAAACCTGCCTCTTCACCGGATAGTCCTAAATCATCTGACAAACCATGCCCGACTTCTTGTAGCTGGGCATAATCATACGACGAAAGCGAGTTAGCGACGGTGTCGCCGGCAAAAGTTGCAAAATCTATGATTCTTAATCTGCGTAACTCTGAAGGCGTAAATTTCAAAACGGATTTCTCAAAGGGAGAAAATAAAACGTCGCCTCGTTCTTGCGGTGGATATCTATTGAAAAACATATCTATCTCCTCTTTCCTTGATGACGGGTACGGACTATAAATTTAGCCCCCGCTTTTCGACGACGCGTCTTATATCCTAATGTCTTTTGGCCCCACGGGGTTGTTGGGGGGCGGCCCATCCTGTGGCGTCCGCCGTCGCCACCGCCATGCGGGTGATCGGCCGCAGCCATCACTACACCGCGCACTGTTGGTCGAATACCCATACGCCGTTTGCGCCCGGCCTTACCGATCTGCACATTTTGGTGCTGCTCGTTACCCACAGTACCAACCGAAGCCATGCATTCAACACTTACCAGGCGGACTTCTCCGCTAGGCAGCCTTATCTGGGCATAATTCTCTTCTTTAGCGACTAGTTGAGCGCTCGAGCCGGCTGTCCTAGCTAGCTGTGCGCCTTTGCCCGCTTGAAGTTCAACTGCATGGATAACGGTACCAGCCGGAATATTTTTGAGTGGCAGGCGATTGCCGTTTTCGATAGAGGCTTCTTCTTGGACTACCAATTTAGAACCGGGTTTCATACCTTTAGTTGCCAAAATATAATGATAATTGCCATTTTGATCTTTAATACGAGCGATTCGGGCGCTGCGATTTGGATCATATTCTATTTGCTCGACAGTAGCCTCGGAATTCGCAGCTAATTTGAAGTTAACGTCACGGTAGTAACGTCGAACTCCAGAACCACGATGGCGAGTAGTAATTCTACCGGCATTATTGCGCCCGACTGCGCCTTTTCTGATCTTAATTAGGCTTTTTAGAGGTTTTTTAGTAGTAATATCGGCAAAGTCCTGGCTGGTCATCCCTCTGCGACCGGGGGTCGTTGGATTATGGACGCGTATGGCCATTATTTGGCCTCCTTTTCGGCTTTAGAAGCTTCTTCAACTGCTGCAAAAATTGGTAATTTGTCGCCCTCTTTTAGTCGCACATAGGCTTTGCGTACAGGCGAACTTTGACCACGATGTACAATTCTGCCTTTGCGTTGGTAAGTCCGCTTGTTTTTACCAGGCTGGGCGGCAATTCTGACGGACTCTACTGAAACTTCATATTGAGCAGCAACAGCTTTAGCTACGGCATGACGATTGAGATCGGCCGACACATCAAAGACGTAAGTATTACGCTCTTCGCTCAGAGCGTAAGCCTTTTCGCTTAAACGGGGCTTTAAAAGAGCGATTTTATTCATTCTTGCCACCTAACCATTGCTGGATCGATTCTAATGCCTTTTTACTAATAACAACGGTGTCTGCGTTGAGGATGTCGTAAACAGTTAAATAATTTGACTGGATCGCTTTGATATCTGGCAGATTTCGAGTTGAGCGTTCCACTAGCTCATCTTTAACAGAAACGACCAACAAAACCGACCCTTCCGCACCAACTTTCTTCAGTAGATTAATAGTTGGTTTGACTTTACCATCGGGACAATCGAATGTTTCGATGATTTTGACACGTTCTTCGCTTGCAGCAATAGATAAAGCTTGCTTTAAAGCTTGTCGCTTAGCTTTAGTGCTGATTTTGCGGGAATAATTCTCAGATCCTGTCGGGCCAAAGGCTACGCCGCCGCCCGTCCATATCGGATTACGGCTGGAGCCAAATCGTGCTCTGCCTGTACCTTTTTGACGCCAAGGCTTCTGGCCGCCACCGCGCACTTCACCGCGCTTTAGGGTTTTAGCAAAATTATCCCTACCATTGGCCAGATGAGCTAGATAAGCGTCCTTAAGCAGCTGGTGATTATCAACTTTCAGGCCAAAAACGGCTTTGTCGAGCTTAGCTGGTGCGGTGGCTTTAGCGCCAGCTTTTGTATAAGTTTGAACAGCCATTATTTAGTCCCCTTTAACAAAACCAGGCCCTTTTTTGGACCTGGAACTGCACCTTCTATACCGATTACACCCAGCTCGTTATCGACGAGGGCGATGCGCAAGTTTTTGGTAGTAACTTGTTCGTGCCCCATGTGTCCGGCCATTTTCTTGCCTGGGAAAATGCGCTGCGGGTACATAGAGCCGATGGAGCCGGGTCGTCGATAACTGCGGCCACCGTGCGTCTTGCGTCCACGGTGAAAGCCGTGCCTCTTGATTGTGCCGGCAAAACCTTTGCCCTTGCTAACTCCAGTTACATGCACAACATCCCCAACTTCAAAAGAATCGGCGACAATTTGGTCGCCGACACTTTGTTCTATGGAGTCATCGTTGGTAATACGAAATTCGCGGATAATCTTGGGAGTTACTTTGGCTGCCTTAAGATGACCAGCTAGAGCCTTACCGATTTTTTTCTTATTCTCAAAGCCAACCTGGACGGCGGTGTAGCCGTCAGTCTCTGCGGTTTTAATCTGTGTAATCGTATTAGGCTGAGCGGAAAGCAGTGTCACAGCAATAGCAGCCCCGTTGTCGCCGAGGATGTTGGTCATACCGAGTTTTCGGGTGAGTAAGGCTTTCACCTATGATTCCTTCTACGCTAATGCTGTTTAATTTCATATGGTCTATATGAGATGATACTTTAACTATGAGCGGTTTGAGCTTTTTGCAAACTAACTCAAAAAGCAGCCCCAATTGCTGTATCTATAACAGATTATCATAGGTTGGTTATAAGTGTCAATCTGCTGTAAATATTACATAATAGAAGATAGTGCTTCTACATGAGCAGTAGGTGGTACCTCTGCAGCCATAGGCTACATCTTGATTTCGGCGTCGCAGCCGGCTGGGAGCGAGAGATTCATCAGTGAATCAATCGTCTTAGGTGTTGGATCAGTAATGTCTATAAGTCGCTTGTGGACGCGCATTTCGAATTGCTCTCGGCCTTTTTTAAAAACGTGCGGGCTTTTTACAACGGTAAAGGTACTTTTCTTGGTCGGTAGCGGAATCGGGCCAGATATATTAGCACCAGTTCTTAATGCTGTCTCTACAATCTGCTTAGCCGACTGGTCTATTACCTTATGATCATAGGCCTTAAGACGGATCCTAATCCGTTGCTTAACTTCTGGTTCTTTTTTAGCATCGGCCATTTATATTTGTCCGATCGTGAGGCGTCCAAGACTTAAAAATTCTACTGTGCCACGAAGTGGAACATGCTCTCTTTCATGCAGATTTGCTATTGCTACGTCTAATTCATCGCGTTGGCTTACTAGCTCATCACGTTGCCGTTCAAGACCTTCGCTAACTTCTTTAAGCCCCGCCTCTACGCCATCCAAAATGACTCCAGCTTCTTCTAGAATCTCAGGTAGCGATCTCTCGAGTTGAGTCATATTACTTCTCGATTTTAGTCACGACACCGGCGCCGACGGTTCGGCCACCTTCGCGGATAGCGAATCGGACACCTTGTTCCATAGCAATCGGTGCGAGCAGCTTAACCTTAAATGTCACTGTGTCGCCTGGCATGACCATTTCTTTGTCCGCTGGCAACTCAACTTCACCAGTTACGTCAGTTGTACGGAAGTAAAACTGCGGTTTGTAACCCTTGAAAAATGGTGTGTGACGACCGCCTTCTTCTTTAGTAAGGATGTAGACTTCTGAGTCAAATTCGGTGTGAGGGGTAATAGAACCAGGCTTGGCTAAAACTTGGCCACGTTCAATGTCGTCACGCTCGATTCCGCGCAGTAAAATGCCAACATTATCACCGGCTTGGCCTTGCTGTAAGTTCTTCTTGAACATCTCAACACCCGTAACGACTACTTTCTTAGTCGGACGAATTCCAACGATCTCTACCTCGTCGTTAACTTTTACAATTCCGGTTTCGATACGGCCGGTAGCAACCGTGCCGCGTCCTTTGATTGAAAACACGTCTTCGACAGCCATCATGAACGGCTTATCCAGATCGCGCTTAGGCTCTGGGATGTGCTCGTCAATAGCCTTAACCAACTCCATGATAGTTTCTTCGTTGGCAGCATCGCCTTCCAAGGCTTTGGCAGCCGAGCCTTTGATAATCGGCGCATTCTCGTCAAATTCATATTTTTTGAGCAAATCGCGCACATCGGCTTCTACTAGTTCCACCAGTTCGGGATCGGCAATATCCATTTTATTCAGGAACACCACAATGGAGGGCACGCCAACCTGTTTGGCCAGCAGAACGTGCTCGCGAGTCTGTGGCATTGGGCCATCAGCAGCAGAAACAACTAATATAGCACCGTCAATCTGGGCAGCGCCGGTAATCATGTTTTTGATGTAATCGGCGTGTCCGGGCATATCTACGTGCGCGTAGTGTCGCTTCTCACTTTCGTACTCCTGATGGGATGTAGCAATAGTAATGCCGCGAGCTTTTTCCTCGGGCGCTTTATCAATTTCATCGTATTTTACCGGTTTGTTGATATCACTCGGTAACTTCTTTGCCAATACATGCGTAATAGCGGCTGTCAGTGTAGTTTTACCGTGGTCGACGTGGCCCATGGTGCCTACGTTAATGTGTGGCTTGCTGCGGTCAAATTCTGCCATTTATAACTCCTATATTCTTCTTATGATTGAATTGATACTTTTTAGCATGAGGAACAAAACACCCCCATGCGTTTTACTTGCCACATTATAAGATAAACTTAGCCTGTTTGTAAAGAGGAAGATCTAGGCAGAAAGAGAATCGAAATCAAATTTAACTCTTTTAATTGCGCCTCTGCCCATCTGCTCGCGCATTTCGCTTATTTTCTCTTCTCGACATTTCCTAACAAGCTGACTTGTAAGCCCAAAACTTCTATCAGGACCGATCTCTAAAACTCTTGCAATACCGGATAAGGCGATTTCTTCATTTACTTCGTTCATATCAACTGGCTCAACCATTTGATCAGAATAGTGTCGAATTAACTCCTCTACACTTTCTAAAAATGCCGTTTCATTCTTTCGCGGATCATTTGAAAGGAGCGCTACTTCCGGCGGTAGTAAGCCCGCTTTTTCGAGCACCTCCGTCAAAGGCTTTTGAATACGCTCTTGTATTCTATTGTGAGCAGCCTCTTTTACTTTGGAGATCTCCGCTGTTACACCCTCCAATCCACTGGCAATCCCGTACGCTTCACTAATTCTTTGTCTTGTTCCGGACAGAGTAACCAGTCCGTGGCCACCCCACCAGATCGCAACAGCAGTTTTTGTTTTTTTAATTAAATCATCGAGTTCTTCTTGATGTGGTATGCCTTTTATACTTAGCATACCTCCGGGTCTTCGTTTTGCATTTCGTGCAACCAGACGTGCCCGTTTTGAGCTTATATCTATAACAGTCGCGTCCTCAGCTGATCCGGCAGCTGCTAAGGCTGTGTACATTCCAAGGCTTAGCCCCGTTATTAGATCAGTTTTTGCTCCATCGGTAAAATCCTGCCACGCCCGGTACTCGGCTAATTCAGTAGTAACAATTGCTGGCTGAACATATTCAGGGTCTTCCTGAAGATGTGTAAGGTTACCAAAGCAGACACGCCTTACATCAAAATCCAATATTTCAGTCGCTAGATCGTAAACCTTTTTTGCAGCGACAAATTTGTCTAGAAGCTTACCCATTTGTGGATTATTAACGTTCTGGCCTTGAAAAATCAATGCTAGAGAATCTTCTCCAAAACGAGGGATAACTTCCGTCACAATTAATTTATATTATAGAACTATTTATTGTTTTTGCAACGTTTTTAGTAAAAACTTATCACATCACAATCTTAGGTGTTAATTATTCTCCTCTGAATTTAACCGGTTTTGTCAGTCTTTTGGTAGTTTCTACCAGTTTTTTGCCTGGGATAATTCTATCTTGAGCGTCGCGTTCCCAAATTGTTTCGAGTTCGCGTTTACTTTTGTCTGTAATTCTTTCAATTTTTCTTTCTTCTCTTTCTCGAATTTCATAGATGCGTAAGATTTTTTTATAAGCACGTAGATATTGCTTAGTCATAACCTGGTAGTTAAATAATTTACGCGCTCGTTTAGCGATGTATTCGCGGTCCATTGCGAAGCATTCTTCAATCTGATGATAGCCTTCTACAAAATCCTCAACCAGCAGGCCAGTTCTGCCTTCTTCTATGAGCTCCGGCATTGATCCGCGCGTAATAGCCATCGTAGGAGTTCCACAGTAAGCGGCCTCCAACACCGTTAAGCCGAAGGGCTCCCGAAAACCGGTCGGATGGAGATTTAATTTAGCCCTACCTACTAATTTAATCTTTTCTTTTTGAGGGATTTCTCCCAGATATTCTACAAGCGGATGTTTAAAGTAAGGTTTGATTTCGGTTTTAAAATAGTCATCGCCCAAAAAATCAATTTTGCCAGCCAACTTAATTTTTATTCCGTAATTGATGGCTAATTCTATCGCCAGATGAGGGTTTTTTTCGCGGTCAAACCGACTAACAAAGCAAACGTAGTTTTCTGGCCGAGTTATTATTGGAAATTTCTTGGGATCATCACCATTATAAACTGCTCCGACCCATTGTAGCGCCGGATAGGCTTCTTGCTGATTCTTAGATATCGAAGCAAAGTAGAGCCCCGTTCTTTTGGTGTAGTATTCGAGTTGCTTGAAAGTTATTGGACCATGGATCGTCGTCAAGTTGGGAAAGTCCTCAAATCCCTCTAGGTCAATATCGTGTGAATGAATAATATCGATACCATTTAAATTTTCTTTAAGAAGTTTGTGTGTGTATTTATGGATCCTTTTAATTTCTTTTTGAAAGGCCGGTAATCCAGCCGCTGTACGAGGGAAGAATATGTGTTTGTCTACTATCGGAATTACCGGACAGCCCGGCTTAGAATCACCTGGGCCGAATAAAACAGGTTCATGACCAGCTTCCTTAAGTCCCTTTACCAAATTGGCGATTACTCTTTCTGTCCCCCCATACATAAGTGGAGGAATCGGAAGATATGGACCGGCGATGATAGCGACACGCATCTTAAAAGTGATCCTTTGTTAACTCATAGGGATAGTCGGGATAGCGAGCATTGAGCGTAATAAAAGTTTTAAACCTTGCAACTTTTGGTATGTGGATCATCACCTCTTTCTCTATATCCGATTGCCATGGCTCTTGCTTAATTCTTCCTAAGCGTATGCCTGGACGGCGATCAGCTAATATCGCCAGGATAGCAGATACAGTCCAGGCCTGAATACTTTCGGGCACATTGGTACTCCTTACCAAAAGCGCGTGGGTGTGGCGGTGAGCTGATGAAGAAGAGCCTAAAACGCGTCCTCGTGGATCTACGTATAAGAACTCGGGGTAACCGCGGCTTTTGCGGATTACATTAAGAAGACGGTTTTCAAGTTGCTTGGCTAACTGAGGGAATCCTTGACGTCGCAGGCCTTTAGCAATATCAAATGTCTCTTTAGGCCAGCTAACATAACTGCCGTGATAATCCCAAAAAGGTATCAGATTTGCTTCACCCAGTCCGCGGCTTCGTATACCAGCATCAGTCAGAAACTCTGTTCCCATGATATTGCGCACTATAGCTGTTACGTACTTTTCTTTCTGAGCTTGTGGTAAATCATCAAAAAAGGCCGAATCAAGTAATGACGCCGGGTTTGCAGTTGTGGTTTGTATAAGTCTAAGGCTGCCTTCCTGATCATAATCTGTGCCAAGAGCAAAGTAATTTTTTTCAGGTTGCCAAAGCAGTTCGATTGTGTGGTCTCTAAGTTTATGGGCTTTGGCTATAAGTTGGTCAGCACGATCGGGTAAATATTCTGCCGCCTCTACTAACGCGTCGTATGCAAGCCCTTGCACTTCTATTGAAGCAACTGGTCTAGAGTGGTTAACGAATCGGCCATTCTCATGCACGTAGAATTCTTTTGAGTCTTTCCAGGCCTGGTTTTTAATACCGTCATCGTTATGGGCGCGGTACTCCAGTAGTCCACTTTTGGAATGATCAAGTTTTGCTTCTAGCCAAGCAAGTGCATTGATCATAGCGTCTAGCATCGTAACTCTCCGGCCATCCATACGCTCTATCTTGCTCCATAGTATTCTTTGGCCATATAGGTCGCAATATCGGCACAAGGTACGGATAAACTGAGGAGTAGAATCAACTGAACCGTAATATATTAGGGTCGTATCTGAGCCTCCCCATCTTTTACTCAAGTCCTCGAAAATATGTAAAGGTGTTCCGCTCAGCAATTTATCATCGACGATCTTTGTGCGGTATTCGTGAATAATTTTGCCCGGCTCTTCTTCGTTCGAACTCTTATGTTTAAGTCCCTGGAGTCTGGCTAGAGTTAACAATATACGTTTAACCAGCTGCGGGCGGAGAGTCATGAGGTCTTCAGCTACAATTAGTGAATCGCGGCCGAAAACGGCACCTTTGAATAATCTATCAGAGCTGGCATACACACCTTTGCCGCTTTTTGATATGACAGTCCGCAACGCTAGAGTTGGGGGCACCATTAGCTTGGGCTTTCTTATAAGTTGCCCTAAAGCCCTGTTTAGTACAATTCTCACCATCTAATCTAATTTACCACTTTCCGCTTACACCTTAAAGCATGAGCACTGCACCTTAGTTCCAGCTAACCATAAAACATGGTAAGAGATAGAGGTGTGCTACTTGCCTGACTTGGCGATGATTCCTTCAGCGACATTTGGCGGAACGTCAGCGTAATGATCAAGTTCCATAGACGAACTCGCACGGCCCTGGGTCGTACTTCGTAAATTAGTGGTGTAGCCAAACATCTCACCGAGTGGGACAAAAGCCGTGATTTCTTTGATACCAGCTTGCAAGTCTTCCATGCTTTCAATGCGACCACGTTTGGAATTAAGATCCCCTATCACATCACCCATAAATTCCTCAGGAGTTACAACGACGATCTTCATAATTGGTTCCAGCAGAACCGGCGCAGCCTTCTTGACCGCATCCTGCAATGCCATTGAACCAGATATCTTAAAGGCTACCTCGCTGGAATCAACATCGTGATAAGACCCATCAAAGAGCTCCGCCTTGACGTCAACTACAGGATAGCCAGCGATCACCCCATTGGCTAATGCTTCTTCTATCCCAGCTTTGACCGCCGGAATGAATTCACTCGGTATGGCACCACCTTTAATGGCATTGATGAATTCAAAGCCTTTCCCGGCCTCATTTTGGAAAATCCGGATTACACAATGGCCATACTGTCCACGGCCACCGGTTTGACGAATATATTTACCTTCGGCCTCGACTCCGTCTTTACGAATAGTTTCTCGATAGGCTACTTGCGGCTGGCCAACATTGCCTTCAACGGCAAATTCGCGCTTCATTCTATCAACGATAATTTCTAGATGCAGTTCACCCATACCAGAAATAATGGTTTGCCCGGTTTCGTTATCGACTTTAATCCTGAACGTGGGATCTTCTTCGGCTAGCCTCTGCAACGCAACGCTCATTTTTTCCTGGTCAGCTTTAGTTTTAGGTTCTATGGCAATACTTACAGGCGGCTCCGGAAATGTAATACTTTCCAACAGGATTGGGTTGTTTGTATCGCAGAGCGTATTACCGGTTGTTGTACCTTTTAGACCGACAATTGCCGCAATATCGCCGGCTTCTACTTCGGCTACGTCTTCTCGTTTATCAGCGTGCAAGCGCACAATGCGGCCAACGCGCTCACGCTCACCGCTCGAGCTATTCAAAATGTAGCTACCAGCAGTAATCTTGCCTGAATACACCCTAAAGAAGGCCAGTTTGCCAACAAATGGATCCGTCGAAATTTTAAAAGCCAAGGCTGCGAATGGATCGCTAGCATCGGGCTTGCGCTCAACTTCTTCGCCATTTTTAGGATTAGTGCCCCAAGTGCTGCCTCTATCAAGCGGACTGGGCAAAAAATCGTTAACTGCATCAAGCAGTTTTTCGACGATTACGCCTCGACCATCGCCGCCGGTTACGGCAAAAAATTGACCGGAAAGTACGGCTTTGCGAATGGCTAATCGGATTTCGTCTTCAGTCAGGCTATCTTCGCCCTCTTCTAGGTATTTTTCCAAAATATCATCGTCCGATTCCACAGCGGCTTCAATCAGCAGGTTGCGATAGCGCAAGGCTTTTTCTTTCATATCTTCGGGGACTTCGCCTTCGACCAGGTTCTTGTCGGTGAATTCTTTATATGTGTAGGCCTTCATGTTGATCAAATCTACGACGCCATTTATTGATTGTTCAGAGCCAATAGGTAAATGGATCGGGTGCGCGCGGCGATTCAGCCGGTGATGGATACTCTCCAAACTTTTGTAAAAGTCGCCGCCGGTCTGGTTGATCTTATTTATAAAGCAGATACGAGGCACATTGTATTTGTCTGCTTGGCGCCAAACAGTCTCTGATTGCGATTCCACGCCCATTTTGCCGTCAAATACCACTACAGCGCCGTCTAGCACGCGCAAAGAGCGTTCAACTTCTACGGTAAAGTCGATATGGCCCGGAGTATCGATGATATTGATCTTGTGGTCCTTCCAAAAGGAGGTTACAGCCGCGGCAGTAATAGTAATGCCGCGCTCCTTTTCCTGCGCCATCCAGTCCGTAGTAGTCTCGCCCTCATGTACAGCGCCGATCTTATGTTTCAGGCCGGTGCGATACAAAATACCTTCGGTAGTAGTAGTTTTACCGGCGTCAATATGAGCAATAATGCCGATGTTCCGAATTTGCTCCAGACTATACTTCTTATCTACCATTCATTAATCCTCGGTCTTTTAGGTAATCTTACTCCGTCTATATAATTCTGCGCTCTAATTCTGTAGGCCTGCTGAAGAGCCAATGCTTCGGGCTCTTTGCTATCGGCTGGCACTTCAACTAAAAACCATGCATCATGGTCTTCGGGCTTGACTAGATATCTGATAGTACCACGGCTCTCTAATGACTGAGGAGCGCTAATTTTACCACTACGCTGGCCATACCGATAGTCGCGACTATCAAAATCTGCTCCTTTTTCTGATTCGAAAACTTGCACCCTATCAACCGCCGGCGATTCACCTGTCGACATACTAGGTCCTCGCGAAGTGCGCGAAAGCGCGGTTAGCCTCTGCCATTCGATGCGTGTCTTCTTTTTTCTTAACTGCTGAGCCGGTATTGTTATAGGCATCTACTAATTCGGTGGCCAGCCGCTCTTCCATTGGCATGCCTTTTTTATCACGCGCAGCCTCTACTAGCCACATGGTAGTAAGGTGCTGCTGCCGCTGACCTCTTACTTCGAATGGGATTTGATAGTTAGCTCCGCCGACCCGGCGAGAACGCGTTTCTAGGTGCGGCTGGATGTTCTTAGTCGCCTGCTCAAAAATTTCGAGCGGATTTTGGACTTTAAGCTTGTCGGCTGCTTTTTGCATTGCATTGTAGACCGTCTTTTCTGCCAATTGCTTTTTGCCGTTCAACATTACACGATTGATAAGCTTAGAAACCTGACGACTGTTATAAATCCGATCAGGCTCAGCTTCCCGGACTAGAGACTTAGTAACCTTACGAGGCAAGATGACCCCTTTCATTTTTGTCTTTTTCAATACGCATGGCCGCTCTCAGACCAGGCTGAATTAACTTGGGTCTTTCATGGTATACATTTAGGTATCCCAGAAGGGCGTCGGGACTAAGGTGAGTGCGCTTTTCTACAATTTCCCGTATCGAGGACAGTCCAATTTGTTGCTCGGGGCTAAGATCTGGCACAGGAACACCCGGCGTAATATGACCTTCTAATTTCGAAGACTGTTCGCTTGGCATACTCAGTTACTTGGCTTTCTTTGCACCGTACTTACTTCGCCCTTGTTTACGATTTTGTACCCCTTGCAGATCCAAATTACCCCTTACGATATGGTATCGAACACCGGGAAGATCTTTAACGCGCCCACCACGCACTAAGACGACTGCGTGCTCCTGCAAATTGTGTCCTTCGCCTCCGATGTATGCCCACACCTCGTGCCCGTTAGTTAGACGCACGCGAGCTACCTTGCGAAGGGCGGAGTTCGGCTTCTTGGGGGTCTTAGTAGTCACGCGAATACATACGCCTCTTTTGAAGGGTGAGGACTTATCATAGCTGACTGTCTTTAAATTATTAACCACTCGGTCAAGAGCCGGTGATCCCGGCTTTTTACTTACCTTTGCTCGTGGTTTACGAATTAATTGATTAACTGTTGGCATTAGCGACAAATTCTATCATTTCTACTCCTTAGAAGCAACCTCTTTAGCAGCAACTAAGTCCTTATCAATACCAGTGCCTACAGGAATCAAGCGTCCTAAAATGACATTTTCTTTAAGACCATATAGATGGTCGACCTTACCGCTTGTAGCGGCGGCAATCAGAACTCTGGTCGTATCCTGGAATGAAGCAGCCGACAGGAAGGAATCGGTACTTAGCGAAGCCTTGGTAATGCCCAGAAGCAATTCGTTGTATTTGATTGGCCGCTTCTTTTCCTTAGTCAGTCTGGCGTTCGCCTCATCCACAGCCAGTTTACTTACTACATCCCCTGTGATGAATTCACTATCGCCAGCATCTTCTATCTGAACTCGGCTAAACATCTGGCGCACAATAACTTCAAGGTGTTTATCAGCAATGGTTTGGCCTTGGCTGGCAAAAATGTATAGGACTTCGTTCATGATATATCGCTGTGTTTCTTCTCTGCCGCGTAGGCGCATCAGATCGTGAAGATTAATCGATCCATTGGTTAACCGCTGACCAGCTTCGAGCATGTCGCCATCGGCTACCACCAGTTGTCTAAAGGTGGGAATCTCGTAGCGCATAATGCTCTTAGCGGTTGGGGCAACAGTGATCGCGCCTTTATCCACGCTGACCTTACCCGTAAACGGAGCAGTTAGAGGTTCCGAGCCATCTTCGTTAGCCGCGACTACATCGCCAATATTCACCTCATCACCGTCTGCTACCTTAGCTTGTCTCTCGCCCAACTCCAGCACTACTTTTTTCTGCTTTTTAGCAGTAACCTGCACAATGTATTGTTCGCCCTCTTCCCAGACATTTACTATTCCGCTGATATCGCTAAGATAAGCCTGACCTTTAGGAGTTCGAACTTCTAGCAGCTCTTCTACGCGGGTCAGGCCCTGAGTTACGTCATCACCAGCCGTAACAGCTCCGGCTCGGTGCTTGGAGTCTAAAGAAAGCTGCGTGCCTGGCTCGCCGATGCTTTGGGCAGCAATTACACCGATTGGATGATCGCTGGCTACTAACTCACCAGTTGCTAAATCAACACCATAAGACTTTCTGGTAACGCCTCGCGAAATAGTGCAACTCAGGGCGCTTAGAATTTTAACGGAAGTGACGCTTTCGTCTGCCCCAATAGCGCGAGCGATTTCATGCGTAATCAAATCTCCCCGTTTAGCATGTTTTTTAATGTTTTCGGCTACATATCGGCCTTCCAACCTCTGGCCAAATCCAACACTGATCAGTTCTGAGTCTGAGCGGAGTATCTCAAATCCTGGGTCGTCATCATCCACGTCGACCGTGAATACATCCTGCGCCACATCAACCAAACGCCGGGTAAGATAGCCGGAGTCTGCAGTACGTAGAGCAATGTCTACCAATGATTTTCGAGTTCCACGAGTGGCCGTAAAGTATTCCAGCGGGTCTAGTCCATATTTATAGTTTGACCGTACCGGTAGCTCCATAGCACGACCAGTAGCATCGGCTCTAATACCGATCATTCCTACCGAGTCCTTCATCTGACTCAAATTTCCTCTAGCGCCAGATGCAACCGCTATGGACATGGTATTATCTTCGGTGGCAAATTGTTCAGCTAAGGCCTTTTCTACTCGCGAATCAACGTCTGTCCAGGTTTCAATTGTCAGACGATAGCGTTCATCATCAGTGATAAAGCCAGCATTATACTGCTTGGAAATTTCAGTGGCTCTTTTTTCGCCTTCATCAACAATACCCTTTAGTTCTCTTAGATCCTGAAAGTCTTCCATACCGATTGAAAGTCCCGAGAAGGTGGCATATTGAAATCCGAGATCCTTCAAATCGTCTGCTATACGGGATGTTTCATCCTGACCATACTTCTGGTATGTCGCCGTCATCACGCGGTCGAGTTTTTTACTGGTCATGGCTTCGTTTTGGAAAGGAAAATCTTCGGGGAAGATTTCGTTAAACAATAGCCGTCCAAGAGTGGTCTCTTGGACCTCACCCCTAAATGGCACGCTAATAGAAGATTGAAGCTTAATCTCGCCGGCATCAAAAGCCAGGAGCGTTTCTTCAAGACTGCCGAAGGTTTTAGGCTTATCGGTCTCCGTACCCGGTCGTTGATAGGTTAAGTAATAGCAGCCCAGAACAATATCCTGCTCGACGTGCAAAATAGGTGAGCCATCGGCTGGCTTTAGGAGGTTACGATTGGAAGCCATGATTTGATGGGCTTCGGCCTGAGCTTCCACGCCCAAAGGCAAGTGCACGGCCATCTGGTCGCCATCAAAGTCGGCATTAAATCCCTTACAAACCAGTGGATGAAGCTGGATTGCTTTACCTTCGATCAAAACCGGTTGGAAAGCTTGGATGCTCAAGCGGTGTAAGCTCGGTGCGCGGTTCAAAAGGACATACTTATCTTTAATTACTTCGTCTAGTGCGTCCCAGACAGCACTTTCGTTGGTTTCTATCATGCGGGTAGCGCTGCGGATATTGTGAGCCAGTTCCTGATCGATTAATCGTCCGATTACAAACGGCTTGAATAGCTCAAGCGCCATCGTTTTAGGCAGACCGCACTGGTACATCTTAAGTTCCGGTCCAGAGACAATCACACTTCGTCCAGAGTAATCCACCCTTTTGCCAAGCAAGTTCTGGCGGAAGCGGCCTTGTTTGCCTTTTAGCATGTCAGATAGGCTTTTTAGGCGTCGGCGCTGGCCAGTAGCTGCTACGGCCCGGCCCGAGCGAGCGTTATTGTTATCAATCAGAGCATCGACTGCCTCTTGCAACATGCGCTGTTCGTTGCGGCGAATAACTTCTGGAGCATTCAATTCAATCAACTTCTTAAGGCGATTATTACGATTAATGACGCGCCTATACAGATCGTTAAGATCCGAAGTAGCAAAGCGACCGCCTGTCAATTGAACCATTGGCCGCAGATCCGGCGGCAGAACTGGTAGCACACTAACCGTCAGGCTGCTTGGTTTTATGCCGGCACGCTGCATACTCTCTAGCAAACGCAAGCGCTTCATGATTTTTTTCTTGCGTTGACCCTTGGCCTCCTCGGCCTCTTTATTAAGCGATTTAATCAGCTTAGTTAGATCCACTTCTTCCAACAAATCCTTAATAGCCGAACCGCCCATACCGACAGTTGCTGCTGCCTGTAGCTCTGGCGGCAAGTTGCGATACTCGGTCTCACTCATCAAATTCAGTTTTTCCAAGCTACTTACTTGTGTTCGGAATTCTTCTGCTTCGGCTGCAAGCTCTTCTAGTTCTTTGGTCTGAGCTTCCGCCAGCTCTTTAACGTTTGCACCATCTTTATCCGCTTCTTTTTCAAAACGGGCTTTGATGGCCGCTTCAGCAGCTGTAAATTCGGCTTCGCGATCAGCTATAATCTTGTCTTTCTTCTCTTTATCAACACTCTTGATAATATAGCTAGCAAAATAAGAAACGCGCTCCAGATTCTTGACTGTCATTCCCAGTAGTAGGCCTATGGCCGATGGGGTACCACGCAGAAACCAGATGTGCGCCACCGGGCTGGCCAAATTAATGTGGCCCATGCGTTCACGACGCACGATACTGCGAGTAACTATTTCACCGCGCTTATCGACGGCCATGTCGCGGCTGCGAATGCCTTTATATTTGGCATCGTGTGGGTTGATGTCTTTGACGGGACCAAAAATGCGTTCGTCAAAAAGGCCATCGCGCTCCGGCTTCTGCGTTCGGTAGTTAATAGTCTCAGGCTTAGTAACTTCACCGTAACTCCACTCTAAAATGTCGTCAGGGCTGGCTATTGCAAGTCGTACGGCGTCAAAATCGCTAATATTGGTTCCTCTTGAGCTGTAGTTGCGCATATTTAGGCCTCCTCTGTTAAATTATCGTCAGCCGGTGCACTTATGGTTGCTCCATCCGTTGCCATACTGGCGTCTGACAAGGCTAGATCATCAATGATCGCACCCTCGGCTATATCGGCTTCGTCGACATTATCTTGTGGCGCCGACACAGTCGGTACGTGTTTAGCCTCGTCCTTAATGTTTTCGGCTAGAATCTCTTCGGCATCTACTATGTGGCCCTCCCGCATCAGATCAACCTTAAGACCCAAGCCTTGAAGTTCTTTAACTAGAACGTTAAAGCTTTCTGGCACTTTGGGGCCCTGAATCTCTGTACCTTTAATGATGCTTTCGTAAGCCTTAGCTCGGCCGTAAACATCATCAGATTTAATTGTCAGCATCTCTTGTAAAGTGTGAGCCGCGCCATAGGCTTCGAGTGCCCAGACTTCCATTTCACCAAACCGCTGACCACCATTTTGGGCTTTACCGCCAAGTGGTTGCTGAGTGACCATAGTGTACGGCCCAGTTGAGCGGGCGTGAATCTTGTCGCTAACCATATGGTTAAGCTTAATGATGTACATGCTACCAACGGTTGTACGCTCGCGGAAAGCATCACCCGTGCGGCCATCATATAGTTGCTGTTTGCCGTCTTGGGGCAGCTTAGCTTCTTTTAGAAGCTCTTGGATTCGGGAGATCGGCACGCCGTTAAAGGCCGGGCTGGCAACTCTTATGCCTAGTGCTTTGGCTGCCATACCTAGGTGCGTTTCAAACAATTGCCCGATATTCATGCGTGAAGGAACACCAAGAGGATTAAGTACGATATCAATTGGCGTACCATCTTCGTTAAATGGCATGTCTTCAATCGGCAAAATGCGGGCAATAACACCCTTGTTGCCGTGACGACCACCTAGTTTATCGCCTACAGAAATCTTCCTCATCTGCGCTACAAAAACCTGAATTTGCATGATAACGCCGGCCTTGAGCTCATGTCCCGAAGCTCGGCTAAATACCTTAACACCGACAACCTTACCATGTCGTCCAGTACTCATACGCTGAGAGGTGTCACGGACTTCTTTAGCTTTTTCTCCGAATATGGCCCGCAATAGTCGTTCCTCGCTCGACAGCTCTTGTTCGCCTTTGGGTGTAATCTTACCCACCAAAATATCACCCGGATGGACTTCGGCGCCAATGCGCACAATGCCATCCTCGTCCAGATGGCGCAGAGCGTCTTCAGATACATTGGGAATATCGCGCGTAACAATTTCTGGACCTAGTTTGGTTTCACGAACTTCTGTCATGTAGTCAACAATATGAATTGATGTCAGAGTATCGTCATGCACTAAGCGGCGAGAGATGATTATGGCATCCTCAAAGTTGTAGCCCGCCCAAGGCATGAACGCTACCAGCAGATCTTTGCCGAGTGCGAGTTCGCCGTCAGCAATACTCATGCCCTCTATTAAAGGTTGTCCAGCTTTGACTTTGTCGCCGCTATCCACTACCACCACTTGATTAATCGAGCTGCCTTCGTTGCTGCGCATAAAATGCACCGGCTGATACGACACCCTCTTACCAGTCTTATACCTTACTACCACTTCGTCGGCAGAGGCTTTAAGAACTTCGCCGTCACCTTCGGCCAGTGTCAGCTGGCCGGTATTGCGCGCTACTACGGATTCAAATCCTGTACCGACAATCGGCGCTTCTGGCTTTATCAAGGGCACTGCCTGGCGTTGTTGGTTAGATCCCATTAGTGAGCGCAGCACGTAATTTTTTTCGACAAAGGGAATTAAACCCGCACTAGAACCGATAGTTTGCGAGCGGCTGGAGTCCATATGGGTAACTTCATTAGAGTCAACTTCCCCTGGATTTAATCGGGTGCGGGCGCTGACACGCGGTTCTATGAAATAGCCGTTTTCATCAATCTCGTTACCGGCACCGGCAATGATAGCTTGCTCTTCTTCAGCGGCATCAAGATAAATTATTTCGTTGGTAACTTTTGCCTTAACTGGCCAGGTTTTTTGTTCTTTAACAGTAGCCAGTTTTTTGGCAGCGGCCGATGTTATTACTGCGCCGGACTTAACGATAACTGTTCCACGAGCATTCTCCAGATTGGTGGCTGCTATATAACCTGCGGCTTCTTTGGCGCTGACAGCATTAATAACTCGGCGATACGGCGTTTCTACAAAGCCGTATTCATTAATGCGAGCATAACTAGCCAGATTAAGCACTAGTCCGATGTTGGCGCCTTCAGGCGTTTCTACCGGGCAAATGCGGCCATAGTGAGTTGCGTGAGCGTCGCGCACCTCAAAACCGGCTCGCTCGCGCGAAAGACCGCCAGGGCCCATTGAGCTTAGACGTCTTTTATGCGCTAATTCAGAAAGTGGATTTATCTGATCCATAAATTGGCTAAGTTGCGAGCTCGCAAAAAATTCACGTACAGCTGCTACTACAGGTCGCGCATTTATAAGCTGAGCCGGTGTGACCGTTTCGATTTCGGACATCGACATGCGGTCTTTGGCGTTGCGCTCCATGCGCAGCAGGCCAATACGGAATTGTCGCTGCACCAGTTCACCGACCAACTTCACGCGACGATTAGCCAATGAGTCGATTTCGTCAGCCGGATCTTGAGTATTATTGAGTCTGATCACCTCTGCAATAATGGCAATAAGGTCATCAATCCGTACTACGCGGTTCTTATTTGTATTTGGCACATCTAAATCAAGTCGCTTGTTGAGTTTGTAGCGGCCAACGCGGCCAAAGTCAAATCGCTTAAAGTTATAGAGCATATTTTCAATTAATGAGCGGGCGTTATCGACAGTCGCTAGATCACCAGGTCGCAGGCGGCGATATACCTCAATCAGGGCTTCGTTAGTGCTGCTGGTAGGGTCTTTTTCTAAAGTGGCGTCTATATAATTTGTAGATCCTTGATCAACGTGAGCAAATGCCTCTTTAATTTGTTCCTGTGTCATGCCGAGTGCTCTAAGTAGTGTAGTAACCGCAATTTTGCGCTTGCGATCAATTTTGACATATAGAGCGCCGCCAGAAGATGTTTCAAACTCTAGCCAGGCGCCACGTACAGGAATAACCTTTGCGCCATATAAGCTGGTAGTACCATGCGGATCAGACGTAAAGAAAACACCGCTGGAACGTATCAGCTGGCTAACGACTACACGCTCAGCACCGTTTATCACAAAAGTGCCGCGGGTAGTCATCCACGGATAATCACCAAGATAAATTTCCTGTTCTTTAACCTCGCCGGTTACTTTATTTGTCAGTTCTACGACCGCCTTGAGTGGCGCTTCAAAACTGACGTTATTCTCGCGCGCCTCTGATTCGGTCATTTTTGGTACATCAAAATGATAGCCTTTAAAACTAAGGCTAAGTTTTGTGCCGGTATAATCATCGATTGGGCTGACTTCTTCTAAAAGTTCGCCTAAGCCTTCTCGCACAAACCATTGGAATGAACTATTTTGGTGCGAAACTAGATCTGGTGGATTTAATACGTCGTCTGTTTTTGTAAAGTACTGCCGAGCTGTACTCGGCTTAGTTGCTTTGGCCATCAAAAAGCAATGCTCCCCTTACTCCCTTAGATTAAAATTATGTAGTTATAATGTTGTTATATCGCTTATGCGAAGCCCACTACATTCGATGCTCTTTGCTGCAGACACAATAAACACCAAAGTATACTACTTCTTGGTTAATATGATACCGAAATAAGGTGTTGTGGTCAAGTATCCACAGAAAAATGTGTTGTAGAATTGTCTACTAAGCAGTTCTTTGAACGGTTTCTGCTACTTTTCGACTATCTATCACCTTATCAACCAGGCCGTACTTTTTAGCTTCATCGGCACTCATCCAAAAATCTCGCTCGACGTCCTGTTCGATTCTCTTTAGCGGCTGGCCGGTGTTTTTAGACAATATTTCATTCATTAGCTTCTTCATCCTAAGGCCTTCACGTAGGTCAATTTCCATATCTGTAACTTTACCGCGTGTAGCGGCAGCCGGCTGGTGGATCATAACTGTCGCGTGAGGCAAGAGTAGTCTTTTACCTTTGGTGCCCGAGCTTAGTAGAAAAGCCGCCGCGCTGGCTTGAATACCCACACCCACGGTCTGAATGTCACATTTAACGTATTGCATAGTGTCGTAGATGGCAAAAGCATCGTAAACACTGCCGCCTGGGCCATTAATATAAAAGATGATGTCTTTTTCCGAGCTTTCGTTTTCCAAAAAAAGCATTTGGGCAACTACCAAGTTAGCGGTGTGCTCGTTAATTTCGCCACCCAAAAAAATAATACGGTCGCGTAGCAGGCGGCTATAGATGTCATAAGCCCGCTCAAAACGACCCTCCTGTTCGATAACTGTTGGAATCAAGATTTGGTTCGTTGATCTACCCATATGTTTCTATTTTATGGAATTAGCACTCTCAAGTCAAGAGTGCTAATTAGGATTGCTGCTTTGATGAATAGCTGACTAGTTTTTCGATGGTTTTTTCGGTCATTAAGCGAGACTCAATGTCGCGACGAGAATTAGGCTTATCAAGCTCTGCCTGCATGGCTTGATCCTGGTACTGGCCTTTTAATAGTTGAATCCTAGTTTCAATTTCTTCCGGCGTAACTGTAATATTTTCTTTTTCTGCAATTTCGCTCAAAACAAGACCGGCTTTGATTCGTTCCTGCGCCTGCGGCCGCTGGCGCTCACGGTGTTGCTCTTCATTAATACCTTCTTCAGCTAAATGTTCCTGCCACGTTTGGCCGCGGTAAGTTAAATTGCGCTTTTCCTCATCTTCCATGCGCGTTATTTCTTCTTCGACCATGCTATCCGGAATTTCCACACTGGATTGAGCGGCAATTTCGCCGATTAGCCGATTTTCGAAATCTCTGTCCGCCTGTTGCTGTTGCTCAAGCTTAAGCTGCTTTTTAATATCGACTTTTAGCTCAGCCAATGTTTTAAATGGACCGACTTTAGCAGCAAATGCATCATCAGCTTTAGAAATGCTTAACTCGTTAACCTTTTTTAGATCGACTGCAAAAGTCACATCCTTATTTTGCAGGGCTGCAACACCGTAGTCGCTTGGAAATTTGACAGTAAATTTTTTATTTTCGCCCGCTTTAAGGCCGATCAAATTCTCTTCAAAACCAGGAATAAAGCTACCTTTGCCAAGGGTCAATGGGTAGTCTTTGGCATCTGTGCCACTCACTGGCTTTCCGTCTTTATCCGTGCCGCTAAAATCTATTACAAGCTCGTCGCCGTTTTTAGCCGGGCGCTGGACTTCTTTTTTATCTGCCATTCGCTGCTGAAGCGATTTAACAACTTCATTAACCGCATGGGCATCTACGACTGGTGGCTTTTTATCCAGTTTAATCTTTTTATAATCCGGCAGCGTTACCGGCCCGATAACTTCAGTTTCAACATCGAATTGTAAATTAGTAAAAGGCACAAATTTTTTGAGCTGGACATTAGGTTGTCCGATCGGCCTTAGGTTCTCCTGCTGGATTGCTTTGCCGTAAAGCTGATTTAACGCATGTTCCATAAATTCATCCAGCAGTTGCTGCTGGTCGATATTTTTCTCTACCAGCGCCATCGGTGCCGTACCGGCTCTAAAACCGGGTATCTTCACCGAATGTCTAAAGTGCGCTAAGACATGTCGCTTAATGGGCTCTAGAGCCGCGTTATCGGCCTCCACTACCAACGTTACTTGCGTCGGGGTTTTATCTGTTCTGGTTACTTTCATTCCAGATCATCAGCCTCGTGTTGACGGTGACGCGCGGCCAATGTACTGACCATTCTTTCCATCGATAGTTCTTTTTCTTCGCCAGACCTTAAATCCTTAAGCTTAAAACGCTGACTGTCTAGTTCGTGTTCCCCTATAAATATGACGTACGGGATGCCTGCCTTGGCGGCACTCTTAATCTGCGTGTCAACTTTGCGACCTGTGCTATCAACTGCTAACCTTAGACCTTCTTGGCGCAGCATAGCTAGTGTTTTTTGGGCGGCTTCGTAAACATCGCCTATTAAAATCGCCGTAGCGTCGGTTTCCGGTTCGAAGCTTGGCAACAATTTATGACCCTCCAAAAAAGCCTGCAACGTAACATCACCCATGCCAAAACCTACTGTCGGCACAGCCTCTACGCCAAACGCGCTGACCAAGCCGTCGTAGCGGCCACCGCCAAACATCGAGCGATTATTGTCAGGATTGTTGTCAAAAACCTCAAATACTATGTCGGTGTAATAATCAAAGCCACGCATCAGTGATGGATCAAAAATCGCGCTTTGCACACCGCTTGCCATCAGTAAAGTCATTAGATGTTGCAATTGCTTAGCGGCCGGGTGTTGTTGCACAACAAGCGGTAGCTCGCCCAGTGTTTTGACTTTCAACAGCTCCTCAAGTTGGGATAAAACACCGGCTTCTTGCTGTGCAGGGCTGAGTATGGCTTGGGCGGCATCTTTAAATTCTTTCTCGGCTAACTTATCTTTTTTATCTATTAGCCGCGCTAAGGGCTGGATTTGAGAGTGGTCAAGTCGGAAGCTATCCAAGAAAAACCAATTTAGTAACTGCCGGCTATTAACTTTAATCGTGTAGTTTTCGGGCTTGGCGTCAAAAGCTTTCAAAATCTTATCGGCTATCAAAATAATTTCGTGGTCGGCTTCGATTCCCGCTACCCCAAAAATATCAACGTTCAGCTGCCAGTGTTCGCGTAGTCTACCGGCTTGAGGACGCTCATAGCGCCAAAGATTTGGAATACTGTACCACCTAAGCGGATAGGCCAACTCTTGTCGCTTAGCGGCTACCATACGGCTGACTGTCGGTGTCATTTCTGGCCTAAGTGTTACTGTTCTACCACCCCGGTCTGTAAATACAAATGTTTGCTCGACTACGATTTCCTCGCTTGTCTTGCTCAAATAAAGCTCGATCGGCTCGATAATTGGCGCGTCGTATTCTTGATAGCCAAAACTTTCAACCACACGTCTAAGAACATTAAACACGTGCTTCTGGACGCGCTTGTCTTCAGGATAAAAATCCCTCGCTCCCTTATAGGGCTGAGTTGATAAAGCCATAATTGCTTTAATTATACATTCTGTTTAGTTAGCTTCAGATGTTTTATGCGTAATAGACTCACCTGTAAGATCTAGAAGTCTGCCTATTGATAATGTTTTTTGAGGAAATAGGTAATTCTTGCACTTTCTTTCAATTATTCGCAAATCTGACATTAAGCTCGCCATTTGTTCAGAGTCGAATTCCGCCGTTGGCAGCCATCTCCGAAAATCATTTATTGAATCGTTCGAGCTTCTCATTGACTCCACGACTAATTCAATTGGCCAAGCATGGTGTGAAAACTCGTTAATAATAGATCTACCCTCCGAAAAATCGACTACTATTACATCTAAAGGTTGGACACCTTGAGCCAACTCGTCGTCAAGACTCAACCTCACTCCAAAATGGGTACCTAATTCAAAACCATCAACCCTTGTATCACTTCTATTAGCCTTGTACACCGGCATATAGGCTTCATATTTTTGCTCTTTCAGTACTGTGCTCCACGCTTTATGAGCTAGACCAGAAGCCTTTAGTAATCCTGCATTAAACTCACGTATCTCGTTATGTCTTTGGAATAACATGACAGCGTAATTATAAACTGCTTCAAAATATCTTTGCCTATGCTCCAATTCCATGAAATAAGTATACGCTATTCTTATTGCTTAGAAATGGAGGAAGTGCGATAGTTATTAATGAAATGGCCAAAAACAGACCAAGACAAGGCTCGCCACTCCACTTGACGCCGTCTTTTGATTTGTTTGGTCAAAGTCGCGATTTAGTCCTTAAAAACATCTGGATATTTGGGCCGCTCTACATTCTGCCCCTGATTTTTATGCTTCATTCTTGGATTTGGTCTCCGGCAGGACCGGAGGCTCATCATCATTGGTGGGGTAATTTTAGCTCAATCGGCCCAGGATGGACGTCATCACCCGCACCAATTTATACAAATTACGCCTTTATAGGTTTTTCTGTTTTATGGTTTATCATTGCAGTAGTTGGCGGGCTTATTGTGCAAATTATGCTCCAGGCAGCTCAGTTAGAGGCATCAGAAGGCAAGTCGGTTACATTCGATAGGATCTGGAAGACTACAAAGCAGCTTGGTTGGCGTATGGCAGGACTATATATAGTAGTTGGTCTGACTATATTAGTAGGACTACTTCTACTGGTCGTACCTGGCTTAATATTTATTCGCAGGTATTTTCTATCACCCTATGTAATGTTGGATAAAAAAGTTGGTATACGCGAAGCCATGGACCGCAGTGCGGCCATGAGCAAACCTTATTCTGGTAGCGTTTGGGGTGTTATTGGAGTGATGTTCCTTATCTCGCTGATAGGTATTATTCCATTAATCGGTTGGCTAATTTCGTTCATCCTAGGAATCTTTTATTCAGTTGCCTCCGCCCTCCGCTACCAAGAACTCAAGAAGCTAGCCTAACTAAGTGCTTTTTCGACGGCGGCCTCAGCGAGAAGTTGTGAGGGATTGATAATATATGGAGCTTCCGAGTCTGCCCCAAGCAAAATAGGAATCTCAGAACAACCAAGAATAACCGAATCCGAGCCTTGTTTTCGGAGATACGATAGTGCCTCAAAGGCAACCTTACCTACTTTGCCTGCCGGAACTCCTTCCTGGATGGCATATACGCCTTCTTCGTCCAATTTCTCTGAAAGTTCTTGAGAGAGCACGACCGTAGTGAATCCCTTCTCCTCGAGCGGATTTTGATAAAGCCGTCTATTGAGCGTCGGCCCAATTGCCATTATGCCAACTTTTGCTGATTGTCTGCGAGCAACTTCTTCGATCGCCAAGTCGACTATACTTAGTAGAGATTTGCCTGCCGCTTCTTCAATTTCTTTTTTGAAGAAGTGGGGAGTGTTCGAAGGAATAATTAAAAAATCCGAATCATTACCCACAAACTTAGCTGCGGCAAGCAATTCATCTGACGGTTCGAGTTTTGCAGGCATGCTCCCGTCCGTATTAAGCTTCATAGGCGCACGATTTACCCACCTCTGATCCATAGGCGGATATCCTCTGTTCCCATACTGAGGAATGCGTGAGGCAGAGTATTTTAAGATTCTCCCGATAACGTCATGCGTGGCCCATTGGCTAAAGCCTCCGACAACTCCAATCCGCTTCATCGGCGGAACCTTTGATTCGTGATCTACTCTTAGATATTCCATAAACTCTCCTGTTGGTGGGCGGAAGAGGACTTGAACCTCCACACCTTGCGGTACCAGGTCCTAAACCTGGCGCGTCTACCAATTCCGCCATCCGCCCGTTAACAGAGGTATTTTAGCTTATTTGAGCAATAAAAACTAGTTTAAGTTAGTAATAGCCCGGAGCGTAGAGACACGTTGTGCTAGATGCGGATACCTAGCTAGGTTTTCTTTTTGGTCGATGAATTTTTGGGCGGCGTTTCGGGCAGCGGCAATCAGTTTTATATCTGTTAAATTAGCCACTCGTAGATCAAGCGCGCCGTGCTGCATCTTGCCATAAATGGCCCCTGGTCCACGTAGTTGCAGATCAAGTTCGGCCAACTTAAAGCCATCGGTTGTATTTTCTAGTGATTTTAAGCGCTGGCTAGGAGCTCTACTATCGCTCGGGATCAAATAACAATAGCTTTGGTCCTCGCTGCGACCCACTCGTCCACGCAGCTGATGAATTTGGGCTAATCCAAATCGTTCAGCGCCTTCAACCACCATGATCGTAGCGTTAGGTACATCTACGCCGACTTCTATAACTGTTGTGCTGACCAAAATATCATATTCCTGATTTAAGAATTTTTGCATAACTGCGTCTTTTTCGGCCGACTTTAAACGCCCGTGCAATAAACCTACTTTTCGATGCTTAAAATCGTGTTTGCTGATCCGCTCATAAACTTCTTCGACAGACAATCCGTTGCTCGTTTCAGAGTCTTCGATCAATGGGCAAACCACGAACATTTGCCTGCCGGCTTCCAGCTCTTTGTCTATCTGATCATTAAGCTGCTTGCGCGAATTAGGCGACCAAATTTTTGTAATGATCGACTGGCG
Source organism: Saccharimonadales bacterium (SeqCode) (assembly GCA_035480715.1). GTDB lineage: Bacteria > Patescibacteriota > Saccharimonadia > Saccharimonadales > UBA10212 > 2-01-FULL-49-22. The sequence goes on along the minus strand of DATIHL010000011.1, from coordinate 70,314 downwards.
ACCGGGCGGCATTTCATCAAGGATCGAAATATCAAGTTCGCCGTAAAGTGTTAGAGCCAGGCTGCGCGGAATGGGAGTGGCCGTCATATGCAGTACATGCGGCATGTGGCCGGCTTTGGCTTGCAGTTTCTTCCTCTGTTCGACGCCAAAGCGGTGCTGCTCGTCAACAATAATCAGCCCGAGTTTATGCATATCTACCTGCTCGGCAATCAGGGCATGAGTACCGACCATTAAGCCAATATCGCCTTCCGCTATCCGTTTTCTGGCTTCGGCCTTTTCTTTGGGTTTTAACCCTCCGATCAGTAATCCTACATGGTTCTGATAATCAACATTCGCCAGTAGTTTATACAAACTGTCGGCGTGCTGACGAGCCAAAATCTCAGTTGGAGCCATTAGCGCTGCCTGAAAGCCTTGCTTCAGCGCCATCAATGCCGCCATTGCGGCTACAACTGTCTTGCCCGAGCCCACATCGCCCTCCAAAAGTCGGTTCATTGGCTGACTTTTGGCCATATCTTGATAAATTTGCCAGGTGGTCTTTCGTTGGGCATCAGTCAGCTTAAAAGGCAACTTTTCTACAAAATCGCGCGCCAACTCTTCATGAAACGGTATGGCTAGCGCTTTGTTTTGATAGAGTTCATATTTGTTGAGCAAAGCAGCGAGCGTTAGCTCAAACACTTCTTCAAATCCAAGACGTCGCTTAGCTTTCTGCAGAGCCTCCGGCGAGCTTGGGAAGTGCATTTCCATCACCGCATCGGCAAAATTCATTAGTTTTTGCTCTTTTATAAGCCATGCCGGCAGGTGGTCTTCCAGCTCTCCCGTATCCGTTATTGCCTGTCTGATTAGTTTACGAATCGTAAAAGACTTTAGACCTTTAGTTTCACGGTAAATTGGGATGATGCGGGCAGTATTTACCGGAAAATCGCTAACCAACTCAACTGAAGGATTAATAATGCTAAAGCGAGCGCGTCTAAGCGCATACTCGCCGGATACGTAATATGGTTGCCCGGCTTTAATTGCGCCAGCCCGGTATGGTTGATTGAACCAGACAAGCCGCACGCTACCGGTTTTATCTACAGCTATGGCTTCGGTAATATGCATGCCACGCCGCACATAACGGCCATTTACGTGGCTAATTTGCGCCTCTAGCGTTACATCGCCCGGTCTCAGGCTTTTAATTGCTATAACGTTGGAATAATCATCGTAGCGTCGCGGATAATTAGTAATAAGATCGCCAACAGTTTTAACTCCAAGGCTAACCAGCTTCTTCGCCAGCTCATCCCCCACCCCTTTAAGCTCATCAATCGGTGTTGATAGTGTCACTAACTACAGTGTAACAAGCTATTACTTTTTCTTGAGGCGGAGCCAGACGCTAGGGCCGAAATAGATTGGAGCTAGCATAGGTTGCATAACTTTCTCTAATCCAAGCAAAACATTTTTGCCTAAGACTTTTTTAAGGCTTGGTGAGCGTAGATTTGAGCCACTCAGGGCAGTTTCGACTTCAAAACCAGCCTCCCCGAGGAGTTTAATAATGTATTTGGGATGATGATTAACGAAGGGAATCTCGCCGGCTTTTTTATTGGCTTCTGAGCGGATATCGACGGGGGCCGTAGGTACTCCCTTACCCCTGATTCCGTAGCGAATACGGTTTAGAAAGTGTGCATCGTTGGCAAATTCTAAAATAAATATGCCGCCAGGCTTTAGTATGCGAGAAATTTCTTTTAATTCGGCCAGCGGATCGGGCAAGTGATGCAATACCCTTACAACTAAGACTAGGTCTGCGGAAGATTCCTTCATTTTTAAATCTGCTGCTTGCAGAAGCTTTTGCTCTACTTGTGGCGTATCTTTAAGATAAATAGCGGCGATATCAAGTTGTTGTTGGCTAGGTTCAGCTAATGTAACTTTGTCGGCAAAATTGGTCAAAAATTTGCTCAGGCGACCATAACCACCACCCACATCGACAGCATGTTTAAAATGCAGTCCTTTGAGCATGCGCTTGATGGCCATTTCTTCCGCCGAGTGTTCGTACTCACGTCCCGCCCAGTAATCCTGATAATTATACTTTGGATCGTCGTACTGGTCGGCCTTTCGAGTTTTCTTGGTACTAGTTTTGGCCATCTATTCGATCTCTATTAGTGCAGAATCTTTATAGGCTTTGCCTCGGCGCAATATTAGACGACCATTTTGAAAATCTTTGGGTTCGAAACTGTCTCTCGTTACATTTTGACCATTTACGTAGATCCCTTTGTTGTTTAGCACAGTTCTAGCCATAGAATTTGATGGTATCAACTCTGTCTGCACCAGAGCATCAATGATGCTGCCGACATCGCCAGCCGTAGTGTGCGGGATTTCCTTTCTAATTTCAGCGAGGTCTTCATCCGAAGCGTCTCCTATAGATGCTTGACCTGTTAAGTATTTTGTAACTCCTGTGGCCGAGCCACTCTGGTCTTGGCCGTGAACCAATTTAGTCACTTCCTCAGCCAGCAGGTTTTGGGCTTTGCGGGTGCCCGGATCGTTCTTATGCTCCAATATCACTTGCTCGATTTGTTCTTTTGGCAGCAGCGTGAAGACTTTTAAGTAATTTTCGACGTCGGCATCATCTATGTTAATCCAGAATTGGTAAAACTGGGTTGGTGTGGTCTTTTGGGGATCAAGCCAAATCGCCCCGCCCTCGCTTTTACCGAACTTAGTACCGGTTTCTTTATTAACAACCAGAGGCATGCTTAGAGCATGAACTTCTTTGCCTTCTTTTTTGCGAACCAGTGCCACGCCAGAAAGCATATTCCCCCATTGGTCTGAACCACCAATCTGTAAAACAGTGCCGTGATTTTTGAACAGCTGCCAGTAGTCGTACCCTTGAATCAAAGAATAGCTAAACTCGGCATAACTGATACCGCTGCCACCTTCACCCATACGTTCGGTGACGAACTCGCGCTGCATGAGCTCTGTCATAGAAAAACTTTTGCCAATTTCGCGGAGAAAATCCAAATATTTGACGTCCTTGAACCATTCGTAGTTATCGGCTGGGGTAAAATGCTCGCCCGCGAACAACTGGGCAACCTGTTTTTTTATGGCTTCTACATTTTTTAATATCTCTTCGCGGGGTTTGAGCTCACGTTCCTCGGTAATTTTGGGGTCGCCTATTAAACTAGTCGCACCGCCGACTAGCAGTACTGCTTTCCAGTTTGCATCAAGTAGTCGCCGCGCCAATAAGAAAGCTGCTAAGTTACCAATCGTTAGGCTGTCAGCCGAAGCATCCACGCCTAGATAAAATATCTTTGGCTCATCAAGCCAGGTTAAATCGGAAAAAGTCTTATCTTTTATCAGTCCGCGCCGGGCTAAATCTTCACTAAAAGTCATAAGTTATTTCTCAGCTAAATAGTCGTTACTTATATCATAGTATATCGTAAGAGACTCAACCCTATCCCATCCTAAGCATTTTGGTATAATGAATTCCTAGTAGGAGATGAAATCACTCAATGAATAAGAAGGGTTTTGGAATGCCAAAGCGACCTTTGCGACGCGGCAAGCCTATAACGACCCGTACTGGGCGCGTGCTTAAGGTTAACCGCTCTATGGGTGAACGCTTCACTCACATGAAAGAAGCCAAGACCTTGCGCAAACTGCAACGGATGCGCGGCCTGCCAAAGTCACGTCTTAAAAGACTTGCCTGGCGAATGCATCCAAAACGCTTAGCCGAATACTGGCTTAGCCGCGACGGCGGCATTATGGCGCTAAAGATTACTGGGATTGCCGTACTGTTTATATTTGTTCTGACTTTGGGCGTCTTTGCCTATTTCCGCAAAGATCTGCCTGACATCAAGGATATTTCTGGTAGTAGCCTTGGCGGCAGCATTAGTTATTATGACCGCACGGGCAAGGTTCTGCTTTGGCAGGATTACAACGCTGTTAAACGCGTACCAGTTCAAACCGAAGAAATTTCTAAGTACGTTAAGGAAGCCACTGTTGCAGTCGAGGACAAGGATTTTTATAACCATCGCGGCTTTGACGTTAGAGGCATAACTAGGGCAGCCCTAAACGATACTCTTCATCACGGCAGCACTCAAGGCGGTTCGACCATTACTCAGCAGCTGGTAAAGCTAACTCAAGACTGGCAACAACAGCGGACATTCTCGCGCAAAGTTAAGGAGCTGATTCTGGCGGTCGAGCTTGAACGAACTTATACCAAAGACGAAATACTGACAGGTTATTTGAATGCTGCGCCCTACGGGAGCATTGACTACGGTGTTCAAGTAGCAGCGGCTGACTACTTCCATAAGAGCGCTAAAGACTTGACTCTACCCGAAGCCGCCATGCTAGCCGCCATTCCTAAATCACCCAGTCTTTACTCGCCTTATAGCGGCGAATACTTTAACCGGAAAGAATTTCTTGGTCGGTATAACTATGTGCTAGATCAAATGGCGACACAAGGAAAGATAACCAAAAAGGAAGCAGCTGATGCGAAGAATGTCGACGTTTTAGCAGAAGTGCAGCCCCAACAAACAAAATATGCTGGTATTCAGGCGCCATACTTTGTACTGGCAGCTAAGAACGAAATTATTAACAAGTGGGCTCCCAAAGGACCGGGTTCGAATAAGATTGGTGGCTGGAAAGTTATTACTACTCTGGATATGAACCTCCAGCACATCGCAGAAGATGTGGTACAGAAAAACCGTTCCAACGCTCTCTCCCACGGTGCCGACGAAGAAGCTTTGGTGGCTGAAGATGTTAAAACCGGACAAATGATAGCACTAGTTGGCGGTACCGATTTTAGCAATGCTGAGCACGGTCAGATAAATTATGCTCAAACCAACATTTCGCCCGGATCGAGCTTTAAACCATATGATTATGCTGCTTTAATAGACAATACTTCCAACGCCGGTGCAGGTTCAGTGTTATATGACGTCCAGCAACCTCTTCCTGGATACACATGTTCGAATAAAGCCAAGCCGTCGTTTAATGGGGGCAATTCTGGCGGTAATTGTTTGTGGGATTATGATTTTCGCTATCCGGGGCCAGAAACATTACGCTACGCTCTGGGTGGATCAAGAAACGTGCCAGCAGTTAAAGCTATGCTATCAACGGTGGCAGGCAATACTACAGCTTCTGTCAATAAAACTATAAGCACTGCTAATTCGATGATGTCCGCGCCGGGAGCATATAAGTGCTACAACCCGGGAGTGGATGTCAATACCGCCACTAAAGCCGATGAAACCCAGTGCTATGGGGCTTCAGCTATCGGTGATGGCGCTTACCTGCACTTGGACCAGCATGTCAATGGATTGGCCACTTTGGCGCGCATGGGTCAAGCAATCCCAGCGACCTACATCCTCAAACTTTATGACTCAAAAAGCAGCACTAAGCCTTTCTACGAATGGAAACAACCTAAAAAAGGCGACGCCGATGTTAAACAAGCCGTCAGGCCGGATGCGGCATATATTGTAAACAATATGGCCTCTGACCCTAATGCCAGCTACCTACCGGCAGGATACTACAAGTGGCATCGATACAATGGCTGGAACAATGCCATTAAAACCGGAACAACGGCCAATGGTTTTGATGGTTTGATGATGTCCTGGAACACTCAGTTCGCTGTTGGCAGCTGGGTTGGCTACCATACACGCAATAAGGCTCTTTCTGGTGCTATGGAATACTCCACCACCCCATTGACGCGCGGTTTTATGACTGCAGCTTTAGATTCGCTGCATACTTCTGCAGTAAACTGGACGGAGCCTTCGGATATACAACATCTGCCTGCCTATGTCGTGCGTACGCACATCGGTATCGGGTCGGTCGAACCAACTCCAAGTACCGAGATCTATCCGTCATGGTATAAAGCTAAAGGAGCCAGTAATCAGAATGCCACCATTGATAAAGTATCTGGTAAGCTGGCCACAAACTGTACACCAACTTTGGCTAAGCAGACTTTGGGTGGTAGTGCAGCGCCGACCAGCTTCTCGGCGGATATCTTCTATCCACCAGGTGCGGGAGCCTCGTCTGCCTCAGCGGATACTTCTACGTCGGATGATGTACATAGCTGCGGCGACACGCGGCCCAGTATAACTTTGACAGTGGCTGATCAGAACTGTAGCTCAAACTGTACGTTCACAGCATTCGTGCAGGCCGGCACTCATCCATTTAATGATTCACAGTATTCGCAATACCCCGGCACAGTTAATTTCTACGTAAATGGCCAGCTTGTTGGCTCAAAATCCGTCTCGGATCCTTCTGATACGGTATCGCTAAGCTATAATCCGACATCAAGTGGCAGCGGAACAGTTACGGCACAAGTTACGGATAGTGTTCTTTATGATTCGACAAGCGATCCGGTAACCGTAAATTTTACGCAAGCGGCGGTGGGGCCGCTAATCATAAACACGGCCACTCAAATTAGTGCAAGTTGGTCGGGTGGTACCTCAGGTACAACTTATACTCTGACTAGAACAGATACGAATGTAGTATTGTGTACTACAACATCTACAAGCTGTACATATGGAATAATTCCAAAAAACACTACCGTTAGATTAACTGACAGCTCTAACGACACCCCTGACACAAAAAAGGTTTAATCCTTTTCTAAAAATGTGTTAAGGGCAGTTCTGACATCCTTAACCGACAATAAAAATGTCGGCTTTTTGCCGGTTCTGACAACAGGGCCGATTGCTCCTTCAAAACCAAGTTTTTTAGCTTCATTGATGCGTTTTTCCAGATACGGCACATGACGAATCTCGCCGGATAAACCAACTTCTCCAAAAACTACAGCATTCTTCTTTAGTTGCATGCCTTTGCTGGCAGAAGCAATAGCCATACAGACAGCCAAATCTGCTGCCGGCTCGCTTAGGCGGATGCCGCCCACTATATTCACATAAATATCGCGGTCTGCCAGTTTTAGCTTTGTGCGACGTTCTAGCATGGCAATCAATAAATTTACACGGTTAAGGTCTATGCCGCTGGCAGTCCTTTTGGGATAACCATAACTCGTAGGATTTACCAGTGCCTGAACCTCTACCAGGAGTGGCCGGCTACCCTCCATTGTGGCGTGCACTATCGAACCGTCGCTGACCTGCCGCTCTGCCAAAAGAGCAGCGGAAGGATTAGTGACTGCTTTCATGCCTTGATCTGTCATCTCGAAAATTCCGGCTTCTGTGGTGGCGCCGTAGCGGTTTTTGGCGGCCCTCAGGATCTTAAAGCCACCATAGCGGTCTCCCTCGAGCTGCAAAACTACATCTACTATATGTTCGAGTACTTTCGGTCCAGCGATCGAACCCTCTTTTGTTACGTGGCCGACTAGAACTAGTGCCGTATTTGTCTTCTTTGCAGCGGCGCTTAAAAGCTGTGTGCTATTTGTGATTTGGCTGACTGTACCGGCTGCCGAGCTAATCTCGTTAACGGCGATAGACTGCACTGAATCCATAACTACCAGATCAAAATCGCCTGAAGCGATGGTGGTCGCAATATCGTTCGTTACAGTTGACACGGCTAGCTGGAGCGATTTGGACTGTGCGCCAAGTCTCTCCGCTCTTAGGGCGATCTGCTGTGCTGATTCTTCACCGCTAACATATAAAACCTTGTGGCCAGACGCAACATTGTATGCAATCTGCAGCAGCAGCGTACTTTTGCCGATACCTGGCTGACCAGCTAATAAATTGACGCTGCCCGCTACCAGTCCCCCGCCCAGTACTTCGTCTACGTCAGAGATCTTGGTTGAAAGGCGCGCAGTTTTTGTGCTGGCCGCCTTCGAGACTGATTCTATGTTTAAAGTATTTCCGCTCGATCCAGCGGTCCTGGTACTGATTTCTACTTGCTCTTGCAGCGTATTCCACTCACCACATACCGAGCAACGACCCGTCCAAGTGGTGCTTATTGCGCCACAATTGCTGCAAACGTATTTAACTCCCAGCCTCTTAGCCATACCAAATAGCGTACAGCCTGCAGTCAGTAGCGTAAAGTAATATTATTGGGCGGTTTGAGGAGATAGACTAGTGTCCAGCGAGCTATACAAGCTGCGTAGTTCGGTGGCTAATTGGTTGTGGACGACAACTAAATTGTTGTACTGAGTGATATCGCTCTTTAGTTCCGAAACCCCTTTATTATAGGCATCCACCTCTGTGTTGAATGACGCCACGGACGAATTATATTGACTAATCTGCCCCGAAGAACGCAGTGATTCTAATCGCCGCCTATCAGCTTCAATTTGTGATACTTGTGCAGCCAAACCAGTTTTCTCGGCATCGATCTTTTGCTTTAACAAGTTCAACTGTTGCTCGTAGACATTTATTTTAGCAATTCGGCTGGTAAATTCGTCTTCGTAGCTATTGGCAAAAGTCACGACGGCAGAACGATTAGCGAAATAGCGCTGGTAATAGTTTTCGAGTTTAGGCGGTAGACTACCTGCTTCGGTGCCGAAAACTGAGTGCATTTCGTTGACTACATCATTTGGTTCGGTCTTTTGATAGGATTTGATGGTGTCAAGTATTCTCTGATCGTGCAGGTCATGCGCGTAATAATCATTTAGCATCTGATCTACGCTATTTCTGTCCTTTGAGTTTAAACGGTCATAGGCACCGTGGAGCATCTCATGCGCGGCCGTAACTTCTAAGACGCCATTGAGCCGAGCGTCCTGCACATTGTAGATAAAAATGCCGTCTTGGTTACCATGATAACAGCCTAGTACAATCGTCTGCTCGGTAACTGTACAGTCCGTGCGGAAGGCGGCGGTATTGCTTACCAACTGCGGATGATTGACGTAAAAGATATGCTTCGCCTTTTCCGTCATCTGATCCTCTGTGGCCAATTTAGCGATAATAGATGGCGGTGAGTAGTTTCTCAGTTTAAGCCAGTCATTGACGGCCTGAAAATTACGTAGCCCAAGAAGTAGCACACCAAGAATAGCCAGTGGAATGACTACACTTAATAGTCCCCTAAAAAACTTCATACATTTAAGTATAACAATTGCTATATCTTCACACTTGGATGCAGTACAAGGAAGAGCTGAGTGACGGACTAAACTGTATATGAAATACAGTGAGGGAGTAACGGAAGCTCTGACGCCGTAATGCGCCAAGAGCGCTGACAGTGTGCCTGGCTACGCCAGGCAGCAGGTCAGTACGGTGTGAAGATATGGCTTACTCGCCAGCGGCCGCATATGTTAATTCCGGCTCTTTAGTGCTCTTTTTAACGCCCACCGAAACCACATCGCCTTTATGATAACTTTCGTCTAATAGCCCAGCGGCGATCGCATCCTCTAGTGTTTCTTGCAGCAATCGGCGCATAGGTCGAGCACCATTGAGTGCGTCATAGCCGTTCTCTAGAAGGTGTTCTTTGGCTGACTTACTAACTTCAAGACCAATACCTTTTTTAACAAGTCGGCTTCGTAGATCGTCTAGTTGCAAATCCAAGATTTTTAGAGCGTCTTTTTTGGTCAAAGCACGAAAGACGATAATTTTATCAAGACGATTTAGCAGCTCCGGCCGCATCATTTTCTTCAGTTCGTCTAAGACTTTCGATTTATTGCTAGCGTGAAGCTCGTCCAAGCTATTAAGATCAGCTGGTTTGTTAGCCGAGAAGCCAAAGCTAGCTTCTTTCTGCAGTTTTTCAGCCCCAATATTGCTAGTCATTATGATAATAGTATTGGTAAAGTCGATTTTGCGGCCTTTGGCGTCACTCAATACACCGTCTTCTAGGATTTGCAGCAGAACATTAAAGACCTCCGGGTGGGCTTTTTCAATCTCGTCAAAAAGGACAACACTGTAAGGCTGACGACGAATTCTATCTGTTAGCTGGCCCCCATCGTCGTAGCCGACGTAGCCCGCTGGCGCACCAACGAGCCTGGCAACCGTATGATGTTCGGCAAATTCACTCATATCTATCTTCACTAGGGTCTCTTGGGACCCGAAGAATTCGCGCGCCAAGACTCGAGCTAGCTCTGTCTTGCCCACGCCGGTGGGACCTAAGAATACAAACGAGCCAATGGGCCTTTTTTCCGAGGCAATACCACTGCGCGAACGGCGCACGGCACGAGCCACAGTCTCGACTGCTTCGTCCTGGCCAATAACGTACTTACCAATATTTTTCTCTAGATTAACCAAATATTTAGCCTCGGAACGAATTACTTTTGTAACAGGTACACCCGTAATGCGGGCAACTGTTTCGGCCACATCGTCGGATGTGAGGGTAATTGGTTTGCCGGTTTTATGAGTCTTTTCCAGCTCTTTGATTTTGTCGTTCAGCTGGCTAGCAGCCTGCTTTTCGCGGGCAGCTTTTTCATAATCCTCAGCATCAACTGCGTCATCGATACGCGTGTTTACCAGTTTTAGTTCTTTCTGCAACTGGCGTAGCTCAGGGGGCGTTTTACCTTTGTTTACCCGTAAATAAGCGGCGGTTTCATCTAAAAGATCGATGGCCTTATCCGGCATAAAGCGGTCGTTTATATAGCGCCGGGCAAACTGAACAGTGTCTTCCAGTACTTCATCCTCGACCTTAACGCCGTGGAATTCCTCATAATATTTTCTAAGGCCTTTCAGAATAGCAAATGTCTCGGGCGGTGTGGACTCTGGTACTTGAACTGGTTGGAAGCGGCGCTCTAGTGCTGCATCCTTCTCTACGTAGCGCGTGTACTCATCAGTTGTAGTTGCGCCTATTAAGCGAATTTTGCCCCGAGCTAAACTCGGTTTAAGGATATTGCCAGCGTCCATAGAGCCCTCGGCCGCACCAGCGCCGACAATCAAATGCAGCTCGTCTACAAAGACAATGGCATTCTTGTCTTGTTCCAGCTCGGCAATAACTTTTTTAAGGCGGTCCTCAAATTCACCACGGTATTTGGTGCCGGCAATCATGCCAGCAAGGTCTAATGTAATAATGCGCTTATCCAATAAACTGTCAGGTACCTCTTCGTTAATAATTCTCTGGGCAATACCCTCTACAATAGCTGTCTTGCCAACACCAGGCTCGCCGATCAGTACTGGATTATTCTTGGTACGGCGGTTCAGGATGGTAATTACGCGGCGGATCTGGGGTTCTCGGCCAACCACTGGATCCAACTTACCTTTGCGCGCCAATTCTGTTAAATCAGTGCCGAAGAATTCCAGTGTCGTTTTACGGGCATTTTTGCCTCGGCGCCGACCGCCTGTAGCCGTTCGATCCTCTTCTTCGAACTGCTGACGGTTCAAGAATTGTTCGACCTCTGAAGACAAACGGTCAATATCAACACCCATATCACGCAAAAGAGTAGTTGCACGGGCGTTCTTTTGACTTAGAATACTATATAAAACGTGCTCAGTGCCGCAGTAATCTTGATTAAATTCTTGGGCAATTTCCCAGGCCATTTTAAGCGTTAACTTGGCGGTTTCGGAAAGACCCTTACCACCCATGTTAATAACAAGAGTTTTAGGTGTCAGATTTAAGGCCAAACGGGCCCTATCCAGATTAACTCCAGCCCCTTCCAATATTTTAGCACCCATAGAACCATCTTGAGCCAGCACACCCAGTAGCAAGTGCTCAGTGCCTATGTAGGCACTGCCAGAAGCGCGCGCAATTGCATCCGCATGCTTTAGGCTATGTAGCGCATTGTTGGTTAAATGGCTCAAAAATTCTTGAAAGTCAGGTGAATTTGGAATCATCTATTTAATATTTACCCTCCAACCTTAGATTTGACTGTAACGTCTTTCACTAGAAAGGCGTTAGTTATATTATAACAGCAACTGGCACTCTCAAGTCAAGAGTGCCAATTAATTTAGGCCTTGGTCGTTCTATTGCTCTTTTTGATCTGTGGTTTCGGCCTTAACCTGACCTTCAGTATCAGTACCGTGTTCCTCGATGGCTTCCAGTAGCGAACTTTCAAGCTCGGATTTTTTCTTGATTTTTTGCACTACCGGTTTAGATTCGACACTTGAGGGAGCTGCCTCCTCCTTCACCGGATTTTCAACCAGTGCCTCTGCTGGTTTCTCTTGGGTCTCGGCACCCTTTTCGGCCTCTATGTCGAGTTCATGCCCGGTCAGTTTTCCAGCCAAACGAACGTTCTGGCCTGACTTACCAATGGCAATACTTAGCTGGTCTTCTGGAACTATTACTGTGGCCTTCTGGACCTTAGAATCGATTTTGACCGTGGTGACGTTGGCCGGCTTCATGGCATTGGCGATATATGTTTCCGGATCTTCAGCCCAAACTACGATATCTATCATCTCTTGGCTGCCAATTTCGTCCCTAACGGCATTGATGCGCGTGCCGTGACCGCCGACAAATGTGCCAACAGGATCAACTCCTTGCACATTGCTGGCAACGGCAATTTTAGAACGGACTCCAGCCTCGCGGGCGATATCTTTTATTTCTACAGCGTCGCCGCTCATTTCTGGCACTTCTGCCCTAAATAGCTGCTCGACGAATTCTTTGCTACCGCGACTAACTATCAACTGCGGGCCACGAAAGCTTTTTTCGACTTCTTTTAAGAAAAATTTTAGGCGCTGCCCGGGATAGTATCGCTCGCCTTGGATTTGCTCACTGACTGGCATAATGCCCTGGGCGCGGCCGAGTTCAACCCGCACCAGCCGGCCTTCAACCCGACTAACGATGCCGTTCACGATCGTGCCAACTTTGTCCTCAAACTCGGTCAAAACAATTTCGCGCTCAGCCTCACGCAGCCGCTGTAGTATTACTTGCTTAGCAGTCTGAGCAGCTACACGGCCAAATTCTTCGATTTTTTGAATAACTTCTACTGTTTCGCCGACTTTGACATTTTTCCGTACGGCTTGGGCCTCGCCCAGATTAATCTGTGTTCGCGGATCTTCCACTTTATCAACTACTTCTTTAGTAACATAAGCAGTTACCTCGCCTGTGTTGAGATTCATAGTCACGCGGACTTCTTGGTCGCGGTCACCATAATCGCGGCGCCAGGCAGCTGCTAAGGCCTGTTGTACGATATCCTGCACCTGGTCTTCGGGCAGGTTTTTTTCTTCAGCAATAACCTTGATTGCTTGAGCTAATTGTTTAAAATCCATTTCCATTTTATTTCCTCTCTATAATTTTAGGCATGAAAAAATCCGACCTGTCGGCCGGACAACTGCTACAAATTCTACCTTAAATGTTCAAAAAATGCAACCTTGCTACAATTAACAAACGATGCAGTCCCTCCTTTTAACCCAATTTCATCCAATAAAATATACTCTTGAATTTACGTCCAATAAAAAATCATCAAACTTAGTAGCTAAACTCCATATTACAGGCAGAAAGATGGCTCCGCCAAGCAAACGTATATCTTTGCATCAGAAGAGTATCAGAATCACAAACGCCAAAATTATCCATAAGACTAAAAAAGGTCCGCTAGAACATGAAATAATTAGAATCAACTATCTACCGACTTTTCAGGAAGTTCGTATTCACACCAAACAGATTTTATATCCTGGTGAATATGAGGTGGTTCTGGAATACAGACTCAGCGAAGAAAATATCGCCGAGCTAAAAAAACTAAGAGACGGCAATAAAAACCCCAGCCGCGAACTCCTGCCCTCTATTGATGAGCCAGAGGCGTGGGCTAAGGCTTTTTTTGAAATCAAACAATAAATTGGCCGTTTTTATAAATGACTTTTTGGCTGCCACCAGCTAGCGTGGCAGTAACAGTCCTATCGGTAGTCGTGATCATATCGACATGGATAGCCGACTCGTTATAGCCAAGTTTCTTAAAGGCCGACTCGGACATGCTTCCAGCATCGCCTGCAAACGTATCATGATATGACTTCCCGACTGCTATGTGGCTATTGCCGAATGGGCCACCAATATTTTCGTCATAGAGAGTCTCGGCCATAAGTTTTGTGATTCTGGATAGCCGCTTATCAGTTAATGAAAATTCGCCAATTTGGGTTGCTCCTTCATCCGCGCTCAACATAGCAGTTAAAAGATCCTCGCGTTTTTTAGCCGATGATTTTACAACCCTGCCTTTTTCAAAGTGTAGCTCGATGCCTTCAACCTTAGGGCCGTAGTAGTAAAGTGGCTGATTGAAGCGAATCCAGCCTTCTGTTCCACGCCAATCGGGCGAAGTAAAGACTTCAAAGCTTGGTATATTACGGCCGCTACCGCCCAACCAACGCCTTTTTTCACCTAATGTAATTTTCAAGTCAGCATCTTTGCCTTTAACGTGAAGGTCCTTTATTCTTAAATCGCTTAGCTTGGCGGCTACTCGTTCAACCTCTTTTGATACGGCTTTCCATCTGGCAATAGGATCTGCTTGGTCCAGATAACAGGCATTGATTATCTGCTGCCAGTAGTCATCGAGGGGCAAACCAGCTTGCTTTGCCATCGACGGAGTACCGTAAAGCGCTAACGTCCAAGTGTAAAGTCCTTTGTTCTCTTTTTTATTAAACCAATCCGCAGCCGGCTTATTGGTTTTTTGGACCAGCATCATTTTCTTTGGATCTACCTTATCGAGTTCATGCACGTCATGGTCAGCGATTACGGCAATACGATGATCAACTTGGTCAACTAAGCCCTTCATATATTTATCTAAAAAAGTTGTCATTTGTTGGTGAGTGGCATGATCATAAAAGTACTTAGCTGCACCACTCATGTCATCGCCCAAGTTACCAATGGTTATTCCGCCAGAGTCGATAATCTCTTTGCGCAGTGCACGGTAAAAAGGCAGGGCTGATAAGGGAGCTTGTAAAAGAACTACGTCTCCCGTTTTAATACCCTTTCCGCTCCCCAAGGCGAAATTGACCAGTACTTTGGCATATTTCTCAAGGATTTCCTCCGTCGGTTTATAACTCATCTGTTAAATTATATACGAAAAATTGTCAGTTGATTTCGATTAATTCAATATTCTCGAAGTTGAGTCCGGTAACCTCAGCTCCGATTATTCGATAGTCATCATTCCAATTATTCTGTGTAGTCCAAAAGTTTGACGCAAAGGTTAACTGCCGCAGCTTATTTGGGCCGATGTATTCAAAACCGCTTCCTTGCGATTCACTGGCTCGATATTTAACCTCGATAAAATAAACTGCGTTATCTTTTTTGGCGATTACATCGATCTCGCACCAGCGTGTTCGCCAATTTTTATCAAGAATCGTAAAGCCATTTTGTTTAAGATAATCAGCAACTGCGGCTTCAGCAGATCTTCCTATAGAAGTCGTTTTCATCTTATCCCGCTCATCATCTTAGAGACTGGCATAAAAGACGAACGGTGGACGAATTTTATGACTCCAAAAGAACTAAGAGCTTTTAAATGTTCTGCAGTGCCATAGCCTACATGATTTTGAAATTTGTAGTTTGGATGTTTTTTGGCTAGCTCAAACATATAATTATCGCGTGTAACTTTGGCATAAACACTGGCGGCCGAGACAACCGGGATTAGATTATCAGCATCAATAAGTGTGCGAGCTTTTATAAACTTTTTTGGTATGTAGCTAACTTTTCCGTCCATAATGATTTCTTCTGCCGTATCGGTTCTTAAACCATTTAGTGCTCTTTTGACTCCCAATCTTAAGGCTTTGGACAAACCGTAGTTATCTATCTCTACAGCTTTGACCCAGCCTTCGGCAAAATCGCAGCAGTTACTTAACCGCTCAAGTACTTCGAGTCTTTGTTTTCGACTCAGTAATTTTGAATCACGCAAGCCGCTTGGCAGTTCTGTCTTAGCTCTAGCGGCAACTACCAAAAGCGGGCCAGCCAAGCACCCTCTGCCAACCTCATCTACTCCAACCATATTATTAGGGTATAAGGTTTAGGAAATAGGGTCTAGTTTATTTTTCTTTGTTTTGTTCTTGGGCTGGGCCAGCTGCTGCGGCTTTTTCTTTTGGTTTCTCTTCTAATTTCTCGGCCTCGGATTTTGGTGCTTCGGCTGAAGCCGCGTCGGCTTCAGCCTTTTCAGCCTCTTTTTCTTTTTTGGCGGCTTCTGGGTCGTAGCTTTCAAGTTGTTCTTCGTGGATTTTAGCTTCTTCGGCCTCGGCCTCTTCGTCGTGTATGACGTTGACTTTGTCGCGGTCAAAATCAACACCCATCAACCTGGCATTCTTACCAGTTAATTGACGCATGTATGTCAGATAGTTGCGGCGCACTTTGGCTCGTTTAGTAACCTCGACCTTTAAAATATTAGGTGAGTGAATAAAATAGGTCTTTTCTACGCCAATACCGCTAGCAATCCGCCGGACAGTGAAGCTGCTGGTGTGGCTATTTTTGCGGCTTGTCTTAATAACGAGTCCCTCGAAAATCTGAATGCGCTCTTTGCCGCCCTCACGGATTTTTTGGTGGACTTTAACAGTATCGCCGCTTTTAATATCAACAACGGCCTTTTTCTTATATTTAGCCTCGACCTTTTGAATCACACTTTCCATAAGTCTTGAGCATTTTACCTTAAAAACACCTGTGAATCAACCCACTACACGGTAGACATCTTCGATTGTGGTTAGGCCTGCAATAGCCTTAAGAAGTCCATCCTGGAGCATGGTGCGCATGCCTTCTTCGATAGCTTTGTTTTCTAACATCTCGGCCGTGACTTGATTGGACGGAAGCTTTAGTAGCTCCTGCACACCAGATGTCATTAACATCTGTTCTCGGACTGGCAGCTGGGCCACATAGCCAAATGGATTGTCGGCTGAGCTGCCGGCCTTATAAAGAGTAACTTCGTTAAGATTGGGCTTTTCTATTCCCGGCGGGAATGTATCTACAACCTTCTGCAGTCGATCTTTTAACGATTGGTCCGGCTTGTAGGCGACCTTAGTTTTGTCGTCTAGCCGACGGACTAGCCGCTGAGCCATAATTAAGCGCATAGCACTGGCAAATATTGGATTGACACCGATAGCGTCCATCATGCGCGCTAGCGCGGCGCCAGCGTTGTTGGCGTGGTAGGTACTGAGCACCAAATGACCGGTAAGCGCACCTTGCAGCGCCGTCTTGGCCGTGTCCAAATCACGGATCTCGCCCACCATCACTACGTCCGGGTCTAGTCTGAGTATGGCCCTAAGACCTTCGGCAAAATCGTGGCCTTCCATCTGGCCGGCAACTGGAATTTGCATTATGCCGGGAAGCGGATATTCCACCGGGTCTTCAAGCGTGATGATTTTCCGCTCTGGTGAGTTTAGGGTGGTAATTATCGAATAAAGCGTAGTTGTTTTACCGGAACCGGTAGGGCCGACAATCAGCACCATGCCATTAGGGTGCTTAATGATATCTTCTACAACTTCGAGTTCCTTTGCGCTAAGATCAAGTTTATCCAGCTTGAAATCTTCCAATTTCATATTGAAAAGTCGCATTACCACATCCATGCCATAGAGCGTGGGCACTGTTTCGACACGCAGATTTAGCATTACTTCTTCGCCCGTTGCCAATTTATAGGGGCGACTGATATGCCCAGCTTGAGCTTTCTGCTCGCCTGTCGAAACATTAGCTGCAGAAGCAATGGAAGAAGCTAGATGCTTATATTTCTCGTGGCTGAGGTACGCCATCGGGTGAAGGACTCCGTCTATCCTAAATCGTATACGTACATTATCGCGCTGATTTTCGATATGAATATCGCTGGCGTTTAGCTTATACGATTGCTGCACAAGATAAGCTAACATATCATCTGACTTGACTTCATCAAGCGTTTTACTGACGCTATCAACAATGCTTTGACTCTGCGTTTCAGCCAGGGTTATATCGTGATATTCAATCTTTTTAGGCGGATCATAAAGCACCATGTATTCACGGTAGCCACTGTCGGAAATAATAGAAAATGACAAAATCTGGTCTGTAAAGCGGGCTTTGAGTTGGTTGACTACCTGCTGCGGTGTAGTGGTTGTAATACCAAAATGAATATTGTGCTCATCTGCTATCAAAGGTACTGTCCGCATGCTGTAAAGTTCAGGAACTGTCAGTATGGTTCGGTACAACTGTTTTTGTAGCTGGCTGGTATCAACGTATGTAAAGCCCAAAACTTGAGCTCGCCGCTGAGTAATCTTCTCTTCATCCCGACGCACATCTTGAGACATATAGGGTTAAGTATAAAGCATGAGCGATATCAGCGCGAGGTTAATACGCTATAGTGAGCGTATGAGAAACAAGCGTTTGGTTTTGGTAGTGCATAATATCCGCTCGGCGCATAATATCGGCTCGATTTTGCGTAGCGCTGATGGTTTTGGGGTGGATATGGTCTATCTGACCGGTTACAGTCCTTACCCATCTATGGCTGGTGACAAAAGGCTGCCACACGTCGCTAAAAGAGCCGAAGCACAGATAGTTAAGACGTCTCTGGGTGCTGAAAAGTTTATCAAATGGCAATACAAGGCGGACGTTTTTGAGCTATTGAAGAAGCTTAAGGCCGATAATTTTAAGGTCTTCGCGCTCGAGCAGACAGATAAATCGATCAGCCTACCAAAATTTAAATCTGACTCAGACATAACCCTAATAGTGGGCAGCGAAATCGGCGGGGTGCAGAAGGATTTATTGCAACTGGCAGATGAATTTCTAGAAATACCAATGAGCGGCGCTAAGGATTCTCTTAACGTGTCGGTGGCTACTGCGGTAGCGCTCTATCATCTGCGCTACCGCTCATAAATTGTTGGACAAAAGTTCTAAATGAACGTATAATCATAAGCTGGATGACCGCCAAAATAAAAACGGTTGGAAAAAGTTCCCGCCATCGTCACCCCACAAAGCCAAGGGGCATAAGCGACAAAGCCTTCAGGAAAGTCTACTGGCCTTACATACCTGTGGTTCTAATCATTGGCGTTTTGTTAACGTTTGGTTCTCAGGCCGGAGCTCTTTCGGCAATTATCCGTCACCCGAACGGTAAAGTTTTGTCATATGCCACCAGCATGAGCATTGGTGGCCTATTAGCAGACACCAACGTGGCCAGATCACAAAACGGTGTGGCAGGCCTAAATCTCAATGACAAGCTTGACGCTGCCGCTCAGGCCAAAGCAAACGATATGGCTACGCGTAATTACTGGAGCCACAATACACCCGAAGGCAATCCGCCGTGGGTCTTCGTAAATGCACAAGGGTACTCCTATCAAAAACTGGGCGAGAATTTGGCCGCCGGTTTTAACGATGAACAATCGACCATCAACGGCTGGATGGCTAGCCCGCCACACCGTGAAAATTTGCTGGATCCGGCATTTTCGGATGTTGGATTTGGATTTGCCAATAATCCAAACTACACGTCTGCTGGTGGTGGTCCAATGACCATAGTTGTGGCATTTTATGGCCAGCCGCAAGTATTGGCGGCCCATTCTTCCGCTCCCGCGGCCACGGCTACTCCGACTCCTCCGCCAGCCCAATCGCCTGCGCCGGCACCGGCTCCTACGCCGCAACCAACACCTGTAGCACCTCCTCCTACTCCTGTAGCCAAAACTGTTAACAAAACTCCACCGGCCACAACTCAATCGGCCATTAAATCTGACACTCTTTCTGCAAAGTCATCCAGAGCACAATTAGTATTGGCCGGTCTGCCTATAGCTAGTTTTGCCACCAGTCTGGCTGTACTGGGTGCTCTGACAGCTATTGGGGTATGGATAAGCCGTCACGCTTTGGCTGCGCGCCGGGCGTTTGCTTACGGCGAAGCTTTCGCTATAAGACACCCCCTAATGGATATCGGGCTTTTAGTAATTGCTGCACTTTCATTCTTGCTAAGCCAAACAGCAGGTCTGATTCAATAGCAAAAGCTAACGGACGACAACGTTTGTAGAGCCAAAAATGGCGGCTATAGCGCGCAGACTTTCTTCGTTAACACTAATTGTTTGAGGTAATTTAATGATCTGTTTAGTGTCTGAATTGCCGGTGACGATAACCACTTCTGTATCACCACTAAAATTATCGAGTTTTTCTTTTAAACTCATTAGCAGGGGTTGATCACCACTATCAGACAGTCTTATAAAAAGTCTCTGCTTCAGGATCTTATCTATATGCGGTTCGGCGGAAACTCTCTGGGCTGCAATTTTGGCTGATGAGCGGGGCTTATTTGACGCGAAATCTCCTGAATTTGCAGATTTGTAATTTTCTGCCTCGTCAGAATTAATAATTCTGGCCTCTTCGACTAAAACTTTCCAATCATCTGTTGCAGAATTACTCTGTCTGTCTCTGGTTGCCAGCTTTCCTTTGGCCAGAATCACCGTATCCCTGCCCCATGTACCTCCGCTATTCTCGTAAAGCTTTGGAAATATTATGAGTTCGATTTCTGCGCTCATATCAGCAATTTTTACAAAGGCCATTTTTGAGCCGCTTTTGGTGGTAATCTCGCGTGCGGCTGTTATTGAACCACCGACCGTAACAATTCGTCCATCCATTTCCTGTGTGAGGCTGCCAATTCCAGTAGCCTGCTCTGCCAAGATCACCTCGTATTGCTCTAACGGGTGCTGGCTTAAATAGAGTCCGAGCAAATCACGCTCCCAAGAAAGTTGGACGCTTTGAGAATACGATACAGCTGCTTCCATCCAGCGCATTTTGAGTGAAGCAGTTACATCTTCTGTGCTGCCACCAAACAAACCTACCTGTCCGCTCAAAGACTCTTTCTGTAGCCGCCCGGCCAAACTTAATATATTTTCGATATTGTTAAGCAGCAAACTGCGATCACCAAGCCCATCTAAAGCGCCGGATTTGATTAGACTTTCAAGCGCCTTACGGTTGACAGTATGAATGTTGACATTTTTGCAAAAGTCCTCGACTGTCTTGAATCTACCGCCGGCTTTTTCGCGGCCTTGTATAATTTCTTCGGCTGCGCCATGGCCAACATTTTTTATAGCATCAAGTCCGAAACGGATTTGATTCTTGCCCGGAACAATACCAAATTCGTGGAACGACTCGTTTATGTCTGGTGGTAGCACTTCTATACCCATGTGTTTGCACTCAGTAATTTCAATGGCTAGTCGATCTATATTGTCATAATCACTGGTCATAAGTGCCGCCATGAAAGCCGCCGGATAATTGGCTTTAAGATAAGCAGTCCAATAAGCTATCGTGGCATAACAAGACGAGTGCGCTTTGGGGAAAGCATAATTGGCAAACTCTTCTAACTGTGTCCAGAGTTTTTCCATTTTTTTGCGGTCCGTGTTTGAGTGTTTTACGCCTCCGTCTATAAATTCTTTCTTCATTTTGGCTAGGACTGATGGAATCTTCTTAGCAATGCCTTTTCGAAGAGTGTCTGCTTGGCCGCCGGTAAAGCCACACATATCCTTAGCTATTTGCATAACCTGTTCTTGATAAACCATAATGCCGTAGGTATTTTCTAAAGCTGGTCTCATAACATCGTGAAGATATTCAATTTTGCGGAAGCCACGTTTGCGAGCGATAAAATCATCGATCCACTGCATCGGACCAGGCCTATAAAGAGCGTTCATGGCAATTAAATCGTCAAACACTGTTGGCTTTAGTTGTTTTAGATATCTTTTCATCCCGGCCGATTCAAACTGAAAAACTCCAGTTGTTTCGCCTTTCTGGAATAATTCAAATGTCTTTTTGTCATCAAGAGTCACCTGGCTGATATCTATTTCTTTGCTGTCGACTTTTTTGATTATTCTAAGCGCATTTTTGATTATAGTTAGATTGGATAGCCCCAGAAAATCTATTTTAAGAAGACCAAGATCTTCAATGGGTCCCATTGAATACTGAGTAGCGGTTACACCCTTTTGAGCCATCTCTAGCGGTACAAAATTAACAATTTCGTCGGGCGCTATAACTACCCCGGCGGCATGTACGCCGTGGCTACGAATCGTGCCTTCCAACTTCATGGCTAAATCAAAAACTTGTTTTGCTTGAGAGTTGTCGTTATATTCACGCCTTAGCTCGGGCACTTGTTTTAAGTGAGTCGCTAAAGGCGTATGGCGACCCTGTACGGGAGGCGGAATCATCTTGGCTAGCTTATCAGCTTCGGCGTACGGCACGCGTAAGACCCTGGCAACATCACGCACAGAGTTGCGCGCCGCCATTCGGCCAAAAGTTACAATATTAGCCACCCGATCACGACCGTATTTTTCTATGCAGTAGTTAATAACTTCGTCGCGTCGCGAGTCCTGGATATCGATATCTATATCTGGCATGCTGATGCGTTCGGGATTAAGAAACCGCTCAAATAGCAAATCATATTCCAGCGGATCGAGTTCTGTAATGTTCAGCCCATAAGATACCAACGAGCCTGCCGCACTACCACGTCCAGGGCCAAAGACAATCCCTCGATCTTTCCCCCAGTTTATAAAGTCGGCTATTATCAAAAAGTAAGCATTGAAGCCCATCGAGTCTATCACATCGAGTTCAAAGCTAGCTCGCTCAATTACTTGACTAGTCAAGCTTTTCTTAGCTTTTGCAGCCGTTAATGCTGTAGCTTTAGGACGCGCTAGACCACCGTAGCGCCAGGCGAGTCCTTGCCAGACGAACTTTTGGAGTAAACTTTTTTCTGTCTCGGCTTTTGGAATTGGAAATTTGGGAATTAGAATCTCGCCAAGATTAATCTCTAACTTGCACCGCTCTGCTATCTTTCTAGTATTTGTGATAAGTTCTGGGTGGTTTGTTCCCCAGCGTTTTATAATTTCTTTGGGATCAGCCACATGAAGTTCAAAGTCCTTCAGACTCATCCTGTCTGTGTCTTCCAGAAACGATCCTGTTTGAACACAAAGTAATACTTCATGCGCCTCTTGATCTTCTCGCCTCAAGTAGTGAGCGTCGCAGGTTACCACAGCCGGAATTCCAAGCTCCTTAGCTAGTTTTAAAAGCTCCTCATTGACTCTATTTTGGTCATCCCAGACGCTCGGATGATCAGTGTGGCCGTGATCCTGGAGCTCTATATAATATCGATCGCCAAAAATTTGCTTATACCATTGAGCAGTTTTTTTAGCCTGATCATATTGTCCTTGCCTTAGTGCATCAGCCACTTCTCCCTGCATACAACCGGAAAGCACAATAACTCCTTCAGCGTGTTTTTCTAGTAGGCTATGGTCTATTCTTGGACGGTAATAAAACCCATCTAGGTTGGCAGTGGTCGAAAGCTTCATCAGGTTTTTATAGCCAATTTCGTTTATGGAAAGCATTGTTAGGTGAAAGGCGTTACGATCATGAGTCGGATCTTTATCCTTATGTGTTCTTGGAGCGACATAAGCTTCCATGCCAACAATTGGATTAATGCCAGCTTCTTTGGCTTCTTTATAAAACTCGATGGCGCCACTCATTAGGCCGTGATCAGTGATGGCAACTGCTTGCATCCCAAGCTCCTTTATCTGTTCCATAAGAGCTGGGACCTTAGTTAATCCATCAAGCAGGCTGTATTGCGTGTGGTTATGCAAGTGCACGAAATCACTTGCTTTCAGTTTTGCCCCCGACTTTGCCATTAGTTTAATTATAATCGAATGTTTAATGAGATTATATGCCGAACTCAAGAAAACCATCTTTAAAAAATAGAGTTTTCCTGGCGTGAAGATATATATAAAAGAACCGCCCGGAATGGGCGGCTCTTTTATACAACGCTTATAGTTTTAGGATTTAAAATATTTGGCCAAATTTTTGGCGGCAGCCCTAGCTTGCTTAATAGCTTTGTTTAGTTCTGGATCGTCTGCTTCGCCGGCTTTGACACTTTTAAGCAACGTGCCAGTTTTATTTTTGGCGTCTTTAGCTTTAATGACTGCTTCGTCGAATTCCTCGCGTGCCTTGGCGCTCAAAGCCATTGTTTTATTTTTGGCGTCTTGAATAAGTTCTTCTAACTCGGCCTGGGCATTTTGCAATTGCTCAATGCTATCCTCTTTAACATCGGATGCTTTATCGGCAATGTCTCCTCTTGTTTCTTTACCGCTCTTTGGCGCCGTCAAAATACCAGCCAAGTAGCCAGCGGCGCCAGCTACAAGAGCCCCCACTGCAATTTTTCTTCCTGTGTGGTTGTCTCTTGCCATGATTAGACCTTTCCTCCCCGCTTACGCGAAATTATGTTTGTTACTAGTCTTATAAGTGGCATAGCCGAAGCGCTTCTTCTAACGGCTGTGGCGGCCGATTCTACTGAATTGGCGACATGGTCAGCCCGGCGTAGAAAACGGATGAAAAATATTAGCGCGATACTGAGTAGAATCAGAAAAACGGCTAAGACCGAGCTTACGATAATTAAAAGTATTTCTGCTGCTGTTTCCATAAGCCAAGTATACGCCGGCCACTAAATAACACGCAACAAAATTTCTTACAATGCAACCTGAGGTTTTTATTTAAAGTTAGTTAGTTGCTGATTAATTATCCTTTGAGCAGTCTGCGGGTTGGCCTGACCTTTCGACTTAGCCATGACTTGGCCGACCAAAAAACCAATAGCCTTTTCCTGGCCGGCTTTGATATCTGCGACTACTTTTGGATTTTCGGTTATTACCTCGGCAACTATTTTCTCAATTTCAGTTTCATCTGAAACTTGAAGCAAATTGAGCCGTGTTGCAATCGTTTGTGGGTCGTCTGTCGAGCTTAATAGTTCCTCAAAAACGGCTTTGGCGGCAGTCGAACTCAATTCTCCACCGTTAACCATTTTCGAAAGTGCAATTAAGCGCTCAGAGTCAATGGACGGCTCGATTTCACCAGCTGTTTCCTCATCAGCTGGCTCAGCCGCAATCAGCCAGAAAGCCACCCGCCTGGCATCCTCTGCGCCGGCAGACCTCAAAACGTCAAGCACTGGTTCAATGAGTGGTGATCTGTCCAAGATATCTTCAACAACCTTATCGTCGATATTGAGCTTTTGCAGATCTTGTCTTACCTCCGCTGGCAAAGGCGGCATTTCTGATTTTATTTTATGCATCCACTCATCCGATAATTCAACCGGCGGGATATCTGGTTCCGGCATGTAGCGGTAATCTTCAGCCTCTTCTTTAGTCCTCTGCGAAGTGGTTTTTTGCTTGGCCTCATCCCACCCACGAGTCTCTTGAATTATCTTCTCACCCTTTTCTAAAAGCTCGATTTGCCGATCAATTTCATAATCAATTGCCACCTCAACACTACGGAAGCTATTTAGATTTTTAACCTCTGACCTTGTACCAAGTTTGCCCGTTTCTTTACTGACGCTTGTGTTCACATCAAAGCGCATATGGCCATGGTATAGGTCGCCATCGGTAACATTGGCATATTTCATTAAAAGATAAAGTTCGCGGGCAAAGGCTTTGGCTTCGGCGGCACTATGGATATCGGGTTTACTAACAATTTCTAAAAGTGGAGTGCCGGCACGGTTTAAATCAACAAGCGAGTACTCTGTGCCTGTAGGATGGGTGTTTTTGCCGGCATCTTCTTCAAGATTGGCCCTTTCTATGCCAATTTGTCTGGTTTTACCATAAATGATGATCTCAACTTGGCCGCCGATGATAATTGGATCCTCGTATTGGGTAATCTGGTAGCCCTTTGGCAAGTCCGGGTAAAAGTAGTGCTTGCGCTCAAACTTACTGAATTTTTGCGGCTGTGTATTTAACGCAAAGGCTGCTCGAGCGCACATATTTATAGCTTCGCGGTTTAACACTGGTAGTGCGCCGGGCATAGCAACGTCTATGTGGCTAATTAATGTGTTGGGTACAGCCTTTCTAGCGTCATTGCCGACCGCTGAAAATAGCTTGGTTTTAGTTTTAAGCTGCACGTGGCATTCAATACCAATCGTCGCTGTATATTTGCTTTTGACTTCTTCACTAATCGGCATTTTATAAAGCCCCTAAGTCCCTGAGTCCCTGCCTGATACCAGCCAGAGCATTCTTAGCTTCGTTTTTGCGCAGGCGCACGTCCGGCTCGTGTACCAAGCGGTTACGCAGCTTATGGGCATACCACACGCTGTCATTGCTGCTTAGATCACGCTGAGCGGCCACTAAACGTTCGCCCATAGTTTTGCCTTTATAGCCGCGTTTTCTTAGAGCGTCGTCCAGCAGCTTGTCGGCATCAATGACAGCCAACACCATGCCCTCGGGCGTTTTTACGCGTGCCAGTACCTCTGTCCACTTCTCTTCATAATATCTATGGTTCAGTGGTCTCGCGAATTTCCGCCCCAGCCGACTCACAATTACCAGAACGAATATTCCGAAAACGATCGCAATAACTAAAAAGACTGCGGTCACTGGTCGGTCTCCTCAAAGGCTTTAGCTATTCCAAGCAATTCACGATCAGCTTTTTGGGGCGCGATTATTTGTAGCCCGACCGGCAGCCCATCAGCATTGCCTGCCGGGACGCTAATAGCCGGATTACCAGATATATTAGCGGCTACCATCATTATGTCGGTTAAGTACATTTGCAGCGGATCACTAACCCGCTCGCCAATTTTGAATGCCGTTGTTGGACAGGTGGGGCCAACCAAGAAATCGAATTTTTGAAAAGCGTTTTTAAATTCATTGATGATTTTTGTCCGTACGGTTTGGGCTTTTTTATAATAAGCATCGTAGTAACCACTAGAAAGCACATATGTGCCGATCATTATTCGGCGTTTGGCCTCGGCGCCAAAACCTTCTTCGCGGCTCAACAGGTAACTTTCCTCTACATCTTTGGCATTTTGGCTGGAGTATCCGTATCTTTGACCGTCATAACGCGCCAAGTTACTACTAACTTCAGCTGGGCAAACGATATAGTAAACTGCCAGTGCTAGGGGCAGACTCGGTAGACTAACTTCGCTAACTTCAGCTCCGCCTTTTTTGAGCCTATCAATGGCTCCCCCCATTGCTGTTTTAACGTCTGCGTCCAAGCCCTCCTCAAAGCATTCTTTTATTATTCCTATCTTTTTGCCACTTAGTTCTGCAGGAAGTTCAGTATAGGACTTCTTATCTCGTTCGATAGTTGTGCTATCCAGGTCGTCACGGCCCGCCATGACATCGACTACGGCAGCCACATCGTCGGCGTTTCGAGCCATAGTACCAACTACATCTGTACTGCTAGCCATAGCCACAATGCCTGAACGAGATATCAAACCATAAGTTGGTTTTAGACCTACCGCGCCGCAGAAACTAGCAGGTAAGCGGACAGAGCCGCCTGTATCTGTTCCCAGTGCGAATGGAACCATATCTAAAACTACTGATGCCGCCGAACCCCCCGAGCTACCGCCGGCTACGCGAGTTTTATCATGGGGATTCTTGGTTACAAAAAAATCGCTATTTTCGGTACTGCTGCCGTGTGCCCAGGCATCCAAGTTCGATTTTGCCACACAAATAGCGCCGGCTGCTTCTAGCTTCTCGATGGCTGTAGATTGATAAGGCGCTTCAAAATTCTTCAGATAGTTGGCTGCGGCTGTGGTTTTACCGCCAAACGTCAAAAAATTGTCCTTGGCAATAAACGGCACACCCGCTAGCGGCCCGATCGCCTCGCCTTTTTGAGCTTTTTCGTCAATTTTTTTTGCGCGTTCGACCGCCCTCTCTTCAGTTACAGAAATAATAGCGCCGTAATCTTTATTCTGCTCGATCAACT
The DNA here is from genome assembly GCA_035480715.1 of Saccharimonadales bacterium (SeqCode). Classification (GTDB taxonomy): domain Bacteria; phylum Patescibacteriota; class Saccharimonadia; order Saccharimonadales; family UBA10212; genus 2-01-FULL-49-22. The sequence goes on along the minus strand of DATIHL010000011.1, from coordinate 42,987 downwards.
CTATGGATTGTTTGACTAAATCAGCAGCTTTAAGCTCGCCTTTCTGAACCCGCAAAGATATATCGGCTATTTTTGGCCAAGATCCCATAAATTAACCTAGGACTCTTTTAACCTTGAACTGGTTTTTTTCTATAGCTGGTGCGCCAGCCAACAAATCTTTTGGCTTCGTCTGATAATCAATCACCTCGTCCTCGCGCATCACATTCTTAAGACCAGTTACTTGATAAGTAGGTTCCAGTCCCTGTATGTCAGCTTTATCGAGCATCTCAACGTAAGATAAAATTTCAGACAGTTCTTTACTGAAGCGCTCAATCTCTTCTTCTGTTAGTTTTAGCCGGCTCAGCTGAGCCAATTTTAAGACCTGGTCCCTGGTAAGCTTACTCATACTTTATAGATGTAGTATAGCAGAATATCAGATGTAGATTTCTACAATTTAGCTTTGACTTCAGCGATTAAATCACGCAGCTCGGCTGCCTTTTCAAACTCCAAATTAGCTGCTGCTAAGTCCATTTGCGAAGTCAGATCGCGTATCAGGTAATCGTATTCCTCCTTAGGAATTTTCTTTAGATCAAGTTTGGACTTTTCTTCCTTCACCGCGCGGGGTAGCATTTCCGACACTTCCCGGCTGATGCTAATTGGCGTAATGCCGTGTTTTTTATTGTAAGCTTCCTGGACGTTTCGGCGGCGGTTGGTTTCGTCGATGGCGCGTTTCATGCTACCGGTTACGTGGTCGGCATACATCAGCACCCGTCCCTCAACATGCCGAGCGGCACGTCCAACTGTTTGAATTAACGCCTGCTCGCTACGCAAAAAACCTTCTTTATCGGCGTCAATAATAGCTACTAGACTTACTTCGGGCAGGTCCAACCCTTCACGCAACAAGTTTATGCCAACGAGTACGTCATAAACACCCAAACGTAGGTCACGCAGCACGTCAGTGCGTTCCAGGGTGTCGATTTCGCTATGTAGATAAGTTACTTTTATATTCAACTCGCCCAAATACTCAGCCAGATCTTCTGCCATGCGCTTGGTTAATGTAGTTACTAATACCCTTTGTTTTTTCTCGACGGTTTTTCTAATCTCGCTGATCAGATCATCGATCTGCCCATCAATTGGCCTTATATCAATCTGTGGATCGATTAAACCGGTTGGCCGGATAATTTGCTGCACTGGCTCTTTGCTGCGCGAAAGTTCATATTCCGCTGGTGTAGCACTAACGTAAACGACTTGATTCATGTGACGCTCAAACTCGCTGAAAGTCAGCGGACGGTTATCTAGGGCGCTGGGCAAACGGAACCCATGTTCTACCAACACTTCCTTGCGCGAACGGTCACCGTGGTACATGCCACGCACCTGCGGAATGCTCATGTGCGACTCGTCTATGAACATCATGTAATCATCCGGGAAGTAATCTAAAAGAGTAGCTGGCTGTTCGCCCTCCTCGCGGTCAGTCAAATAGCGGCTGTAGTTTTCGATGCCTTTTACAAAACCGGTTTGCTCGAGCATCTCGATATCAAACTTCACACGTTGTTCTAAGCGTTGAGCCTCCAATAACTTCCCATGATCTTTGAACCACTTAAGCCGCTCATCCGTTTCGGCCTGGATCTTTACAATAGCTTTTTTAAGCTTTTCTTCCGGGGTTACATAATGGCTGCCCGGAAAAATGCTTAACGTGTCAAGTATTTTTTCAATCTCGCCTGTCAATGGGTTAATTTGGGTCATTTTCTCTACTTCGTCCCCGAAAAATTCAATGCGGTAGGCAGCTTCATCTCCAGCCGGAAAAACGTCAACTACGTCGCCGCGTACCCTAAAGTTCCCTCTCTCGAAAGCCATATCATTGCGGTGGTATTGGATATCCGTTAATTGACGCAGCAATTTGTCGCGCAAGCGCCGCTCGCCTTTTTTGAGCTTAACGGTCATATTTGCATAGTCTTCAACCGATCCAATACCGTAAATACACGAAACGCTTGCAACAATAAGTACATCGCGCCGTGACAATAATGCTTCGGTAGCGGCGTGGCGAAGTCGGTCTATCTCCTCATTAATGTCGCTGTCTTTTTCTATATAGGTATCGGTTCTGGGCACATAAGCTTCCGGCTGATAATAATCAAAGTAGCTGACAAAATAATGGACGGCGTTATCCGGAAAAAACTGGCGGAACTCATTGTAAAGCTGGGCTGCTAGAGTTTTGTTGTGCGAAAGTACTAACGTTGGCCGCTGGATATTATTAACTACATTAGCCATTGTGAAGGTTTTGCCGCTACCCGTTACTCCAAGCAGAGTTTGATGTTTTTCGCCGGTGCTTATACCTTCGCTCAATTTAGCAATCGCCGCCGGCTGGTCTCCCGTCGGCTTATAATCACTCCTCAGATGGAATTTAGCCATCCCTTAATTGTAGCAACGAATTTATCTCTATTTGTAGAGATGGTGATAAGAGCTGTGTAGCTTATCGAGCATGTGAGTCAGCTTGGTAATCAGTTTATCCGGGTCTTCTTCGAAAATTACCAAATCGGGATTGGCATTTGGCAAGAGTTTTAGCAGCATCTCAATTTGGGCACTGACACCACCGGCGCTTTCTAATACTCCGATCGGGGTGTGAGTTTCGGCAGCTATGGTGAATTCGTGGAGCGTTCCAAGACGACCACCTATAGTGACTACTGCATCGGCCGAATTTATCAAGAGCGCATCGCGTCCGCCGTAATGTAAGCCGGTATACAAAATCGCGTCGTAGTTTTCGGTAGGCAGGCGATATTTTACTACGTGCTCAACTTTAGTGGACGCCGGACTCAAGCCAAAGCTCATTTTGCCGCCAGCCTTCTTATAACCAATGGCAGCGTAATCCGGCAATCCATTAGTGGCACCGGTCATCAAACTATGGCCAGCTTTGGCTATGGATGCTCCAATCTCTTCAGCTAATTTATAGCCGTGTTCAACACTGTCGCCCTTGGCAGCTCCGGAAACGCAAATCTGATATTTTCCACCCATATATCTTTACTCTACTGTAATATATTCGGCCGCAAGCTCATCGTTGATAGGTAGAGCCGGGACGTTTTTTGCCTTATTGAAGTTGTACTGGATATCAGGGATTGAGTCGGATAAAGAACTAGAAATGATCTTATAGCGACTAGCTAGTTCCTGCCACAGGGATTCTCTGCCGTGATGTGCTACCGCTTGACTTAGATTGTTATTCTGCAAATGATTGAGCGCAACGTCTTTAAGGTTAAATGAAACAGAATAATCACCATCTGAAATTAAATATTTGTTATCTGTCCACCAGCGTAAAGCTGGACTCAATTCGTGTAGCAACTCCGAGTAACCGCTCGGGTTGATAGCTTGTAGCCCATCGAGTAGTAGCAGGGTTAGGCTGAGCACTGATGCATTTTTTAATTCTGTCGATGGCCATAGTGCAACTGCCCCCATTCGTGGGTCGCTCACAATATAAGACGCAGGACCATTAATTTTCCCCCAACGCTCAAAAGACAACTTAACAATCTTTATTGATCGAAGTTCGTAGTCAGCGGTGCTGGTTTTAGACAACTGCTGTGAAACTTTCTTTCGCCAAGTAGCTGATTCTAAATAAACTGCGGCCAGATAAATCTCTGCCAGATCCTCTCTCTTAATCATAGAAGCTGCTGAGCGGAAGTGCAGCCTTTTAGATACCTGTTTTGGTGGATTGTTAACCAGAGCCGTTTTGACAACGGAATTTTTTATCACCCACATCTCATCTGATGATGCGCAGTGACTTACAAGCTGCCTGGCTTTGGCCAATCTTTCGTCAAAATCCGTGTCTGCGTGTACGCCTAGAGCTTTATTTAGCCTATTGCTATCGTCTTGATATTTAGTAATAAGCGCATAATATAATTCTTCATCGGTCGTATCATCAGGGTCCAAACTCAGTTGTTTAACTTTTATGCGCAGTTGTTGCTTATTTTCGGCCACCAGTCGGACATCTTCGCTTGGATAGCCACATACCTCTTCCATCTTGGCGATAGTTTTGGCGATTTTCACTTCTGGTTCGGCTAATAGCTTTGCAAAGTATTTTGACATATTAGCGTAGCCTTTCAGGGTGGTAGCTTTCTGGCGCGATGCGCAAGAAGTGTTCTATCTCTTTTTGTGTTAGTAAGCCGGCTTGAGCTCCGACTTTTTGAACTACACTCATTGGATTTATCGGCGCCCATAGCAGAGCTCCGGCTATATCAGCGCCGTGAATCATGGCTGCGACAAACGTAGAAGTAAATGCATCGCCTGCACCGGTACGCTCAAATGGCGGCTTTGGATCGGGATAAATTGGCATTTTATATCTGTTAACGCCATCACTAGCGTAGGCACCAGCATGCCCATCGCTAATTACAACTACCTTTGGCCCAAGCTCGTGGAGTTTATCCAACAGTGCGTGAACATTATCATGGTGCCCGCCCACGATAGTTGCGGCCTCTTCTCTATTGACTGCTAGCACTTGTGTACGTGCATATAATCTTTTTAGGCGCTCTGTGCCGGTTTGAATTTGAAATGTTCCTGGCTGAAGGGCTAGTTTTATGGCAGGATGAGCTTCAAGCCAGTGGGTTATAGCATCGTCATATTCTACAGCCGATTTACCAACTGAACTAAAGTAAATCCATTTTGGAAGGTCAATTATACGAAAACGAGGCCAGTGATATTCATAATCTATCTGGTCTCGCACTAATATTGTGCGATCCTCCTTGTACCATAAAACAAAGTGAGTTTGGCTTTTCTTACCTGGATTGATATGAACAAACCTAGTATCGACACGTGATTTTTGCAGCTGTTTAATAATGTCGCGGCCATCATCATCTTCGCCCACATTAGAAGCTAATCCACTCTTTAAACCAAGCCTTGAAAATGCTACCGCGGCATTCGGTGCATTCCCGACTGCAACAATCTTTTCTGAGAAATCAAAAGGTACTTTGGCCCCATAAGGCATACTTATAGTTGGGCCATGTGCAGAATCTTCGAGTTTTGCTTGATCGTCAAGTAAACGGATGAAGATATCATTAACAACGTTGCCGACACTTAAAACATCCAGTTGTGACTCTGCCATAATCCTTACGGCTATTTTAGCATAAGAAGTTAAGAAATTTTGGCTTTGCCGGCGCTATTGAAAGTATCTATTTTGGATTCCACGACCTTTTGGACCTCGTCTATGACTTGCCCCATCAACTTTACTACTGCGTACTCAGATTTATTTTCTTTTAGGACTTTCTCGAGGGTGTCGCGGTAGGCAATGCGCATATCAGAGTTGATGTTTATCTTGGTTACGCCGATTTTGACCGCTTCTATAAAGTAGTGCTTTGGTGTATCGCTACCACCATGGAGAGATATATTGCAATCAAGCGCGTCTTTTATTTGTCGCAGTAGGTCTAGATCCAAAATTTTTGGTACCGGGTAATGACCGTGCAAGTTACCAATAGCGGCCGCGTATGTATCAATGCCTGTATCCTCAACGAATTTTTTGGCCTCTTCAGGCTTGGTAAAATATTTTTTAATATCTGCGTAATCTATTTTTTCTGTGTGCATGTTGCTGCTGCCGGCAAAATAGTGGGGCTCGGCTTCTACAATCGCGCCAGTCAACTTTGCTGCTTGCACGACTTCTCTTGTCTTTGCCAGAATTTCTTCATCCGTGGCATCGTGCTTAGCCTGCGAAATATCTATATGTATGCATTCAAAGCCGGCATTAATTCCGGCAATTGCATCCTTAACAGTAGGGCTGTGGTCAAGATTGATATACATCTCGACACCGTACTGCACTTTATAGTTGTCTACTAAATCACGCACGTTATCTAAGCCCATGGCCTCAACTTCGCCTTGACTAACTTCTACCAAAACCGGCGCTTTTTTGGCGATCGCCGCCCGCACTACCGCAACCAAAGTTTCCTGGTTATCCAGATTAAATGCGCCCAAAGCAAAATGGCCCTCTCTGGCGCGTTCAAAAGCGGCCCGAGCTAGCTCGCAGTTCCTGCGGACTTTAGCTAATTCAAGTGACATAACTCAAGCCTAATTGTAGAAGCTTAAGCGTAATGCGGCAATCATTTCCAAAAGATTATTATAAGAGCTATAGTAGCGGCTCCGGTAGCTATGAATTTCTGAGTAATTTTTTGCCTCTCTTTCAAAAGCCAAAAACCCAGTATAACCACAATGATTAGCCTGAAATTAGATATTACTGTGACTAAGGCCACATTATTGCTCCTGATTTGCGATAGCATAAAGCAAAGTCCCGATACTGCCCGTAAAATACCTAGCAACGCCGTCCATCTTAGTACTGCAGGCCTTAAAAGTAGCTTAAAGGCTCTGGGCTGAATTAGCAGCGCTGCAGCAACAGCCATAATCGTCTGCCAGCCCCAGCCAAAGACAATATAATCACCTACGGAGACGTGACTGAGCAACGATTTTTCGTTGACCGCCGCAACTGCATAAAATGCACTCGCGGCCACAACATATATGGCGCCGATGATGAGGGTTCTGTGTGTCTTTTTTGACGGTTTTACCCTTGTAGCTAGAACACCATAAATAATTGCAAGGATCAGCATCATTGCTCCGACTGCCTGAGTGACTGATAGCTCCTCATTCAATATTAAAGCTGCACCGATAACGGTAAAAAGAGCTGCAATAGTTCCCAATATGCTGCCAATAGTGGCGTCTAAGTATACGAATGCCTTGTAGGTAAGGATGTTATTAAGGGCGAATGCCGTGCCGCCTAGTACGAATCGCCAGCCGTAGTGGAAAAAGCTTTGAGAGTGCACGTGGCCAAACCATGGCAAAAAGGCTATCCCGCAAATATATAAAAGAATAAACCAGCTAGCCGTAATTGCCATGCTGGCGTTCGCCGTCTTTCGATCGCGCGCTAGCACTCTTGTAATAATAGTCGCTAGTGCGGTTAAAAAAGCCTGGATTAAAATGAGTGATTGCCAGCTCATTTAACTAGTGCTTGTGGTTGGTGTGGTCTAGTAGTAGGTGATGAGCGGCCATAGCTATATGATCCGCGTCCAAGCCAAAATGTTTTAAAAGTTCATCCGGTTTGCCGCTTTCGCCAAACCTGTCCCTCATTCCAATCCTAAATAGCGGTGTTGGCAAATTCTCACCCAGTAGTTCAGCGATCGCGCCGCCAAATCCGCCGTTGACTTGCGCCTCTTCGGCTGTCACAACGTGCCGGGTTTTACGCACACTCTCCAGAATGGTTTCAGTATCTAGCGGCTTTATAGTTGGCACATGGACCACCTCTGCATCTATGCCATCTTTGGCAAGAATTCTGGCGGCCTCCATAGCCTGATACGTCATGGTACCTGTGGCCAGCAGAGTCACTTCTGTGCCTTCATGGAAGACATAGGCTTTGCCGATCTCGAACGGCGTACGTTCTGTGGTAATTATCGGCGTGGCTTCGCGAGCGACCCGCATGTAATTTGGTTGCTTATCTGCCGCCATGGCGAGTGTAGCTTTTTCAGCCTCAACGCTGTCGCCAGGTGCAATTACTAACATGTTAGGTAGCGCCCGCATTAAGGCTAGATCTTCCAGCATTTGGTGGGTTGCTCCGTCTGGCCCAACGCTAACGCCAGCATGCGAACCAATTATTTTAACCGGCTGATTATTGATAGCGATAGTAGTGCGAATCTGTTCCCAATTTCGGCCGGGACTAAAAGCTGCATAACTCGAAACAAAGGGGATCTTGCCCATAGCCGCTAATCCCGAGCCAACGGTTACCAAATTTTGTTCGGCTACGCCAACTTCGATAAATCTCTCTGGAAAAGCTTCAGCAAATAGATTCATCTGGGTCGATTCGGTTAAATCAGCACAGGCGGCAACTATATTTTCCCAACGCTTACCGGCTTCTAGCAGTCCGCGTCCATAGCCTTTGCGAATCGGTTCAACCGTATCCCAGCTCTTCGCCAAATGCATTTCCATTATTCGTGCTCCGATCTTATTTTGCCCTGCAGTGTCCGGAGTTCTTTTAGGGCTTTAACCGCCTGCTCATGATTCGGCGGAGCACCATGCCAATGGAAGTCGTACTCCATAAAATCTACACCTTTACCCGGCACTGTGTGTGCGATAATCATCACCGGTTTTTCAACGATGGCTTTGGCCATTTCGCAGGCATCTATTACTGCGTCGATGTCGTTGCCGTCAATTTCTAGCACGTGCCAACCAAAAGCTTCCCACTTATCGCGCAGATTCTCGAGTGGCATTATTGTCTCTGTCGGTCCGTCAATTTGAATATTATTTCTATCTGTAATTGCGATAAGGTTATTGAGCTTATACTTCCCAGCCAGCATGGCAGCTTCCCAACTGTTTCCTTCGTCCTGTTCGCCATCGCTCATTACTACATAAACCCAGCGGTGCTGGGCTTTATCCATCCGTAGCGCCAGCGCCATCCCAGCGGCTTGGCTCAACCCACTCCCTAAGGGACCGCTAGTTGTTTCCAATCCGGGCAGCCGCTGGCGCTCGGGGTGTCCCTGCAATCTTGAGCCGAATTGACGCAGCGTCATTAGTTCTTTTTTATCAAAATAGCCAGCGTGAGCCATTGTGACGTAGCGCACCGGCACACAGTGGCCGTTGCTTAAGACCAGAATATCGCGGTCTTCCCAATCAGGATTTTTAGGATCGTGTTTTAAAACTTGAAAATAAAGAGCTGTAAAAATGTCTGTTAATCCTAGCGGCCCTGCCGAGTGGCCGCTGCCGGCGTGCTCGAGCATTTTAATAATATCCATCCGGATTTCATTAGCTTTTTTTTCTAAAGCCGGCAAAGAATGTACTTTTTTCTTATCAGCCATTTCGCTTAAGATTATAGCTCAAATAAGCTATGCTGTGCCGGTTTCTTCGGCGATTCGTCCAAGCATATGAAAAGCGCGGGCTGGATCTTCGGCTTCTTGAATAAAACCGCCAACGTTTAAAACATCCACGCCGCCAAATATTAGCTCAGAGACATTTTGCTGGTTTACACCCCCGTCCCAACCGATTTCCAGGTCGGGTTTTTGTTGCTTTAGAACTTTTACTTTTTCTAATAAGTTTAGATCGGCGTGACCGCCGTAGCTACCAAGATCACCACTGAAAATTAATACATGATCAATTCGGTCCAATGCTGAGAAAATCGCTTCGGGTTGCGTCGTCGGTAAAAGCGCTACACCCAGCTTGACTGAGTGGTTTAGACAAATAGAAACCACCTGGTCAAAATCGCCATCCGCCTCGGCATGGACAATTATTAAATTTGGCTTGTGTTGCAAAATTTTTTGTATAGCAGATATTGGCTTTTTATACATTAGGTGAAAATCAGCTTTAAATCCCACTGGCCACCAAGCATCTTCCGGTCCAATTGTTTTATGAGGTGCAAAAAAACCGTCAGTCAGATCAACCTGGATACGGTGAGCAAAATGGACTACTTTATCAATTTCTTTATGATAAGTTTCTTTATCAGCTGCCAAAATTGATGGGCAAATAACGGGCACTACAGGCTTCCTAATTTATTAATTTTACCTAGGCGGCGCTTGTGTCGTTCTTCGTCACTAAAGGGTGTCTCGAGCCAAAGTTTGATAACCTGCTTCATGTCTGATAGAGCTACAAAGCGGGCAGCCAAACTCAGCATATTTGAATCATTATGTTGCCTACTCAAGCGGATAATCTCGTACGGGTCATGACTGGTTCGCCCGCCAGCATCTATCACACGCCTGGGCACAGCCGGGCCATAAAACACCGCGCATCTTATACCTTTTATTTTATTGGCAGCCATAGCTTCGCCTTCACCCGAACCGCCTAATATAATTCCCCGATCGCACTCGCCGGTTGCAACGGACTTCGCAGCTGGCAATATAAAGTCTGGATAGTCATCATCTGGTTTTAATGATGTCGGACCAAAATTTTTAATGTCATGTCCCGAAGATTCCAGATAGGCAGACAACTCTTTAAGCTGCTCATAGCCGGCGTGATCAGTAGCTAGTGCTATTTTCATTTCTATCTACATCCACTGTTACTTAGGAAAAGAGCAGCCCGAGCAGCGGATTCATTCCGCGCCCGGCGCGATGAGAAAAACGCAGTTTGTCTCATAAGCCGAAGGCGTTAAAAATGACGGATGCCATCGATGTTTGTGGCATCGGGTGGCAGTTTTGGTGTAGGAATATCACTAGTCGGATGATCTTCAGCTTTAACTGAGTCTTTTTCGCCGCTGATTATATAAGCCGCTCCTTGAGCATTATCTCCACCTGCTGCCCTGTCGTCCTTATCTTCTTGAGGTTGGTGGTCTAATGATTCTAGTTTAGGAGCCTCTAAAAGATCCTCATGCGCGGAATCAGGTTCCTCTACTAAAGGCTCGTCGACTGGAATAGAAAATTTGGGTTTTTCGTCTTTTTTGTAATCTTCGTCGGCTTTATCATTGTCGCTCGAATTAGCGGGAGTCTTTGAATCATCGTCGTCAGGTAACTTCGGTGCTGTCGAAGGCACTGGGTCATCGGGTTTTCGGCTACTAGTGTCATTGGATTGTCCATCCGAGTTCAATAGTTGACCAACATCGGCCGTAAGTTCGACCAATCGATTGCTATAACCCCACTCATTGTCATACCAGGCCACGACTTTCAGTAAATTGCCGCCAACAACTGCTGTAAGTTTTAAATCAACTATGGCTGAATGGCTGTTGCCTATAAAATCGCTGCTAACCAGTTCATCTTCTGTTATATCCAAAATCCCCTGGTAGTACGGATCGGCTGCGGCTTTTTTAAACGCTTCGTTGACTTCATCAACCGTTACAGTCTTTTTTGTGACAACCACAAAATCGCTCAAAGAAACCACCGGAGTCGGCACACGAACACTCATGCCGCCAAAGATACCTTCAAGCGCTGGCAGTGCCTTTGCCGCCGCTATACTGGCGCCGGTAGTGGTCGGTACTATGTTTATGGCCGCGCTGCGTGCCTCTCTTAAATCCTTAGCCGGGCCATCCTGTAAAACTTGGCTGGCCGTATAGCTGTGAACAGTCGTCATCATGGCTTTTTCGATACCGAAATTAGCTTCTAGTACACCCATGACAGGCGTTATGCAGTTAGTCGTACATGAAGCGTTGCTTATAATCTCGCCGGCTTCGGCAGCTTTGTCTTCATTAACTCCGATTACTATAGTCTCTGCGCCCTCGCCTTTGGCCGGTGCGCTGATAATAACCTTTTTGGCGCCGGCCTCGATGTGGGCTTTGGCTTTAGCTGGATCGACAAAAAAACCGGTTGATTCAATAACAACCTGTACGCCCAGATCGCCCCATGGTAGTTTTGCTGGATCTTTCTCGGAGAGTACTTTAATTTTCTGGCCTTCAACTATCAGATTAGTTTCGTCAAAACTGACTTCATGCTGATAGGCACCGTAGTTACTATCGTGTTTTAAAAGATGAGCTAGGGTTTTGGTGTCTGTTAAGTCGTTGATTGCTACGATTTCCAAATCCGATCGCTCATAAGCAATTTTAAAAGCATTGCGGCCAATCCGTCCGAATCCGTTTATAGCAATTTTAGTTTTCATTTCCCCACCATTTTAAACATAACCTTATTGTACGAGGTCACTTCCCCCAGTGCAATCAATTTTACTAATTTATTGCGACGCCCTGGCGATAGACTCCTGGATAACCTTTTTGGCTTCGGCGGCGTTGCCCCAGCCTTTGAATTCTATTTTCACACCCTGCCAGTTATTCTTCCAGTCTTTATAGTGGGTGTAGAATTGTTCGACGACTTTTTGGAAATTCTTACCCTGATCAGATAAGTCAGCCAACTCGTGGAGATGATCCTTGCTGATATCATTGACCGGAACGCATATCAGTTTTTCATCGCCTTCGTCTTCGTCGATCATATAAAGGATCCCGATCGGTCGCGCGGGCACTACGGCACCATGCACAACTGGCTCATCAATTAAGAGCAATGCGTCCAGCGGATCGCCATCCTCGCATAACGTGCCTGGTATATAGCCATAATCCGTGGGATATGTAGCAGTCGTACCGTTTACTCTGTCGAGAGTTAGGCGACCGGTTTCCTTATCGAATTCGTACTTGTTGCGACCGCCGCCGCGTTGTATTTCGATAATCAAATTCACTTCGTCCGGTAGATTTTTTCCCGGACTAACAGGCTGGTGTATCATTTTAACTCCTTCATATACTCAAGCATATTGTACAGCCTGGAAGGATTTTTAGAAAAATTTTACTCAGTGACTGTTGCGGTACCGTGCATCGTGGGATGGATTGAGCAGTGGTAATTAAATGTACCTACGCTGTTAAAAGTAAAGTCATATGTCTGACCCGGGTTGAGGGTCCCGCTAGCCGGTCCAGTGCCCGAATCGGCAGTTACAGTGTGAGCTGTGTTGTCGTTATTGGTCCAGGTAACAGTAGTGCCTTTTTTTACAGTTAAAGTTGCTGGCGAAAAAGCCATATCGGCAATACTAACCTTGCTAGTTGACGCCGGCGTTTGGCTGGGACTTGTACTTGTTGGTGTAGTGTTTGTATTATTCGCATTCTGGCTGGGATTGGCGTTGGGCTGGGTAGTCGTCGGTTTATTATTGTTATTCCCCCCAGCAGCAATAGCTATTATAGCCGCAACGATAATAATGATAATAATTAACGCCCCTATAAGTCTCCTCATAGCGCACCTCCTTGAATTAGACGCCCTAATAATACCACTATCTAGGTTGTCCGTCAGTTAAGAATTAGGCGTACAGTTGCGGGTGACCGATTACTGCTTCAGACATCGGGCCGCGCTTAAGTGATTCCAGATACTCTCGAATCATCAGAGCCGCTGTAGCACCTTCGCCAGACGCGCTGGCAATTTGTAGCGTGGCACCTGATCTAACATCACCGGCCACAAACACGCCTGGAATATTGGTCATAAGATTTTGCCCTGATTTAACAAAACTGCGCTCGTCAAGCTCAACTCCACTTCCTTCTAGGAACTTGGTATTGGGATCTAAGCCAACAAATACAAACACGCCATCAGTCGGGAATTCAACCTTTTGACCGCTAATTTTATCTGTCCCGACGACTTTCACTACTTTATTATCTTGACCAACAATTTCATCGGTAGTTGTATTGAAATGAATGGTAATTTTATCTTTATGTTGCTCTAGCTCACGAACTAAAACATCGCTGGCACGCAATTTGTCACCGCGTACCAACATATCAATATGGCTGGCGAATTTGGTCAAAAATATCGATTCCTGAGTCGCCGAATTACCGCCTCCTACAACAACCAGTTTTTTATCGCGGTAAAAAGCGCCGTCGCAAGTCGCGCAGTAGTGCACGCCGCGGGCGTAATATTCTTTCTCGCCGGGCACCCCGATTTGGCGATATTCACTGCCTGTAGCAATAAGCACCGCCTTAGTATAAATATCGCCACCGGTAGTTGCGAGCTTTTTTAAATCACCTTCGACCTCAAGTTTTTGCACTTCACCTAGCTCAATTTTGGCTCCAAAGCGCTCAGCCTGGTCCTGCATAGCTTGCGATAGCTCTAGGCCGGCTATTCCCTTAGCAAATCCAGGATAGTTATCAACCCAATCAGTTACTGCGGCCAGTCCGCCAATAGCGCCTTTTTCGAATAAAACTGTGTCAATATCCTCGCGGCAGGTATAAACAGCAGCACTCAGCGCGGCCGGCCCGGCACCGATAATTACCAGATCATGAGGATTTTGCTTGCTACCTCTACTATTTTCCATTTACCATTTTCCACTTCACGGTTTATCTACCATTCTACATTTACAATTAATCATTAACCAAATCGAATAAACGAAGCTTATTGCTTGGCAGCACATGCGAGAAAACTGAGAGAGCTCGAACTGCTTGGCCGAGTGACATCACGTTTTCGAGCGTGCTGGAGAGTAAGGGAGCGAGCGATTTTAAGCTACTGCTGGGGCTAGTTGGGATAAGTTGTATCCGACCACAACTTGTTTGGAGTCGTCCTGTTTAGTAACCACCGTAATGGGCACGGTTAGGGCGCCGCTCATTCGCAAAACTTCTTCTTGACGATCGGGGTGCTCGTCCAAATTTACTACCTCGTAAGGCATTCCTTTCATATCCAGGAATTTCTTAACCATGCCGCAGTAGGCACAGGTGTTAGTAGTAAAAATAGTGATATTTTTAGTCATTTAACCCCTCCTTTTTGTTGTTTGGGTTTTAAACTTAAGCTCTCGCTTAACTAATATAGCTTGTGTACCAAGCGGCGTCAATACCACTACATGTAGTGTTTTTGTCACCACTTAGACACTATTGGACGTTTAGGAGAGTTATATCAAAAACTAAATCAGCGTTAGGCGGTATTCCGCTGCCTGCGGGTGGGTTAGCGCCATAAGCGTCAGCAGCAGGGATTAGAAGGCGTCTTTGGCCGCCAACCGTCATACCCGGCAGGCCATCTTGCCAGCCTTTAATGACTTGGTTTAGCTTAAAGGTGGCGGGTTGCCCAGTATCCGCCGAACTTTCAAAAACGATACCAGTCGCTGCCACGGCTCCTGTGTATATAACTGTTACAGTCGAACTGGCTTTAGCAATCGCACCCGTGCCAGCTTTCTGGTCGATCTTTTGCAAGCCATCCACATGGGCAATAGGAGTAAAACCAGCCAGAGGCTTGCCTTTTAACTTGCTCGTGTCCTGAGATTGGCTAGAGTTGTCTTTGGGCTGATGGGTACCTTGCCAAAAAGCGTATATTCCCACGCCTAATCCTGTAACCACAAACAGCAGGGCCATGAAAAGCCACATTGCCCGCCGCAAGCCGCTCTTAATTTTCTCTTTTCTGGTTTTCGGTTTGTCCATCTATATCCTTTCTGCATTGAGTTTTTTAGCTGCCTCTCCTGCTATTTTATCAAGTAATTTATTAACTTCTTCGGTAGTTAAGGTCCGTTCGGGGTGCCATAAAGTAATTCGCCACGTAGTTTGCTTATGTTCCTTATCCTCAGGCCGCTGGAAAATATCGAGAGGCGATATCGTATAACCGTAGCCGTGTTCTTTGGTTACCCTGAATAGCTGGTCCGTCATAAATTTCGTTAATTCGGAATAGGTAAAGTTTGTTGCTGATCGTAGACAAAAGTCTTGATCCAAGCTCGGAAAGCGGTTGAGAGGCCGATAGATGATATGCGGCGGTACTACAGCTAATAACTCTTTGATGCCGATTTCGAAGCCGGCAGAATATTGCGGTAACTTTAGGTTGGCCATTACTGATTGTTTATATTCCCCTATCATGCCAAGCGGGGTCTTATGTGCCCATACCTGAGCGGATCGTTTATGGTCGAATGGCTTGACCACTTGATAATCCTCTTCTTTTGCGATGGGCTTATACTCCAGCTCTATGCCTAGCTTCTTCGCCAGATAATCCAAAAAAATGCGGGCTTGATAGACTGGAGCACCATTTTGTTTAAGAGATTTGCTGTTGGATGCAAATACAAACGACAGCATCTCGAATTCTTTAGGCAAATCTTTTTCTTGCTCATCTTTCATCATCTGATTGTGAGCTTTATTGATTTCAAAAATTGCAAACTCATCGAAACCGGCCTTGATATTAGGATGGCCTTTTTCCAATAAACTCGGTGTTAGGCTAAGGCGGTAATACTGAAGGTCTGGGCTTAGGGCGTTACGGATATGGTAAGCGACCTTTGGGTCCTGGCCGACTTTTTGCAACAGTGATTCATGAACAAAGCTATAGGTTAGTACTTCGTTAGCGCCGGCCGCTGAGAGGATGTCTCGCAACTGCGATTTGAATGCTAGCAGTGGATCGAGCTTAGCAGGCTTTAGATCGCGCGGAGGCAGTTCTACTGGCAGATGATCGTAACCATACAAACGCCCGACTTCTTCGACTATGTCTTCAGGAATTTCTATGTCGGTTCGCCAAAATGGCGCTAAAACCAACAATTTACCGCCGGTATTTTTTACAGCAAACTCAACATTCTCTAAAAGCTTTTTAATTTGAGCAGCTGATAGATTTAGGCCTAGTCGACTATTTATAAATTCGGTTGAGACCTCTATAACTTGGTCCTTCGAGCTAAAGTGCTTGTCATCAATCAATTTGCCGCTCACCCGACCGCCAGCAATCCTCAGTATGTCGTCAGCGGCCTTGGCGATTACAGTTCGGTTTTGGCGCGGGCTCTGGTTTTTAGTGAACCGAGTTGCCGCATCGGTAAACAAACCATATTCCATCGCTGTTTTACGTGTCTGGTTCATGTCAAAATTAGCGCATTCTAAAATAATAGTTTTGGTGTTTTCATCAACTTCGGTATTGGCGCCACCCATTATGCCACCCAAACCAATTGGCCTACTGCCGTCAGTTATAACGACCGCGCCCTCATCCAACTTAATCTCTTTACCGCCCAGCAGTTTCAGCTGCTCGCCTTTCTTGCTCAGCCTGACACCTAAAATACCGGTTTTAACTTTGTCGTAGTCGTAAGCATGCAGTGGTTGGGCTGTTAGATACATATAGAAGTTGGTTAAATCAACGATGTTATTTATGGATTTCACACCGACTCGACTCAAACTAGCTCGTAGCCAGACAGGGCTTGGTTCAACTTTGACGTCTTTAATTACCAAGGCGCAAAAACTTGGCACTAGTTTGGGGACTTCATTTTTGACGATCAATTTATGATCATCACGCGCTCTGGACGCAGGCACATCAGCATCAGCCCGATACCAATCAGGACTCTTGAACATCAGCCCTTGAATACCAGCTAGTTCGCGGGCAATACCCAGCATGCCAAAGCAATCTGGCCGATGAGTAAACATCTTATTTTCTATATCGATAACGTAATCGTTCATACGGTATAGCTCAGCAAGGTTGTCCCCGGGCTTAGCAACCTTATCGATCTCTAAAATGCCGGTGTGATCGTCACCGATAGCTAGTTCTTTGAGGCTGGCTAACATACCGTTGCTTACAACGCCGCGAATCTCGCGGACTTCCAGAACAAGTGGCTCTTTATCATAAGTGCTGGGGACCGTATTACCAGGGGGGATCCAGGCAGCTAGCATACCAGCTTTAACGTTCGGTGCTCCACAGACAACTTCTATCAATCCGTCCTTATTGCGTTTAACTTTTTTATTTACCCGACCATCATCTACTAAACAAACGTTCAATTTATCGGCATTAGAGTGCTTTTGGCATGAGATGACTTTAACTACGATAATGCCTGTGTATTTCTTACCCAAATCAACGACTTCTTCTACAGCACCTAGCTGCGCCCCGATTTTTTCAACTAGTTTGTCTATATCATCCGGAATTAAATTAGCTGAGCTTTGGTATTGTTCGCTGATGCTTTTAATCCAATTAACGCTGACTTTCATATCCGTGGTCCCTCGTAATATGGAATGTCGAAAATATTGTCAGGAGTCGAGAACGCGTTTTGAGCCCACTGCATTAATGGCTTTGGTGCTCCTATAGGCAAAATTTCAGATGTATACTTTGTTTCGTCAATCATAGCTTTTGTGTATTTTCCGGTTACTAGCAAGTGATTGCCCTTGCCGGCATTGGGACGATCGACAACTTCGCATTCAATCCAACCTAGAGCGCCCTTTAGAACCGGTCCGTATTTAGAAAAATTAAAATCTAGGCTATTCTTAAATTCTTCAACTTTTTTCATAGAAGATCGATAACCTGAATATTTTCCGCCAAGCTTCCACACTAACTCCAATTGTTCTTTTGGGGCCAAGGATAGTGTAAACCCGTTGGCGGTCTCGAGATTTTTGCAAGTTTGCCATTCTTTATAGACAGCTACGATGGCCATTCCAGGGTCTGTGCTAATAGAGGTAACACTAGAAATCGGCATAATGTTTCTTTCACCATCTTCCGACACAGTGCCAAGCAAAAAAACTAGCCTTGGTGCCATAATTCGATGTATTTTATCTCTAACCTCTTTCATGAAAATTGCCTCAAGAAAGCTAAATTCCCGGATTCGAAGTGGCGGATGTCTTCGATGTCGTATTTCATCATTACAAGGCGCTCGATGCCCATACCCCAGGCAAACCCGGTGTATTTTTGCGGATTTATGCCGCCCTCTTTTAAGACGTTGGGGTGGATCATGCCGCAGCCAAGCAGCTCAATCCAGCCGGTATAGCTACAAACATTGCAGCCTTTCTTTTGGCAGAATGGGCAAGACAACGCAAATTCAAAGCTAGGCTCGGTAAACGGGAAGTAAAATGGCTGAGTTTTAACTTCCAATTTTTGCGCGAAATATTCTTCCAAAAAAGTTTTGAGTGTGGCTATCAAATGCCCGGCATTGATTCCTTCGTCAATATAGACACCTTCAAGTTGGTAAAAGGTGTGCTCATGGCGGGCATCCAAATCTTCATTTCGAAAAACTCTACCCGGTATTACCACGCGGATCGGTGGTTTTTGAGCCTTCATTACTCTGTTTTGCATGATGGATGTATGAGCTGGTGCGAATAATCCTTCATCTGTTACGAAGGTGTCGTAATCGTCGCGTGCTGGATGATCTTTAGGGAAGTTGAGCGAGCCGAACATATGGTAATCATCGTCAATCTCGCGTGATTCCACAGCCATAAAGCCCATACGGGCAAAAATGTCCAGAATGTTTTCGAGCTCGGTCATAACGGGATGTCGGCTACCGACCTCTGATAATAGAAGCGACGGGCGATTTTGCGGCGCTACATTAACATCAAAAGGAGCGGTAACGTCGATAGGACTTAGGACAGAGAGTTTAGGACTTAGAGAATCTTTTACAAGTTGCTCGAGTTCGGTTTTCAGACCGTTCACTTCTTTACCAAAGACTGCTCGTTTGTCTTGAGGCAATGTCTTTATTCGATCATACAAGGCCAAAAGTTCAGGCGCGCGCAAAATGGCCCGTTTATCCTCGAGCTTCTCAAACTTTTGCCTGAGCAGCTTAGCAGCGTCCCGAATTTCCGGATTTCTATACTCCATCTTGTCATTAGTATAACAATTTATCCCCTCTACTCACTACTAACGAGTAGAGTTATACTTAAGCAATATGAATGAGGTCGAGCTCTTAGAGAAAGCTCAAAAAGTCTTGAAACAAAATGATCGAGGCAAATGGACGGTACCGGCGGGTGATTTGTATCCGCACCAGTGGCTGTGGGACAGCTGCTTTATTGCTATTGGACTTCGCCATCTAGATATTGAACGTGCACAAACGGAATTAAAAAGCTTACTGCGCGGCCAATGGAGTAACGGAATGATTCCGCACATGATATTCGACTTAAGTGCTGATGACAAAAAACCCAGAGAGCGCGAGCGATCTTATCTGAGCCCGCATGCCCCACATGATATTGCTACCTCCGGTATCACACAGCCGCCCATGATAGCCGAAGCCGTAGTGCAAATCGGCCAAAAGCTTAAAATGCCCGAACGGCGCACTTGGTACCGCGAAATGTACTCCGGCTTACTGCGCCATCATGAGTGGCTCTACGCCAATCGCGATCCGCATAAAGAAGGATTAATAATTCTCCTTCATCCTTACGAATGTGGTCTGGACAATACTCCACCATGGATTAGCGAGCTCCGCAAGCATAGCATGCCGCTTTGGGTAAGACTTATTGAGAGATTACATCTGGACGGGGTGGCCAATTTGGTTAGACGTGATACAAGACATGTGCCACCAGGCCAGCGTATGAGTAATATAGAAGCTATGGCTTATTGGGCGGCTATGCGACGATTGAGGCGCAAAGCCTATAATTCCGAAGCTATTTTAAGCCGCTCCTTATTCGCAGTAGAGGATCTGGCATTTAATTGCATTTTGATTCGTGGCAACGCCCATTTAAAAACAATCGCTAAGGACATTGGCCATAGACTGCCAGATGATCTAATACAAAAAATGGCCAAAACCGAGTCCGCATTGGAGCAACTTTGGGACGAACGCACCGGCCAATACTATAGCCGCAGCTTTGTCAGCCATAAACTGATCGAGGAACCGAGTATCGCAACATTGTTGCCTCTTTATGCCGGCAATACTTCACATGAGCGAGCTGAGCATTTGGTAAAACTTCTAAAGTCTAAGAAGGAATTTGGGTTAAGATGGCCGGTGCCGAGTGTCCCACAAAGCTCGGACTTTTTTGATCCACTGCGATACTGGCAAGGTCCAACTTGGGTAAATACCAACTGGCTAATCATAGAGGGTCTAAAAAGTTACGGCTTCGATGATGAAGCTAAATTGCTACACGAACAAACACTCGAACTAGTAGCTAAAAGTGGCATGAACGAGTACTTCAGCCCGATTGACGGAATTCCGGGTGGTGCCAGCAACTTCAGCTGGACCGCCGCTTTAACCATAGATCTCTTAAAATAACGCTTTGCGCTTGGTAATGGTTTATTTTTGGAATATTATTAGGTTATAAACGGAGTAAAATGTCTAGCAGCGGCGAGCTCACCAATCCTTTTTTTAAAGAGCAAATATTAACTCGGCAAGAAGTTGAGGGGCGGATTTCCTTTATGGCAATAGAGGTGAGGAGAGATTATACAGGCAAAAATCCATTATTCTTAACGGTACGAAACGGAGCAACTTATTTCAGCGGAGTCCTGATTCGAGAAATAGTATTACAAGATCCTGAATTTCGCCCCAGACTAGCTACGATTCGTATTAGCACGGATAATTCCGATGGGACATTGAGAAAACCCTACATTAAGGAAGATCTCCAACCAGATATAAGTCTGGAGGGCGAGAACGTAATAGTTTTAGAAGATATCCGGGATAGGGGTGAAACAATACATTTTTTGAAAGATCATTTAATACGAAGCGGTGCCGATGAAGTAAATTCTGCCGTTCTCCTTGAAAGAATAACCGAACGACCATCACATTTCCAAGAACCTCGTTATGTAGGTTTTTATCTTAGTGGAGAGGATTGGGCTATAGGAAGCGGCCTGGATGACGGCCGGATGGGACCTGACGGCGGAAGATATCTAGGAGGTATATCATTAAACTACCCTCCGGGACAAATTCCCGAATAGCCATTTTTCAAATTAATCATCTTCCAAATTTGGGCGATCGATAAGCATGGGGTCGACAGAAGGTGTGGCATCGGCGATTTTGACTACATCTTTGTCTATTTTACCCAGCTCTTTATAGGTCGCATTATAGTGACCCACTGTCGTTCCCAAACTCACACCTAATTTGTTCATATAGACGTTATGCGCCAGTAAGTGCTTACTAAGCTGTTCGATATTCTTGCGAATTTTCTCTGTGTCTTGATGAATTTCTAATGACCGCAGACCTTGGACGATAATCTGTAGCATTGCCGCCAATGTACTAGGACCAACGATGGTGACTTTTTTCTCGGCGGCCGCATAATGCATTAAGTTGCGGCCACTCACTCCACCCAGGCCAATCTTATTAGCTAGTAAATCATAGTAAATTGCTTCACTTGGAATAAACATTAAAGCTTGGTCCAGCGTGCCTTTATTTTGTTTTATATATTTAGCGGTTTCATCTATACGTTTTTTAAGATCTTCCTTGAAGGCCTTTTCTAGTGCTGGACGGTCTTCGGCTTTAGCTTCGACCAATCGATTATAATTTTCCAGAGAGAATTTGCTATCTATTGGCAACAGCATGTTATCCAGTTTAACGACTGCGTCTACTACCACGCCTTCTCCAAGTTTGTATTGAAGGGTAAATGATCCCGGAGGTAGCATGTCTTTAAGAATTTGCTCCAAGTAATACTCACCTAACACGCCGCGTTGTTTTGGATTCTGCAGAACGTTTTGCAGCGTTTTAAGCTCGGCCGCCACATCGCCTACACTTTTGTTTGTACGATCTAACTCTGTGAGCTTTTGGGTTACATCGGCAATTATTTTAGCGCTGGCTTGGAATTGGGCAGCCATTTGTTTGTTACTGGTACCTAGCTGCTCTGTAAGCTGCTTCTGCAAGCCTTGTTGCAGTTGTCCCATAGATTTAGTCAGCTCCGTCATATCAGCCTTTAATAACATTGTGGCATCAGAATTAGTATCGTTACGGCTGGTTAACGTCCATAGAACAAATGCACCTAGCGCCAAACACAGAACTCCCAAAATAATTACCGCCACTATCATGTTTTAATTATACCTTCTATGCGAATCTGGTGACGATGAATATAAAGACAACACCCAAAACAGTCAGGCCAATAGTTTTTCGCGAAGACCCGGCGGAGTGGGCTTGCGGCAAAATATTACTAGCACCAATGTAAAATATAAAACCGGCGAAAAATCCCAGATAAATGGCCAGCGCTGATTCTGACAAAGAAAAAGCCAAGCTCGCCAAACCACCGATAATCGGCATAAGAATAACAACTGCCAGCCACTTTTTAATATGTGTTATCTTGTTTCGATGAAACAACATAAAGGTAGTCGTATCAAAGCCGTCAGCAAATCGGTGTCCGATGACAGCAATTGCCACCGCCGTTCCTACTGCTGCGCTAACTTGAAAGCCAACGCCAATACTCAACCCATCTAAAAAACTGTGCCCAGAAAGAGCTACAGCTCGAGCAGTACCCAATCGAGGATGACGATGCGGACTGTATTGGTCTTCGCTTGCCTGGTGCAATGGAACGAATTTCTCGAACAAGTGGAATAATAAAAACCCAGTAGTCAAGGCGATCATCGGCCAAACTGTATCCAACTTTTCAGATTGGGTAATGTCAAAGATTTCCGGTAGCAGATCAAACGTTACAAGCCCCAAAACTAACCCGGAAGTTAAAGATAATGCTAGGTTGAGCCACCGTTGACTTTTCAACGCTGCATAACCGCCCAGCAATGCCGCTATCGAAGCGACCACTGTCAGAAGAAAAACTACCATGAGCCGATTCTAGCTCTCGCCAAGTACGTTTTGCAAATTTGTCGCAATTTTTGGTAAAATTGATATAGAAATGCATTACAAAACTCTTAAGGTCCTCCTCAAGAAGAATCAATCTAGCCTGACTAAGCCCCGCAAGGCTGTGTTTGATCTACTTTTAAACCAAAAGCCACAAAGCATGCAGGTTATAGTCGGACGAGCCAAGGATAAAGTCGACCGCGCCACAGTTTATAGAACTCTTCAGCTATTCGAGCAGCTAGGTATTGTACAACGACTTAATATCGGCTGGAAGTATAAATACGAACTCAGCGACGTCTTTCAAGGCCACCACCATCACTTCCACTGCACTAATTGCGGCACAACATTCAGCCTAGAGCCAAACGCCATGCTGGAAACAATGATAGACACAGTTGCGGCTAAATCCGATTTTGCGCCTCGCGGTCACCAATTAGAAATTTACGGATTGTGTGCCGATTGCAAACGAAGAGCGACCTAGCCAGCTATCATAGCTTCGCTGGCATCAACCTTATGATTCTTGACCACAAAGAAGACCACCACCGCAGCCGCTATTGCTAATCCGATACCAACTGAAAGCCCTGCTTGATAGCCATGCACCTTAGCATATTCTGCTGGTCCTCCGGCTGATACTTCTGCCTTAACGGTCGAGAACGCTACCGCCGAGAGGATAGCTAGGCCAATTGCTCCGCCGACCTGCTGAGACGTGTTTAATATGCCCGAGGCCAGTCCAGAGAAGTGTTTTGGCACTCCAGAAGTAGCCGCCAGAGTACCGGAAACAAATGTCAAGCCCATGCCAGCCGCCGCGGTAGCCAGGCCTGGAAAGACGTTGTGCCAGTAATTGCCGCCGACCTTCATAGTGTGCATTATCAAGAACAGACCTAGGGCTAAAACCACCGGCCCAAGATTCAAAGGCGGCTTATAGCCAATTTTAGCTACCAGGTTGGCGACAATGCCGGAAACGATGGCAATAATCAGAGTCACCGGCAGGAAGCTAATACCGGCCTTAACCGGCGAGTAATGCAGCACTGTTTGGACGTACAGCGTCATGAAGAAGAACATCGAAAACATAGTACAAGAGATTACCAGGAAAGCTGCGTTAGCTCCCGCCAAGTTACGGATTTTGAAGATTTCTAGTGGCATTAGGGGTTGATCGGCCCGCTTCTCATTCCAGACGAAGAAGATTAATAGCGCTATGCCGGCGGCGATGAAACCCCAAACAGTAGTTGAGCCCCAACCATTATTCGGCGCCTTGGAAAGGCCATAGACTATACCCATCAAGCCAGCTGTAGCCGATGCGGCACCGGGTAAATCGAGTTTGGGTTTCTTACTCTCCTCGCCTATTTGGTGTGGCAACAGACGCAAAGCGGCAAAAACCACAACAACACCAACCGGTACATTAACGAAGAAATTCCAGCGCCAACTGAGATACTGAGTTAGGACACCGCCTAAAAGTAAACCAGCTGCGGCACCGCCAGCAGATACTGCCGCCCAAATTCCCATGGCTGTGTTGCGATCTTTGCCTTCTTCAAATTCAGAAAGAACGATCGATAATGCCGCGGGCGACATAATGGCTGCGGCTAAGCCCTGTACGGCTCTGGTAAGAATAAGCATAGTCTCTGATTGAGCCAGCCCGCAAGCTAGTGATGCCAGAGCGAAAAAACTAACTGCGCCTATAAAAATTTTCCGTCGTCCGTACAAGTCTGAAGCGCGGCCACCAAGCAGTAGAAAGCCTCCAAAAGTTAGGGTGTATGCCGTGATAACCCACTGCAAGTTTCCGGGAGCAAAGTGTAGTTCTCGATTAATTGAAGGCAGGGCCACATTTACGATGGCGATATCCAGGATCACCATGAACTGAGCTAAAGTTAGCAGAGCCAGGATTACCCATTTATTTTCTGAGTGTCTAGATAATTCTCTTTTGGCTTTGGCCACCATATAACTCCCTCTAACTTAGTCTACTTGAGCACATTTAATCATAGCTGATGAAGCTATGCAAAATTAAATTGCTTGACTTGTTAAGTAATTTGCTCCTCCTGCTAGGGTGCCTGTAGCTAGCATTAGCATTTTAGGTTAAACTTGTTTTTAATGGCATCCGAAAAACAGAAAGTCTTAATTATAGGTGGTGGATTTGGCGGAGTTAAGGCTGCGCTCGAGCTGGCTGATCATCCACACTTTTCAGTGACGCTGATATCTGACCAGGAAAACTTCCGCTATTACCCTACCCTCTACCACGCTGCCACCGGCGGCAGCGCCTTAGCTTCCTCTATTCCGTTGAGTGAAATTTTTGCCGGCAAAGATCTAAAAATCGTTAAAGACAGCGCCAAAAAAATCGATAGAGACTCTAAAAAAGTAAAGTGCGCTTCGGGCAAAAGCTATAGCTACGATACATTGATAGTGGCATTGGGAGTCATCACGAATTATTTTGGTATTAAGGGTCTTAAGGAATATTCCTACGGCATCAAAACACTCGAAGACGCTCAGGAACTACGCGATCATTTGCACGAAATAATGCTCGATGAACACAAGCCCGACTTAAATTATGTAGTTATTGGCGGCGGCCCAACTGGCGTTGAGCTGGCCGGTGCGTTGCCATCGTATCTAAAACATATTATGAAACGGCACAAGTTGGCGAAAAAGACCATTCACGTAGACTTGGTGGAGGCTACGCCAAGATTAACCTCCCGAATGCCCAAACACTATTCAATCGCCTTGCAAAAGAGGCTACGGCGGATCGGTGTAAAGCTCTATCTAAACCAAAAGGTTGAGGCCGAGACAGCCGAAGGTCTGATGGTCAGCGGCCATAATATTGCCAGCCACACAGTCGTCTGGACTGCCGGTGTTACCAACCACCCTTTTTTATCGGCCAATGAATTTAATATGAGCGAGCACGGAAAAGCAGTCGTTAATGAGTTGCTGCAAGCCGAAGAAAATATATACGTGATTGGCGACAATGCCGAAACAACTTATTCGGGAATGGCTCAAACGGCCCTGCACGACGCTTTATTTGTAGCTAATAATCTTAAAAGGCTGTCTTCTGGGAAACAGCCCTGGCCCTACAAGCCGCGTAAGCCGGTTTATGTCACGCCGGCGGGATCGCATTGGGCAGCTGTTCAGTGGGGCAACGTACATATCTATGGCTGGATGGGCTGGATTTTACGCAATGTGGCTGATTTAGTTGCCTATCACGATCTTGAGCCGTGGTGGCCAGCGTCAAAGCATTGGGTAGCCGAGAATTTATCTGAAGAGACTTGTCCCGTTTGCACCACTAAATAAGCTGGTTTTAAGGTATTTTTCAGACTCGGCTGTTGTTATGATTAAAGCAACATGCTAAAAAAGTTATCCTTGCAGACTCAGCGCATATTAGATTTTATCGATGGACTTCTGGATCCAATAACTTCGTATAAGCTGGTTTTATACTTTCTTTATGTACTAGTTGGGTGGGCAATCTTAGCCGGAGCTATAAGCCATAAAAGCATAGCTTTTCATTGGTATGACATTGTTATATCGACTCTGTTTTTGATGGCTGTCTGCCGGGGGGTTAATTTTCTTCTAAGTTACTCATTGAATGTGCCCAGAAACAGCGAATCGGATCTTATCACAGCCCTGATTTTGTCAATGATTATGAGCCCAGCGACCACCGCGAACGACTTCTTAATCTTGGGATTGGCGGCATCGTTTGCGATGGCCTCAAAATATGTCTTGGTTATCAGTAAAAGGCAT
The DNA here is from genome assembly GCA_035480715.1 of Saccharimonadales bacterium (SeqCode). Taxonomy (GTDB): domain Bacteria; phylum Patescibacteriota; class Saccharimonadia; order Saccharimonadales; family UBA10212; genus 2-01-FULL-49-22. The sequence goes on along the minus strand of DATIHL010000011.1, from coordinate 16,533 downwards.
ATATTCAATCCAGCGGCCACCGGTGCTTATCTATCTGGTTTAGTTTTTCACCATTACGCCAGCTGGTGGGTCGGTACAACTATTCTGACGCCAGTTGTTTTAGTTGGCGGCTTGCTTATTATGCGGAAAATGAAACGCTACATTATGGTGACGACTTTTATTGTTATATACCTGATTATTCTAGGTGTGACCGTAGCTATGCGGCATTCTGGCAGCTCAGTTCCCCACAACCTTTGGGTATCTTTGACCGCCTCGCCACTGTTGTTCTTTTCATACATCATGCTGACTGAGCCCCTAACATCGCCCAATAAACTGATTAACTACATACCGTACTCGGCTTTGGTGGCTGTGCTCTATGGCGTGACTAAACTAAGGATTCCGCCAGAGGAAGCACTACTTATAGGTAATGCATTTGCATACATCATAGCGCCGTACAAAAGATTGAAGTTAAATTTCGTTGGTAAACGACAAGAGGCTGAAGGTATCTATAGTTTTGCCTTTTCGGGTAAAGACAGTTTGAACTTTCAGCCAGGCCAGTACTTAGAATGGACAATTCCATCAAGTGAATCTGATAATCGGGGTAACCGCCGTTACTTTACGATTTCTTCCTCGCCGACCGAAAAAGAGCTGGGATTCACCGTTAAGATGCCTAGTCCGACGAGCAGCTTCAAAAAGCACCTTATGCAGTTTAAAGATGATGACTCTTTGTTGGCGACACACTTAGCCGGTTCTTTTGTTTTGCCCAAGGATCCGAACCAAAAATTGGCCTTTATTGCTGGCGGCGTGGGTATTACGCCGTTCCGCAGCATTATAAAGTATCTGCTTGATTCGCAGCAGCCAAGAAACGCTGTGCTGCTTTATAGCGCTAACAATTTTAGGGAGTTTGCCTTCACCGATTTATTCAAACAAGCTAAATCGGTTGGGTTAAAAACTGGCTACGTAATATCTAACGCCGAATCGGCCAGCAAAGGTTGGCCCGGTTTTGTTGGGCAAATTAATGAAGAGCTGATCGGTAAGACAATATCGGACTATAAAGAGCGACAGTTTTATGTCTCCGGCCCCTATGGTTTTGTAAAAACAGCCCGGCAGGAATTGATAAAACTGGGGCTACCGCACCGCCAAATTATTACTGATTACTTCCCTGGTTACGGCTAGAATCTGGTTGTTGTAAAAATCGCACCCGCGTCATCTACTGCGAGTGCCTCGTAGTCATCTTGCTTTTCAATAAAGTCGATTCCCTTTTTGCCCATGGCGAAGGCGGCGGTAGCTAAAATGTCTGCTGTGATGATATCCGGACCTACCACCGAAATACTTAATAGCTCCTTAGTCGGTTTGCCAGTCTTAGGGTTGATAATGTGATCGCCGCGCTCATACGTTCCACTTGTCGCTACCGCGCCACTAGAAATACTTAACACGTTAAGTATTTTCTGTCGGTCGGTAGGGTCTTGCAAACCGATCCGCCACTTTTTTTGACTTGAACTACTTGCCAAGATATCTCCACCAGCTCCAATACAAAAAGTTTTAAAACCCTTCTTTTTTAGCAAATCGCCTGCTCTTTTGATAGCCCAGCCTTTAACGTAGCCTGAGGGATTGAACTTATCGCTGTACCAGGCAGAAAAATAACCTTTGGTGAATTCCTCTGCTTCTTTACAGGCTTTTATCACCGCTTTCATCTCAGTGCTGAGTGTTTTCTCTGGTACTTCACCTCTTCGATAACTGCTAAACTCACTGTCTTTTTTGAATGGGCTGAAGCGTTCATCGACTTTGCGAAACAGATTAAAAATATCATCGAATACGGCTTCATCCTTGCAATCCGGTATATCCACCGTAATTGGCATACCCATAATTTGGGCCACGCGTCTCATGCAAGGTATTTTAACTTAATTTAGCTTGGTCTAACGCCGCTTGGAGCGATTCCTGATAGCCATAGCACGTGCTGGTGGCGCCTGATATAAAGTCTACGTTGGAATTTTGTGAGCTTAGTGTCGAATGCTTTAATAATGGTTCAGACATCGCTGTAACTTCTTGGGTATGGCCAAAATCATTAGGCATTTGCAAGAAATTTACATCTGTAATCTTGCCACCGTTAATTACTACTGCTATTTGGACTGTGCCGTATGGTGTCTCGGCCGCATCGCCCTTGTATGTGCCGTCTTTGTAATTTCCTGATTGACTTGAACTGGAACTAACACTTGAAGAAGTCTGGCTTGAGGTATTTGCGCTGCTAGAAGGTGTTGACGACGGACTAGCCGAAGCCGATGATTGGCGGTCTTTGGCGTACACGCTTAAACCTCCAAGAATTGCTACTGTAAAAATGATGACTAGGGCTCTTTTCATGTAGCTCTAGTTTAGCAGCACCAGCCTGAGTTTCGGCTTAAGACTTCTTGCCGTCTTCAAAGAAGTTAATACTATCCAGCTCGGGAGGTAAAAAGCCTTCTTTGTGTTTGAAATCGGCTTGCCATTTATAGTCTTTGCCGTAACCTAAATCTTTCATCAACTTAGTTGGCGCATTACGCAGATGAAGCGGTACGGGTAAATCAGGATAGTTCTTGGCCGTTGAGAGAGCTTGGCTCATAGCGTTAGCGACTTCGCGCGATTTTGGCGCTTTGGCCAAAATCGTAGCGCAGTGGAACAGATTATATTGGCATTCAGGCATGCCAATTCGCTCTACTGCCTCAAAAGTCGAAACGGCTAAATTCAGTGCGGCTGGGGCAGCTAAGCCAATGTCTTCTGAGGCAAAAATTACCATCCGGCGGGCGATAAATTTGGGGTCTTCGCCGGCTTGTAGCATCCGCGCCATGTAATAAAGAGCAGCCGTGGGCTGGCTGCCGCGCATCGATTTAATAAAGGCGCTGATGATGTTGTAGTGGTTCTCGCCAGCTTTATCGTATCCTGGAATCCTTTGCTGGGCAGCGGATTCAATTACTTCTGGTGTAATAGTTCCTTTAGTCAGTTGTATAGCCATTTCTAGGGTATTAAGCCCGATGCGGGCATCACCGCCGGAAAGTTCGGCCAGCAGATCAATACTTTTAGCTGGCAAGCGCTTGGCATCCAGCTTCTCGGCTCGAGCTGCTCTTTTAATAATGTCTACAAGGTCTTTTTTGGCTAACGGCTCCAACACGATTACCCGGCTGCGTGAAAGTAGCGGCGTTATAACTTCGAAACTGGGATTCTCGGTTGTGGCGCCGATTAAAGTTATAAGTCCTGATTCAACGTGCGGTAAAAAAGCATCTTGCTGGGCTTTATTAAAACGATGAATTTCATCAACAAAAAGCAGCGTAGGCTTGGCTTTTGCCGGCTGGCTGCCATTAGAACCAGTAATACTGCCGGCAAACCCCGGTTGGCGTGAGTTGGTTTTAGCCCGTTCCACAATTTGCGTCACGTCGGCCTTGCCAGCATTGACGGCTGATATTTCTACAAAATCGGCCTCTAGCTCGCTGGCGATGATTCGCGCTAGAGTAGTCTTGCCCGATCCGGGCGGGCCCCAAAAAATCAAACTGAAGGGTTTGCCCGCTCTTACAAGTCTTGGTATAACCTGACCGTCACCCAAAATATGCGCCTGGCCGACTACCTCATCCAGTTTTTGCGGGCGCATCCGCTCCGCCAATGGCTGTTCCATATTGAAATATTTTACAATATTTAAGGTATAACGTCCAGGACTAGCAGTTTATTTGGCTAGGCTTGGATTCGGTCGAAACGATTAATAGCAAAAAAAGTTATGACTACCAGGGTGACTGCCAGAACGATTAAATCCTTACCGATACCAAAGTGAGTTTGGTGAATCAGGGTATATCTCAGCGCATCTACAGCGTAGCTAATAGGATTGGCTGACGCTAAAATCCTTAGCCAATCCGGCGCATTAGTTAACGGATAAAGCGCACTAGATAAAAAGAAAAGTGGGAATATTAAGAAGTTATTGATGGCCTGAAAACCTTGAAAATCTTCAACCATCGAGGCAATACCGGCGCCGAAACTGGTCAAGGTCAGGCTGAGCATTACCATAATCAAAAGTGCTAGTGGCACTAATGCCCAGTTGTAGGGTCGAAAGCCTAAGCCGAATGAAACAACAAATACCAAAATGGCCTGAAAGAGTGAAATGGTAGCACCGCCCAGCGCATTACCCAGCAGAACGCGTAGCCGCGGCACCGGTGCTACTAACATTTCTTTCAAAAAACCAAAACGCTTATCAAATAGGATTTGGATGCCCCAAAAGACGCCGGAAAACAGTAGTGTCTGGACAATGATACCCGGCACCAGAAATTCCAAATAATTACCCTGCCCGGCCCTTTTATAAACGCCCCCTAGCCCATAACCTAGTGCCAGCAAGAAAAGCAGTGGTTGACCAATAGCGCCAAATACTCTAGAGCGACTGCGCACATAGCGCTTCATTTGTCGTAGCCATAAAATATATATAACGTCCACTATCGCAACCTCTGCCTTTGCAGTGCACCTCGTACATTCAAACCGTCATTTTTCAAGCTGGTCTCATCGCGTACCGTTCGGCCGGTCAGCTCTAGGTATGCTTCTTCAAGGCTTTTGGTCTTGGTCTGCTTTGCCAGCTCAGCAGATGTGCCGGTGGCGACGATTTTGCCGTGGTCAATAATGGCGATACGCTCGGCCACGGCTTCAGCTTCGTCTAAATAATGCGTGGTGAAGAAAATGGTCATACCTTCGTGCTTAGAAAGCTTTTGCACATAATCCCATAACAGATTGCGAGTTTGGGTATCAAGTCCCAGGGTCGGCTCGTCCAAAAACAAAATTTTAGGATGATGCAGCAAGCCACGAGCGATTTCTAAGCGACGGCGCATGCCGCCCGAATATGTTTTGACCATTGAGTCCCTGCGCTCCCACAGATCGACAAGCTTAAGCAGCTCTTCTATACGTGGTGTCTGTTCTTTTTTGGGAACGCTATATAAAACCGCGTGAACAACCATGTTTTCATAAGCGCTGAGTTCCTCTTCGAGTGCCGGATCCTGAAAAACAATGCCAAATGATTTACGCGCATTGGCTTGCTCGCGGGTCACGTCGTGGCCATTCATCATTAACTTCCCGCTGGTAGGCCGTAGCATAGTCGTTAGCATGCTAATAGTAGTGCTTTTGCCGGCTCCATTCGGACCTAGAAATGCAAAAATTTCTCCGGGGTATACCTCGAAGCTTATACCATCTACAGCTCTAATCTCTCCGAAGGTCTTGACGACGTCTTCGGCCTTAATTATTGGCCCTTTCATTAACTACATTATAGCTGATTTTGGTCTGATTTGACAGATAGAACTTCGTCTACCATGCTGCCAGGTTTATAAAAATACAGATCTTCGTGCATACCCCAGTGTTTTAATATTGGTTCGAGTGCACTCCAGCTGGCTAGCACTTCGTCGCTGCTGGCAAATAGTGCGTGGTTAGAGCTCATGGCATCTACCAGCACTTGCTCATAGGCATCGGGCAGACGGCCGAAATGCTGCTGATACTCAAAGCTCAGAGGCAGCTTTTGCAGCTTACGATCATAGCCGGGAGCTTTTACCCACAAGTCTAGTTCAATGCTTTCTTCGGGTTGAATGCGTATTAGTAAGTGGTTGGCGGCCGAAGCGCTAGTTTTTTTGAATGTAACTTTTATTTCAGTCAGTTTTTGATCAAGATTTTTACCGGTTGTTAAGTGGATTGGCACACCTTGCCAACGGGCATCAGTGGATGAGAGTACCAGATTTACGAATGTTTCTACTTGGCTGCCTGGATTGCCGACTTCGTCAGAATACCCTTCGTACTGCGCCCGAAAAACAAAATCATCAAATTTATCTGGCGGTGGCGGTTGCAGCTGACGCAGCGCAGCCAATCGACGGCGAGGAATTTCTTCAAAATCAAAAATTTCGCTGCACGGCTCCATTAGAGTTAGTGCCGCAAGTTGTAGCAAGTGGCTCTGGACAACATCGCGTAGTGCTCCAGTGCTTTCATAAAAAGCTGCACGGCCCTCAATGCCGATTTTCTCGGCCGCAACTATCTCGATTTTCTCTACAAACTGGCTGTTCCAGACGTCGCGGAAAATGGCATTACTACCCAGAAAAACAGTGATATTTTGCGCCATTTCTTTAGCCAGATAATGATCGATGCGGTAAATCTGCTCTTCCGGAAAGTATTGGGTAGTTTGGGCTATGAGTTCGCGCGCCGACTCTAAGTCAAAACCAAAAGGCTTTTCTAGCAGTAGTTTTGTCTCGGGGCCATTCAGGCCAGCTTGCCCCAGATGTCGGATGATCGGTAAAACGGCTGCCGGCGGGACGGCAAAATAGAAAATAATCTGCGGGCTGATGGTCATTTCCTGTGTCATTTCTGTTAGCCTTGCCTCCAAATCTTTGTAATCTTGCGGGTCATTCAAATTCATTTGGAAAATTTTGGTAAATTTCTGTAGCGGCTTTTCATTGTCGCGCAACAACTCATCAACATTGACATCCCGTCGTGACACTCCTAGCACCTTAAAATCTTTGGGTAAATTTGAGGTGCTGCAAACCTGTGCTAGCGCTGGTAGCAAAAAACGGTGCGATAAATCGCCCGTTATGCCAAAAATCACCAAGATAGTAGCCGGTAACTTAGCCGTTTCTTCCATAGCTTAAGTATAAACCGTAAAAGAGTTTCGCAAAAACCGTGACTAATGCCACAAATTTGCCCAAGAATGCTGTATTTAGGTGTTAGAGAGTATTTAAGTAGTCGGCGGCAAATCCTGAACGTCTAATGTTAGTACTGTCCCAGGCTGTGCCTCACCGCGTAAAATGCGGGTAGCTACGGCGTTTTCGACAGTTTCTTGGATAACACGGCGCATGGGGCGAGCACCGAATTGCGGGTCGTAGCCGGCTTGGATTAATTTGGCCAACGCAGTGTCGGTTAACTGGACTGTGACGTTTTGTTTGGCCAGGTTTTTGTTGACTTCCGCCAGCATCAGCTGGGCAACTTGAGCCAGCTCCGCCTGATTAAGAGGTCTAAATAGCACGATCTCGTCAAACCGGTTAATAAGTTCGGCTTTGAATTGCCCGCTGGCAATTAATTTATCAACCAGTGGCCGCTCAAAAGTCTCCAGCGAATCACCGCGTGCCACACGCTGGGCAATTTCGGCTGAACCGGCGTTCGAAGTCGCAATTACTATGGCATTACGAAACGAAGCTGGGCGGCCAGCTTTGTCTGTCAATTGACCCTCATCCAGAAGCTGTAGTAGTAGATTTAGTACAGCCTGATTAGACTTCTCTACCTCGTCTAAAAGCACAACCGAGAAGGGTTGCTCGCGAATTTGTAAAATCAGGCTTTTATCGGCTGGGCCACCCGTGTTGAGCAAGCGCTCGACATCCTCCGCTTGTTGGTATTCGGTCATATCCAACCGGATCATACGATGCTCGTCGCCAAAATAAACGGCTGCTAGTGAGCGAGCCAATTCCGTCTTCCCTACACCGGTGGGACCCATGAATAAGAAGCTGCCTATTGGGCGCTTAGGATCGGCAACACCAGCCCGCCCACGCCGTAAAGCAGCCGATACAACACTGACAGCCCTTGCCTGATTTATCATGCGAGCGTGGATTTTATCTTCCATATGCAGCAGCGTATCTGCCTCTGCGGTTTCGGCTTTAGTTACCTTTACACCACGCGTTTTCTCGACCGCTGCCTGGACAGATTCAGCCGTCATAAGTTTGCCCTCAACATAGGGAATCGCTTGTTCCAGCAAACTAATAGATTTACCCGGATAAGCCTGGTCTTGCATATACTGGCTGCTCAGTTGGTAAGCTTCGCGCACAGCCTGATAACTAACAAGTATTTGGTTTTGAACCTCAAATGTTAAAGCGCTGTCTTCTAGAATTTTCAGGGTTGTAGTCTGATCTGGTTCGTTGATGATTATTGAGTTCATATGTGCAGCCAGAGATGAGTGAGTGGACTTTAGCTGCTGCCAATCCTCTGGCGTAAAAGCGGCAATCAGCTTAATCGACTGATTTTGCAAAAGTGGCAGCAAGATTTGGCTGACATCAATGGCGCCGGTACCTTTGCCAAAAAACAGCTCGGCTTCATCCAGAAATATAACTATGTTTCGAGCATGAGTAGCCTCAGCGAATAAAGTTAGCATAATTTTCTCTAGCTGGTCGCCGGCTGTCGATAGAATCGCTGAAGCGTTAAGGCTGATTATCTCATAATAAAGAAGTGATTCATCCCGGCCAGACAGTAGGCGCTCGGCCAGAGCATAGACCATCGAAGTCTTGCCGGTGCCGGCCGCACCAACTAAAGCCACATTTCCCTGCGGCTGAGCCAAAGAGTGGACTACACTATCTAAAACATCGGCGTGAGCAAGCGTATGAAAGTGTCCGTGGCCAGCCTCGATGGCAATGCTAATATTTTGGCCAAACTGGTCAAGCGTAGGTGTAAAACCAGCTGCCCAGTCACGGCCTATACCACCAAAATGCGGCCTTGGCTCGTTTAGCGCCAACTCAAGTCGCGAAAGCCAACTATATGCTTCTAAAACGTCTTCTTTTTTAAGATTAAGTTTGCCCAGCTGTTCTTGGGTACTAGCTGAGTTGATTATGAGGGCTGTGGCTAAAACTCCAGCATGCAGTTCAGGGACACTGCCTGTGCCCATCAGGTCTTGCGCAATCTTCCAGACAGCCGCCATATCAGAAGAGTTCTCGCTTAAGGTTTGTGAAATCTCTTCGGACGCAATCAGAAGATGGTTGCACATAAATTTCGCTTGCCACTGGGTATTAGCCGCTAGCCAGGCGCTGCGAGGACTTACGCCTGCGCCTTTTTTGAAGCTGGCAAGCAACTTTGGTTCCATAATGTCATCGATGGTCTTCGGTGCTTTGTTTGGTGGAAGTTTTGCTAGATCACGCCGATACCATAGGCCGACCATTGACGACAATAAAGCTAATGACAAACAGCCAAAGCCCAGATGTTTTGAATTGCCGGCCATAAGGATATAAATTGCTATAACTGCTAAAACAACTGCTCCCCAGATGAGTACTGAGCTCCTCATATTACCAATGAATGCCGCTGTTCGGGCTTGTCGAGCACGCAAACTATTAAGATTCAACTCGTTCATCCGGTAATTGTCCTTATCAAGCAATATACAAGCGCCACCGGCACCAAGGGCCACCCTAAGGCTGCCAAGAAGCCAAAGACTGAACTTATCGTTATCACAACAACTGCAGCAATTAGTGTTCCCAGCCGCACAAAAAAACCAATCACTCTGGAAACCAAATTATCAATCATAGCTCTAAACTTCTCATCAAGCGATTTACCAGGCAATGTAACTATTTGTTTCCAAGGTGAGAATAGATTTTTAAGCAATAGACCGATAGAAAACGACATTTGGACTTTTTTGATCGATCCGCCGGCGCTGTGCCAAGCACCAACCCACCCGGGACCATACCACCACTTGAGGAGCTGCAGAAACATAAGCTCATTGTACCTTAATATCCCGCCTTGCGTATTGATTCAAAGGGGTAAAGCTGCTAAAATAATTTGTAAATGCATTTGGGGAAAACTCAGACTGGGGCGCTTCTTTGATTGGGGTATCGCTAGCTTCCACTGCCGCGCCGTTGGCGCCAGAGAGATTATTCAATATCGGCCCTGTGCCAGTGACCAATAGTATGTTGTTGGGCTGGATCAGTATCATATTTTTATTTCTTATCTTTGGATCAGCGGCTTATGCGTCCAAGCTTTGGCCCAGAAGTCGTTTAGCATTTTATATCGAGAGCTTGATTGATGCAGTTTTTGGCCTTTTGGCCGATACCTTTGGTGACAGAGAAAAAGCCAAGCGGCATTTCCCCCTATTAGTCAGCCTGCTGATTTTCATATTAATAGGTAATCTAAGCGGCCTGCTGCCTGGCATCGAAACTATAACTTACGCCGCGCATGGTCAGCATGTTTCGCTCTTTCGATCCTGGACTACAGATCTAAATTCAACCTTGGCTCTAGCCGTACTGGCTCTAGCGACAGTCCATTTTTACGCCGTTAAAGAAATTGGTTTTAGGGGTTACGTTAAACACTTTTTTTCGGGCAAGTTGTTAAGTCCAATGACCTGGTTTATAGGATTTAATGAGCTTTTAGGAGAAGTCTTAAGATTGGTTACCCTTAGCTTACGTCTATTTGGTGTAATTTATGGCGGCGAGGCGCTGCTGTTTGCGATTTCTGCCTTGGCAGGTAATTTTGGTTGGGCCGCCACTTTGCCCATTATGTTTTTGGAAATTTTTGTATCGTTGGTGCAAGCTTTCTTGTTTATGATGCTGACGGCCTCATATATAGTGATGTCAACAACTCATGGGGAAGAATCTGAATCTCACGATGTAAAAATGGCGACAGCAGAGGTTTCATGATTTATATTAATAAGTACTTGAGTTTATAAAGGAGTAAGCATGGCAACGCAAATAGATCCATCATTGATTAAGGGCTTGACTATTGGACTTGGGGCGATTGGCCCGGCTGTCGGAATTGGCTTGATAGGCGCCGCGGTTGTAGGTGCCGTTGGCCGCAATCCGGAAATACAAGGCAAGATATTGACCACAGCCTTTATCATGGTCGGCTTGGTAGACGCCGTCTTTGCCTTCGTGCTACTAATTCTATTCACTACGTAAGGAGACAGCTCGAACTTCGTGATTGACATAACATCTGTAAAATTTGCCGAAGCCAGCAGCTCCACGAGCGGAATTGGGGCTTTTAATATCAATCTGAAATCGTTTATTTTCCAGCTCGTAACTTTTGTTATTGTACTTTTAATATTTAAGCGCTGGATACTGCCGCCCATAACCAAGACTTTGGAAGCCCGCCGCCAAACGCTCGAAGATAGTTTAACCAAAGCTAAAGAGATTGAAGAAGCTTTGGCTCGATCCGAAGAAAAGTCGAACGAAATTCTACAAAAAGCTCGGCAGCTGGCTGATCAAGCGCTTAGCGATGCCAATAGCCATGCCAAAGATATTATTACAAAAGCCGGATCAGCTGCAGAGGTGCAGGCCCAACGTATAATAAAAGAAGCTGAGGACCGTCTAAGCCAGGAACGCCAAAACTTGCATGAAGAACTTAAAGGCGAGCTGGCCGATTTGGTAGTCATGACGACCGAGAAGGTGCTGCGCAACAAGCTTAATGAACACGAAGACAGACGTCTAGTCGAAGAAGCCGTCCGCGAGGTTAAAGTATGATTAGCTTTTCCCGCCGTCAGCTGGCTGCTTACGCAGTCGAGCAAATGATAAAAGGTCGTCCAATGGCAGCACTAGCCAGAGAATTGGCCGCTGGCTTAATCGTATTGGGCAGACACAAAGAACTTGAGCTGATTTTGGCGGATATTGATCAGGAGCTGGAAGATCGGGACCTATTGGCACAGGTGCGCGTTACTAGCGCATATCCCCTTTCGGATAAGCTCAAAACTGAGCTTACTTCTCAGATTAAAAAGCTGACCAACGTTAAAAATGTAGATTTAACCCACCGGCTCGATAAAGAAGTTTTGGGCGGCATCAAGATTGAAACTGCCAACCACACTTGGGATAAAACGCTCAGAAAAACTCTGACTGACATAAAGGAGAGCGTGTAGATGGCTGATAATAAGCTTAACGTTAAGGATTTAGCCGAGGAAGTCCGTCAAGCCATAGCCCAGCTCGAAGCCGGCGGTGATGAAAAGTCAGCTGGTGTGGTTACGCGTATTGGCGACGGCGTAGCTTGGATCTATGGCTTGCGTTCTTGCGGCTATGCCGAAATGCTAGAGATTGAGGGCATAAATACCACAGTTACCGCTTTTGCTCTGAATTTATTGGAAGACGAGATCGGCGCTGTGTTACTGGGTGAGGACACAGAGGTCAAAGCCGGCGCCCGCGTGCGTTTATCTGGCCAGATCTTATCGGTACCGGTGGGCGCGGAACTTGTTGGCCGGGTAATCGATCCGCTTGGTAGGCCTTTGGATGGTAAAGGGCCGCTTAAAACCAAATCTTTAGGCGAAATCGAAAAGGTCGCACCGGGTGTCCTGGCGCGCAAAAGTGTTCATGAATCGGTGCCAACTGGAATCACAGCTATTGACGCTATGGTACCGATTGGACGTGGCCAACGGGAGTTAATTTTAGGCGACCGCCAAACCGGTAAGACGGCTATCGCGGTTGATACTATGATCAATCAATCTCGCCAGAAGACGGGTGTCATTAATATTTATGTAGCCGTTGCTCAAAAAAGAGCCAAGGTGGCGCGCTTGATTGACCGCTTGCGCCGCGAAGGTGTTATGGAAAACAGCGTCATTGTAGCTACATCGGCTACCGACCCAGCGCCATTACAGTACCTGGCTCCATACGCCGGCTGCGCTATTGGTGAGTGGTTTCGCGACAACAAACAACACGCGTTGATTGTCTACGATGATCTTTCTAAGCACGCCGTGGCCTATAGGCAAATGTCTCTGCTGCTGCGACGCCCACCGGGTCGCGAAGCCTACCCTGGTGATGTCTTTTATTTGCATTCGCGCTTGCTTGAGCGGGCAGCCAAATTGTCTGACGAGCTTGGTAGCGGCTCCCTGACCGCTCTGCCAATCATCGAGACTCAGGCCGGTGACGTCAGCGCCTACATCCCGACTAACGTAATTTCCATTACCGATGGCCAGATCTATCTGGAGACTGATCTGTTTTACCAAGGAATCAGACCGGCGATTTCTGTCGGACTGTCGGTCTCACGTGTTGGCGGCAGTGCTCAACCACCGGCGATTAAGGATGTGGCTGGAAGGCTACGCCTGGATTTGGCGCAGTACCGTGAACTGGCAGCTTTCTCGCAATTATCAAGTGACCTTGACGAAGAGACCCAAAATCGTCTGACACGCGGCCGCTTGCTGACAGAAATCCTAAAACAACCTCAGTACTCACCTCACTCCGTCTGGCAACAAGTTTCCAGCATATATGCCGCTATTGAAGGCGGTTTTGACGGCGTGGCTATCGAGAACGTCAAGACAGCCCAAGATGCTCTGCTTAGGACGCTCGAGCAAAAACATTCTAAGTTAGTCGCTGAACTACAAAAAGGCAACAAGGCTACTGATGAGATCAAGAGAACTATCCTAAATGTTGCCCAGAGTGTGGCTAAACAGTATAAAGAGCCAGAAAAGGAAAAGAAGTAAATGGCTTCCACTCAACTACTAAAGCGGCGTATCCGCTCTATCACCAACACCAAGCAGATTACCAAAGCTATGGAGCTGGTCGCCGCCGCCAAACTCAGGCGTGTCCAGGAAGCCGCACAAAAGTCGCGTATTTATTCTGATGCGGCAATAAGTATTCTGCGTCGCTTGAGCCACAGCCCAGAAGCCACCAGGCACCCCTATTTCACTCCGCCAACTTCCAGGTCTAAGCTCTATGTTATTTTTACTAGCGATAGCGGTCTGGCCGGAGCTTATAACAGCAACCTTTTTAACGCCGCCGGTCGGGCTTTCGCGGAAGATAGTAAGTCCGGTGCTCAGCCGATGATAATAGTTTTTGGCCGCAAAGGCGCTCGACACTTTTCGCGCGGCAGCAATGTCGAGTTAATTGGTGATTATGAAAACATTGCTGACGACCCTGATATTAATGTCTTTGCACCAGTCATCGAAACTATCTCTGACGGTGTAGCAGAAGGTCGCTTTAGCTCAGTCGCTCTAATCTACACCGAGTCGATTTCTACGATGAAGCAACAGGTACGAACCTTGCAGCTAGTGCCTGTCGAACCGCCCGCGCAAAGCGACGAGGGCGAAAACGACAAAGCAACGGTCGTATATGAGTTTGAGCCCGACGTCACCGTCGTATTGGAAGAAGCACTAAAGCTATACTTCCAGTCAACGCTCCGGCGGGCGCGCGTCGAAGCCGCCGCTTCTGAGCACGCCATGCGTATGATGTCCATGGGTAACGCCAATCGCAATGCCGGCGATTTAATTGACGACTTAACGCTGGAGCTAAACGCTACGCGTCAAGCCGCCATTACTCAAGAAGTGGCCGAAATTATAGGCGGTGCAGCCGCTATTGCTTAAGGGAGGAAAAGATATGCCAACAGCTACTCAAACCAAATCAAAGCTAGAGGGAAAAATCATCCAGATCGTTGGAGTAGTGATTGATATAGAGTTTGATAATCATCTGCCGGCCATTTATAACGCGCTAGAGACAGAACATTCGGGCCAAACGCTGGTTCTGGAAGTTGCCCAGCACTTAAGCAAGGACTCCGTGCGCGCCGTAGCCATGGGGCCAACAGACGGCTTGTCGCGCGGCACGACAGTTGTAGACACTGGTTCAGCCATCTCTGTACCTGTCGGAGATGTAACGCTTGGTAGAATGTTCAACGTCGTGGGTGAGCCAATTGATGAACAGGCGGTTCCCAAAGGCTCCCGTAGCCCGATTCACGCTCAAGCCCCGTCGCTAGAAGACCAAAGCACCAAAACCGAGCTGCTGGAAACAGGTATCAAGGTTATTGACCTCATCTGCCCGATTGTTAAAGGGGGCAAGGTTGGGCTGTTTGGTGGCGCTGGTGTCGGCAAAACGGTTTTTATCCAGGAGTTAATTAACAATATTGCTAAGTTTCACAAGGGTAAGTCGGTATTTGCTGGCGTCGGCGAACGTACTCGCGAAGGCAATGACCTTTACTTTGAGATGAAAGAGTCAGGCGTACTAAAAAACACAGCTTTGGTGTTCGGACAGATGAATGAACCGCCCGGCGCGCGACTTAGAATAGGTTTGACCGGCCTAACCATCGCTGAGAGTTTCCGCGATGAGGGCGCAGACGTCCTGCTATTTATAGATAATATATTCCGTTTTACTCAAGCTGGCTCAGAGGTCTCGGCTTTGCTTGGTCGTATGCCGAGCGCCGTCGGTTACCAACCCAACTTGGCAACTGAAATGGGTGCTTTGCAGGAGCGCATCACCTCAACTAAAAAAGGCTCTGTTACATCTGTACAGGCCGTCTATGTACCAGCCGACGACTTTACCGATCCTGCTCCAGCTACGACTTTTGCCCACTTAGACTCGACGGTCGTGCTTTCCCGTTCGCTGACCGAGCTTGGCCTTTACCCGGCTGTTGATCCCCTGGATTCAACTTCTACTGTTCTGGATCCAGAGATTGTCGGTCAGGAACACTATGATGTGGCCCGTGAAGTCCAGCGTATTCTGCAACGCTATAAAGATTTGCAGGATATTATCGCCATTTTGGGCATGGAGGAATTAAGTGACGAAGACAAGCAACTTGTCTCGCGCGCACGTCGTATCCAACGCTTTTTGACGCAGCCAATGTTCGTAGCCGAAGCCTTTACTGGTATGAAGGGATCTTACGTACCGCTGGCCGACACTATAAAAAGCTTCCGCGAAATTTTAGACGGCAAATACGACAACAAAAGCGAGCAAGCCTTTTACATGAAAGGCAAGATTGAAGAGGTTCAAGACGGAAAATGAGCCTTCACTTCCAACTGATCTCGGCTACTGATGTTAAATATGATGATGAGGCTTACGAAGTCCTGGTCCCTACTAAAGACGGTATGGTGGCTGTCTTTGAAGACCACATGCCGCTACTTTCAGCCGGCGCTGCTGGCGTTTTGAGTGTTAGAAAAAAAGCCAGCGATTCGCCCAATACGATGGAGCATTTTGCGGTTTATGGCGGCATACTGCAGGTAGATGGCAAATCGGCGCGGTTTGTTACTGATGACGTTACTACAACTGAGGAGGTTAGTGAGCAAGAGGCTCAAGAAGCTTTGGCGCGCGCTCAAGAAATGGTGGCTGGAGCCGGAACAAGACAAGCGCTACACGAGGCCAAAATGGTTATGCACCACCAAGAAGCACGTCTACACCTAGCCCGACTCAAACGCCGTCATCACCAGTAAAGTTCATTAGTTTCTTATCAGACGCGGCTGCGACGACCAACAATCAGGTCATATACAAAAACTACTAATGCGACAATCAACAGTAGATGTATAAACCCGCCACCAATGTTAGCCAGCAACCCAAGCAACCAAAGTATTCCTAGCACAATGACGATCGTTAAAAGCATTATTGCCTCCTTTATTTAATAATTCCATGCTATTTGGATTTAGTCCCTTTGGCAGTAACAAGCCTTACACGGATTTTCTTACCACCCAATCGTTAAAAATCTCACAAATTATATGATGGCTGGTTCACAGCATAAGCGAATTGCATACTTTACGATGAGAGGGCATTAAAGCAGAGCGGAGGGTTTTAGCAAATGAAAAAGTATCAAATAATAAAAGGTGACCGATCACGAAGACATGTGATTGTGGGGAGACCTACTAGTTCTTCAGCTTTAAGTTTTGATGAGCTTTACGAAGAATTTAGTAATGGATGGATGGAAAAATCCAGGCGTCTGCAAGCCCGTCGCTGGCGTAAGATCAAGCACCAGACAGTCTAAATTACCGAGCTTTGTTCTTTCTAAAATTAGTTTTTAAGCCACTTCGGTTAGTATAGGGCCTAGCCGAAGGGAGGATGATGAGCGGAAACGATCCTTTCGCCTGACACTGCGGCAAATATTACGCCCAGTTAGATGTGAGATCAGGCGATAAGGATCGTTTTATTTTATGACTGGGGGTAGAAACGTAAC
>DATIHL010000010.1:0-3019 GCA_035480715.1 Saccharimonadales bacterium (SeqCode) | reverse complement strand
GGTCGCATCATAGGTAAAGAAGGCCGTAACATTCAAGCTCTGCAGCGTGCTACCGGTGTAGATATCCTGGTAGACGAGACACCGGGCATGATTGTGCTTTCCAGCTTTGACCCGGTTCGCCGGGAGGTAGCTAGACAAGCTATGGAGATGCTGCTTAAAGACGGCCGTGTACACCCGGCTCGCATAGAAGAGGTTGTTGAAAAAGCTCAAAATCAAGTCCAGAAAGAAGTTGTACGAGCTGGTGAGGATGCAGCACGCGAGGTAGGTTTGGTAGGAATTCCTAAAGAAATCCTGCAGCTACTTGGCGAATTAAAATACCGCACAAGTTACGGCCAGAATGTTCTTAAACACAGCGTGGAAATGGCTCATCTGGCAGGAGTACTGGCAGAGGATCTAAGCGCCAATGCCAAAACTGCTAAGTACGCGGCGCTGGTTCATGATATAGGTAAAGCCTTAAGCCACAAGGTAGAAGGCAAACATCACCATATCAGCGGTGAGATTCTGCGCAAATATGGTGCGCCCGAAGAAGTGGCCCACGCTGCCGAAGCCCACCACGATGACATGGAGGCTACAACAGTCGAGGCATTGATAGTCAGAGTAGCCGACGCGATTTCTGGTGCGCGACCAGGTGCTCGCAACGTCAGCGCTGAAGGTTTTGTTGAGCGTATGAAGGACCTAGAAAACACCGCTACCGGTTTTGATGGTGTTGAGAAGGCCTATGCTATCAGCGCCGGTCGCGAAGTCAGAGTTTTTGTCTATCCGCAAGAGATTAATGATTTGCAAGCCATCAAGCTGGCACGAGACGTGGCTAATAAGATTGAATCCACTATGCAGTATCCGGGCACTATCAAGGTTAACGTTATCCGCGAAACCCGGGCTATCGAATTCGCCAAATAGCGCTCAGCCACTTACCCTCCAAAACGCTCGAAAACCTGATGTCGCTTCGCCAAATAGTTAAAGCTCTCTCAGTTTTCTCGCATGTTCTGTCGAGCAAGGGCTTCGCTTAGTCAAAAAAGACTGTCTAGAACCTATAACCTAAAACCTGTAACCTATTATGTATGATTAAAGCAGTTTTGTTTGACTACGGTAGGGTGCTATACGGCCCGATTTTCCCCCACCGCAAGGTCAGAAAATTAGCCAAAGAGCTCAGGAGACAAGGGTTTAAAACTGGCATTTTATCGAATATATTTTTGACAGCAGCTTGGTTTTTAAACTTGGTGGGTGCTTACCGCGGGTTTGACCCGATAATTTTGTCTTTCAAAGAAAAAATCGCCAAGCCAAACGCCGGTATTTACGAAATCGCAATTGAGCGACTAAATGTCCGTCCGGAAGAAATAATCTTTGTGGATAATTTAGAAGAAAATATTGTTACCGCCGAAAAGCTGGGTATGAAAGCGGTGTTGGCCAAAAGTTCAGACCAGGTCATTGAAGATATCAAAAAAATATTGCTGAGAGAAAACAACCTGAAGCTGTGACGTGGTCGGGGTGGGCGGATTTGAACCGCCGACCTCACCGTCCCGAACGGTGCGCGCTACCGAGCTGCGCCACACCCCGAAATTAAAATGGTCGGGGAGAGAGGATTTGAACCTCCGACCCCCGCGTCCCAAACGCGGTGCGCTAGCCAGACTGCGCCACTCCCCGAAACAGGGGAAATTATATCAGAAAACAGATGTGGCGACCAACAAGCAAGGTGTAGCAATATAGAAAATAAGCTACAATAGCGCTAATGCTTCAGATAGCCGCTTGCCTCGCCGGAATATTCTTCTTACTTGTTATCAGCGAAATCTTAGGTCGACAAAAAAACCTGCGTGGCGATCCGCAAAGAAAATTCGTACATATAACAGCCGGAGTCTTTATAGCCTTTTGGCCTTGGTTGATAAGTTGGCGCTCTATCGAGTGGATCGGCGTGGCCATGCTAGCGATTGTACTGCTTAATCACAGAGTTAAACTCGTCGACTTCCATTCCAAAATAAAACGCGATACTTACGGAGATATATTCTTTGCTCTGGCTGTAATACTAATCCCGCTTATCACAAATCAAAAAATATTTTTCGCTCTGACAATATTAATTATGTCGCTTGCAGATGGCTTAGCCAGTCTAGTTGGCCAGAGGTACGGCCAAAAATGGCGCTACAAAGTTTTTCACCACAATAAAACAGTCATTGGTTCTATGACGCTCTGGTTTGTATCACTTTGTGTTTTAGCTGTTGGTGTCTTGTTTGCTCATGACTTAATTAGCTTCAGAGCCTATGTGGCTTTACTTTTGGCTCTACCACCTATCTTAGTAATTGTCGAGAATATTACACTCATGGGTCTAGATAACTTGGCTATGCCACTAGTAGTTTTGCTGGCGTTAAACCTAGCCAGATAAACTAAGCACTGCCAATCAGAATACCGGCCAGGAATACTAATCCGCCACCAACCACGACCTGCACGATTGACAGCCAGAACCTCATTTGGAAATAACGGTATCTAATATAGGCAATTATCATCAACTCGATTCCAACTACCAGGTAAGCAATTGTCAAAGCGGCATGAATATTTGACATCAAAAAGGGGATTGTGTGAAAAATACCGCCCAAAAAGGTCATAAGGCCGATAATTACTCCCCTTCTAAAGGGCCGTCCCCGACCGGTTAATTCTCCGGTGTCGCTTAAGGCCTCGGCAAAAGCCATGCTGATTCCGGCTCCAACGGCTGCGGATATGCCGATCAAAAAAGCGACATGGGGTTTATGCGTTGCAAAAGCAGCTGCAAATATAGGCGCTAAAGTCGATACAGAACCGTCCATTAGGCCAGCTAATCCCGGCTGGATTGTCTGCAGTATAAAGCGGTTGTGTTCCTCTTCGGTCCTTGGTAGTCGGTTGGCGCGGCCAATAGGCCAAGAAAAAGGATTAATATTTCTAGTCATAATAATGGGGCGAGAGAAGGGACTTGAACCCTCGACTTTCTGCTCCACAAGCAGACGCTCTAACCAACTGAGCTACTCTCGCCTCGTCGGAATCGACGTACCGGCTTCCA
>DATIHL010000009.1:0-15411 GCA_035480715.1 Saccharimonadales bacterium (SeqCode) | reverse complement strand
GATATAAATAACCGGTACAATTGAACAGATGAGTAAGTTTTACGTGACGACGGCTATTCCGTATGTAAACGACAAGCCGCATCTTGGCCATGCGATTCTGCACCTATATGCAGATGTTCTAGCGCGTTATCATCGAGCACTGGGTGACGAGGTTATATTCAGCGCCGGCACTGATGAGCATGGCGAAAAAATTGCCGAAAAGGCTGCAGCTGCTAAGTTAGAGCCGCAGCAATTTGCCGATCAGATCAGCCAGCTATTCCGTGAACTGTTGACTACTCTAAATATTAGTAATGACAGATTCATCCGTACCACTGACGCCGGCCACGAGCAAAGAGCACAAGTGATATGGCAAAAACTAAAACCATTTATCTATAAAGGCGAATACGAAGGCTGGTACTGTACCGGGCACGAAGAGTACTTCCCGGAAAAGGTCGTTAAAGACAACAAAGGTATTTGCCCCGAGCACAACCGACCTTATGAAAAGCTAAAAGAAGAGAATTATTTTTTTAAGGCCAGTCAATTTTCAGACACTATTAAACAAGCTATCGAGTCTGATCAATTTCGGATTTTACCAAAAGGTCGCAAAAATGAAATTCTATCTGTTTTAAAATCTGGCCTCGAAGACACAAGTATCAGCCGACCCAAGGATAAAATCAATTGGGGTATACCCGTGCCAGGTGATGATACCCAGGTAATGTATGTCTGGTTCGAGGCCTTGATGAACTACATCACAGTGCTCGGTTATCCGGAGCACAAGGATTTTGCCAAATATTGGCCAGCTGATGTGCAAGTAATCGGCAAAGATATTTTGCGGTTCCATGCAGCCATTTGGCCGGCTATGTTACTCGGGCTCAAAGTAGATTTACCAAAATTGCTCTATGCGCATGGCTTTGTAACCAATGCCGGCCAAAAAATGAGCAAAACTCTGGGCAATGTTGTAGATCCTATAGAAGTCTCTAAGAATTACGGGGTTGATGCCTTCCGTTATTATTTTTTACGCTACGGCCCGGCTGTGAATGATGCCGATTTTACCTGGGATCATTTTAATTCGGCTTATAACGACGAGCTGGCGGACCAGCTAGGCAACGGTGTGTCCCGCATAGCGGCAATGGTTACCAAATACCAAAAAGGCTTAATCGGCGATATTCCGGCACCGGATCATGACGTAGCCCAATACCAAAAAGCACTAGCCGATTGCCGTTTCGATAAAGCGCTGGAACTAGTTTGGGAACAGGTAAAAGGCCTTAACCAGTATATTGACGAAACTAAACCCTGGGAGATAGCCAAAACGCAGGACGAGACGCACATGAGGGAAGTTTTGGCGTATATGGCTGCCAGTTTGTTAGAAATTGCCGAAATGCTAGGGCCGTTTATGCCCGAGACAGCTACCAAAATAAAGGATGTCTTTGGTACTGGGATCTTAAAGCCGCTTGCCGGTCCGATGTTTCCCAAACACCAAGAGCCAAAAGCCCAGTTACCAACAACCTAGAGTTATGGAATTAATCGATACCCACTGCCACCTGCAGTTCAAGGACTACGATAACCCAAACCGGGTTATTGCTGATGCTAAAAAAGCCGGCGTTAGTAAATTGATTTGCGTCGGTACAGATATAGCCGATAGTCAGACTGCTATTGATATTGCGACTTCAAACGACAACGTTTGGGCGACAGTAGGCATCCATCCGCACGAGGCTAAAGATTTTTTAGCCAGCGCCGCAGACGATGCCCAAGATATCCAGGAGTTACTGAAAAAGCCCAAAGTTGTAGCTATCGGCGAAATCGGGCTGGATTTTTACAAAAACTATTCACCGCGCGAAGACCAAATAAAAGCACTTAGGATGCAAATAGAGGCCGGCGCTCCTACTGGTATGCCGTTTGTCTTCCACGTACGGGATGCTTTCGAGGATTTTTGGCCGATATTTGATTCTTATTCTAATCTACGAGGAGTTATTCACAGCTTCAGCGCTCATAAGGATACCCTTGACCAGACATTATCGCGGGGATTATATGTAGCATTAAACGGCATTATGACATTTACCAAAGACAGTCTGCAGCTCGAAGCCGCCAAAGCCGTACCGCTAAATAGACTTTTGCTGGAAACCGACGCACCGTTCTTGACTCCCAATGCCTTCC
Source organism: Saccharimonadales bacterium (SeqCode) (assembly GCA_035480715.1). Taxonomy (GTDB): domain Bacteria; phylum Patescibacteriota; class Saccharimonadia; order Saccharimonadales; family UBA10212; genus 2-01-FULL-49-22. The sequence goes on along the minus strand of DATIHL010000009.1, from coordinate 13,278 downwards.
GGGGCCAAAGATGCGAGCCAAAGCACTTGATCGGCACTGCCGAGTTTTTGGCCGAACTACGTGGGGAAAAGGTTGAAGAGCTGGCATCGGCAACTACCGCCAACGCCATGAAATTATTTGGTTTGCACGATGAGTAAAGCAATTTATTTAGACTATGCAGCTGCTACACCAGTAGACCCACAAGTTCTTGATGCCATGCAGCCATATTTTTCTGACAAATTTTATAACCCGTCGGCCAATTATCTAGCGGCTCGTGCTGTGCGCCAAGCTTTAGAACAGGCCCGCTCGGATGTAGCCTCATGTTTAGGCGCGCGGCCGGCCGAAGTTATATTCACAGCAGGCGCTACCGAAGCTAATAATTTGGCGATTCAAGGGGCAATGCGCCGATTTCCAGATGGTGAGGTATTGGTCAGCTCAATCGAACACGAGTCGGTTCTAGAGCCGGCTAGTTTGTTTAAGCACAGACAAATCCCAGTGGACGCGCAAGGTCGAATATTACTTAACAAGTTAAGTAATTTAATAAATGACAAGACGGTTCTGATTAGCGTCGGCTTTGTAAATAACGAGCTGGGCAGCGTGCAGCCAATGCGCGAAATTGCCGACATTGTTGGGCAGGAAAGGAAAAAACGGCGTGCTAATGCCGTTAAAAAACCGCTGTGGCTGCATACGGATGCCGCCCAAGCTCCAAATTATTTTGACTTGCATGTCTCACGACTTGGTGTTGATTTGGTGAGTATCAATGGCGGCAAGGTATACGGTCCAAAGCAGAGTGGTGCATTGTATGTCAAAGCCGGAGTTACTTTGACGGGGATAATCTTAGGTGGTGGGCAGGAATCCAACTTGCGTAGCGGCACAGAGAATGTGCCCGGTGCTATTGGTTTGGCCGAGGCTTTAAAACTGGCTCAGGATCGAAGGAAGGCAGAATCGCAGCGAATATCGACCTTGCGGCAAAAATTTATTGATGAGCTCAAGCAAGCGATACCTGACGCAGTAATAAATGGCTCAAAGAAAAGTACCGCACCACATATTTTATCTGTTAGTTTTCCTGGTGTAGATAACGAGCGATTAATGTTTCAGCTCGATGAAGCCGGTGTGCAAGTAGCTGCAGGCAGCGCCTGCGCCGCTGGCAAGCAGCAGCCGTCGCATGTACTTGCGGCTGTAGGTTTATCTGACGAGTTGATTCGCTCAACCCTACGTATTAGTTTGGGCCGTGCTACCAAAGAAGCCGAGCTGCACAAATTTATCAGTCTATTGCGGCAATTCACTACTGTTTAACAGGTAGTCATATCAGCTCAAAAGCTATATACTAAAAAACATAAGTATGAAACTTAAAATAAAAACGCTGCCCGCTCGTCATCTTCGGCTTTTGGCTTTGTTTTTTTGCCTAGCCCTTCTTTTTTTATTCGGAGCCGCCTTCCGCGCCCATGCTGACACTATAGTACGGGGTTTTAAATCAGATACGGCCATTGATCCCGGATTTATAGTGGCTCTAAAAATCAAAGATTCAAATTCGGTAGTAGTAAACCCAGCCAATAACGCTAATCGTCTTTATGGAGTCGTCATCGATCCCAGTACCGCCCCCTTCACAGTCCAGCTAAAGGCCGACCAACAGGTTTTTGTAGCTACCAGCGGCGCTTATCCCGCACTTGTTAGCAGCCAAAACGGCACCATTCGTGCCGGTGATTATATTTCAATATCTAATACCGCCGGTATCGGGGTTAAAGCCGCTTCGGATCAAGCGTTCACTCTTGGCGTTGCGCTAGAGAAATTCGACGGACGTAACGGTGTTTTAACGCATACCAGTGATGGTTCGTCTATAGGTCGAATTAACGTTCAAATTACTGTGGGTAAAAACCCTTTAGCCAAAGACGAGACTAAATTGCCTAAGCCGCTTAAGAGCTTAGGCGACTCCATCGCCGGAAAGTCAGTCTCGGTGCTGCGTGTCTATTCAGCACTTGCCATATTTGCGGTGACATTTGCGGTGGCAGCTATTTTGCTTATGGGCGGCATAAGAAGCAGTATTGTAGCCATCGGGCGTAACCCGCTGAGCCGGCAATCGATATATAAAGGCTTAGCCAGAGTCATCGCTGTTTCTATCTTAGTTTTCATTGCGGGGCTTTTTGGGATATATTTACTACTTAGGATATAGATGAATAGCGGTGGGTTAATACTAATTGTCGGATTGATACTAAGCGCAACAGCGGCTTTTGTCTGGCTGGCGTGGCGCTTATCTAAATATGCTCCTTCCGGCGACACCAAGGGTGGTATTCCGCAGGCGTTGGAAGACGCCGCTAAAGAAGATGTCGCCCATATTTTTAATGATGAATTCCGCGAAGAGCTCCGTAATCGCGGGCGCTTGCAGTTCGAAAAAATAATAGGCGAAAATGCCGCGTTCTTGCAGCAGGATCTACGCCAGACTACGGCGCAAATAGATGAATATATGCGTACGGAAATAAATCACGTGTTACAGGATGAATTCAAAAAATACGAACAATCTATAACCGACGCCAAACAGCTGGCCATAAATTCTATGGAGCGAACTGTGGCTACCATCGAGCAGCAGCGCCAGCTTATGGAAGAACAGCTCAAGGCACAGTCCGAAGCCCACAAACGGCAAGTCCTGGAGCGTTTTGACAAAGACATGGCTTCAATTGTTAACCATTACATTGTGCAGGCTATCGGTAACCAAGTTAATCTTTCTGACCAACTGGACTTTATACTATCTGAGCTGGAACAAAATAAAGCCGCTATCTTAGAGGATATAAATCGTGGAGTCTAAAAAGGATTTTAAGTTGCCAACTGGTTTGATTGGCAAGATAGAGCTTTCAAGGCTTCTAAGAGAACTTAGCATTCTTGACGATTTCTTTATTTCAGCCCGCGTGCGCCAAGTCGGTACACCGATTCAACCACCTAAAGTTACGGAAATACTCAGTAATCTAGCTAAATTAAATGGTTTAAACCTGCTCGAAAATTCCGCCCGTGCCGAACTGCGATCTAATCTCGATTTGATTGATAAGAACGCCCCGCAGCTGCATATAAGCTTTGCAGTCGAACCAACAAACCAAGCTATCGAGCAGCTTACCAATTGGTTTCGGGCCAATATCCACCCCTACGCGCTGTTGCAGGTCGGTTTGCAGCCGCGAATTGCTATCGGCTGCGTGCTTAGGACACCCAATAAATTTTTTGACATGAGTCTGCGCATATATTTGGAAAAACAAGAAAACTACCTAGCACAATTGGTATCAGGTGCAGCACCGCAATGATAGATGATCCGCATAGCCACTTTCAGAAATTCGTGGCCGCTGGCCGGCCAGTTGGCGAAGTTATCGCGGTTGATAGGTTTTTAATCGAGATACGCGGCCTTCAACCGGTAAATGTCCGCTCTATGGTCCTGTTCGAGGACGGTTCGAAGGGCTTTGTGTCACAAATTTTTGAAGATAAGTTGCTAGTTCTACATATGGGGAACATTAGTCTCAAAGTAGGGATGGTGGCGGTTGTAATAAGCGATCTGATTACTACCAAAGTTGGCAAAGATTTTATTGGCAGAGTAATTTCACCCACCGGTGAGCCCTTGGACGGCAAGGGTGCCGTACCGGCTGATAGTGATTGGCCGGTATTCAATGGCGCTCCGCCGATTTACGCACGAGAGATGTTAGAGGATCAATTAGAGACTGGTGTGACGTCCATAGATGCGCTTTTTCCAATTGTGCGCGGCCAACGCTTGGCGCTTCTTGGCGATAGCAAATCGGGTAAATCTACTATGGCCACCCAGATAGCAATTAACCAGCGTAGTACCGACCAGCTGGTAGTTTATGTGCTGATAGCTAAGCGCCGCAGCGAGGTGGATGCCCTGCTAAGTCGATTAACAGACAATCAGGCTCTCAGCAAGGCCATAGTGGTTGTATCAACAATCTTTGATTCATTGGTACTGAGTTACTTGGCGCCGTATGTCGGCTGCGCTTTAGCCGAGTATTTTTGGCAAAAATTGGGGCAAGACGTCGTAATTTTATATGATGACTTGACTGCCCATGCCCAAGCTTACCGCGAGATTGCCTTGCTTTCGCGTGTTAGTCCCGGCCGCGACTCTTATCCTGGCGATATGTTTCATGCGCACTCCTCACTGTTGGAGCGGGCTGGCAGGCTTAAAGCCAACCACCACAGCCTGACAAGCATCCCATTGGTTTTAGCCGACGGTGGCGATATAACCGGCTTTCTACCAACCAACGTCATGTCTATAACCGACGGGCAGTGGATTTTAGATATGGATGTCTTCCGCAGCGGCGTACGTCCGGCGCTTAACGTTGGCCTGAGTGTGACACGCGTTGGCGGCCGGGGGCACAACGACCGCCAAAAAGGCCAAAACGACAAGCTGCTTAAGACAATTGCCGGCTTCAGGGAAGCCGAGGCTTTTTCGCGTTTTGGCAGTGAACTCTCGGCCGAAACCCAGAAGACCGTCGCGGTTGGACGGCGCATCAACGAGCTCTTTACGCAAATTCCAGGCGAAACCTACAATGTTCTTACACAGCAACTGATGATAGATGCCGTTTTAGAAAGCGAGGCGCCCGACCAGCTTGATATCGCTAAAATCAAAGAGGCTGCTAAGAATGCAGCAGGATCGATAAAAAACGACGAGGATTATAAGACTGCCCTAACCCAAATAAAATCGCTACAGCCAGCCGCCGCTCCCCAGCCCGAGGCTGTTGCAGAAGCCGCACCCGCTGCCGAACCAGCTAAAGAGGAGGCCAAATGAAGCTAGCCCTCACCGGAATAGCCAAAGAACGTGATGCTATGCAAACTCTTGTTCAACTGGCCAGCGTTTTTGAAGGCCTGGCCAGCATGCGGATTGCCCAAATAAAAGACCAGGTCCAAAGCTCCGAACGCTACTTTGCCGATCTATGGAATATCTACATTCAAATACGGGTTGATGAGCTGTTCCATTTTGGGCGCAGTCAGTCATCCGAAGACGTAGTTAAAAAAGACCTGCTGATACTAATATCCTCAGAAAGCAGCTTTAGCGGCGATATTGACCAGCGTCTAATAAATGAAGTGCTTAAAAATTACGACTCCCAAAAAAACGACATTTTAGTGGTGGGGCGGCACGGCGCCACACAGCTTTCGTTAAGGGGCATCCCTTATATTCGCAGTTTTAAGCTGCCTGTACACGACCGTAATATTAATGTCAGCCCTATACTAACCGAAGTCCAAAAATATTCCAGCACAGAGGTCTATTACGCTACCTATGTTTCCCTTAGTAAGCAGGATATTAAACAAACCCACTTATCTACAGCTGTGGCCGAACGCGGGCAGAAAATTAAACCGGGCGAAGAAATTATATCTGAGCAAAATTATATATTCGAACCCAGCACCTACGCTGTAGTCGACCACTTGGAGCGGTCAATGATGCAAATTGCCTTAAGCGAATTTATCCTGGAGTCCAAACTAGCCCAATACGCCAGCCGGTTCCGGGCTATGAGCGCCGCCCACTCAAAAGCCGACGAAACATACAGCGATTTAACCATCGCCTATAACCGCGCCCGTCGCAGTATCAAAGACGAGAGGCTAAAAGAAGTCATCAACGGACTAAAGAGGCTGGAACAATGAGTGCTGGTCTAATCACCGCGATTCGCGAATTGGTTGTCAATGTGCAGTTCGAAGACACTCCGGATATTGGCGAGTTACTACTAGCCAAAAGCCCGGGGCGTGGGCTGCTGATAGTCGATCATATCAGACAGAACAACATAGCAGTTTGCCTTAATGTTCTGGGGGATTCGACGCTGCAAAAAAATATGGCTGCTGAACGCACCGGACGGGGCATAGAAGTCGCTGTCGGCTCCAAAACCATTGGGCGGATATTTGATGCTATGGGACGGCCGTTGGACGGACTGCCGCCATTAGAGCCAAAGGAACAAGTATATAAAAACATCCTGAAAATTCCTGAGCGAAGTACCAGCTTCAAAGCCGAGAAGCCCGAAATTTTAGAGACCGGAATCAAAGTTATGGATTTCTTTACGCCCTTTGTTAAGGGGCGAAAAATGGGTATTATCGGCGGTGCTGGTGTTGGTAAAACGGTACTAACAATGGAGTTGATTCACAATGTTGCCAAAAGTGGCACGGGCTTGAGTTTTTTCACCGGCATTGGTGAACGTATCCGCGAAGGTCACGAACTATACGAAACGCTTAAAGAAAGCGATCTGCTAAAAAGCACCATCATGTACTTTGGCCAGATGGATCAAAACCCCGTACAGCGTGTCTTGGTGAGCTTATCTGCCGTGGCAGCTGCCGAATACATCCGTGACGAAGAGAAGAAAGATATCCTGTTTTTTGCCGACAATGTGTACCGTTATATTCAGGCCCGCAACGAACTTTCAACTATTATGGAGCAGATACCCAATGAAGGTGGGTACGAAGCTACGATCTTTAGTGATGTTAAAACTCTGCAGGACCGCTTGAGCTCTAACGAAAACGGCTCAATTACAGCTGTCGAGACAATATATGTCCCGGCCGATGACTTATCCGACCCGGCAGTGCAGATGATTCAGCACGAGCTGGACGGCACCATCGTGCTTTCGCGTAAAGTGGCCGAGCAGGGAATCCGCCCATCGGTTGATTTGATTAAAACTACTTCTTCGCTCTTGACCACCGAAATTGTAGGCGCCCGGCACTATGACCTAAGCGTCAAGGTTCAAGCACTGCTACAAAAACACGACTCCCTAAAAAGCATCATCGCCATTATTGGTGAAAGCGAACTTAGCCCGACCGACCAGGCTGACTTTGCCCGCGCCAGCCAGCTGATCAAGTTTTTCTCGCAGCAGATGTTCGTGACCGAAAACTTGACCGGTAAAAAAGGCGAGTACGTGACTCGCGAGCAAACTTTAAAAGGCGTGGAAGCAATTTTGGCTAGTGATGGCAAAAGTGAGGTAGCAGTATGAGCGACCAGCAAAAGATGAAGGTCAAAGTATACGCACCCTTCGAAACCTATTTTGAAGGCGAGGCTGATAGCGTCTCGGCCGTTAACCTAACAGGGCCGTTTGATGTGCTGGCGCACCACAAAAACTTTATATCACTACTGCAGACTGGAACAGTGACTGTTAGGCATGCCGGGAAGGACGATTTCAACCTTAAAATTAATAGAGGTCTTATACACGTTAAGGCTGACAAGGTCACAGTTTTCCTAGATGTTTAAAATTGCTTGACCTGTTAAGTAATTAGAGTCTATGACTAAACCGAATCATAGTTAAACTTTTCGAAAGGGTCAGCCTGATCCTTTATTGTTTGCCAGTTAAAATCGTACATTTCTCTATAGGGTATGCTCTTAGGAAGTTCTACGCGGAAATAACCGCCAATTGTACTTTCGAACCCGTCATTAGGCCCTTCATCTGTTATAGCACTAGCTCTTTGCATAAAGTCATTATCTAAAAATTGGGTAGTTAGTATAACTACAAGTCCACAAAAGGCATTTATTAGATTATTAAAGGAGGCGTAGTGCAGGTTGCCCGTTCTGTCATGCTTAACTTGATTGTAGGCATCATACCAAGTCAGCTGTTGGAATGATCCACCAGACCATTCTTTAAATGGTTGCCTAATTTTTTCGCTTCCGTCCCAAAAGGGCATTTTAATCCTATAATCTGATAAATAGTGGGATTTGTTTATTTTAAAATAGTCGGTCATGTTCCATCTTTCTTCCACTTTCTGAGTGTAAGTATTCAATTTGAAAATTGATTTACAGTTTGCCTCAATTTCAGTACTTGTCCTCAACAAAAACTCAAAAGTTCTAAAGGAATAAGTATCTTTGCTGAACTTGGACGGCTCAATGTATTCGAATAAAGTTAAAAGATCTTTTTGTAGCAGCTCGAAACCGCGCACGAATCTTGATGGGTTACTAGAATATTTGGGGTGTTCTATATATCTACTTCGGCCACCTTCGGTATACTGTCCATCGCTAAACTGACGGACGGTGAGATGGTAGGGTTTTGTAATCGCTGCCATAGATAAAATTATACGCTCGGGGGAGGAAAGGAAGTAGAGCCCGCCCGCAGCTAGAGCAGGTATAACCGAAGGTGGACGGGCTGGGCACACGTGGGATTGCCGGACATGAATTTTGCCTCCGTAAGATGAGATAGCTGATCGTCCCATTTATTTACCCCTCCCGTAATCCAGCGGTAGGAGTAATTAACTGGCTCGGAGTAGCCTATACACACATTGGCAAGGCCGTAATCAAGATAGCCAGACCGGCTATCAAATGGTATAAAGTGCAAGGATAATATCAAGATCACGAAAGCGCTCAAGCCAACGATTAATTTCTTATGATCGCGCATATCTAAATTATAGCGCGGAGCGGAATGGGAGTAGAGCAGACACACTGTTCTTGCTAAATTAGCACAAAAACAGTATAATATTACATGTGACAAATATTCTTTTTGGAGACGGTAAGTTTCGTACACCTCACAGTGGAGAAGCACAGGAAACTGCAGAGAATGATATTCTGATGCCTTTGCTGGAGATTGTTCCAGCGGATGCCTTCGACCAAGCAAGAAATAGATGGATGGATCGGGCTCCTTCAGCCGAGAATTTCATGAGAGTTATAGGCGCTACGGCTTTAGTTGCTGCAAAGAAAGATCTGATAACCTCCGGTTCTGTTGATCGACGACTTGATTTTTACAACTTACTTGTAGAACACCCAGAACTGCAAGACCTTTAAATTGGAGGAAAGGGAATAGAGCCCGCCGGCTTTTCAAATGATCAGGATTGATATATACACTTCATATGAATAAAGAAGTCTCGTTAAATCATGACGTGCCTCACCGAACGATCTGGGCAGAATTGTCTCCTGGCTCGGGGAAGGTGATTATAACTATTCCGCGAATCGGTCGCCTAGACGGACTTTTCTGGACTGAAAGAGGCGAACTCAAACCTGCAGTATTTGTCGAATACTATAGTGTAAATCCAGATGTAAAAGGTCAAGGATGGGGGAAACGATTGCTGCAAATTCTAGCAGATGAAAGCAGACAGCACGAAATACAAAGAATTGAGGGTAGATTTTATACACCAGAGTCACTAGGGGCATTGGCTGGTGCTCTTGGAGTCGAAAGTATCCAATTTATGGACCACGGACGAATTATTGAGATGAGTTACGATGAAGCAATGGAGGCGGCGAAGACCACTGGTCTGAATTACACCGCCTCAGTTGATTTAGAATAGGCGCGGGGGAAAGGAAATAGAGCCCGCCGGCGCGGGAGAGGAGATGCTCGGGGCTGGTGATATTATGTAGTCGTGCAGGAGATATCTATTGAGGAAATTCAATCAAAAGCACTTGGGTTTGATCAAAACGGTGTTAAATGGCATTTTCATATCCTTACTCCATCCTGTAAGTTCAATACAAAGTCAGATTATGCTTTTGTGCTTGAAGGACCAGACGATAGCCAGCAGTTTGTCCATTACTCAAAAGAGGCGCCAAGTGATCTGGGCAAGGAATTAGCTCCACTGGCTCATAAAGCGAAAGTCCTCGATCAAAAGTCAACAGATGATAGTTACAGGCCATCAGAAATAGTCCAGAAAATTATCGCCAGAGCTAAAGAATTAAATCAACAAGGAGTTGAATGGCATCATCACGTTACATTTCATGGTTGTCAATTTAATAAAGGGGTGTCAAACTTCACATTAATTTTCGAGGACCCTGAAACGGGTAAAACCATAGAAAGTCCGAGTGAATCCGAGCCTATTAACGATCTAAAACAAATTGAGCCCTTATTTTATAGTCAAAAGCACTAAAAACATACTAGTAAGAAGAAAAGGGAATAGAGCCCGCCGGATTCAAATTGCTCATGCTTGCTTCGTTTGATTCGGTGCGCTAGATTTAATTCAATATGGCCACAGAGATGACATCTGAAGAAACCATAACAGAGGAAATTCTACTCGATGCATATAGTCGGGCGCCCGCATTGACGGCTGCTATTACAAGGGGCCGTGAACTCGGTGTCGGGACTGTAGATGAACATTTCAGATTAAACGAGTTAAGGGCCTTAGGCCAGCAGATGCTTGGGAAGGCTGTAGTCGTTAAACCTATTGAAAACCCCAACAAAAAAATAAGCCCAATCGAAAGATTTACTGAAATCAACGAACTTGGGGTCCAGACCGCCGCTGCTCTTGAGCACAACTTTGGCATACAACCGGCAAGAGTTGAATTCAGGGTTAATGGGGGGAAGCGTTACATTCGTGGAGATTCTTTTTATCAACGAAAGAGACTACGCGGGAAAATTGTAGAAGCAGATCCAACTACAGGCTTCATGGTCGTTAAGCCTAGATTCATGGGTATATTCGATCGCTATTGGGTCAGGATGATTGACGATTCAGGATCGCCACTTGTTAGCGTAGATTTTCTAGATAATAAATAGAAACGGGAAGGAAGTAGAGCCTAAGAGAAATGCTTGACGTGTTAAGTATTTAGTCGATGACGATGTAATCAAATAAGTAAGTCGTGGAGCCAGTTGGAGCATTAGCCGTGCAGACGCTGAAACCTGTATTGGTCTTGTTCACATAATAATCAAGCCCAGCGGCACTGCTGCTAGTTGGGCTAATTACAACATGCGGTGTGTTGTTAAACTTCTGTGCAAAGTTGATAGTAATAAAACACCCCGCTGGCGGGCTACTGCCAGTACCGATATTGATGGTACCGGCAGTGTCGCTACCGGATACAGACGCTGTGCCACCGGTGCCCAGAGCGCTGCCGTTGGTTTTGCCGGGTATGCCACCGCTAGAAATCAGATGATGACTGACAGACAGATCGCCGTTTATTTGCAGTGACGAAACCGTTAGCTGTGAGGCAGATAGGCTACCAAAACTGGCACTGCCAACGACTGTTAGACTTTTTTGGACGCTTAGCTGTCCTTGCACAGTTGCATCTCCAGCGATTGACAACTTGCCACTGGCCTGAAGTTGGCCAAAATTACCTGTGCCCCCAACAGTTATGGCCGATACTGACAGCGGATTACTGGTTTTAATGGTGCCTGCGACACTCAAGTCATTACGGACTAAAACCTGGCCTTCAAAAACGGAATTGCTTTGAACATCCAATGTTTGCTTAGCGTCTCCAACAACCGTCGTCGCACCCTGAAGATTGGCTAATTGACTACTGGTTAGAGATCCGGCCTTTTGCGGTCTGTTAGAGCTATTCTTGCTCTGCTTAAAAGCAAAAAAGACAACTGCCAGCGCCACTATTATTAAAACGAAGAAAATAATCAGATACTTAGTGGCAACAAACCACTTTAATATAGGCAGTTTTGAGCCTGGTTTATCCGGCTCATTGGTTCCGCTAGCTTGAGTAGCTTTATCTGGATTCGCCTCTGTTGGCTGCGCGGTTGTGGGCTGATTGGGGGTGCTTGGCGCTTCTGCTCCAGAATCTTCTAGGGACTCAGGAGCATCAGGTTTGTTTTTAGGCTGGTCGGCCATAATTTTTCCTTATCTAGATTCTATGATATACGACTGCAACCATAAGCGTAAACCCGGCAGTTAACTCCGCATTGCGCTTTTGCTGCGTCTGCGGCACAATACGGATTAGTATAACCCTAATAAACAGCACTAAATTAACAGCAATATGCCAGATTATTATTACAACTCACGTAAGTACAAAAACCTTAAAAGGCGGCATAAAGCGCGGCGCTACATTTTAACGTTCTTGCTAATCTTATTGATTATCGGGGCGGCTGTGGCCTTTTATAAATGGCAGAACTCTAAATCACTCACTAGCCAGCCGATAGTAGTTAAACCGGCCACTAAAAGTTATTATTCGGGCTCGCCAAAAAGAGTCTACCAGAGCGACCTTTTTAAGTTTGAGTCTGCGACAGATTGGCAATTGTCGCGGGAAGAATCCATCGGGACCAGCAAGTACGTTTACTTTAAGCAGACCAATAACATCATTTTATATGAGTTTGATATTCTGTTTGATAAATCACTGAACGGCAAACCGGTTAACTACATCATGCCGCTGGTGGTTGATAATGGCAAAATTAAGACAGAGGCCATGTCAGACCGTTGCGGCGACAAAATAGTGGCCCAAAGTGGCAATTCGGCGCCCAACACAATGGCAATGCAACTGTCTGGAGTCAGTTTTATCTGCGCAGTCAAAGGTAGCACCGAAAAAGGTGCGGCCGGCCTGGTGGGTGGGGGTTACGACATTACTCTTAAGAACTCCAGAGCTCAACCAGTTGTCGTCAATTTTTCGTTTGTTAACAATAGTTCAAGTTACTTTGCTGGCACGTTTAAGGAAGTGCTAGAGAGCTTTACTTTAAGGTAAAAATATAGCAGACAATATTTAAACCCCTTATGCTATAATTTCTTCGGTAATGAGAAACCTAAGAGCCGCCCTATGCTTGCTATGTTTGTGGGCTCTTGCCAGCCCCTTTGTCTATGCCCAGTATTCATCGGGCGGGTATAGCACAAACGAGTACCTTTTTGGCACCGGCGGTGATTTGGATATTAGTTCACCCAATTATCGGGGACAGGCTAGTGTTGGCGGGACCGGAGTCGGCGACTTTTACAGCGCTAACTATCGCTCTAATGCCGGATTCTTAACGCAGAGCGAAGTTTTTCTGGAAATGAGTGTCAATGCCACAGCTGTAGACTTGGGTAATTTGAGTACCGTTGCAACTGGAACTGGTACTGGAACCTTCACCGTTAAGACTTTTGTTTCTCAGGCCTACAGCGTATTTACCATGAGCCAACCACTTACTAACGAGGAAGGGTTTCAGTTGGCGTCTTTATCGTCCCCTACAGCCTCATCTACAGGCACCGAACAGTTCGGCATCAATTTAATTAAAAATACCAATTTTTGCGGCGCTGGCTGCAATTTAGGTGCTGATCCGGTTAATCAGCCAGATAATACTTTTGCCGACGGCAAGGCTGCTACAGGTTATAACACGCCAAATCAATTTAAATACGTGGTGGGGGATATAATCGCTAGTTCACCTAAAACTGCTGGCAATCAATCTATCGGGCAAACACTTTACACAATCTCTTATATTGCCAACCAGGCACCTTTGACGCGTGCAGGCCTTTATACCATGAACCACGACATCGTGGTGGTAGGCACTTTCTAGATTATGCGTTGTGTATAAAACACTGAGTTGGGTTGTAACCTTTACTGAGGTTATGGTATAAATTAAGCATTAACAATAAAATCCAAACTCTTATAAACGGATAAGAGAAAAGGGAGAGAATGCGAAGTCTCGCAAGCGTCAGCCGAGCGCTCTATAGCTTACTGCTGATATTAATACTTCTAAGTAC
>DATIHL010000008.1:0-2782 GCA_035480715.1 Saccharimonadales bacterium (SeqCode) | reverse complement strand
AGACAAAACTAACACATGGCTGAACTTCAATCACAAAACGAAAAAGACCTTCATAGATCTAGCGTCCAGTTTATACCAAGCCGAGCGGCGGTTCTGCTCTACTTGCTTATCGGTCTAATTCTAATTATTTTTTACAATTCAGGCGGTATTATCCAGCGGTTAAGCGGCGATTACATCGGCTCGCCACAAAACCTTAAAGCTAATTTCACAACTCTATTTGATAGTTTTAGCAACAGCTTTAGCTCGGCGCTTGGCGGACGATTAAGCCAGATTTTAATCTGGTCGTTTATAGGCGCGATTGCTTATATTGGCATCTGGTTGCTAAGGAATATTTTAAATAGTTTTGAAAACGATATTATTTCTGATGGCTATAAGCATCCCTCCAGCTATAGCCGGGCTGGCTACTGGGAATCATCACTATCGGTAAAGATATTTCTGTTGGCGATGGTATGTATATCTATCGCTTACACTTTGATAGCCGTCAGGTCGGTCCTCCCGGCTTTATCGGCGCTAGCCGGAAGCGCAGCATACAACTTTACATGGTCACACAGCCCGTTATATATATCCCTTGCCATAATTTGTAGCGGAGCTGTCGTCTACTTGTGGATGGTTTTGCTGAGGCTGGATAAGCGTTTGTGGCAGTTGTTTTAAAGCTTTCATATAATTTCAACAACCGTGCCTTTCCTATTTCAAAGTCTGATTTGTTATTCTTAAGCTATGAATAAACGCCTGCTATGGGGCTCGATAACAATCTTTAGTATCATAGGCTCTTACATTCCGGTACTTTGGCACGCCAGTGAATTCTCTGCCGCCAGCATTCTCGGCGGTCTTATAGGCGGGTTATTTGGAATTTGGGCGGCAATTAAACTGAATGAATATATGGGCGGCTAATAGCTTGACCAAAGCTTGATTGTACGGTTAGCTGAGTAAATGGCCCTACCAAACCCCAGAAAAATAACTTCGAAAATTCCTCAGAGCTTTTCTAAATTTAGTGGGAACAAAAGCCCTGAATTGTCAGCCGATGATGTAGTAGCTGCTAGAAAGTATATTGAGAAATATTGGACCAAACTGATTCGGTTTCACCCGAAGGATGATGAAAGCCTGCTAGGCCTGCCGAACAAATATCTAGTCCCGGCCTTTGAAGAAGGCCACGAGTTTGATTTTAACGAGCTATACTACTGGGATAGCTACTTCATGGTTCAGGGCATGCTCGACGCCGAGCACAAAGACCTAGTCGTGGGAATCTTAGAAGACATGTTGGCCATGTTTGATAGGTTTAAGATTATCCCAAATGCCTCAAGACTATACTTGACCAGCCGCTCACAGCCGCCGCTACTCTCCACATTCATACTCGAAGCCTACCAAGTATATAATCTGGACAAAAAATGGCTTAAACGGGCCATAAAGATTGCCGAAGCTGAGTATCACACAGTCTGGATGGGCAAAACCAAACCAAACGATCGGCTGGTTTATGATGGCCTCAGTCGGTATTACGATTTTAATTACCTGCATGATATTGCCGAGGCCGAAAGCGGCTGGGACTACACACCGCGTTTTAGCCATAAAGCTCTAAACTATCTACCCATCGATCTTAACGCTCTGCTGTACAAGTACGAGCGGGACTTTGCCTATGTAGAAAAATTGCTTGGCAATGACAAAGAGGCCGACAAATGGGAACAAGCTAGCAACAAACGCCGCCTCAGCATTAATAAACTGATGTGGAGCGAGCTAAAAGGCATTTATTATGATTATAATTTCGTAAAAGAAAGTCGCGGTAGTGTAAATTCGCTGGCGGCCTATTATCCAATGTGGGCCGGTATGGTAGACAAAAAACAGGCCGCCCGTTTAGTGAATTCGCTAAAGAAATTTGAGCACAAGGGCGGTCTAGCCACCACCGATGCACTGCAAGTTAGTGATTTAGTGCCCGGAGCAATGCCAACCCAGTGGGCTTATCCTAACGGCTGGGCACCTCTGCACTTTTTAGTCGTCAAAGGATTGCAGCGTTATGGCTACCACGATGATGCCCGGCGGATCGCCATGAAGTGGCTTAATACGAATTTGACCTGGTTTAATAAAAATCAGGTTTTTCTGGAGAAATATAACGTGGTTCAGCCCGGCAAACCGCCGGCCAAGGGAGTTTATCCGTCGCAGACCGGATTTGGTTGGACTAACGCCGTCTTTGAACGCTTTTGCCGCGAATTTATCGACACTGTTGCGCCGCGATAGCCTGCTTTCGGCATAGCCGAAACCCGCTATCACTTTTGGCGCATTACGTCGTCAGAGTTTACGCTACTCGTTCAATGTATAACTAGATACATCTCACCCCGTTGCTTAACTCTTCCTTGTACTGCATCCAAATGCAGCAGTGTCGATGCCTAGTCTTACACCTCTGTATCAGATACAATAAAGGCAATGAGTAATTTCTATATCACTACGTCTATTCCCTATGTAAATAGCGAGCCTCACATCGGTTTTGGCATGGAATTGGTTATGGCTGATGTACTAGCCAGGTATATGCGCCAATACAATACACCCGTTAGTTTTACCACTGGAACTGATGAGCACGGTGGCAAAATCGCTGAAAAAGCCGCCGAGGCCAAAATTACGCCCAAAGAATACGCCGATAAAATAAGCGAAAGCTTTCGTGGAATTTTGCCACTACTAAACATTAGCAACGACCGGTTTATTAGAACTACCGATCCCACCCACGAACAACGGGCCCAGATTATTTGGAAAAATTTAGCCAAGTATATTTACAAAAGTACTTACGTTGGCTGGTATT
>DATIHL010000007.1:0-74423 GCA_035480715.1 Saccharimonadales bacterium (SeqCode) | reverse complement strand
AACTAGGGGTTAGTTACCGGGACTACGGATGTGGAGTTGGCAAGCACAGCTTCGGTTACATGAGACATTTTTTTGGCTACCGCTTCAATATAGGCTTCGCTAGCTAATCTTAGGCTTTTGGTTGGTTCTAGTGGTTGGCGTATATTACCAATTTTGCTGTCGTAGCCCAACGCCCTAGTAAATAGACGACCAGCATCCACAACCAGAACCTCGTTTACGTAAGACGGGAGACTTTGGTCGTGTGGACGGTCTTTTCTAATTGTAATGATGTGCCGGGCTGCAATAAGATTACTGTCCTTAACTCTGCGCAGACCGAGAAACGCTTGTTTATATTCTTCAAGGTCTCTAAAGCCCCGTACCGCAAAGTTATATGGAACGAAGAGTCCTTCCATGATGCTACCGTCAGTACGAGGGGTAGTGGTTACTTCACCGCGAAATGAAGAATGGGTGGGTAAGACTTCAAAAAGCGTGTCAGTTGAATTTTGTATAGATTCTATACTGTTGGCCATAGTGAGAGCATATAATATTTTGGGGTTATGTCAATAAGATTCTGGCTCCGGAGGCCGGATTCGAACCGGCAACCATTGCCTTAACAGGGCACTGCTCTACCATTGAGCTACTCCGGATTGAACCATGAGAGACAACCTACGGTTTTCCCTCATCGCACTGGGCAAATGGAATACATTTGCTCGGGCTACTCCTTTTCCCTTCAGATGAAGGGTCGGGAACAGTTTACACTGATATTATACCTGCTTCAACTTCTCTGCGGGGTAATATGAACCGAATATCCGGCCTCCTTTGCTATGATTAAGATGCGATGGCCAGCCGGTACAAAAGAGCTCGCGCTTATCTAAACAGATTTAAAAAAACTGTTACCTGGCCTTATCTGGCCAGAGCTGGAGCCTTAGCCATTATTTATATAGTTATGGCTAAACTGGGCTTGTCTTTTGCCTTTGGCACCGAGCAGGTTACAACCGTTTGGCCGCCTACTGGTATAGCGTTGGCCGCCCTTTTGATTTTAGGGTACCGCTACTGGCCGGGAATTCTTATAGGGGCTTTTATAGCCAATATTCTGACTAACGAGACTCCAGCCATTGCAGCCGGTATCGCTGTCGGTAATACATTAGAAGCATTAACTGGAACCTTTTTACTAAGACATGTAATCAAGTTTGATTTGAGCTTTTCCCGCACCGGCGACTTCTTTGGCCTCTTATCGGCTGGAGTAGCTTGTACTGCTATAAGCGCTACTATTGGTACATCCAGTTTGGCCTTAGGAAGTTTGCTGAACCATTCATATCTTTCGACTTGGCTGATTTGGTGGGTTGGTGATTTGATGGGAGCCTTAGTTTTTGCGCCCTTAATATTAATTTTTGCCAGTAACAAATTTAAGGCCTTGAGACAAAATCCTACTGAAGCTATTTTTCTCTTAATATTGAGTACTGCCGTATGCCTGTTAATCTTCGGCCGTAGCGATAATCCTTTAGTGCTATTTCCTTACCTTGTTTTCCCATTAATTATCTGGGCGAGCCTGAGATTTACGCAAGCCGGCGCCGTAGTAATTATAAATTTAGTCGCTGCCATCGCAATTTGGGGTACGGTGGATAAATTAGGGCCGTTTACTGCATACAATTCCGCAGATCGTAATTTAATTTTGCTACACACTTTTATTCTTGTAGCCGCTGTCACTGCCATGCTCACAGCCATAACAGCCTATAGGCAGCAGCAAACCGAAGAAGCCCTAAGAAATCGTAATAAACAGCTAAAGGTAGCTAACTTAAGGGTAAAAAACCTTTTAACAGGTGCGCTTGGCAAGCGCTTTACTAAACTGCAAGCGAAAGTTGGTTCGGAGCGTCCAAAAACCTAACTTCCTTAATGAGAATTACCCTGATTTGAGGCTAAAAACCTTACAGAATTATTTATTACCTCAATATGAGAATACTCGATAATCTTAACCAGCAATACTCAGCGCTTGGAAAAACTCTGCAATATTCCTGAAACTAATTAGCAGACCAGCTTATAGAAAAGTTCTTTTTAGTGGTGTCAAATCCAGAGGGCGTGGCCTTCATACCGTAAGGATTGAGCATGGTTATCGGATCCAGGCTTGAGAAGCCGCCCAATGGCTGGTTGTTAGCTAACGAGTTAGTAAAGCCAGCTGTGCCAAAGTTTGCCAGCGGTAATGTACCACCGCTCCAAGGCGCCTCCACGACTACTTCTGCTGAAGCTCGCTTAGCTTGGGACATTCTTTGTGTTGTTGAAAAGGCTTTTCCAGTTGATACATCTGTAAGAGTTAAGGTGTATTGGCCGCCATTTCTATAAGTCACCGAGGCATTAAAAACATCACCTGCATGGACTGTTATATTAGCGTAATAGCCCGGATGTGGGTACATTTCATACCAGGCGTAGTAGCTAGCATTGCCGCCAGAGCAATCACCTTCTGTACCTAGTTGTTCGACAGTTGAATTATTGTAACCATCTAGACCAACCCAGTAAGAAGAATAGGTGCTCTGTGAGTTACATTGGACTGCGGGTTGAGTCCAAGTAGCCGATACGCTGTTAAAGTTACCATTCGAACCATAAGCAGCATAACCAGACCAGTTAGAACTGGTACCGTGGCGCAACCTAATATTTGGTGCAGTGTGGCTATGAGGGCTGGCCGCCAGAGCAACGCTGTTAGCTGAACTTAAGAAAAATATTGTAAAGACTACAAGGATGCGGCTGGTCCATCGATATACAGATTTCATAGCGATATATTAGCACATTTATTAAAGCTTCTACTTCTTGCCTGGCTAATTAAGTGCAAATTAGTAATATAATAAAGACAGTAGGAGCATAAATGGTTAAAAGAGTAAAGAAACTTCCAGAGGATTCGCCTGATTCTTTAGTTGACGTATTTGAAGCCATTAGACGCGCTCTGGTAAAACAGGGACTAGTTCGTCAAAAAACTCAGGCAAACGCCTCGTCACCCCCTAAGAAAAAACCGAAGAAGCTGGTCAACGTCGCTATGAAGTCACACGAAATACTCTTCAAGGCCAACACTGTTTTCCCCTTCACTCTTTTCCCGGACACAGTCACCCTTGACAGAGAAAAACTATCCTTTGCTAATCGCATCTTCTTTGGTGTATCTAAAGTTACTAGTGTACCCGTGCGTGATATTTTAAGTGTAGAGGTTGATACAGGCCCCTTTTTCGGATCCGTGCATACGGCATCGAGGTACTTTATTACCAACCCTAAGGCTGTCAATTGGCTGTGGCGCAATGACGCCATAAAACTGCAGAGACTACTCCAAGGTTATATTATCGCCCACGAACAAGAGATCGATTGCGCTAATATTAAGAAAGACAAGCTAATAGCTCTATTAAACGATTTGGGCAGCGGCGATACTAGTTAGCGCAACTTTATCTGATTAGATAGATTGTGCTACACTTTACAGATGAAAAACGCCATTCGCACTCTATTACTAAGCTTAGTTCTTGTACCTTTGATAGGCGGCCAGGTAGCTTTTGCCAAAGGCTCCAGCAATAACAATACGCCCAATAACTTGGGTAATGATATTTCGTACCCTCAGTGCAGCAAAAGCTGGCCCTCAAATCAGGCATTTGGCATAGTTGGAGTCAATGGCGGGCTGGCCAATACTACAAATAGTTGCCTGGTTCAACAACTTTCCTGGGCGACAAAATCTTCCGGGATAACAACCCAATCCAAAGTTCAGCTCTACGTTAATACGGCCAATCCTGGTGGCCTTAATACGCCATCATGGCCAACTAATAACATCGATCCGGCTGGTAATTTAACGCTGAACCCATATGGCATATGCAGCGGCACTAACTCCTTAGCTTGCGCCTGGCAATACGGCTGGAACCGCAGCGTAGAGGACGTAAGGCAGCGATTTATCCCAGCAGCCCAATCAGCTAATCTGTCTACAAGCCCCTCGGCCTATCCCTGGTGGCTGGATGTCGAGACAATTAACACGTGGCAGTCGGGATCAAGTTTTGCCAACGCTAGTAATGCCGCAGACTTAGAGGGTATGACAGCTTATTTCCAGTCTGTTGGAGTAAACGTTGGTCTATACTCCACTACATATCAATGGGGACAAATCGCCGGATCTGTTAATGGTGGTAGCAACCTAAACGGTTTGAGTAACTGGCGCCCAGGAGCGCGCAACCTAAGTGGCGCAAAATCAAACTGTTCATTAGCCCCTCTTACCTCAGGTGGAAAAGTGGTTCTGACACAATATATTGCTAACAATTTAGACTACGATAACTCCTGTATTTAGTTCTTGATGATCTAGAATAGAGGCATGGACTATTATGCCGATTTTCACATTCACTCGCGTTTTGCACGGGCAACTTCGCGCAGCCTAACTTTGCCATTGCTTGATGAATTTGCTCGTAAAAAAGGTGCAGCCGTGCTTGGCACCGGCGATTTTACGCACCCGATGTGGTTCGATGAAATCCAACACCTATTGCAGCCGGCGCCAGAAGAAGGATTATTTATATTAAAAACATCTAATTACGATAATGCGACACGCTTTATTTTGAGCGTCGAAATTTCGAGTATTTACCAGCAGGGAGGCAAAGGCCGGCGAATCCATACACTTGTCATGCTGCCTTCGCTCGAAGCAGCGGCCAATTTTAACCGCAGCTTAGAAGCGCGCGGAGCAAAGCTTTCCAGCGATGGACGGCCGATTGTCGGCCTAAGTGTAAAGCAAATAACAGAACTGGCATATGCAGCACATCCGGACGCTATGGTGATACCGGCCCACGCCTGGACTCCTTGGTTTGGTATCTTGGGCTCAATGTCTGGCTTTGATTCATTGGAAGAATGCTTTGAAGAGCTAACGCCAAAAATTGTAGCGATAGAAACCGGCTTATCGTCTGATCCGGCAATGAATTGGCGCTGGGGCGCGCTTGATAATGTAGCCTTGATTTCTAGCTCAGATGCTCATTCGGCAGCTAAAATCGGCCGCGAGGCTACAAAGTTTAAAGGTGAAATGAGTTATGACGGTATGGTGCAAGCTCTAAAAAATGGAAGCCCAAATAGAGTGGCTAAGCAACCAACTTTACAAACTAAACTACTTGGGACTATTGAGTTTTTCCCGGAAGAAGGCAAGTATCATTTTGATGGTCACAGCGCTCATAAAATTCGTTGGAGTCCGCAAGAAACCAAAGCGCACAAAGGCATATGTACAGTGTGCGGCCGGCCCGTAACAGTTGGAGTGCTCTCCCGAGTTGAAAAACTGGCCGATCGACCCGAGAATTTTAAGCCCGAAGGCGCACCCCAATTTTGGTCGCTGGTACCACTGGAAGAAATCATCGCCGAAGCCTTGGAAGTCAAAGTCGGCACTAAAAAAGTTGCCGCAAGTTATGAAGTTCTGCTTCAAGCCTTCGACAATGAATTAACAATCCTGCTAGATACATCCATAGAAGATATAGAATCAGCCACCAACCCGACAATTGCCGAGGGTGTCAGGCACGTACGAGCCGGCAAACTCCACATCGAACCCGGCTACGACGGCGAATACGGTACCGTACACGTATTTAGCCCTGAAGACCGGGAACAGCTTAATCAAAATGAACAGGCTAGTTTATTTTAGAAAAGATGATGTAATCGATCTGAGAATGTCGTACTGGTTGGACCGCTGCAGCTGGCCGGGTCGTTTTCTTGGTCGTGTTGGATAGCTGTGCTGGGGATTGCATTATATTCCTGCTTAATCTGTGAGTCTGTGGGCCCATAATCGAGTAATAATTTGTCTCTGTCGCCAATGACCTTGTTAGCGATAGAACTAATCCCGGTCAGATCCTGGCCATTTAGGGTT
This sequence comes from Saccharimonadales bacterium (SeqCode), assembly GCA_035480715.1. Lineage (GTDB taxonomy): Bacteria > Patescibacteriota > Saccharimonadia > Saccharimonadales > UBA10212 > 2-01-FULL-49-22. Next base: position 68,608 of record DATIHL010000007.1, on the reverse strand, counting down.
ATATGCAGGATGCTTCTATCATTGTTTTGATACAGAGTATCTCGGGTTTCTATAAAGTCACCACCAACACTCCAGCCTAGATTATTAAAGAATTGCTCCCATGTAACTGCACGGTCATGAACGTGCACAACATCATTAATGTTATCGTGCATATGCGCGCGATCAGCCGGCGCAATGTTATCACCGGCTTTGCAGGCGGTTTCTTCTTCGTAATAGCTAGCCCCTTTAAACTGCTCTCTCTGCCCGTCAATATAAACGGCAAAATTGGCATGATAATGAACGTGGTTGGCGTTGTATGTAAAAAAGCGAATTGCCAAAATTATTAGCACACCTAACACCAGTCCGGCAATTCCAGCTAGCCAGAATTTTAGATTTTTCCTACCAAAAAATTTTACAGCCATGAATCTACCTATCTATATTATAAGATTATGGTCATTGATGTAACTACCCAACAAAACCGCCAGATTATAGATATTACTGACGAGGTTAAGAAGAATCTGCCAGACGGTTCGGGGTTGGTTAATATCTTTGTGATGCATACTACGTGTGCTATCACTACAGCTGACCTCGATCCTGGTACTGATTTAGATTTTCTAGACATGCTCAAAGCTATAACGCCCAATATAAAATGGCGCCACCCACACAATCCAGAGCACGCGCCATCTCATTTATTGTCTTCAATAATTGGTCCGGATGTTAATGTGCCGTTCGAACAGGGAAAACTGCAGCTAGGTACCTGGCAACGCATAATTCTGGTCGAACTCGACGGCCCACGCACCCGCCAAATTAACCTAGCTGTTGTGAATGCTTAACAAGTTAAGTATTCACACAGTGGTAAGATTGTTTTATGAAACTGAGGTTTGTCGGTAAGAAAAAAGAGATCGAGAATGTCTATTCGTTTATTTTTGAACCGGACAAAAAAGTAACATGGCAGCCCGGGCAATACCTCCACTATGAATTGCCTCATCCGGAGGTGGATGATAGAGGTGTAGAACGTTGGTTTACTATCTCGGCCGCTCCTTTTGAGAAACATATTCAGCTAACGACCCGGTTTGATACTAAACGTAGTAGCACATTCAAAAGGGCTCTACTGCAACTCAAGGAAGGCACAGCAATTGAGGCTGGTGAGCCGCGCGGCGATTTTCTGCTGGAGCCAGATGCCAGCCGCCACATTATGATTGCCGGTGGAATCGGAATTACTCCCTATCATTCACAAATATTGCAGCTCGACCACGATGAAAAGCCGCTAAATATTGATTTGCTATATGCCAACCGCGACCAGAATTTTGTCTTTGGCGATTTATTCGCCGAATTTGAAGCCGAGCACCCGGAGTTTAAGGTGATTAAATTTGTAGGTGATCAAAGAATTGCTGCTAAAGATGTTGAAAAATACCTGCCAGATGAAAAAGCTATCTTCTATATTTCAGGGCCGAGGCCCATGGTGGAAACCTATCAGCACATGCTGGAAGGCTTAGAAGTTAATCCCGAACGTGTCAAAACCGATTACTTCCCTGGCTACCAACTCGGCTAAAACTGTGAATAAAGTCACAGCCTAACTACTACCTCTGTACGATAATGGATAGTGGTTATATAGAGGAGGTAGCCTATGATTTTACTTGAAGACCAGCCAACATTGACTGATCTGCATTCGTTGATTACTAAGGTACCCTCCTACCCTATTACCGTTAAACAACTGACTGATTTAGCTCTACAAAAGCGAGCACCTAAAACCGTACTGGATTTTTACCATGCCTTCCCGGATGATCAGGTTTTTGAGGATAAAGATGATCTTTTGAGCCGTACCGACAATGTAGAGATGCTTCAACATCATACTGGCCCCGTGGAAGAGATGTACGCCGCCGAAGACTGATATAATCAGTTTATGGCTAAAAAAATTACGGTATATTCGACGACAACTTGCCCATATTGTTATATGGAGAAAAATTACCTTAAAAGCAAGGGTATTGAGTTCGAAGAAATCCTACTTGATAGGCAGCCGGATAAGATTCAGGAGTTCGTTGATACCTGCGGCAACATGGGTGTCCCCTGTACGCACATCACCCACGAAGACGGTAAAGAAGAACATATTCTAGGCTTTGACAAGCCCCGCATTGATGCGGCTTTAGGTTTAAGCTAGAAGAAGCTTATTTTGGGATGCCAGCCAGCGACTTGGTATTCGCCGGTTTTGATGTCTTGGGTATATTTGCCCTGATAGTTGCTCGAAGCAATGGCTGATAGTGCATTAACTAAATAATCCACTTCAGCTTTGGTGTTATACATACCAAAGCTGATACGTACCAACCCGGGCATGAACCTCTTATCGCCGTGCAGGACTTCGTAGCCGAACTTGTTTACATCTTGCCTGTTTAGGTTGAGTAGGCGCGTCACATATGGATGAGCACAAAAACAGCCTGACCGGACACCAATTCCCCATTCGGTACCCAAAATAGCCGAAACCTTCGAGTGTTTAAGGCCTTTAACTGTAAATGGTATGACTCCCAATCGACTGGCGGCATTACTCGGGTCTATCTCGCCAAAAATTTCGAGCTTGTCTATCTGGGCCAGTTTCTCCAGAGCATAAGTGGTTAGATCAGCTTCATGTGCAGCTACAGCCTGCATGCCGATTTTATCTAAAAAGCGCAGTGAAGCTGCTAATGCCATCGCTCCGACCACATTCGGCGAGCCGGCTTCGTCGCGGTCGGGCAGGCTTGTCCACTCAACCTTGTTGGTAGTTACTAGATCGATTGTGCCGCCGCCGCATAGCTCTGGTGCGCCGGTCTCGAATGTATCCCTCCTGCCAATAAGCGCTCCAGTGCCAAAGGGCGCGTACATTTTGTGGGCCGAAATTACAATGTAATCCAGATGAGTAGGGTCTTTTAGTTCTTTAATGTCAATCCTGCGGTGGGGTGCAAGCTGCGCGCAATCAACCAATATCTGGGCTCCATGAGCGTGAGCTTTCTTGGCCAGCCGGTGGATATTGGGTACATGGCCAGTAACGTTGGAGCCGCCCGTGACTGCCACCAGCTTTACCCTACCCTTGTAGTCTTTTAACAATTGGTCCAAGTGATTTTCGTCTAACCTGCCAAAACTATCTATTTTAATGCGTCGGATCTGAGCTTGCCGACGCCACGGCAGGTCGTTACTGTGATGCTCCAGCAGCGAGACAAGCACTATATCGTCTTTTTTTAAATCCAGCCGATAAGATAGTTTATTAAGCGCTTCGGTGGAGTTTTTGCCGAATATCACAATGTGCTCGCGCGAGTTGGCACCGAAAAAATCAGCCACGACTCGGCGTGATTGTTCATAAGTCTCGGTTGAAACCAGACTTTTAAAACCCGTGCCTCGGTGCACTGAACTATACCAAGGCATAAAATCGTTAATTGTTTGCAGAACTTCACGCAGACTTGGAGTGCTGGCGGCATTATCAAAATTTACGTATGGTAAAAGCTTGCCATTTAAAACCGGCACCTTGGTATCTATGCCGACAATGTGCTCGCGGACATCAAAAACCGGCGCCTTAGGTTTTTTAGTGGCAGTTTTTAAAACTGTATTCTTTGTAGAGCTCATAAGAGAAAGCTTTTAGCTGTTTTTGATTATATACCTCCAAGAATTTTATGCACAGCCAGACCCCTACTATTGTAATTTCAGTCTCAGCGAGGTTAGATATAAAGTATTAACTAGGGGAGAGTTTTATCATGCCGAGCGTGGACATTAAATGGACAGCCGTCATTGTAGCGGCCGTCATTAATATGGGTGTGGGGTCAATCTGGTACTCCAAAGGTCTGTTCGGTAAAGAGTGGGCAAAGCTAACAGGTCGCAAGCTAGAGGATATGAGCGGCGGCGGCACAGGCTATGGTGTAGCTGCGGTTGGTGCGCTTATTCAATCCTGGATCTTGGCGCATTTTGTGGTTTATGCCGGTTCAACCACTTTTTGGAAGGGTCTAGTTACAGGTTTTTGGTTGTGGGTAGCCTTCGTAGCAGTGGTAGCAGCCGTCAATATTGTCTTTGAAGGACGCTCTTGGGCGCTTTGGAAGATTAATACCGGTTACTTCTTAGTAGTACTGCTCATCAATGGTGGATTGCTCGCCGCTTGGCGCTAGTCCAACTGCTATACTTGTTTAGTGATTAGCTTTTTTCAAGCTATTATTCTTGGCCTAGTACAAGGAGTTACTGAGCTTTTTCCTATTTCCAGTTTGGGTCACTCCGTAATTCTGCCGAAATTGGTTGGTTGGAATAATATCGTCACCAGCGAATCGGCCAGCGAGTCCAAATATCTGGCATTTTTAGTTGGTCTACACTGTGCAACCGCTATAGCCTTAATCATCTTTTACCGTAAAACTTGGGCCAAAATTATTAAAAGTTTTTTTGCCACGCTAAAAAAACGCCGGGCTGAAACACCAAACGAGAGGTTAACGTGGCTGATAATTGTGGCGACGATTCCAGCCGGTCTCATGGGTCTGATTTTTGAGCATAAGTTTAGAACTGTTTTTGCTAAGCCTTTGGCAGCGGCTATTTTCCTGACTATCAACGGCTTGATCCTGCTTGCTGGCGAGCAATACCGCAAAGCTGCCCTTAAAAAGCAAGCTAAGCGGTCATTATCCAATTTTGAGTATAAAGAGGCTGGCATAATCGGAACTGCCCAAGTTTTTGCGCTGCTCGCCGGTATCAGCCGCTCCGGTATCACTATGGTGGCGGGCTTGGTACGAGGCCTTAGCCATGAAGATGCCGCTCATTTTTCATTCCTTCTGGCTACACCTATCATTTTGGGCGCTGGCGTTTATAAATTGCCGGATCTACTGGGCCCAAACGGCGCCGGCATACGCGGCCAGGTACTAGTTGGTAGTATTGCGGCCGGGTTTGCAGCCTATTTCTCGGTTAAGTTCTTGACCCGCTATTTTAAGACCAATACCTTAATGCCCTTCGCCATATACTGTTTAGTCGTCGGCTTGATCATGATAATTCACTTTGCTTAAACCTAAGCCGTGTTAGAATAAGCATATAAATTAACTCGAGGGAATTTATGGATCCACAGACACCACCAACACAAACACCGCCAGCGGCACCAGCTCCGGAAGCTCCAGCTCCTCCGCCAGCACCAGAAACTCCAGGTGCAGCACCGATATCTCCACCAAAACCGGCTTCATCTGCAGGTGGTAACGACCAAATGAAAAAATGGCTAATGTGGGGCGCAGTCGTTGTTGTCATCATCATTGTCATCTGGTTAATCGTTAAGTAGCAATGGACGAACCAAATCCGGAAGATTCTAAGCCGACCAAAAGCTATGGCAAAAGACCGATGCGGCAATGGGTTGTCATATACGTGATCGTAGCTGTAGTGGTCTACGCTATAATTTACTTCGCCTTTATCCATAAAAGCGGAACCTCTGGTACAAGCTCAGGCTATTAGGTAACGTATTCGTTCTGCGATTGTTTTTTCTTAAGTTCGGTTAAGCGGGCTATAAAAGCATTGGCCGCGCCCTCTACGCCTAAGACTTTGAGGGCGCCAATCAAAACATAGAGCTGGTCGAGTTCGTGCTCGATAATTTTGGGTGCGGCCTCTACTTCTTTAAAAAACAGCTCGATTTTCTCTACCAGCCACTTTTCTTCGGAGGCTTTGAGCTGCTTTGGCACAACTTTGGATTCATCCACCCCAACAGGCTTAACCACTTCCAATGACCGGGCAGAATGGTCACGCTTTTGCAGATGACCTCGTTTTATCAGATTATTTACATGCAGCGCCACTGTGGCGACAGAGTTGTATTCTAGCCCCTTCATAATTTCGCGGTAGCTTGGGCTGTAGCCCTTGGCGGCGATAAACTCTTCAATAAAAGTTAGCAATTCACGCTGCTTTTTTGTGGGACGGACAGTGTTTTTTTCGTCCATAATTCTTACTTTAGTATAGCTAAACTTTCATATGATGAGGGCGGACGTGTTTGCGGGCCGGGTGGTGAGGCGCTGGCAGTCTTTCTGGAAACACCCAAAAACGATACCAAAGATAGTTCCAAATCGTAAAGAAGCCTGATGAAACAAACTGGCCGATGTATGGCGTCAAGCCGATATAGTGCCTTAGACCGTAGATGATAAAGTAATCCATTACAAAATCAACCAAAGTAATGATCATAAAGCGCGTAGAGACTCTGCCTAGCTTGCCCTTCAGGTGCGGATTACGAAAAACCCAGTAGCGCTGCAAGATAAAATTTATCGTCCAGCCAAAAATATTGGCTGATAATTTAGCCCACCAAAGGCTCCAATGCAGCCCCGACCAAAGATACGCAAACAGCGCATACCCGCTCCAAAAATACGCCCCTCCACTGATCATGTACTCTATAAACTGGATTAGAAGCTTACGGCGCCGTTTGTTGAGCTTTTTCATGTTGCTTATGTTTTATATCTGTCAGTATAGCAGGCGCTAAAGCAATTCCAGCCAAACCCCACCATATGTAGGCTAGCGTATCGTCGGTCCAGGCATGCGAAAGCAGGTTTATAAAAGTAATGCCGACTAGGCTGGCAAACAGCCATAAAGACAATGGATCTGACCTACGACCCCAAAGTAGTTTGCCAACGGCCGCGCATATGGAGATAAACAAGGCCATTCCAAGCACGCCTGCCTCTTGACCAACTTGCAGGAAATAATTCTCGGCAATGCGCGCCGGGTGGTTATTGTATATAGACTCCGGGCCAGCCGTACCAACACCTTCACCCCACGGCTGATGGATAATATCTCTAGCCGCATTTTTAAAAGCCGTGCCATGCGCCTCATTAGAACTGACACGTACTTTTGAGGCGTGCTCAGTATGTAAAAAAGTATTCTCGAAGGTAATATTATTACGCAGAGCGACAGCGATTAGGCTAGCGACAATAATCAATCCCGCGATTATCAAAAGCATGATTTTTCTGGCTTTGTCAGACTTAAGCGAATACCAAACGATAATTAAAATACTTAATCCGGCACCTATCCAAGCGCTACGCGAAAAGCTGAAAACCAAAGCCAGCAACAGACCAAAACCAAACATCAGTTTGTCGGTTTTTTTGCCAACTTTCTTAAAATACATGGCCGCTAAGGCCGAAATGGGCAAAAGCAAATAAGCACCAAGCGGATTGGCGCCACGTAGAGTAGACATAACCCTCAAATGGTTTATGTTATGGTTGATTGTTTCATAGGGAAATATGGTGTCTGGGCCATATCCAAAATCCTTTAAAAAATCATAAGGCAGAACTAAATATTGCAAAATTGCAAAAGCAGCAACAAAAATCGCCGGTACAAATAAAAATTTTTGCCATTTATCCTTCAGCCAAGAAGTTTTTGTCGCCAATACCCAGACAACCAGGAAAAATACCAAAAACCTGAGATCGACCAATAGCCCGTACCACATAGCCTTGCCGGTATCATCATGTTTGGCCAGAGCTATAACGCCCCAAATTAACAGTACCAATGTATAAACGCCGATCAATCTGGCAGGCCAGAACGACAATAACCCTTTCCGCAATGGTTTATCAATAGCCAGTATATAAAGAACTCCGGCTACGATGACGGCCAGAAAGAATTCTTTCCATAAACGCAAGATGGTGTAGTGGTCGACTAAGCTATCCAGCCAAACAGTCAAAAAAGCGTGGAAAGGCAGAAGCACTAGTATCAGACCAACGAGTAGCGACAGTCGAAGCGCCAGTTTGTTAACAGTGGTAGAGGGCTTCATAAATGCTACAATCTAGTATAGATGAAAAGTAACGCCTCGCTAATTTACAGTTTTGTTTTGGTAGTGGGCGACTTTCTGGCATTGGTGGCAGCTTTTGTATTCGCCTATCTTATCCGCGGGCATTTAACTAATATCCCTGTGGCTCATCCGATTGCTGGATCTGAATACTTAAGGATCTTTGCCCTGCTTTTACCATTTTGGATTTTGTTTTTTGCGTTGCTCGGACTTTATAGCAGTTCGATCCAAGAGAAGCGCTTTCCGGAGCTTGGGCGGTTATTCATCGGTTCTTTCGTCGGACTGTTGTTTGTGATCGCTTATGGCTATGCCTTTAACAAAATTGTATTCCCCGCCAGACTCGTACCGGTTTACGGCTTTAGTTTGGCATTTATATTTCTGGCAGTTTTTAGGAATCTGGCACGCGAAAGCAGAGCTTATCTTTTTAAGTACGACGTCGGGATAACCAATATCTTGATAGTCGGCAATACAAAAATTGCCCGCGAATTGGTTGAAAATTTAGCCGACCACCATATCTCGGGCTACCGCATCGTAGGTGTTGTTGGTAATAAATCTCATGCGCCAGAGCGATCCCCACATTTGCCTGTTTTTGACACCTTTGATGAAGCGGTAGCTAAGCTCCGAGCCGATGACATTCATAGCATCGTGCAGACCGAGCTTTATGCTAATCAGGATAAAAATAACGAAATTCTGGAATTTGCCCAAACGCATCACATTTCTTACCGTTTCATTCCGGGCAATAGCGAGATGTTTGTTGGCAACATAGAGGTAGAGTTATTCCGTTCCCAAATCCCCGTGATTGCCGTGCATCAAACTGCCCTTATTGGCTGGGGGCGTGTGGTCAAACGATTCACCGATTTAATACTAGGTGGAAGTTTATTAATAATTGCCCTACCTTTTATGCTGATAATTGCTGTTGCCGAAAAGCTTTCCGACATTAAAGCACCGATCCTTTACAAAGAAATTAGGTTGACACGCTTTGGTACCAAAATCAGAATCATGAAATTCCGTAGCATGAATCGGCACTATACTGGAATGAGTCCGGAAGAAGCTTTTACCAAGATGGGGCGGCTAGAATTAATTAATGAATACCGCAAAGGCGGCGACCAACTCCCTAATGATCCTCGAATCACTCGTATGGGGCGTCTTTTGCGCGGTTCAAGCCTGGATGAGCTGCCGCAGCTTTTTAACGTAGTCAAAGGTGATATTAGTCTAGTAGGCCCCCGAGCCCTCTATGCACCCGAATTAGAAAAACATGATAAGAAGGATTTAATCCTAGCAGTAAAGTCAGGCCTTACGGGTTTGGCACAGGTTTCTGGGCGGCGAAATATCAGTTTTGAAGAGCGACGGAAAATTGATCTTTATTACGTGCAAAATTGGAGTTTGTGGCTGGATTTAATCATTCTTATTAAAACCATTCGCGTGGTACTTGGTCGTATTGGAGCAAAATAGAAAATGAAGGTAGTGATTGTTTGCGATTGGTTGCTTGGTACAGGCGGTGCTGAACGCGTAGTTTTAGAACTCCACCACATATTCCCCGAAGCACCAATTTATACTTCGCAGTACGATCCAAATCCCAATTTATGGTATGGCGATAAATGGTTCTCAGATGCCGACATCAGAACTACCTGGCTACAAAGACTGCCTAAGAGTTTGAAAAAATTCTTACCGCTATTGAGGGCTTTTGCCTTTAGTCGTTTGGATCTGGATGAGTATGATTTAGTGATTTCGGCTAGTGGCGCCGAGGCCAAATTCGTTAAAGTTCGTGAGGGCGCTAAGCACATTTCCTATATTCATGCGCCAACGCACTATTATTGGAGCCGCTACGAAGATTACTTAGAAAATCCGGGTTTTGGCCGGCTTGATTCAATTGCTCGGATCAGTTTAAAGCTGCTCGTCGGACCAATGAGAAAACGGGATTATAGAGCCGCTCAAAGACCAGACTATTTAATAGCCAATTCCACTTACACCCAGTCCCAGATAAAGAAATACTATGATCGAGATTCGGTAGTGATTCATCCGCCGGTTGATATCGAGCGGTTTAAAGACTTTAGCCAGCCAGACGATCAGCGTCACGACTTTGTGACAGCCGGTCGCCAAACGCCGTATAAACGCACTGATCTGGCTGTCAAAGCAGCAACTCAGCTCAATGTTCAGTTGATTGTTATCGGGCAAGGACCGCAGCAGCGAAAATTAAAAAGGCAGGCAGGACGAAGTGTTACTTTCTTAAGTAGAGTATCTGACGTCGAGATACCGGAACGCTTTGGCGCAGCCAAAGCTTTTATTTTTCCAGGTGTTGATGATTTTGGCATCGTAGCTGTTGAAGCTATGGCTGCCGGCACGCCGGTTGTAGCTTACAAAGATGGTGGTGCACTCGACTATATAAATAATGATGTTGGCCTTTTCTTTAATGAACTAACCGCCGAAAGTTTGGCTAAAGCAATGGAAGAAATAGATAAAAAAACCTTTAACCACTCGACAATCGCTGCTGAAGCTGCTAAATTTTCTGCTACGCACTTTCGTAAAAACATAGAAGGTTTTATCAGAAAAATTGCGTAATCAGTAAAAATATGAAATAATAATACAAATGTGCGGCATTGTTGGCTATTTAGGTACAAAAAGTGCTCTGGGGCCGGTCGTAGACGGCCTTAAAGCCTTAGAATACCGCGGTTACGATTCTGCAGGTGTCGCCTATCTGGATAAGGATCGAGGCGAGCTGGTTAAACAAGTTGGTCGTGTTGAAGCCTTAGAAAAAAGCGTCAGCAGTAAAGTTAAAACTAAGCCAGATATCGCCATAGGCCATACACGCTGGGCCACCCACGGCGCGCCGACGATCATCAATGCCCACCCGCATTACAATCAAGATAAAACCATTTTTGTGGTCCATAACGGCATTATCGAAAACTACGTTCAAATCCGATCAAAGTTAGAGAGTCTTGGTTATAAATTTATTTCGCAAACTGACACAGAGGTAATCCCGCAGCTGATTGATTATCACTACAAAAAGTCCAAAAATTTTGAGGCAGCTTTCGAGCAAACTTTGCACGAGCTGCGCGGAGCTTTCGCAATCACCGTAATTACTACTCACGAGCCGGATACGATTTTTGCCGCGCGGCTTTCAAGTCCACTAATTCTAGGCGTAGGCAAGGATGAATTTATCTTAGCATCGGACCCCACGGCTGTTATGGAGCACACTAAAGATGTAGTTTATTTAGACGATTACGAAATGGTCGTAGTCACCAGAAAAAACTATAGGATAAAAAACTTTAAAAAATCAGTTGATGTAAAGCGTTCTGCCGAAACGCTTGATTTTGACTTTGAGCAGGTCCAGCTTGGCGACTTCTCCAACTTTATGCTTAAAGAAATTTACGAGGCGCCGCAAACTATCCGCTCGGCAACGCTCGGTAGAGTCAAGCCTGCCAGCGCTACAGTAAAGCTCGGCGGCCTAGAGAATGTGACCGAGCAACTCAAGTTCATCGATAGAATTGTGATCGTAGCCTGCGGCACATCATTTTATGCTGGCTTAGTTGGCGAATACCTGATCGAAGAACTCGCTGGCATACCGGTAGAAGTCCAACTGGCATCGGAATTTAAATACCGTGATGAGCCATTTTCGCGCAGCACAGCTGTGCTGGCTATCTCACAATCCGGCGAAACCGCTGATACAATCGCCGCCCTTAAAAAAGTTGAAGATTACGGCATGCTACGCTTGGGTGTCGTTAATGCGGTGGGCTCCACTATCGCTCGGCTGACGGATGCCGGTGTTTATTGTCACGCCGGGCCTGAACAAGCTGTAGCATCTACCAAAGCTTTTATAGCCCAAGTCACCGTGCTGGCACTTATTGCGCTTCATTTAAGCAATGGATCAACCAAACTTTTTAAACCATTGCTCAATGAGTTAGACAAGCTGCCCAAGAAAGCTGAGGAGGTGTTAGCCCAGTCAGACCAAATTAAAAAACTGGCAGAAAAATATTCTAATCAGCGCGACTTTTTATACATTGGCAGACGTTATGAATTTCCCTGTGCACTCGAGGGCGCACTCAAGCTCAAAGAAATTTCATATATCCACGCCGAGGGCTACGCCGCGGGCGAGATGAAGCACGGCCCGCTAGCCATGATTGATAAGAATTTTGCCACCATGGCGATTGCTACTGACGGCCCAGTGCTGGAGAAGACTTATTCCAACATCCAAGAAATAAAAGCCCGCGGTGGCCCGATTATCGCCATTGCTACAGAAGGTAATAAGGACATTAAGAAATTGGTGGATGATGTTATTTACATACCAAAATCGCTTGAGCAAACCCAGCCGCTGCTGACGGCTATCGTTCTGCAGCTATTTGCTTATTATGCCGCTATGAAACTCGGTAAAAACGTTGATCGCCCCCGGAACCTAGCTAAATCCGTTACTGTAGAATAATATTTAGTGAAGAATATCTTGGTAACTGGGGGCGCTGGATTTATAGGCTCACATACCGTAGTGGAACTTGTGAGCGCTGGGTATCGTCCGGTTATTGTCGACAACTTTAGTAACTCGGATAAGTCGGTCTTGAGTGGACTTAAGAAAATTACCGGCAAGCAAATAGCGTGTTATGAGACCGATTTTCAAGACAAAGGAATTCAAAAAATTCTGATTAAAGAAAAGATCGACGGCGTGATTCATTTTGCAGCTTTTAAGGCAGTGGGAGAATCAGTTGAGCAACCACTTAAGTATTATAATAATAATTTGTCTGGAATGCTTGACTTGTTAAGTAATTTACTAAAGCAAAAAATAAATAACTTTGTTTTTTCTTCTAGCGCCGCTGTTTACGGTAATCCGCCTACTGATATAGTCACCGAAGATACCACGTGCGCACCCACTTCCCCGTACGGCTGGAGCAAATATATGGATGAAATAGTTCTTCGTGACTTATGTGCTTCTAACCCGACTTTAAGAGGCGTGGCTCTGCGATACTTCAATGTGATTGGCGCTCACCCTTCGGCTAAAATCGGCGAGCGGCCTAAGGGTAAACCGCAAAATCTGCTACCTATCATTCTTCAGGCTTCTACAGAGCAAGTTTTTTCCCTAACTGTTTATGGGACTGACTACCCCACGCCAGACGGTACGTGCTTGCGCGATTATATCCACGTAGTCGACCTGGCTAAAGCCCACGTGGCTGCGCTGCAAAAGCTTGAAAAGAAAGATTCAGCCGAAAACTACAGTGTATACAATTTGGGAACGGGTAAACCGACAAGCGTTTTGGAGCTATTAAAGACATTTGAAAAGGTTAATGGTGTTAAAGTTCCCTATAAAATCGGTCCTCGCAGACCGGGCGACCCAGCAGCTTATTTTGCGTCACCCAAAAAAGCCAACAAAGGGTTGGGCTGGAAAACGCAAAGGAGTGTTCAAGATGCCGTGGCTGATGCTTGGCGCTGGCAACAAACCATAGAAAGGAAATCCAATGGGTAATCTTGAAACAATTTTTAAAGCTTATGATGTGCGAGGTATATATCCAGAACAACTAGATGAGGAATTTGCCGGCAGGATCGGTGAAGCTTTCATCGCAATTCGAAAACCCAAAAAAGTTGCAGTCGGCCAAGACGTCCGCCTTTCCGGAAACAGGCTTAAAGAACATCTTATTTCAGCACTGCTCAATAATGGCGTGAACGTCGTAGACATCGGGACGATTACGACCGATCAATTATATTTTACTGTTGGTAATTATGGGCTTGATGGCGGAATTTCGGTGACTGCTTCGCACAACCCCAGTGAATACAATGGCTTTAAGTTTGCAGAAACAGGCGGCGGTCCTATAAGTAGTGCTGATTTAGAGGCTATGCGGGATTGGGCATTGTCAAACAATAGGCTACCGACAGGCAAAACTGGTAAACTAACAACCTTAGCGATATTGGATGACTACATTAATCATGTGCTTTCATATATAGATATAGATTCGATCAAACCTCTTCAAGTTTTCGCCAACGCCAACTTCGGAGCGGTGGGACGCGGATTGGATATATTGGCAAAAAAACTCAACCTCAAACTATACCGCCTGAACTGGAAAGAGGATGGTTCATTCCCTAAAGGTCCACCCAACCCCCTGTTGCCCGAAAACCGTGAAGAAAGCATCAGCTACATCAAAAAGGTTAAGCCAGATCTAGGAGTAGCCTGGGATGCTGACGCGGACCGCTGTTTTTTCTTTACTGGTGACGGGGAGTTCATTCCGAGCTGCTATACAGTCGCCCTGCTGGCGAAGGATTTTTTAAAAAAATATCCGGGCTCTAAAATAGTCCACGACATAACAACCTCATGGGTAATCGACGATGTAATTAAAGAAGCTGGCGGCATACCGGTCACGCACCGGACAGGCCATACTTTCATCAAAGCCAGAATGCGCCACGAAGACGCCCCATTTGCTGGGGAATCAAGCGGGCATTACTACTTCCGGGATAGTTTTTATGCCGACAATGGTATTGTGCCTTTCTTAAAAATCTTGGAAATGATATCTAAAAGTGGAAAAAGCCTTAAGGAATTGACAGAGCCTTTGATGACGAAGTATAAAGTGTCCGGTGAAATTAATTTTCAGGTCGCCAGCCCCATCGAATCTATTAAATTGATTGAGGCCAAGTTTGGCAAAGAGGGCCGGGTCGATAAGACCGATGGCCTGGCTATCGACTCTAAGGATTGGCGTTTCAGCGTACGGCCGAGTAACACAGAGCCGCTCTTTCGTTTAAACGCCGAGTCCCATAATCAAGAAGTGTTGGATGAGTTAGTGAAAGAGATTTCTCATTTAATAAATACTTAACAAGTTAAGTATTTATTAGGCCTATAACTTTTCGAACCATTTGAGATCTTTTTTACCTGCTTGCAGTTTCTTGGATATGTCACCAACTTTTTGGGCGTGGGTTTTATTAGTCACTAGAATACCGTTATCGGTTGCAATAACTGCCACATTATCAAGACCGATGACTGCGACTGGGATATCGGCTTCGTTGCGTACATAGCTATCGGTTACGTTTTCTAGTTCAACATGTTCGCCGCTGACATGGTTGCCGCCCCCGTCTTGCTTACTAACATCATGTAAATCATGGAAGGAACCGACATCAGCCCAGTCAAACTCACCCGGCACCACTAAGCCATCCGGGATATGCTCGCTTAGAGCGGTATCTATAGGTTGAGCCACAAAATTCATATAAATCCGGCGGCGGCTGATCGGTAGCAATGTGTTAAATAACTCCTGGTAATCGTTCCATAAACGCGGAGCATGCTCTTTTATTTCGCGTTCGAATGTTTCTAACGTACCAGTAAGGTAGCCGGTATTCCAAAGGTAATTTTTGTTTTTCAAATAGAGCTTGGCTGTGGCGCTCTTAGGCTTTTCGACGAATTGCTCAAGCTCATAGACATCCTTAAGGTCGTTTTTAATCTTTTTACCCCGTTTAATATAGCCAAATCCAGTCGAGGGATAAGTTGGTTTAATCCCCATAAACACCAGCCTTCTCTCTGCTTCAGCCAGCTTGGCAGCTTGTTCTACGGCTTTGGCGAAACTCCGCTTGTTACTAACCAGATGGTCTGCCCACAGAAAAAATATAGCCTGATCATTAAGCCTGCGGCGCTTTATTTCGCTTAAAGCCAAAATAAAGCACGAAGCCGTACCCCGCCGTGCTGGTTCCACCAGCACATTCTTCCTGGGCAAGTCCGGCAGTTGCTTATATACGTGCTTAGCGTGTGATTTCTCTGGAACTACAAAAATATTTTTATCTTCAGTCAGAGGTTTTACACGATCGTAAGTATTTTGCAGCAGACTCCGGTCATTACTCGTCAGCTTAAGAAGATGCTTCGGAAAGTTATGCGTAGATAAGGGCCAAAGTCGTGTTCCCGACCCGCCGGCGATAATCACGACTATCATCTTAGGTTATTCTACCACGCAGAAATTCGGCAAAATCGGCTTTAATATCATCACGCATTAAACCAAAATCGACGACCGTTTTTAAATATTCTAGCTTATCGCCCGTATCATAATAGGTGCTGTTTTTGAGCTCCAGTGCATAAAATGGGTAGCCGTTTTCAATCATCGGTTCTACTACAAAGCTAGTTAAATAAAACTCTTCGCCATCTTTTACCTGAGAAACCGCTCTCTCTGTAAACTCGAAGGCATCGGGAGTTAACAAATAACCACCGGCGCTGGCTAGATTTGAGGTTGTATTAGATTTACCAGGTTTCTCAAGAATCTTAGAAGCCCTTACGACGCCCTCCCTGATTTCTTCGCCTTCGATGATACCATACCTATCAAAGTCTTCATCCTTCTCTACTCTGACCGATGGCAAAATGCACCCACCAGTTTCGTTATAGAGGTCAATCATTTGTTGGAATCTGTTAGGCTCGACAACTATCAGATCATCAGCAAAAGCGTAGATAAACGGTTCTGGTCCTATTAGGTGCGCAACATTCAATATTGGCCTAGCGCTGCCATAAGGTCCTTTATGTTGCCTAACAAACGCGAAATTAGCCATCAAGGTAATGCTGTTTATCTCATCAATTAATTCCTGCTTGCTTCCTTGTTGTAGGTTAGCAAGCAAGTCAGCATTTATCTGGTCGAAATGATCCTCTATAGCTCGCTTGTGATAGCCCGTAACTATTACTATATCTTCAATTCCAGCCTCTACGAGCTCTTCTACGATATATTGGACTATCGGCTTATCAACCAGCGGCAGCATTTCTTTGGGCATAGCTTTGGTTTGCGGCAATAAGCGTGTACCAAATCCGGCCGCGGCAATAACAGCTTTCCGAACAGGCTTAATTTTTACTCTGTTAGGCACTGCAACATGATAACACCAACGCCTAATCTTAGTCTGTTATGATATGCATGATGCCTGAGCTAAAAATTGAGAACCAGAGTAAAACCGAGGTCTTCCAAACAGTGGCAGATTACTTAAGCACACATACATTCAAGATTATTAAGTTGGATATTTTGCGGCCATGGGGATTTTTCTTTTATGTTGACGAGGAGCAGACAGAAAAATTCATTGAGCATTTTTACGGCCGCGCAGAGCTGGAAGGCATAGATACTTCCCTATCGCTTCAGCCCAAAATTTTGGCAATCGAATCCGGCAAAAAACTTTCATGGCAATACCATAATCGTCGATCCGAGATATGGCGCTGTATCGCCGGCTCAGTAGCCGTAATTGAAAACCGGGCCGATGATGAACCCTCTCCACAAATCATTAGCGGTGATGATTTAGTCACCTTCCCGCAAGGAATCCGACACCGTGCTAGTGGCAACAACGAATGGGGCATTGTAGCCGAAATCTGGCAACATACCGATCCGCAAAACCCATCAGATGAAAATGATATTGTCCGCCTGCAAGATGACTTTGGCCGTAGCTAGTTGTAAAACTGTCAAGCCCTATTGCGCTTGAGGTTATAAGGTGTTAGAGTTTACGTACGAATATTAAGAGTGCTCCGCCGCACCATAAAATAAACACATGGCTCGAAAACTAAAAAGATTGCACTTAGATAAACGGCTAGTTGTACTGGCGGTATTAGTTGTATTAGCAATAGTTATAGCCATAGGTTATGCCGCTAAAGGCAACAAAAAAACCAACGTTATAATCCCGAGTACCAGTTCAGCCGCCAAAACCCAAGAAAAAGGATCTGATAACCAGAGCTCCAACAGCTCGACCGGCAATTCCGACACAACCAATACCGCGCCGTCTAAAGATTCGAGTTCAAGCCAAAGCTCGAATTTACTGACACCTTCGGGTAACTTTGTCAGTAATCATACCCCTGGCCAAAAAGGTTCTCCTCTCGATGAAAATTCAGTATGTAATACTACACCCGGAGCAACATGTTATATAGAATTCACTAAAGATGGCGAAACAAAAAAACTGGCAGCTAGGGTTGCTGATTCTAATGGCACGGTGCTTTGGGATTGGACTGCTTCTGATTTTAGCTCAGGTACATGGACCGTCATAGCTGTAGCCAGTCTTAATGGGCAGACTAAAACCTCGCAGGATAGTCAGCCTTTGGAGATTCAATGAGAACCGTAAGATTTCTTTTGTTAATTCCCTTCTTGATAGTTGCAGCGATTACAGCGATTTTAATCATACCTAATCATTCCGGAGCCAGCTTTACCGCTAACCGGCTAATGGATGACGGCGTAATGGACAATTACAATACTATGAATGCCAGCCAGATAGACTCCTGGCTAAATACCAATTTTCCCAACAGCTGCATAAGTACTAACCACGGCTTTACGGCAGCTGTTCCAAGTGGCTACTCCCCTTCAACTGGCTATACTTACGGCGGCTACGGTTCAGCCGGCGCTGTAATATACGCCGCCGCTCAGGCTTACGAAATAAACCCACGGGTATTAATAGTCACTTTGCAAAAAGAGGAAAGCCTTGTTGCCGGTGATGCCGGATGCAGTGTTCTACGCTATACAGCAGCTACCGGCTATGGCTGCCCCGACGGCGGTACTACATATAGCTACAGCAATATGAACCCAGCACTTTATGCAATCAATGGAACACCGGTTAATTCTGTCTCGGGTACCTGTGTGAATAATGTTTCAAAAGCCGGTTTCTCGCAACAAGTTATAAGAGCGGCTTGGTTGCTTAAATTTGGTGAGCAAAGATCAGAAGGCAATACCGGCTGGGCGATCATAAAAGGTAGTTGGGACAATTCTGACGATCCGCAGACCTGTTACGGTGGCCCAATGACTCAAGGCTACCACAAACGTTGTACTAGCGATTCAACCGCCACCTACTATGATGGCTATGTGACCATAGACGGTTCTAGTACCCATATGGACACTGGCCCAACAGCAGCGCTTTATTGGTATACGCCGCACTTTGCTGGCAACCAAAACTTTGTCAATCTGTTTGAGTCATGGTTTGGCCCGACCAAAGGTTACGATTATGATTGGGGCTTAGAAGACATCTCCGTATCGACTGGCTCTTCGCAGGTTCAAGGTAATCAACAGGCTACTATTACAATTACCGTGCGCAATACCGGCAACCAGTCTTGGTCGAGCACTAACTTCCCCGTAGATATTGGTACTTGGTTGCCAACCGACCATGACAGTGCACTCTACGACTCAAGTTGGCTCAATCACCATAGACCGGCTGCTATGACCGAAAACAGCGTACTGCCTGGCAATTTAGGCCACTTTAGCTTTAAGATTAATCCGCCTAACCGAGACGGCTCTTATGATGAATCCTTTAATTTAGTAGCCGAAGGTGCTACCTGGTTCCATGGCAATGGCTACCAATTACATTTGGTAATTAGCCCGAGCTACTACCGTTGGAGTATGGTTTCGCAATCATCAAACACTAGCAGCTTTTTGTTGCTTCCAGGCCAAACTGCCCAGTTTACGCTGGTTGCCAAAAACACCGGAAATGTAAGCTGGTCCAACAGCGGAGCAAACCCCGTGCGCCTAGCAAGCTGGCTGCCAACTAATCGTTCTAGCGCCTTTTATGACTCAAGTTGGATTCTACCAATCCGCCCCGCCCTTCTTCAGGAGGCATCAGTATCACCAGGCAGTAACGGAACCTTTGTTTTCACGGTTAATGCGCCGCAGAAAGAAGGTTTTTATACGGAGCACTTTAATCTAGCTATGGAAGGAGTCTCGTGGTTTGAAGACCCTGGCATGGAATTTGATATTAACGTTAAACGAGTGCTCACTTGGCAGATGGTATCCCAGTCTTCAGATCAAGGTTTCAGTTTGACGACCGGCCAAACTGCCCAGTTTACGCTGGTTGCCAAAAACACCGGCAATACTACTTGGAGTAATAGCAGTAACCCAGTAAGACTAGGCACCTGGAACCTGCCAAATCGATCAAGCGTTTTTAACAACGGCTGGACAAATCCCGCACGACCAGCAGTCCTGCAAGAAGCTTCTGTGGCGCCCGGCGGTAATGGCACTTTTGTATTTAACGTCAAAGCGCCATCAACACCCGGCTTTTACGTCGAGCGCTTTAACCTATCTATGGACGGTATCAGTTGGATGGTTGACCCATGGCTCGAGTTCGACATTAGAGTTCAGTAGCAAGATTTGGCAACAAAAGCATAAGCTGATATCCTAGTATGTACTTGGGGAAATGAAAACACTCTATAAATACGCCAAAAACCGCTACAGCCAAAATGGCGAAGATGGCATCTTAGCAGAAATATTTGAGCGCCTTAATATAAAAAAGGGGTGGTTTGTGGAGTTCGGTGCGTGGGATGCCAAGCATATGAGTAATACCTATGCACTACTGGAAGACGACTGGCATGGTGTGGATATCGAGGGGGATAGTGATCGATATAAGGATCTCCAACAAGCATCGACAGACTTTCCTAACAAATTGAACACTATCAAGGCATTTGTTGGCACGAGCGGAAAAAATAGTTTAGATAATCTACTAAAGAAAACTCCCCTGCCAAAGGAATTTGACCTTTTAAGTATTGATACGGATTCGTACGACTGGTGGATATGGCAGGCCTTCAAGAATTATCAGCCAAGAGTTGTTGTAATCGAAATCAACAGCGGCATCCCGCTAAGCCAAGAATATGTTCAACCCAACGGTATTACTTATGAAGAATTGGCAGCTAGCGGTGAACTGTCAGGTGCGAGTTTTACTTCTATGCTCAAGCTTGGCCAACAAAAAAGCTACGCATTAGTCTGCCACACTGGAAATATGATTTTTGTCAGAAACGACCTAGTCTCTAAACTGGGGCTCCCCCAAGACGAATTAGAAAATCCAGAAAGTTTGTTCATAGAAGACTGGGTCGAAAAGCCCAAAACATTCAATCTAGTAACAAGTTGGTACAAAAAAGTATTCTCTACAGGCCAGCTTTAGGTTCTACAGACAGCCAATAACAGATTAGGGTATGCTATACTAACTCTTGTATTTATGTTCTTCGAATTACCCAAAATTCAAGTTGAGCCTGGGAGTATTTATGGATAAAAGCAGCAGAATATATATAGCCGGGCACACAGGATTAGTGGGCAGTGCTATTCATAGGTTCCTTAAAACACAGGGCTATACAAACCTTATTACCAAGAATTCTAAAGAACTGAACCTAAGGGACCAGTTGACCACACAGAGCTTTTTCAAAGAATATAAACCAGAATACGTATTCTTAGCAGCAGCTAAAGTTGGCGGAATTATGGCTAACAATATATACCGCGCTGATTTTATTTACGATAATTTATTAATCCAAAATAACGTTATTGGGGCAAGCTACCAAAACGGTGTTAAAAAACTGCTTTTTTTAGGCAGCAGCTGCATTTATCCAAAAGAGGCGCCGCAGCCAATTAGTGAAGATGCCCTACTGACTGGGCCGCTGGAATATACCAATGAACCATATGCCATCGCTAAAATTGCCGGTATTAAGACTATAGAAAGTTTCAATATCCAGTATGGCACTAGCTACCTGTCTGTAATGCCGACTAACTTATACGGCTATAATGATAGTTTTGACTTAGAGAAATCCCACGTTTTGCCGGCTTTAATCCGGAAAACTCTTCTATGCAAGATGCTTGAGGCCAAAGACTTCCAAAACATTGCTAAAGACTTAGCCGTCAGCGACAGTTCAGAGGCGCAAATTAGGCGATCGTTATCAAAATATGGCATCGAGGCCAAAGGCGACACGGTAATTCTTAAAGTCTGGGGAACTGGCAAGCCCTACCGTGAATTTTTACATGTTGATGATATGGCCGAAGCCTGCGTTTTTGTAATGAATAAGGTTACTTTTAAAGATTTAGTTAAAGGTAATGAGATTCGCAATACCCATATTAACATCGGCACAGGCAACGACATTACCATCAAGAACCTAGCAGTGATGATTAAAGACATGATTGGCTTTAAGGGCCGGATTGAATTTGACCACAGCAAGCCAGACGGCACAATGCACAAATTGTTGGATGTTAGTAAGTTAAATGCTATCGGCTGGAAACACACGATTGAGCTCAAGACGGGCGTAGCTAGGACGATCGAATGGTACAAAAAGGAGGCACAGCATGGCACGCTCTAACGAGATTGTCATTAAGCCACAGAAGTTTGTCGGAGTTCACTTTCGCGAAATTTGGCGGGCGCGGGAACTATTCTATTTTTTGACCTGGCGTGATATCAAGGTCCGCTATAAACAAACGCTAATCGGCGCCAGCTGGGCTATTATCCAGCCGCTTGTAACCATGGTCATCTTTACTCTCTTTTTCAACAAAGTAGCCGGCATAAAAGTCTCCGGCATCCCCTACCCCATATTTTCTTTTGCCGGATTACTTTTTTGGGGTTATTTTTCGGGGTCACTTACTCAGGTCAGTAATAGCCTGCTTTCTAATCAAGGCATTGTGACTAAAGTTTACTTCCCGCGTATTATGTTGCCGATAGCTGGAACATTATTGGGGCTGGTTGACTTTTTCTTCGCTGGCTTGGTGTTCGCTGGTCTGATGGTTTATTATCATATCGTACCTGGAGTAGCTGGTTTGCTCCTACTAGGACCTATGCTGCTTCTATCGCTCATAACAGCCTTGGGTTTGGGTTGTATATTCGCCGCTCTCAATGTTCGCTATCGCGACATTCGGGCAGCTGTGCCTTTCGTAATCCAGATTGGCTTATTTTTAACGCCGATTATTTATCCCGTTAGCCTGATCCCCCATAAGTACCAGTGGTTACTAAGCCTAAATCCTATGGCTAGCGTAATTAATACCATGCGTGCCAGCTTATTACATTATGGCGCTATCAATTGGGCAGGCATCGGTATATCAAGTTTGGTCGCATTAGGATTATTGTTTCTTGGAGTCCTTTTCTTTGGGCGAGCTGAAAGAAAGTTTGCGGATATTATATGAGCCAGCCGGTCATTGAAGTCAATGGGATCTCCAAGCGCTATCAGATTGCCCATAACCAGGGCAAGAATCAAACCCTGAAAGACGAGATACTGGGAACTTTTAAGCGACCGGTTAGAGCTATGCTTGGCCGCACCGAAAAAAAAGAGGATTTTTGGGCTCTTCGTGATATCAGCTTCAGCCTCAACGAGGGGGATATATTAGGTATAGTCGGGCGCAATGGCTCGGGTAAGTCGACTTTGCTTAAGATATTGACGCGCATCGTCGACCCTACCGAAGGCCGGGCTATAATGCGCAAGCGTGTGGCTAGTTTATTAGAGGTAGGAACCGGATTTCATCCGGAGCTCACCGGTAGGGAAAACATCTTTTTGAATGGCTCAATCTTGGGGATGAGCCAAAAGGAGATCAAGCACAAGTTCGATGACATTGTAGCATTTTCTGAAATCGAGCAGTTTTTGGATACACCGGTGAAGTTTTACTCATCGGGCATGTATGTCCGTTTAGCCTTTGCAGTCGCTGCCCAGCTTGACCCGGAGATATTGATTGTTGACGAGGTCCTGGCGGTTGGTGATGCTCCATTTCAAAAAAAATGCCTCGACCGCATGGAAGAAATTGCGCGTGAAGGCAGAACCATCTTATTCGTCAGCCACAACATGGGGGCTATCCGCGACCTATGCACCAAGGGCCTGTTCCTTAACAAAGGAGCCGGGACTTTTTATGAAGACATCAACGATTCACTTACGGCGTACCAAGCCAGCACGGCTATACGCCATAAAGGCAAGATAGTCTTTAAGCCTAAGGATTACCCCGGGGTGGAATTTACCAATTTCCAGTTAAATGGCCTGGAGATGGAAACCCAACCTGAAATATTTTCCGGTGATGCGCTTGAGGTTACTCTGGACTATACCAATAGGGAAGCGAAGCCCTACGATCTATGCGTGGGATTCGCTGTCCGTAACAAACGCGATAACAGTATGATTGTCTTTACGCACAGCCACCTAGAGGACGTCAAACACACGATGGCTAAGAGCGGGCACGTTAAAGCTAAGTTATTAGTTCCAAAACTTTCCCCGGATTTCTATACGCTAGAAACTAATTTTTGGATAGGCGAAGATCACTGCGTAAACGACCAGGATGTGGGCGCTTTTTGGGTGGCACCCACTCCCTCTTTTGCCCTGCGCACAACCCTGAATTCGTTCCCCTCTCATATTATGATTGAGTCTGAGTGGAGTTTCGAAACGTGAAAATTCTGCTCTCGTACAGCAAGCTTCATTTTGATCCGACAAAGAAACCTGAGCAACACAAGTACTGGGACTCCTCGGCTAACATACTAGCACGAAGCCTGTATGAAATCCTTAGCTTTATGGGCGAGGTGACCTATGTTGATGCCTGGGAAAACCACTCTCTAGGCAGGAAGTCTTTCGATCTGTTTGTCGGCATTAATAGTAATTTTACTAATATTGCCGGTTCCTGCGACAACGTAGGTAAAAAAGTCCTATTCGCTGTCAATATGCACCCTACGGAAAGGAATGAACTTCTCAGCCGTTTTGCTGACCTAGAGCGACTTCCAAAAGAAGCCTTTGCAGAAGATGATCTGCAAAGTGAGCAACCCATAATAGAGAGTCTGGAGAAGGCTGATTACATACTTTGTGTCGGTAATAATGCTGTTTATAGTTCTTACATCAAGCATGGTATCCCCCCCTCAAAAATCAAGATGCTCAACTACGGGGTGGGTGAACCCGGAAAGATAAAAAAGACTTCAGGTATCAGAACTTTTACTTATGTAGCATCATCTATCGGCTTAAGGAAAGGTTTTGATATCGTACTGGCATTAATTGAAGAGCTAGATCGTACGCATGCAGAGTATAGGTTCAACATAATCGGTCCCCCGTCGAATGATTACTACAAAAAGAAGTTGGAGAGTCTGGGCAAGAGATTTCGCGGTTCGGTAATCTATCACAATTGGCTGGATTCATCAGGAGAAAAGTATCAAAAGGTATTGTCCGGCAGCGACTTTGTCATCAACCCCTCTCTTGAGGAGGGACAAGCCGGAACTGTATTGGATGCTATACGATTCGGGGCGGTCCCACTACTTAGCATAAACAGTGGTATAGACTATTCACCATTGGGATTGGTCGAGATGGCAACTGGGTCAGTGGTTAATAAACGTCTCATCGCTAAATCCCTTGCGCTAAGTAATGGTAGCCTTGACGGGTTGAAATTAAAGACTCGAGAGTATTACCAGGAATACCACCAAAACTTCATGCCCCAGCTTCAAGAATTGTTAGAAGGCTGTATGCATGGCAAACTTTATCCCAAGATAAGCGTCGTATTACCGATCTTTAATAAAGAAAAGACTATAGAGGAGCTGCTTGGATACTTAGATACAGCCCTGAAAAGCTATGGTAATTCTGAGTTGCATATCATCTTTGATGGCTGCAAAGATAACACCAAAAAAATAACTCGCCGTTTTTACAGAGGCCGCAATAACTATTCTGTAACTTTTGAGGCTACGCCGAATATCTTCGAGGTTAAGACTAATAACATTGGCTTAAGAAAATCCAGCGGCAAGTACGGGATAATTATCCAGGATGATATTTATATATATGACCCCTTTGCCTTCTACGAAGCTGTTACTTTTCTCGACAAGAATCCCACTGCGGCTATTCTGGGTGGATTGGCCGGAGTAAATTATTACCCGCTAGGCACTAAGCTAAAAGGATCTGGCCAGATTGCCCAAGACAAGAATGAAGTTTACTGGCGGCAAGATGAAAAAACCGATCCAACGTTGCGGCATAAAGTTTTTGAGGTTGACGCTTGTATGCGAGGGCCGCTCATCTTACGCAAATCGTTCCTAGATGAGCATGGCTACCTGGACGAAATATTCGCACCGTTTTATATGGATGATATGGATATCGGGCTTCGAGCGAAGAAATTCGGCTACAAAGTTTATTGCATGATAATGAATGCTGAGAATAAATCACAAACTGTTGCCACCTATGATACCGAGGAGCGTAAAAAATTCTGGCAAGACACGATGGATAGAAACACTAAATTATTTTATGAGCGCTGGACACCAACCAGGGAGAAAAACTATTCCTGGGTACACCGTCCTGATATGTACCGGCCCGAAGTAGCCATTGATGCAAAGCCGTCATACACTAAAAGAATAGGCTACAAGCTTAAAACATTAAAAAAAGCTATCGAACTCCCCCGTAAAGCTATGGACACAGCTTACTGCCATAGCCTTGCCGACAGCCTTTGGCAAAACCGGATGGCTTGGGTAGACCGTCAAGCTCGATTATTGCCAAAGGGCACAAAAGTACTGGACGTTGGAGCCGGCGAACTCCCGTATAAAGACAGTTTTGCCCACTGCGAATACGTGGCCCAAGATCTAGTTCAAACCCCAGGTATGGCTTACGGCAAGATAGATATAGTTAGTGACATAACCGATATCCCGGTTAAAAACACTAGCTTTGATGCTATTTTGTGCTCCGAGGTATTCGAACATATACCGGACCCACCGGCCGCTATCAAAGAACTGGCGCGGATTTTAAAACCCGGAGGCAGGCTGATATTTACTGCTCCTTTGGGTAGCGGCCATCACCAGCAACCTTACCATTTTTATGGTGGCCTTACGCGTTATTGGTATGAAAAATTCTTGCCTGAAAACGATCTTACTATTTTAGACTTACAGCCCAACGGGGGATTGTTTGGACACTGCGCAGAAATGCTGTGGCGGACCCATCCATTTATTATGAATAAGCCGTTTGGTAAAACTATCAAGCGCTTTCTACAGTTCTTCCTATATAATATCCCGACATTGCTGCTATGGCATTTTGAAGAGCGTCGAGTGATCGAAGACTTTACTGTCTGTTTCTTCTGTACTGCCGTTAAGGAAGATACTTACTATGATAAAACTACCTGAACCGTTAAAGAAAACCAGAAGGGTTATAAAGGCGCGGTTAATGCAGGCTCGGGAAGCCCGTTTTCTCAAGCAGGAACTAGGTAAGCCGCTTAAGCCATGGTACGATCCCACCTCATTAGGGGATCGGCTCCGCGAAAAAGTATGGCTTTGGCTAACCGAGAAGCAAAACCCTGAACCGCAGGAATGGGCAGAAAACTGGATAGACACACACCCTGCTAAAAGTATCGGTACTCATAATCTGCGCTATCGCGAAGAGTGGTTAGAAGAGGCTCTAAAGAGAATCCCGAAAGGCTCCAGAATACTTGATGCGGGAGCAGGTGAGCTTCAGTATAAACGCTTCTGTAAGCACTTAGATTACGTTAGTCAGGATTTCGGTCAGTATACCGGTACCGGTGATGATAAAGGCTTGCAGATGGGCAGCTGGGATAACTCAAGCCTGGATATCGTATCTGATATTACTGATATCCCTGTCAAGTCAAAGTCGTTTGATGCCATAATGTGTGTTGAGGTTTTTGAACATATCCCTAAGCCGATTGACGCTTTAAAGGAATTTTATAGGATCCTTAAACCCGGCGGCCAGCTCATTATAACTACGCCTTTTGCTTCCTTGACCCATTTTGCTCCTTACTACTTTTATAATGGCTATAGCCGCTATTTTTATGAAAAGTTGCTTCCAGAATTAGGCTTTGAAATTGTCGAGTTGGATTTCAACGGCAATTACTTTGAATATTTGGGCCAAGAGCTCCGTCGACTCGACGAAATTGCGACTAAGTATGCGCCGAAGGCTAAAGCTCAATCATACCTAGATGAGCTAGTGAAGCAGTGGTTGCTTAGAAGGTTAGAAAAACTGTCCTCTAAAGATATTGGATCTAACGAACTGCTGGTACAAGGCTTGCACGTATTGGCGGAGAAGAAGTGACCAAAATCAATTTATCTAAAGCTCAATTGCTACCTAAAAAACTTCGCTTAGTTTTTTTGGTTAATGCTCAAAAACCTGCTGGTTTATCGGCTGAAAATATCAATAAAATAAACCCTGAAGACAAACAGCTAGTCCGACAACCATTTCTTCGAGCGGACCTGATTGTTGTCGGCCGGACTAAACAGGATCCTAAAGGCCTGGCTAAAACTCTGTATTTAATCTCCCACGACGCGGGCTGTGTCTGGCTAGATCAACCCGAAAAAGAATTGGCCAGAAGGCTACAACAAAACGGCTTCAAAGAACTAAGCTCAACCCTTTATCAAAAATCCGCTGGTGTGACCCCCAAGGAATATGGCAAGGCTTATATAGACCGCTGGGGAGATTTGAATTGGGTGGCCAACGCCCATTTAGCGGCAACGCAGATTCTGGCGCATAGACCCAAAGGTTTCAAAAGTAAATCCTCTACTATTCTGGATGTGGGTTGCTTGAATGGTTATATTATGGAAGCGCTCAATCGTGAAGGAGTTAAAAATGTTTTTGGAACCGACATATCTTATTTTTTAGCGGTTGACCGTAATATCAATCCTTACTTACTGCCGGCTATCACGATTTGTGATTTTATTGATAACGAATACCAAAACGGGTCTTTTGACATGGTTATTTGTATGGAGGTCCTGGAACACATCTCACCCGATTCAACCAATAAATTTATCAGAGAGCTTGGAAGAATCATGAAAAAAGACGGTAGGTTGCTTATATCTACCAGCGAAGACTGGTTTGTTGATGCTACTCACATAAATTGCCGTAATCGCGCTGACTGGTACTGGCAATTTAGTCGTGCCAACTTAGTGCCAGTTGGTTCGCAAACTATATTCCCGGGCTTTAATTCTTTTGTCCTGCGAAAGGCAAACAATCCTCTAGAAAGTTTGTTGGTGCAGCTAAAGTCTGGTCTAAGGTTCTTACAAACTGGTCGGCTAAAACACCAGGAGGAACAAAAATGATAATTGTCCGGCTTTGGGGAGGGTTGGGTAATCAAATGTTTGAGTATGCCGCTGGGAAAAGATTGGCCGTGCACCACAATACTAAACTCAAATTGGATTTAAATTGGTATAGCAAACACCAAAGCCCAGATGCACCGGCTGTTAGATGGTACGAGCTCGACTGTTTTTCGCTCAAGCCGCTTTTTGCGACTCGCGCTGATTTGGCACGAATCAATGTCCCGCCCCACACTTGGAAACGCCAGCTTTATAGAAAATTGGTACACCATGTTCATTTATATCGAGAGTCCGAGACAGCCGATTTTTATCCAGAAGTTTTACAGGCTTCCAATGATTCATATCTTGAGGGCTTCTGGCAAAGCGAAGACTATTTCAAAGATGCAGAACAATCAATCAGAAAGGACTTTACGTTCAAGAATCATTTGAACGGTAAAAATTTGGAACTCGCTCAGCAGATTAGTAAGGTTAATGCAGTTTCATTGCATGTGCGCCGTGGTGATATGGCTTCGAATGAAGAAATCAATAAAATGCATGGCCTAGCTTCTCTTGACTATTACAAGGCAGCTATAAAAAATATCCAAACTAAGGTTAGAAGTACAGAGTTTTTTGTATTTTCTGATGATCCAAGGTGGTGTAAGCAGAATTTAAAAATTAATGCACCGACTGTTTACGTCGACCATAATAAAAGGGGCGCTGACGACATGCGCCTGATGAGCTTATGCCGGCATCATATTATTGCCAATAGTTCTTTCAGCTGGTGGGGGGCCTGGCTCAACCCATCCAGAGACAAGCTAGTAATTGCCCCCGAACGTTGGTTTAACGATCCAAAAATGAACAGCCAGCATATTGTCCCGAAAGGATGGATAAAACTATGAGCGCTGGAACTTCGAAGGTCAGTGTAATTATGAGCGTTTATAACGCCGAAGACTATCTGCTGCCGTCGATCGAAAGTATCCTAAATCAAACCTATAAGGATTTTGAATTCGTTATCATCAATGACGGCTCTAAAGACGGCAGCGAAAAAATTATTAAAAACTATAAAGACCCGCGCATAAAATTGATCAGCCGTGCTAACAAGGGTTTAACTTATTCTCTAAATGAAGGCCTAAAGGTCGCTAAAGGAGAATTTATTGCCCGCCAGGATGCTGATGATATTTCTGAGTTAACCAGACTGCAAAAAGAAGTTGAATATCTAGAATCTCATCCAAGTATAGGCCTAGTTGGTAGTAACTATATGCATATTGACGAAGCCGGTAAATCAACTGGCACAGTTACAAACGTTTTTACTCATCCTGATGATCTAAAAATGTGCTTGGTTTTGTGTAATCAATATGGTCACGGCTCAGTTATGCTGCGACGCAGTGCGTTTGATAAGGTCGGTGGGATCAAAGGCTATGATTCCAAAGTCGGCCATGTTGAAGATTATGAACTCTGGGTTAGACTCAGCCGCATAAGTGAAGTGGCAAACATAGAGGAACCACTTTATAAATGGCGCAAATTGCCCGATAGCGTTAGCCATTCAGCCCTAGACACTCAAGTTGATTTAACTTTTAAAGTCCGTGATAAGGCTTTCGACTATTTCTTGTCGCATAGGCATGAGTATAAGATTTTTGGTATTCATCCAAGTGGCAAAAATTATTGGCAACGCAAGTCAACCATGTACCGTGATTTTGCTTATTTAGCCCGCTTGAAAGATAAACCATTATTATCTTTATACTTTATGGCACTGGCTATCATCTGCCAGCCAGCTCTGAAACGTAATTATAAATACTTGTTACTCGCAATCTATAAGCCCTGGGTCCACCGCTGGAGATTTGATTTCTTATGAGGTCAACTGTTGATGTAATTATCCCTACCTATAATGGGCTACCATATTTAAATGATGCTATTGAGAGCGTATTAGCCCAAACTCACAGCGATCTAGTGCTGTATGTAATTGATGACGGTTCAACCGATAGGAGCGCTACAAAAAAATATGTCCAAAGCCTAAAAGATAAGCGTGTACATTATGTTCACAAACAAAACGGCGGCCAGGCTACTGCTCGTAATCATGGCATTAAGGTTTCCAACTCACCGTTTATTACGTTTTTAGACTCAGATGATATTTGGCATCCGGATAAGCTGGAGAAACAGCTGGCTGTTTTTGATAAGAACCCCAGAGTTGGCATGGTATATGGTTTGTGCAAATTAATTGACGATAACAATAATGTCATCAGCGAGGTGACCTTCCAAAAGCGTGGAAATTTATTCCGCTACTTATTACATAACAACCGGATTTCCGGTAGTGGCAGTATGGTAATGGTCAAGCGCGAGGTTTTTGGTTCAATCGGTGTTTTCCACGAAGATTTTTTGATCGGCGAGGACTGGGAAATGTGGCTGAGGATTGCCAAGAACTATGAAATAGACTATGTACCCGAGTTTCTAGCCAGCCTTCGAGTGCTTGATACGGGTATGCAGCGCAACTACATCAAAATGGCCAAGGGATTAGAATACATGCTGCCATCAATGGTCCGGGAATTTAAGCTTGGGGCACTTGACCGGGCGCGCCTTGGTAAAACTTGCCTAAAGGAAGCCTGCTTCTTGTACTTTAATGGCGGCGATCGGCCAGCAGCTCGGCGGATGTTTTTGCGATCTTTTTTGTATAACCCACTTACTTTTTTTACGCTAAATTATCACGTTTGGTTTGTTTATATGCGGATCTTGCTGGGTAATGAATGGCTGCGAGTAATTCGCCGGCGAGTTTCGCCCAGTTATCGGTCGCGTGAATTAGACGCCATAGTAGCCAATGACTTTAACCTGCCAAAACCACCACTGGTATCAGTTGTTATGAGCGTTTATAACGGAGAAAAATACCTGGCAAAAGCCATGGACAGTGTCCTAAATCAAACCTTTAAAGACTTTGAAATTATTATCATTAATGATGGTTCAACGGATAAAACGCAAAAAATAATTGACTCATATAATGACTCCCGAGTTGTTAAGATCAAGCAAAAAAACAAAGGCTTGGTGGCTTCGCTTAATATCGGAATTGGCCTGGCACGCGGTGAGTTTATTGCCCGCCAGGACGCAGATGATATTTCTTTGCCTAATCGCTTTGAGGAACAGTTAGTGTTACTCAATAGAACCCATGAATTAGTTTTGGTAGGCACGAATGTAGCAGAAATCAATAGCAAAGATAAGAAAATTGGCCAAAGGAACTATCCTACCAGCGATGCTGAAATTCGGATGAGCTTATTTACCTATAGCCCATTCGCACATGGTTCTGTAATGATTCGCAAACGTGCCATCGACGAAGCTGGTGATTATCGCCAGGCGTATTATCCGGTTGAAGATTTTGACTTATGGGGACGGCTAGCCCAGCGCGGGCCAGTGGCTAATATCGAAAAGCAGCTCTACGAATTTCGCGTACACGACGAGAGTATATCGTCGGCTAATTTAGACATGCAAAACTTCCAATCAACCAAATTGCAGAGAGAACTTGCTTCCAAGCCCATTCGAATAATTAGAACCCCTTTGAATGTCCGACGGGCAATTCAGTCCGATTCAGAACGCAAACAAATAGCTGTTATGCTTTTAAAGACTTCTGTTAAACACCTACGGCTATTTTCTTCCCTCTTCATGACTATCGCCATCATTCTTGCAACAGGAACAAAAAATGAAACCTAAAATATTATTTATTACCCAGGCCCGTTCAATCGGTGGTGGAGAAGTTTACTTAAGCAGCTTATTGCCAGGGTTGCAGGCTAAATTCGATTTGGTTGTGCTGGCTAAAAAACGATCGCTTAGTATACTGGCGGGCGTAATTAGTAAACATAGGTTTATACTGTTTCCGAAATTACTTGCGAGATTGCCGCGTAATTACCGGCTGCGCAAAATCTATTACCGCCTGTACTTTAAATTTATATTTCAGGCTAAAAACTATGATCTGATAAGCCTGCAAGATTTTGATGGCGCTTTAATAGAGGCGATCAATCATCCCAATGTAACTCTTACTTTGCTGACAAGATTCTTAATCCCAGAGGAGTTCAACGCAGCCGTGCGCCAAAATTTTGCAAAAATATCAAAAGTTATCTGCGTTAGCGAACAGACTAAAAAGGACTTACTAAAGCGCGGCGTAGATGAGGATAAGTGCGCTGTTGTCCATAATGGAATCGATGTTGAAAGCTATGAGCCCAACTCAGAACCTGGGGAATATATAACCTGGATTGGCCGCGTAGAAGAGGCTGATAAAAACCCGTTGTTATTTGTAAAAATTGCTGAAGCTGCTAAGGCTCAAGGCCTAGATTATAAATTCCGTATAGTTGGTGATGGCAGTTTCTTACCAAGCATCCGCTTATATATTAAGGCTCGCAGAATCGATAATTTAGAGCTTTACGGGTTCTGCCCGCCAGATAAAATTAATCTAGTCTATACCGAAGCCAGCTTGCTTTGCTTAACTTCTACTTCAGAAGGCATACCACTAGTAGCCCTAGAGGCAATGGCGTGCGGAGTACCGGTTATAGCTACGAATGTCGGAGGGTTACCTGAAATTATTAATAATCCTTCTGTGGGAATTTTGGTTGGTAATTCTAGCCAAAACAATTTCTTAGAACAAATTAATAAAATAGTATCTAACCCTAAAATGTACCAAGATATTCAGGCCGCTGCGCGTAAGCACGTGAAGGCTAGCTTCGGCCTTAAAACTATGATAGAAAAAACGGCGCAAATATATAATGATTGCCTGAAGGAACAAAAATGAAAGTCGGCATAGAGGGCAGCTTATTTTTTAAGCGCAGTAGTGGTGTGGGTTACTATGCAAAGCGATTAATCGAAGCAGCGACAAAAAAAGATTCCGACATCAATTTTGAAATTGTCCGCCATTGGTTAGTGTTCAAAAAATTTAAACCTCCCCTAAAGCCTAGTAGCCGTCTTAGTTATAGACTGGTTAAGTGGTTCCCGCCAATCATTTATTACCAAGTGTTCAAACGCTTAAACTGGTTTATTCCTTATGACCTCGTGGCACTAAGAAAATACGATGCTTTTTTGTTCTTTAATTTTATTGCTTTTCCACTGCGCAAAAACACCAAATCAATAATTGTAGTGCACGACATATCCTTTATAAAATTCCCGCAGTTTACCCAGGCTAAAAATTTAAAATATACCCCAAAGCTATTGAGGCGTTCAATTAAAAGAGCGGCGCATATAATTACGGTTTCGGAAAATTCTAAAAAGGAGATAGCTGAATTTTATAAGCTGCCTCCAGACAGAATAACAGTCATCCCTAATGGCGTTGACCATGAGCGGTTTTACCCTCGTCCAGCTATAGACATAGGGAAAGTCCGTCAAAAATATAGCCTGCCGGAAAACTATATTCATTTTCACGGCACTATCGAGCCTCGGAAAAATATTGAAGGTATTTTAGACGCCTACGCGCAGCTAGATACTGGGTTGAAGACTAGGTACGCACTAGTTTTAAGTGGTGGCAAAGGATGGAATGATGAAGGAATTTACCGTAAAATCGGACAACTGCAGAAAGCCGGCAACAAGATATTACTACTTGGCTATATCGAGAATGAAGAACTCGCTCCACTGCTAAGTGGCGCCAGTGTATTTATCTGGCCCTCTTTTTATGAGGGCTTTGGCGTACCACCACTAGAGGCAATGGCGTGCGGAGTACCGGTTATTACCAGCAACTCCAGCTCGTTGCCAGAAGTTGTCGGTGATGCAGCCATTAAGATAAGGCCCGAGGATACACGAGCATTGACGGCGGCCATCAACCAAGTTTTATCAGACACTACATTAGCTAGCAATCTTAGTAGGGCAGGACTCTCCCAGTCCAAGAAATATACTTGGGA
The DNA here is from genome assembly GCA_035480715.1 of Saccharimonadales bacterium (SeqCode). GTDB lineage: Bacteria > Patescibacteriota > Saccharimonadia > Saccharimonadales > UBA10212 > 2-01-FULL-49-22. The sequence continues at coordinate 34,417 of DATIHL010000007.1, read as the reverse complement.
AGCTTCGGCCCAAAAATTGATAAAGCTACTTGACTCGTTAAGTAATTCTAGATAACTTCGCGGGTTGCCTGGACTTTACCTTTGAGCCTTTTGTCCAAGTCTTCCATATCGGCATCGACCATAATTTTAACCAACTCTTTAAATTTGGTCTTGGGTTGCCAGCCTAGCTTTTTTTTGGCTTTAGATGCGTCCCCTATCAGAAGGTCGACTTCTGCTGGCCTGGTATACCTTTTGTCAAATTCGACATACTTTTTATAGTCCAGACCGGCGTATCTAAAGGCTTCTTCCAAAAATTCACGTACTGCATGAGTTTCGCCAGTGGCGACGATATAATCGTCCGGCTTATCTTGTTGCAGCATCAACCACATTGCCTCAACGTACTCTTTAGCATAGCCCCAATCGCGCTTGGCATCCAAATTGCCCAGATACAATTTGTCCTGCAAGCCAGCTTTGATGTACGCCACCGCGCGCGTGATCTTGCGCGTGACAAAAGTTTCGCCCCGGCGCGGGCTTTCGTGATTGAATAGAATGCCGGAGCAGGCAAACATGCCGTAACTCTCGCGATAATTAACAGTTATCCAGTGTCCATAGACCTTAGCGACGGCGTATTGTGAGCGTGGATAAAACGGTGTGGTTTCTTTTTGTGGAGTCTCCTGCACTTTGCCGAACATTTCACTCGAGGAGGCTTGGTAAAAGCGAGAGTTTTTAAGACCTAGGCGATGCATAGCTTCCAAAATTCGAACAGCACCGAGGGCATCTATGTCACCGGTGTATTCCGGTATGTCCACCGATACACGCACATGACTTTGGGCCGCTAAGTTATAGATTTCATCGGGCTGGATTGATGACAGGGCACCATAAACAAAGCCGGCATCCGATAAGTCGCCGTACACCAAGTGCAGGCGGGCGCCGCGCTCATGTGGGTCTTGGTAAATATGGTCAATCCGATGCGTATTAAATGTGCTGGCCCGGCGGATAACCCCATAAACTTCATAGTTTTTATCCAGCAGTAGCTCAGCCAAATAGCTACCGTCCTGCCCAGTTATACCAGTAATGAGTGCTCTTTTTCGGCTCGCCATAAATTACTAACCAAGGTTATATTATACCGTACTAAGGTTATTGGGGCCGGCAGCTTGGCAGTGGGACCATGATAAGATAGGACTGTGCTGAAAAATGAGGGCTTAAGACAGGCATTTAAATACATCGAGTTAACGGGCGTAATTCTAAGCCTTTGTATTATGCCAATAGATCGATTTCCCTATTTACACTATATACCACTGAAGCTAGGCGCAATCTCTTTTGCCTTGCTGCTAATTGCAGCAGCCAGACGGTACATAAAAATTATTTATGATAAGCGCTGGGCAGATTTTAAAAAGGTAACTGCCATTTCGGCTCTGATATTGCTGCCGACCCTAGCCTATGCCCAAAGCATTCACTATGCGATAGACAGGAAGCTGGCTGTTGGCGCGACTAAGCTACTGTTAGTGGTGGTGTTGAAAGCAATTTGTTTTTTTATTCTACTGCACGAGAACCATTCATTATGGAAGATTATAAAAAAAACCATCTACATAGTCACCGCCCTAGTTATAGCCTTTGGTTTTTTCCAGTTCGTATTTGATATTTTTGGCGCCTCAACTAAAATCACGGATCTACGCGGCTGCTGTACTTCCAACTCAACCTATATATTCCCGAGAGTCCATTCGGTATCTATAGAACCGCTTTATTTCGCTAACTTTTTGCTGATCCCAATCTGGCTGATGATCCACGATTTTGTATTTGATAAATCTGCGCGGAAAAATAAGTTCCTAATTACTCTATTCGCCGCCACAAGCTCACTGTTTATTCTGTCCTTGGCTAGGAGCGCTTTGCTTGCATTATTGGTTACTGCCATATTGTTTGTTTTTGGGCTGGGTAAAAGGGAGCTGATGCGCAGTGCATTGCCGTACTTTGCAAAAGTCGCCGGGGGGGTAGTTTTAATCGCAATTGCATTTGTGATTGCCAGCGGGATAGCCTCAAGATTTATCCATAAGCACGCGATCAACGGTGCCGATTCGGGAGTAAAAGGTAATGTAGCGATTTTTGGCGGACATGCAATTGACGTTGCTGACCAGTCGGCCCAGACGCGCTATAACACTTGGCCAAAGGCCATAACTTATATCAAACAACGCCCGCTGCAGGGAGTGGGGGCTTATAATAGCCGCGTGAAGTTAAATCTCGACCAATATAACAAAGGCGTACCGGACACCCAGCTTCAGCCTTTTAATAACGACCTACTTGGTTTGTTGGTTGACCTTGGCCTGGTTGGCTTAATATTATTTGCGCCTTTAGTTATTGCGCTCGTGACGGCAATCATACGCTTATCCAAACTACATTGGAAACATCCAGCAGCCCCATTTGCTCTAGCCGCAATTGCCATGCTAATCCAGGGTAATTTCTTCCATTCAATACTGCTGGCCAGGCTGTGGGTGGTTATTGGGATAGCTTTAGCCGGATTGTACCCCCGACAAAAAACGCTAAAAAACAGTTCTGATGGCTTGGCGAGATAATTCTAAAGCCTAATGCGATATAGTAAAGATAATGCCGCTGATTGTAATTGATGCCAGAGAGTCGGGGACCAGTACTGGGCGTTATGTCGATAAGCTGGTAGAGAACCTGCAGAAGCTCAAGCCAGATTTGGATTTTATAATCCTAACAAAACCGCATAGGCTCGATTTCATGAAGGCCATCGCGCCGGATTTTGAAGTCATCGAGTCTAATTTCAAAGAATTTACATTTGCTGAACAAATCGGGCTTTTAAAACAGCTTCGGGTTCTCAATGCCGACTTGGTGCACTTTGCTCACACGCAGCAGCCGGTTTTGTACCACGGCAAAGCCGTTACCACCATACACGATCTAACTACGGCCCGTTTCCGTAATCCCGCCAAAAACCAGCTGGTTTTTGGCCTAAAGCAGGCAGTTTACAAATTGGTTATTAGGATAGTAGCTCATAAATCGATCCACGTCATAACGCCAAGTAAGTACGTAAAAAACGATGTCGCACAATATGCAAAAATAAAGCCGAGTAAAATTACTGTAACTTATGAAGCAGCCGATAAAATAGTCGATCTACCAATCGCGGTAACAGGATTGACCGGCCAAAAATTTTTGCTATACGTTGGACGGCCGCAGCCGCACAAAAACCTGCAGCGGCTGGTAGAGGCTTATTCTATAGCACGCCAAAAGCATCCTGAACTTAGACTGGTTTTAGCTGGTAAAAAAGATGTGCTTTATGAGCGACTGGAAGCTTGGGCCGAGAAAGAACACATACAGGGACTAAGTTTGGTTGGATTTGTCTCGGACGCCCAGCTTAAATGGCTGTATGAGCGCTGCGCTGCTTATGCTTTCCCATCTTTGAGCGAGGGTTTCGGCCTGCCAGGCTTGGAAGCTATGGTGCACGGCGCTCCGGTTTTAAGTTCAAACGCCACGTGCCTACCGGAAATCTACGGTGATGCAGCCCATTATTTTAAGCCTTTAGACGTTCTGGATATAGCCAATAAAATTAAAGGTCTTCTGGAGAATGCCAAGCTGCGCTCAGAATTGATTAGAGCCAGTAGAGTCCAGGCTTCTAAATATTCATGGCAACGCCTGGCCGAGCAGACATTGGATGTTTACCGTAAAGCGCTAAATACTTAACATGTTAAGTATTTTGCTCCTCAGTTTCGACGGGGACTTTTTCGGCAGCTGCTGCAGCCGGTTTAAGCACAATGTGACGTTCCCTGCCCTCCCCCACTGATTCGGTCTCTAGGCCATAATCCGATGCAGCCTTATGTATCACCCGTCTCTCGGCAGCATTCATTGGTAACAGCTCCTTAGCCTTGCCGCCCTCGCGAACCTCCCTAAACCACTCCTCTGCCCTTGAGACTAGCCGCTCAGCCCGGGCTTTTTTATAATCAGCGACATCTACATTAACCCGCGTATGAGCATAGTTTTGATTTTTTAGAGCCGTACTAATTAGATACTGCAACGCCCGCATGGTATCGCCATGCTGACCAATCAAAAAGCCGTTAAGGTGAGTGGAGGGAACATTAAGCTCAATGACTTCGTGGTCTTCGGTCGTGGCATAAACATCGGTGTTAAGGCCAAAAAACGATAGTAGATCCTCTAGGTACTTTTTGGCATATAGTATTGCTTCCTCAATGTCTTCGTTCACCGTCTTTTCCTCCTACTTTTCTTATTTTTGGAGGCTTTTTTAACTTTTTGCTTAGGCTCATCGTCTAGAGTTCGAGTTGTGACTTTAACCGAAGCCTCAGCTTCTTGCACGTCTTCTTTCAAAATGCGGCTCTGCTGCAAGATAGCCACCACGCTACCGGTAAGCCAATAAAGTGGCAAGGCGGCGGCAAAACGTACAGATACCAAAAAGACAAACAGCGGTAATATGTACATTGTTGAACGACCGACTGCGGCATTAACTTCTTGCTGGTCGGCAGATTTGCCCTGCCCCGATTCTCTTAAAATTTGGCGTAGGGTGCGCGAATCCTGGCTCTTGGGCAGCAGCTGCCGACCCTGCACAAACTGAGCAGCTGCGCTACCCAAAACCAATACCATCGCCGGCCAATACAGTGGATTGACGGCTGTGCGAGTTAAATTAATGAAGCCAAAGAGCGAATCGTCAAAGCGGTGAATATCGTGTGATAGGGTTTGCAGCCAGCCCAGATGATGGAGGATGGGGTAAGAGAAGCTGATGATTTGATTGGGGTCCTTAATTATTTTGTTCAGCCCACTATAGAGGCCGATCAAAATAATAAACTGCACCACCAAAATCCCCAAGCTAGACAGCGGGTTGATCTCGCGCTCTTTATAAAGCTCCATAGTCAGCATCTGTTCCTTGCGTTTATCGCCGGCAGCCTCTTTTTTGATCCTTTTAATTTCGGGCTGGAGCGTGCGGATAGCCTTGGCATGGTGCAATTGTTTTTTGACCAGCGGCCACATTAAAAGACGTACGAGTATGGTAAAAAGAATGACTGCCAAGCCAAAATTATGCCCCGGAATTAGAGCATAAATCAGTACTAGTAAATTAAAAATCGGTTGAACGATAATAGTTGTAAACATGCGGCAGACTCGGCTAGTTACTTCTGTTTACTATACCACAGCCGGTGGTCCGTTTTCGTTTTACGGTTTCCCGTTTTCTATGCGTTTTCGGTGGTTCGTTTTCTGTTTTCAATGTAAATGGTAAACGGCTAATATATGGTAGACGGTGAACAGTAAACAGATAATTGCTATACTTAGCTAATGCCTAAACGAACTTATCAGCCTAAAAAGCGCCAGCGCAGCCGCGAACACGGTTTTATGAAACGCATGGCCAGCCGAGCCGGCCGTAAAGTATTAGCCCGCCGCCGAGCCAAAGGCAGATCACGCCTGTCTCACTAGTTGTATGATTTCTCGCACCCATCGTTTTCATGGACTTAATAGTCTGAGTTTTGTTTACAAGCACGGCACGACAGTCCGCGGGCCATTTTTTTCAGTCAAAACAGCGCTGAATAATCGTCGTCATACCTACCGCGTGGCCGTAGTGGTCAGCCGCAAGGTCCATAAATCGGCCGTAGCGCGCAACCGCATCAGACGTCGTCTATACGAAGCCGTACGAAATATAGAAGACGATATAGCCGGTCCGTACGATATTGTACTGAGTGTTTTCAACGCCGAATTGACTGAAGTGTCGCCCGCCGCATTGGCCCAACTGCTCAAAAAACAACTGGGCACTGCCGGTGTATTGGCCCACCGCGTGAAGTCCGAGTCCAAAGCCTGAACGTCTAGTCAAATTCACTACACAAAACCACAAATCTGAAGCAGTTTTCCACGGTTGAGCTGTTTTTTTCCACACAATTACCAGGTGTAGCCACTTGGTGTGTATAACTTTCTACCTTAGGCCGGGTTTGCGATTTGGACTGTAGTGTTTTTAGCCAAAGCTGTGGAAAAACCCGTCGGGATTAACTATAGTAGAGATTAAATCGACTAAAAGATAAGCTTTAAAGGGGTATAGATAAATTATGCAGCAGGACACGCTCTGGCAGGCCGTGTTGGGAGAAATCGAACTCTCGGTTTCCAGAGGCAATTTCGTGACCTGGTTTAAAAATACCCAGCTTATTAGGTACAAGGATGATGTTCTGGTTGTTGGTGTGCCCAATATTTTTATTAAGAACCAGCTAGAGCGTAAGTTTAACGAATTAATTGTCGCTGTGCTGGCCAAGAATGGCGCCAAGCCGATACGAGTTGAATACAAGATCCATACTGGCATTCTACCCAATGGACACCGCGAGGAAGTTGATGTACTAAAAAATCCTGGCAGCGCGTCAGCAGCCACCGCTACTCAAGTGATTCCTAGAAAAACAACGATTGCTAATGTCACTCACGCTTACCGGCAAGGCCTGAACGAACGTTATACTTTTGAAAATTTTGTCGTCGGCGGCAGCAATGAACTGGCTTATGCCGCCTGCCAAGCCATAACGCAAAAGCCGGGCACAAAGTATAATCCTCTTTTTATCTATGGCGGCGTGGGTATTGGCAAGACCCATCTTATTCAAGCTGTCGGTAATACTATATTGGTTGCCAGGCCGCAAGCCAGAGTTATCTACGCGTCTACGGAGCAATTCGTCCAAGAGTTTGTTGATAGTTTGCGTATCAAGAAAAACACCCACGACTTTGCCTCTTATTACCGCAGCGCCGACGTACTGATAGTCGACGATGTGCAGTTTTTGGCCGGCAAGGAAAGAGTCCAGGAAGAATTTTTTCACACTTTCAATGCGCTTTACCAAGCCAACAAGCAGCTTATTATGAGCTCGGATAAACCGCCCAAGGATATCCCCACACTGGAAGACCGCCTACGTTCGCGTTTTGCTTGGGGGATGACTATCGATATGCAGACTCCCGATTTCGAGACCCGCTGCGCCATCTTGCAGAGTAAAGCCAGCTCGCAGGAAATCAGCTTACCGCAAACGGTCATCGAGTTCTTGGCAACCCGCGTGCAAAGCAATATTCGTGAACTTGAAGGCGCTCTTAATCAGGTTTTGGCTTATTGCGAGATGCGCGGCGTAGACCCCGACATCCAGATTGTTACCGCCATGTTCGAAGGCAGCAAAAACCGTCCTAAACACCTAAGCGCACGGCATATTATTGAACGTACGGCCAAGCATTTTCATATTTCAATGGAGGATATTTTGGGTCCTAAGCGCGATAAAGACATTGTGGTACCGCGTCAGATCGCCATGTATATGCTCCGGTCCGAGCTCCATCTAAGTTTTCCTAAAATCGCACACGAGTTGGGTCGCAAAGACCACACCACCGCTATTCACTCCATCGACAAAATAGAAAAAGAAATAAGCTATGATGGTCCGATCAAACAATACGTTACCGAGCTAAAGGAGCGCTTGTATGCTTAGTAGATATATTGTTTTATGTTGTGGAGAAGGTGTGAAAAGCTTATGCAGAAGCTGCGTAAAGCTTGTTGGGTTTTACCCACAACCCACAACGCGCGCTAAATACTTAACAAGTCAAGCAATCTTTGTACCCAGTTTTCACACACCTCGTGTGTACTTTAGCCAAGTTTTTAAACAGCCCAAAATAGCCAACTTTAGTCTGTTGGGTTTTGGTTTAAGCACATGTTCCACAACACCAACTAATGAAGCTATAAATTAATTTAAGGAATTATTATATGAAGCTCCAAGTCACACAGGAAAATCTTGCCAAAGCTCTAAGTACAGTCGCCCGCGTGGCCAATACACGCAACACCCTCCCTATACTAGCCAATGTTCTGCTTCAGACAGCCGATAATCGTCTTAGTATTTCAGCTACCAATTTGGATATAGCCATAACTCACCGTATAGGCTCTAAAATCGAAAAAACTGGCTCTATTACCGTTCCCGCCCGCCTAATGCAAGATTTTGTCAGCAGCTTACCCGAGGGCATACTTAAGCTTGAGCTAACAGACAACAAACTGCACATCACCACCGACCAATACCAGTCTTCAATTAACGGTATCGTGGCCGATGACTTTCCTGTCATGCCGGCTATTTCTGCCGGGAGTACCTGGAAAGTTACAGCTGCTGATTTCAAAAAGGCGCTATCACAAATCGTTTTTGCGGCCAGTAGCGACGATGCCAGGCCGGTACTCACGGGGGTTTATTTCCACTCCTCTGGCGGCGAGGTTGTGGTGGTGGCTACCGATAGCTATCGCCTGGCGGAGCATAAACTCGGCAAAAACAAGGCTAGCGTTAACTTTTTAGTACCGGGCAGTGCCGCCCAAGACCTGCTGCGTATAATTTCTGATACCGATAAAGAGGTTGTGGTGACCCACGATGATCAGCAAGTACTTTTCCAAGTGGGCGATGTTAGTTTGGTAGCGCGGTTGATCGAAGGCAATTATCCCGATTACCGCAAACTGATTCCTACCAAATTTGCCACTGTAGCCAAGCTATCGCGAGCAGACTTTTTAAATATCACCAAGGTCTCGGCGCTATTTGCGCGCGAATCAGCGGGCAGTATAACCATCAAGGTCGAAGATAAAAAGGTCAGTATCAACGCTATAGCTTCACAGCTCGGCGAAAATACAGCGGCAGCCGACGCCGACATCAAAGGTAGCGGCGAAGTTACACTTAACTCGCGCTATCTAATTGATGCGCTAAACGCCTTTGGCGGCGAGCAGGTAGAGTTTTGCTTCAATGGCAAGCTGGAACCGTGCATTCTACGCAGCAGCGACGACCCTAAATACCTTCACCTGATCATGCCACTACGCAGCTAGACCCCCAACCCTAGTCTTATGATTGATTCTATCCGCTTGCAGCACTTTCGCTCATATTCGGATGCTAGCTTTGAATTTGATGGTGGTGTCAATATTGTCATAGGGCCAAATGCCAGCGGCAAAACCAATCTGCTCGAGGCCATCTTGGTTTTAGCGTCGGGCAAGTCCTTCCGCGCTAAAGATAGTGACTTAATTCAGTTCACGGAGCTGTGGGCACGGCTTGATGGCTTTTTTGGCTCGCAGGCCAGAACCATCAAATTAATCAAAGAAGATGATAAAGCTCTCAAAACCTTCTATATCGAAGACAAAGCGTTTAAACGCTTAAATCTGGAAAAAACTGAGCCAACTGTGCTTTTTGAACCCAACCACCTGCAGCTAATAACACGCGGGCCGGAGTTTAGGCGGCAGTATTTTGATGACATTTTGGAGCGCACCCAAATCGGTTTCAAAAGTTTGTCAGCTAGCTACCGCCGAGCGCTATCCCAGCGTAATGCTCTGCTAAAACAGTCGCCCGGGCAGGCTAAAAAGCAGCTTTTTGCCTGGAATATCCGCTTAAGCGAGCTGGGAGCCCAAATCGCCAATGCACGCCAAGAACTGATTGACGGTATAAATAAATCAATTAGCAAAAACTACAGCCAAATTGCTAGCAAAAGAACCAAAGTCGAACTTATATACGACACACCTTTCGGCGTCGACAATTATTCGACTAAGCTACTATCCAAGCTAGAATCTAGTAACTCAGCGGACTTCAATCGCGGCTTTACCGGTTTTGGGCCGCACCGCGAAGACTTTGTACTAAAGCTTAATAAAAAACAGGCAGCTCTAGCCGCCTCGCGCGGTGAAACGCGCAGCCTTCTCATCGCTTTAAAAATCTTCGAACTTGGATTAATCGAGAAAGTCAGAGGTGCCAAACCGGTCTTCCTGCTCGATGATGTATTTTCCGAACTCGACGGCGCCCGCCGCCGCCATCTAGTGGAACACCTCAAAAACTACCAGACAATCATTACAACCACCGACGCCGACGCTGTAGTTGAATACTTCTCGCAAAACCACAACTTGATCTCGCTTTAACCGAGTGTTTATTGGTTACATTGGGCGCCCGGGGGGGCTGTACTATAAAAATCAACTAACCAGCGACCTTTATTATTGTTTAGCTGTACACACCACAATCCCCGGTCTTTTGTTATTAAGTCAACTTCTGCAACTCCGAGGCCTTTCTCTGCAGATGATTGAACCCCCGTTGGTATTAAATATGAAGGTCGTTTGCCGTGGCCTGAAACAACACCGGGGTCACATCCGCTATCCCAGGATAGCTGACAGAAGGTCTCTCCATCTGCCTCTACCGCCGCTTCGACAAATGCCATAGCCACGTTCGTTGGGGAGGAATAATCAATATTCTCTGGTGTCTGTTCTTGCTGCGGCTGTGGAGCGGCGGCTACTTCGTTAGGTTTGGGCAGAGTTTGTTGAGGAGCCGGCTGAGAAGCTTCTTGGCCCGCTGGGGTTCGTTGCTCGTTGCCAAGTCTTGCCTTTCCGCCACAGCCCGCTAATGCAGCCGATGATAGGCCAAGGACAATACCATATCTAACAGGCCGGCTTTCAGGTATCAGCCTGGATATAAAATTATTGGTTCTTTCGGATTGGTTCACGCCCATGTTGACTCGACCGCCCTTTTATAACATTAATAGTAAATCACAAAATATAGGTAAAGTCAAGTAATTTTCGAGGGGACTTAAAGATTTATGCCGACTATTGGTTTAACTCGAGGGCTCAGGATAAAAACTGAATTTATTAACATCAAGCCCGTCTTTAGCTAAGTAAGTTTTTGCAGATTGAATACAACTATCACTCGCAGAACTTGAAGAAGGCAATACTGAAACTAGAGGCTGGCTAAAGTTAACATAGCTGACTTTACAATTATATATTTGGACTGGTAGGAGTAGCCCGTATAGATATATGTACTGTGGCACACTTTTATTAAGATTAAGACGAGTTGTCATAAACGAGTGAGCTTTAGAGCCTGTGGTTTGTTCTAATAAGTAAACTTGAGATCCATCTTGGCCAGGGTAGATACCAGATATACTTGCGCCGTGCAACGCTGCTAGCTGAGAACTCTGAGTAGTTTGTAGATTGTAGCTAAATAAGTTTGAGCCTAGCCCGTATAGTAGAGCATTATCATTAAGCCAAGTTAACGCAACTACGCTAGCATCTGGCAGGTGGCTTACAACCTTAAAACTAGTATCATAAATGGTAGTTGATGAATTGCTAGTAATAGCTAGGTATTTACCGTTTGGAGACCAGGCATAATCATGAGCAGATATATCGGAAGCCGACTGCACCTTACCTTGAAGATTGATAATTTTGAAAGATTGTTTGTCATTATTCTTAGCAGGAGCCTTTAGCGTAGCTAGTAGAATGTAGCTGTCGCCGATTGCTATATCGGTTATCTTTTCGCTTGAAGAGTAGATCTTATTAAATGCTCCGCCAGAACTTATGTATACAGACTTCCCATCGGAGGTTACTAGAACCCCATTTTTGGACAAATCAAACACTATAAGATTTGATTCAAACGGCAAACCAACAGCGGTAACGCCACTATTGCTTATTCTATACAGTTTATCTCCGGCGTCATTAATACCTGCGCCATAGTTTTCGTTTTGCCACTTTATCTTAGTAAAATCAACTTTACTTGATGTTGCAGGTTGTCCGCCTCGATCGATTTTATATAATAAATTATCCTTCATGCTTACGTAATATATCTGAGGGCCGGCTAAAATATTGTAAGCACCATAAGGAAGAACTGGCTCAGGTTCTATGAGGTTTTCTACATCAATTTTGTAACTACTGGCCTGACGGGCTTTAGCCAAAGTGTATTGCGTGGTAGAGGAAGCTCTATTACTTACAACTACATAATATTTTCCGGTGTGTAAGCTGAGCTTAAGGCTACCCTTAGCTTGTTTGATATCCTTGGATGCCTTATCTTGTCTTATTTCGATCAGATTGTTTTTATCGTTGGTAGTAATAGTGATAGTGCCGGTATGTAAGTATTGCCAGAGCCACCAAAGTAAAAATATCGACACCAGCACAACGGTCGCTAGTAAAAGGATTCTTTTAATGTTTGGCTGGGCATTCACTATTTAATTCTCCCGCAATTTTATAAAAGCAGCAATCATTGTTCATGGACAACCTGCGTTATCAGTCGATGTGGGCGCTGCGACCCCGAGTGATTCTGCCCACTGGACAAAGGCAAAAACTGACGCGGCGGCTCCTGCTGAGCCGCATTGTCCATAGACATAGGTGTTGGTTGGGGTGCCGACGGATCCATCTTGAGCTACGCCCCACTCAATATTGCCGACGATACCGTTCCAATTTCTATTTGGAACGGCGTTGCCAATCGGGTCGCCAGCATTAACATGCCCAGAGCGGACTATTGGCGAAATACCCTCAGCAAAATAAATAGTTGAGGTTGCTAAGGTGGAGGGTTTTTGATCGAGCTTTATCTCAATCCAACCCCCCCAGTTCGAGAAACTATCGGAGGCATAAGTGATTGTACCCGCGCATGGCGCAGCAACTTGGCCACTAAATGTCCCGTCGTAGCCCATGTCCAAACGGCTGGGCGCCCACCCACCGGGGAACGGATTAGTACAACCGTCAACCGTTCCACCTCCGCCTCCACCACCTCCATTTCCGGATCCGGAACCATTGCCCGTACAGTTGCCGGTTGGAGAAGTGTCTGGTGGAGCGGGATTGCCCGTAGCTCTCTGATACCAAATTTGTGCGTCAGCTACCCGCTGGGCCTCGGCTTGTAGGCTACCGTCTGCATTGACAGCCACCTCATAGTTTCTGCCCCAGTAAATGGCTTTTTCTGACACTGAATAATTGGGGCTTTGTAAATACGTCAAAGTTGAGCTGTAGCCATTCTTCAGCTCGTACATTATAAAGTTTAATTGATAAGGTAATTGAGCGGCATTTTGAGTGCTACCGGCAAATTGGACGAGCTTAACATATCTATCATCCCTGGACCACTGAGCAATACCGTAGTAGTTTCCGCCTCCGCCACCCCAGCCATCAATTACAGTAAAATCGGCCGACTCAACCTGTAGATTGCCAGTTATCGCTGCAGCAGATTCATTCGAAAAGCCACCGGTGGTAACAAAAAAGTTAAAAACCTGTTCCCCGATTGTATTTCCAGGTAGCTGCGTACCCGGGGTTTGGCAGCCACCAATTCCAGTAGTTGAAGTGCTGCTGGAATCATAATAATAAGTACCAGAGTTGTAAACTCTTCTTTGATCGGTCGATATTGCTCCGGCCTTAAAGGGCATCTCTACTAATAGAAGTATGCAACTTAAAGTGATGCTCAATGCAAGATTGAGCATCACTCTTGCTTTTTTTACTTTGTTATTTTTCATTCGATTAATGCCCATCATTTCACGACTATCCGTTAGAAGAAGCCACATTTGTACATGATTGGGCGTCGTTATCGTAACAGGCCATAGAATCCATTAAGCGCGAATCAAAAACAAACAACTTTATTCTTTGCCATTCTGTACTGGTGTCATCGCATCTAGCGTTCTTGTAGCCGTCGCTGTATGGGTCGACATCTTTAACAGCGACGGCACTCCACTGTCCCGGATCTCCATAACTTGTTAAACTATACTTACTGGCGTCGGTGCTATATTTACTTATATCAACACCAAAACAGTTCATGGCTCTGTCTCTCAAGCTACAACCGTTATCTTGTTTGTTGCTATCATCAGCGCATCCACCGTTATCTAACATAACGGCAACTTTATCCCCGTTGTCGTAGGGATCTTGGTAATTTGGGTCTGTTGCTAAGCCCTCCTCTATACCATATTGCGGGAATCCCCAGTCATATGTACCGGCGGCTTGGACATGCGGCTGCATTACTGAAAATAGACCAGAGAAAAGTCTTGCCGGATGTGCGAAGAAATTCGCAACACTGCTTAAGTTTTCCGACGGACTGGTGCTCGGCCTATCTATGAGCTTTGATATGACAGAACGGTAGTCATGTACATCAAACACTCTTTTAGCAAAAGGTTCGGATTGGAATTGTTGCTGGTCCTGCCTCTGATCATTAAGGGATAAAGTCGTGGTACTTGTGCCTGGCATAGCAGTACCACCCGAAGAGCGAGCACTGATATTAGCTGCTTCGCGGGAGCCGAATGCCAAAAGACTGCCGCCCAATGGGCCGCTCAGGATCTTAGGAACTACATCGGTATTATTTATAAGATCTTCAAATTGTTGCTGAGCAATAATCATTACGGCCGCAAATGCAGCTGCAGTAGCAGCCGTCTTTGCTGCATATGTTGCCCACGTGCCTCCAAATGTGAAGAATCCAGCTACAATTAAAAACGCATTAGTTAGGCCGCTAAGGATTTGCCCGAATAGACCGCAGCTTCCAAATGTACCTCCGCTTATGCCAAATTCCTTTAGCTTCTGCCTTATATTATCGGCGGTCGTACTTCCATGGAAGGCTTCACCGTATTTTTTAGGTAAATCTTGACCGCCCGGATTCGGGTTGCCTGCCAACACTTGTAGAGGCTTGGAGTTCCAAATAGTTTTACCATTTGCGTCCTTAAAGCTTGTAACTATTGCACCGAGCTGCCCTAGGTAAAAATCCTCACCAGATTGAGCTTGAGAGCCAGCGGCCATTTTGTCCACCGCCTGGAGTACCGTGGGCAAGACGACAAAGTAACGGTTATACTGAACAATCTTGCCTGTCGCATCCCAGATGCTACAAAGAGCGGCTTCTCCAATCAATGCAGCGTTAAGCGTTCTTACTGCTGTCTGGATGTCATCTCTTCCTAGCGCGTCTTTAACTTTATCCCTGGCGCTCACGGCTTCTGGATTCTCGGTAACCGATCTTTCCAAATTCTGGTTTCGCGTTTCTTCCTGCTGCCTAGTTTCTATAGGAGTTTCAGCCACTACACCATTCTTAATTTTGGCTAAGGCTCGTTTAAGTGGGTGGAACAGACTTGGCACGTCGTAGAATCTAGTTGCAACCCTAAAGCTAAGGGCGGTTGCGATAGCGCCACTCTGTAGATGGTCTAGCGATGTCTTAAGGAAAAATCTAACATAATCAATGCCTTTAAATGTGTTGGGGCCGAAAGTTATATCTATAAATCTTCCTTCACGTAATTGACCGACCAAGTTCGGATCGGCCTCAAAAACTTTAATAACTTGGTCTCGCCTTTCGGATTTGAGTAAATCCTGAAATTCGGGGTGCTTGCTGGTATCTATCGTGGCTTTAATTGGCGAGCCATTGGAGTTGGTTTCGAATGTTACGCCTACATCTTTAAGCTGGCCCGTTAGTCGCGTCATAACTTTGCTACCCACCCAGCCTACACGAGTCTCTCCAATGTTATTTGCTCTAAAGTAGCGGAATAAGCCTTTAGATCTGTGGACCGATATTTTTTCCTGGTGGTGCCAGCTTTTTTTAAGTATTTGTGCCAAATGAAGTAGCTGCAGCGGGCCGGATGTAATAGTGAACACAGCAATTAGGGTAGCTAAAATGGCGGCAATGATTCCGGCGCCTATGCCGCGTTTTTTTGTAATTTTGAGTCTGCCAAAACTCAGGCGCATTTCTTTTTTAAGCCCTGAGCCCTTATAGCCGTCACCGACAGTATTTTCATGGGTCGGCTGCAAGCGCTTAGATTCGTCTGTAGCGCCTTTGGCCTCTGCTGGCCCGCCGGCTTTTTTTTCGTCTTCAGCTAAGTCTTCTGGACTAGCTGCGCCCTTTTTGGCGCGCTCCTCCATCATTCGTTCATCTCCGCTGCTGAAGTTCTTGTCTATTAATTTGTCGAAGTCCTCCTGCCCGGGGTTATTATCCTCTTCTGGTTTTCTTTCTGGTGTTCTGGTAGTTGTAGCCATTAGCGTAATTTACCAACTATACTCCCGATGGTTGTGGCGTTTCTGGCGATGGTGGCTGGTTCAAATCCTGCGAATTTAGCACGCCTGTCGGTAGTGATACCGGTGCTTCCATTTGAACGGCTGGAGACAAGGGTTGTTGAGGCGGAAGAGCAATGCTCGAGGTGGGGGGGCCTTGCGAATCTGCCACACCCTGCAACTGTGCCATTTGATTTTGTTGAACTGGGGCCGGGTTTGATGTAATCAAACTTTCTTCAGTGGGGCTGGCGATAACCTGGATATGTACATGATTTTGGCCGGCAAAGAATAGGCCTTGGCCAATCGGGAATTGGCTCAGGCGTTTTTTCTCTTCAGACGTCAGCTTGAATACATCAGCCAGCACATCAACGGCACTCGGCGACTGCTTAAGCAAAAACTGCATGCTGGCGTTGGCTACAATAGCCCGCCCCATGCGTGAAGCCATAAAATCTTCTACGTCTTGGCTGATGGTCGTAAGACCAAGGTTATATTTACGAGCACGCTTAGCGAGTGAAAACATAAAATTGGCGCTGTCTTCATAGCGCATCAGCTGCCAGGCTTCGTCGACGATTAGAATTCGGCGTTTCTTATCAGCCTTAGTCTTGTTCCAAATGAAATTAAGCACAATATACATAGCTACCGGACGCAACTCATCCTCTAAATCGCGAATATTAAACACCACCATCGGATTGTTGACATTGACGTTGCTCTGCTGGCTGAATATACCAGCAAAAGTACCACTGGTGTATTTACGTAAGCGTTGAGCGAGCTGCGGACCAGTGCCGCCCATATGAAGCAGAGTGTCGTAAAGATCGCTGATTGTTGGCGGCGTAGAACCGTGGGTTAGGGGGTCGCTTGTTATGCCAGCTCTGGCATAAGTTTCAATCAAAGCAGTGTCTAGGTCGGCTTCTTCGGCTGGATTAAGCGCCGGCGCCATAGCTGCCCCGCCGCTTTGCATCATTTGGGCCTGCGCGCCGCCCATCATCAGACGCAGTAATCCGTGGAGGGTAATGAGGTTGGAGCGAAGAGCGTTATCGGCTTCCTCGGAATCTACGACTTGCGGTAGATCAAATGGGTTGATGCGGGTTGCACTATTGAGGCTTAAGCGTACATAAGCTCCACCTACGGCCTCACACATTTTCTGGTATTCATTTTCGGGGTCAATAATAAAAATTTCAGTGCCGAACATCATGGAACGCAGTGCTTCCAACTTCACGGTAAAGCTTTTGCCAGCTCCGGACTTGGCAAATACGACACTATTGCCATTCTCAAGCGTGAAGCGGTCAAAAAGCACCAATCCAGAATTATGCATGTTAATGCCATACAAAATACCGTTTTCCTGCGTAAGATCGGCCGAAGTAAATGGGAAACTAGTAGAAATAGCACCCGTATTCATGTTGCGGTAAATCTGCAACTGGTCAACAAACTGCGGGATAGTACTATTTAGTCCCTGTTCCTGCTGGGCGCTTGCCGGCTTGGAATACACCAGTTGTTGACCGAGCAATGATTCTACCCTATTACATATAACTTCTAGCTCATCCACCGAGTTGGCGTAAACCGTAAAGTAAAAACCAAAACGGAAAAATCGCTCCTCGCCAACCTGTAGTTTATCGCGCATTTCCTCGGCATCCTGGATAGCTGCTTGTTTGCCCGGATCGCGCACCCTGCCCTTTTCAGTATCTATTTGGATGCCAGCTTCAAGCTGGGACACTTTTTTACGTAGATTATTAAGGATAACTTCGGTGCGTACAGGTTGAATTATCATAGAAAGATCAATGATCTCGTCTAGATTGATAATTCCAGATAACCAACCGGTGTAAACTTGCCGCGGATAACCGTAAACATAATAAGTGCGGGCATAGCGCGTGCCAAGCTGAAAATATTTGCCGCTAAACTCTAGTGAACTGGGGGCAATAAAATCGCGCAGTGCCGTAATACCCTTTTGATAGTCGCCCTTCACCTCTTTAGTTTGACGGGCTTCCTGTTGTTCTAGAGGATGCAGCTGCTGGTCGGCTTTTTTCTTTCCAAATCCTAGCATATCTAAACCATCTCCGAATCTAGCTGCGGTTGGGGTGCATCGCCGTGGCCTTTATTAATAACCTGCGCAGATAAATCATCAAAGTTTACCAAATGCTGACGAGTGGCGGTGTCTGGGTTGTAGGTGTTGTAGTAAAGCTCAATTAGCTCTTGAGTATCCAGAGGCAGGCTTTGCACGCCGCATTGCAAAAGGCCCTCGATTACCGCCTGTACACGGTTTCGCAGTTCTGTCTTAGCATCTTCCAGAGTTCTTTCATTGATCACTACATGGGGTGCTTGATCCCTACTGAATAGATTCACTACGCCGCTGAAAAACCCCGTGCCCTGTTTTATGGTATTGCGGACGTCCTGGTTGGGGTCTGGGTAGCTTATAGCCAGATAAAATTGCTTATCCATAATGTTCGCTTGTTGAGAGATTGCTGCCAAGAAGTTAATGTAGTCTTCCATCAAAAGCGCCAACAACATGTTGTCTTGCTGAGAGCGAATCTTATCAAGTTTTTCAAGGTAAGGCCGCAAATCAACCTTCTCGCTGCGCATAAATATTTGGATAGGAAAGGTTAAGGAATTAAGAAATCCCTGGTAGCTATACTCTACGGCTTCCCGCTCCTGCGGGCTCATCAGATCAAAATTAATGGCTTTACACATTATTACGGCACGGAATGTGCCATCGTTCATAATTACTACACCATCGCGGATTTCGGCAATTTGCAATGTGTTTTGCGTACTATTAGGATTTGATGGCGCAGCCTTAGCCGGTGCTGTGGTTGCTTGCGGTTGAGTTGGATTCATAAACTAAATATTTCCACCCTTTTGGCTTTTTGTTAGTGTTGGATCTTCTAGTGCAAGGAAATTACTACCTCGTTTGGGCTAACCTGTTGTATCCTAGGCTGCCGATTAGCTAAATGTGCAATTGACGCCACACTTAAATCATTACCACTTTGGGCTAGCTCCAGTTTATCAGCTCTACTTTCGACTGTCACCTCTGATTTTTGTAGGGCTGATTGATTTGACGCGGGTGGGAGCTGGGACTTCTGAGGGGTATCATTTGTCTGGGGCTGTTTAAAATGGAATTGTCTGGCCGCCTGCGCTGGCTCCTTAGTGACAGTTTGGGCACTATCCACCTTTTGAGCAGATGATTCTTTAGGCTGAAGTTGGCTGGGCTGGCTATCATTCCTGGCATTATTAATTTTTTCGGCCATTTCTTTTTTGCGCTTGGCATCTTTCTGTTGCATTAAACCCTCAAATTTCTGTGCTGTTGGATTGTTTTGTTCGTCCATAATATCGTCGGCCGGGTGAATATCAATCACCGGCACATTCTGTGTTAGGCTCGAAGCGCCAACTAAGCGGTCAGAGTCTGCGGCACCATTCTCCAGATAAGTGGGCTGAGTATTTAAATTGACATTTATATTCTTTACGGCCCAGCCGCCGGTATCCATCGCCATTGCTAGTGATTCCAGTCGACCCTGTACTTCACCCTGGCTCAAGTCTTTTGTAAGGTGCCGGTCAACTTTCGGTGGGACAGTAATTGTTACCAGATCGCTAAGTCCGCTTTGGTCCCAGATTTTCTTTCTTGGCTTTACCAAAAAACGCACGCGCGATAATAGCCAGACTTCTGTGGGTTGCTCACGTCCCAATGGTGAAGCTAATACCATAAATAAAAGCATTGGTAGCCCAAAAAGGAGTACCAATAGCCAACGAATCGCGCCAAGCTCAGGAGACATTAACAGTTTAAAATTAATAAAACCAAGGGCCCCCGCCGTCAATGCATATATAAACCCCTTAAGCGTCAAAGGCCCAAGTAGCCTGTCTTCGGCCTCTATGTCCTGAATAACTTTATAAACAGCCATAAAATTAGCCTTAAGCTGTTAGCTTGTAATCCTTAGCTACATTAATGTATTTATTTGTTCTCATTCTCTAGAGCTCTCGGCCCTCAGCTCTGAGCTTTCAGCTATTTTTAGTATACCAATTTATGGCTCATAGCAACATAAGCGTTTATAAATGAAAAGCGGCAGGAAGTGGTGAGTGAATGGATCACTCAAAACTCCTGCCGTTTAGCCCCTTGAACTTGATCGTTCCACTAGGCCTGCCCAGCCGTAGTTCAATGTGCAACTACGGCTGGGTCTAGGGAGGATGTGCTGGTCTCATGGGCGATGAAACAGCCAATTGACCAATGTGCGGGCAGCCCGAGCGAGGACCTTGAACAGTCCAAGCCCGAACCGGTAAAGCAGCTTGTCCAACTGCTATCACCTTCCTCTCGCGTGGTGGCCTACAGGCCGAAGCCCAGGATCAGACTGCCGGCCAGTAGACAAATTACCAGCCCAACAGCATTGAGTCTTGAGGCTACGAAAGTGCGCCGACGGACGAGGGGGTCGGGGATCGTCCGCCAACCTGCAAACCGCCGCCAGTTACGCCTTCGTTGCCTGATCAACGCAAAGGCCGCGCCCAGGAACATTGTCCCGAACACGAGAACGGCTGTCTGACTTCCAGAGAAACCCAGGCTCAGAGCCCAGATACCCCAGACATACAGGCCCAGGCTGCCAACCAGCCAAGGCGCTGCTCTCCAGTAGTGGTCGTTGCGCGTTTGCCTGTGCCGCTCAGCTATCCGCAGCAAGTTGGGCCTGTCTGCTGCTGTCGCCATAGCGAGGGCATCCAGCGTCTGCCGTAGCTTCTCATCCGTCTTCCTGGCTGCTGTGAGATGGTCGGAGGCCGACGGGATTAGGTATCCGATTACGGCCCAGGCGCCAAATCCGAAGATTACTGCCCAGAACATCTTTGTATCCTCCCAAAAGTTGAAGAAGAACAAGCCGAAATAACAACTTCGACTTTCTATATTTTAACATATTACGCATAATATATCAAGTAGGATCTAGTTCTAGTACTTTAAAGCATGAAAAATGTCTATCTAATAACGCCGGTATCAGAAATACGAGCATGCAGATCTCTCATAGAGGTACCGGTAGTAGGGTCGGCTGCGGCTAATCCAAGCGCTACTGTTCCGTCTACAGTATCCAACCCTAGCCTTGCGCGAGCATCCAGACCGCCGTGGGCAGGATCGTTATTTATCACATCCAGCATACCGGGATCGTTAGCTACAAAAGCCTTTACTGCTCTGGCTCCACCTTGATCAAGCTGTGTGCGCAGTCGGCCATCAGCAGCCGTAGTAGCATAGTTCTGTAAAAAGACACTTAGCTGGCCCGCAGCTTCAGCAGCCCCTGGGCCTCCGCCGGCTACTCTACTACTGAGTGTGCCTAATACGCTTTCTATCTCTTCTTGTCTCATTTTGACAATGCTTTCTGGCTTACTGGTAGCGGCAATATTCATACCTTTAAGAAGATGTGTCATTTGATCGCCAATAGCTGCCGAATTTTGTTGCAAGAAATCTTGCAGCTCAGCTATTCGTTCCTGATCTCCACTAGCCATAGTTCGCCTAACATACGATTCTATATCTCTCCAGTGTCCATGAACTACGCCTCTATCAAGCGCTGCCCGCAATCCATGGTCATGTGTGCCTGCATATTCTGCCCCATTGAACTCATGCGTGCCAGCTATGGCAGCACCGGTTACCGGATCTACTGTATCTTCATGTGCTAAGTGGACGTCATTGAGTGTCTCGCCGCTGATAATAGCTCTCCTTATTCGGTCATGATCATCGGGATGATATTGTGCTAAATCCCGCTGCATTAATTGTAGGGTAGCACGTTGAATTTCTTCTCTTCGGTTTTTTTCGATTTCGGCTTCGGCTTGCTGTACTATTCTGCCACGAAGTGATCTTTCATTCTCTATACCGCCTCTGGTAGGCCTTGGGACGCCACCGAGTCTTGCGCGTCTAATACCACCACGGATTCCACCAGAGGCTAAACCTTCATAAAAACCAGTTTTCGATCGCCTCTCTATTTCTGCTCTGCGGGCAGCGCGGGCCTGTTTCCAAGGTGTTATACCCTGGCGCCAGTTAAGATATTCTTTTCCTGGGCTTGCGACTTTATCAAGACCGGCTTTAACTCCTTTACCGCTCATCTCCATAAGCGCTCCTCCCCACGTAAATGCTTTAGGCAGCAGGTAGTATGGGCCAAAAAACGCCAAAAGCACAATAACCAAGTCAATAAAAGTGGTCACTTTACTAAAGTAGGGAACAGGGAGCGGACCAAGATGCGCGACTGCCAAATGCGGCATTAGAGCGGTTGTTTGAGAAGTGGATGTTATAAGGGCAAAAATTCTTCCGGCGGCAATTAGTGCCATAATAATCGGGAACATCATTAGCAGTTTGGTAAAGTTATCCTTCCACATTTTCCAGTATTTTTCGGTGCCTGGTAGAATCCACAGAACGAAAGCTATTGGGGCAAGTACTATTAGAAGAATAATAAAAAGCTTTCGCAATACCAGCACAACAAAGGCTGTAAACAGCGCCAGCAACACATAAAGTGCCAACAGAGCGATTAGAGGCAAACTTATAGCACCTATTGCTAGTCCTGTACCAAGCGCCAATGCAGTAAAAAACAATGCAGAGTCGTTAAGACCCTGATTTTGATTAGCTAAAGTATGCCCCACTAGTTTATCCAATCCCATAGCGCCAGGGCCGCCAAATGGCGCGTAAAGCAATGCCTGGATACCCTTCCCTAGGTCGTTGGAAATATCAATTGCAAATTTAGTGAGGACGAAAGAAAACTGCAGCAAAATGACAGCAGCTACTATCTTGGGAAGCATTTTCCTGACGGTGTAAGCTTCAAACGGTCCGCCGCCAAAAGCCTGTGCAATCACCATCACCAGCATCAGAATGACTAGCAGTGCAGTGGCAATCTTTCTAAAAGAATCCCATGCCTGGTGTACCTGTGATGAATCAGGGTTATTGCTACCGTAAATACTAGCTGTATTAGTACATGTTGCCCCTCCTGTAGTACTAGCACCGGAGTTCACGCATAGTTGTCCTTCAATGAAATCATTCAGCGCTCCTGCTGCGTTGCTAGTCATTCTCAGTGCCGGGCAAACTATCCATTCAAACAACCAGCTGAAAGCGTCCTCGCAAGTGGTAGCTGTGGCGCTGGCAGCTAGCGGTGGAGGAGAAGTTTGTGAGTCACTCGTACAAGGGGTGATCGTCGTTCCGTTTAAACAAGTATCACACGCTGGCGGGTTTTGAAAGCCGTTACTACATGAAGGGGTAGTGCCATTAAGTATATTTGCGATAGGTAGCGCTACACTGCCATCGGAGCATTTGCCATTTGCATCCGGTGCACTACTATCGCTACATAGCGAGGTGCTTTTATCCACAAGCGTAATAGTTGTGGGAGCTAATGTAATAGACGATCCATTGCTACAATTTGCCATAGAATCTGTTACATACTTAAGGTTCAATACACCAGTCCATTGCGTACCACCATTATTTGGTATCGCTTGTAGAGAACCTTTGTTTACATCAATCGTAGCTCCCGGGCAAACATAAGTGTTGCCATTAAACTTTAACTGGTAAGTTCCATCTGAGGTATTGCTATCATTAAAAAACAACTGACCAGTTAGAGGAGTTACGCCTGATATGAATAACAGAAGATCGCTTGGGTAGTAGGACGAGCCATCACTAGCTTTATAGGTAGCAGTCACATTGTATGTTGCTGTCGGGGATTTAAAGGACGCATCTGACAATGTAGCAGCAGAAGCTTTTTTGGGCAGAAAAATACTCACTGCAGTAAGCGTTAAAAGTAACACTAGCCCAATTCCAAATTTTTGTCTGATGCTCATCTGTTTGTTCTACATCTATATATTTACCAGCACTATATCATAAGCATTATAAATCGACAATCTGTAACTGGCATTGAAAAACTTGAATGCACTATGTCAAGTTATGGTATAGTTTTAATCAAGTTAACGTATAAAAATGCAAATATTAAAAATTGTGAGCCATAATTTTGCCGATGATAGTCAGTTTATTTGGAACGACATTCAAAAATTCGTAGATTTTCTGGCCATTGGAGTAGGAGTTGTGGTTGTCGGTGCAATAATACTAGGCGGTATCCAATACGCCGCATCTGGCGACAATCCAAATGGTATACAATCTGCAAAACAACGAATCACAAATGCCTTAATTGCACTTTTTGCATTCATTTTCGTGTATGCATTTATAAAGTGGCTTATACCGGGACAAGGGGTATTTTAAGTAATGATTTTACCCGCAATAGCGCTTATAAAATATTTACCATTTGTTTTTGCGGTGGATTGCGGTAATAAAACTAGGTTCTTTTTTTTCCTGCCGACCTGGTACAAATATTTGAATTTAGGGCCAGATTGCACACCTACTGTTAGCGGCTTTAACATCAATGACTTCTGGTTGATCGGTTTAGCGGTCTTGGACATGCTAGTTCGACTCGCTGGTTTTGTAGCAGTTATATCGATAATAATCGCAGGGATAATGTATATTACTGCTACCGGCGAACCAGAAAAGGCTGCTGCTGCACGTAAACGCTTGTATAATTCCTTAATAGGTCTAGCGATAGCCTTGATTGCCACTGGCCTGGTGGCATTTCTCGCCAATACACTAACATAAATAACCATAATGATTAATTACATCGCACAAGGACTTCTTAACGCGAATAACCTTCCCCATCATAATGACGCCACACAAGACGACATTACTAAAATTTTAAATATTATATTTATTATCGTTGGCGCATTGGCGTTTCTAATGATAGTAATTGCTGGACTGCGTTACGTATTTGCTCAGGGTGAGCCTAATAAAATAGCCGAGGCCAAAAACATGCTCATCTATGCGCTTATTGGCCTGATCATTGCAGCTTCGGCTGCAGCCATAGTTAATTTTGTAGTAGTACGACTATGATGATAAAAATCTTGAAGATAATGGTTTTAGCACTTATTTTAGTCACGTCAATGGTTTCCGTCGCGTCAGTTGCTAAGGCGCAAGCCTGTAAAGGCCAGGCATGTTTATTTGGCCAGGCATGTAACGGAGCTAATAGTAATGTCTGTACTCAAGCTAAGCAACAAGGCACTACAGATCCGATCGCTGGGCCTAACGGCGTCATTAGTGTAGCTGCTAATGTTATTGCCGTTGTTACGGGCGTTATAGCAGTTATCATGATAATTATTGGTGGGCTCAGGTATGCTACAGCCGCCGGTAACGCTGAACAGGCAGCTGGTGCCCGGCGTCAAATTATATATGCACTTATTGGGATTGTAGTAGTAGCTCTGGCTTGGACTATCACTAGATTTGTAGTTGATAAAGTGATTCAATGATAAAACGATGAATAAAATAAAAAGTATATTACTATTCACAGCAATCTCTGCCATTTCAATCTTTGCCTCGAGCAACCTTGTTTTAGCTGCCACAGCTACAAAAAGCGATATACAGTGCGGCATTAATGCCGCAGCTGGTCAGGGTTGTACAGCTGCAGCTCCAACCGGCAGTCTAGATAAAACCTTAGATGCTATAATCAACATTTTGTCTACAGTAGTTGGAATAGTAGCTGTGATTATGTTAGTGATTGGAGCATTTCGCTATATTACCAGCGGTGGCAATGACCAAGCCGTGGCTAGCGCTAAAAAGACCATTATCTATGCCCTTATAGGGCTGGTTATAGTAGCCCTAGCAGAGACGATTGTTAAGTTTGTGCTTGGCAAAGTAATACAATAATTATGAGTATAGATAGGATCAAAATGATTAATAAAATAAAAGCTTCCATGCTAGCATTAGCGTTTTTGTTAAGTTTCAATCTTTTACTCCCCGTGTCGGCTTTGGCAGCTGACGCGGTTCAACAAGGAGTTTGCTCTGGAGCGCAAAACCTTCATCTTGAAGGGACCGCGGCAGCATGTCCCACCGGGACTGCTGAAACTAAAACGTTCAATACTATTATTACCGAGATTATTAATCTTATCTCTGTAATCGTCGCTGTTATTGCCGTAATCATGATAGTGATTGCTGGTTTTCGGTATATTACCAGCGGTGGTTCTTCCGATAAAATATCATCAGCTAAAAGCACGCTACTATACGCGATTATTGGCTTAATCATCGTAGCTCTAGCCCAAGTCATCGTCCGGTTCGTGCTAGCCAAAACCACTAAAGTATAAGCATCTTGACTAACATAAAAGTGCATATATACTTATAGGTAATTAGATAAACCAAATAAAGGAACTAACCAAAATGTTACAAAAAATTAAAAACACGTTAATGTCTCTCAGCGCTGCATTGGTGGTAGCGGTACCACTAGCTGTGCCCGTTGCGGTTAACGCCCAAACTGCCAATAGCCCAATTACCGGGCAAGTTTGTACTACAGCCAACGGCGACTTCTCGCAAACCATTCCTTCAAACCTAGGCAGTACCGGCTCTACAACCTGTACCGTCGAAGATACTACTAGTAATTTCAATAATATAATTACCAAAATAATCAATATTTTATCAGTAATTGTCGGTGTGATTGCCGTAATCATGATCGTCGTTGGCGGCTTCCGCTACATCACTAGTGGCGGTTCCAGCGAGAAAGTTACTGCTGCCAAAAATACCATACTCTATGCCTTAATCGGCTTGATTATCGTAGCCCTAGCCCAAGTCATCGTCAGGTTTGTACTACAAAAGACTACGCAAGCTACCTAGAACTTGCTTTTTCAGTTAATTTAACTGTACTCTAAAAATAACCATGACAAGATTTCTTATGAGGCTGTACCTAAGTATTGGTTGCTTGTCCGGCTTACTATTCTTGGGTCAGTCTATACCAGCCTATGCTCAAACCGGCCAGCAGCAGATTAACAGTGGATTATGCGCCGGTGCTGAATTGCACTTTACTGATAATCCTACTGGCGATTGTAGCGGTACGAGTGATGCTACGGCCAAGATCAATAATCTTATCCATACGGTAATTAACCTTCTATCGCTGATAGTGGGCGTAGTAGCTGTAATTATGATTATTGTGGGCGGCCTGCGCTATATCACCAGCGGCGGTAGCGATACAGGTGTAACAAGTGCCAAAAATACTATCCTCTATGCAGTTATAGGCTTAATCATCGTAGCTCTAGCCCAAGTCTTGGTTAGGTTCGTCCTAAAACAAGTTACAAGCTAAATATAAAACACCTCATTTGAGGTGTTTTATATTTCTATTTAAGATTATCTAACTATAGAACTTCGATCTTCTTGACTGTATCCTGCTTTACTTTGGCGAAGCTGATTGTAAGGACGCCGTCTTTTAGCACGGCTTCAATTTCTTCTTCTTTTACCGGAACCGGCAGCACGATGCTGCGGCTAAATTCGCCCCAATAACATTCCTGGAGAAAGTAGTTTTCCACATTGTCTTCATTGCCGGCACTTAAAGTGCCTCGTACTGTCAATGTGTTATCAGAAATACTGACGTCTAGGTCGCTCTTATTAACTCCTGCCACGCGGCCCTTGACTACCAATTTTTCTTTAGTCTCATAAACGTCAACTGCTAGCTGGCCGGCTGGCTCATCTTCCCACTCTTCTTCCACTTGGGCTTGATCGGCAACGGCCGTATCGTCAGGTGCCGGCACCTCGTCTTCACTCAAAAAAGCGGCTGTAATATCATCGCCCATTAACAAGTCATCCTGTTGTTGGCTGCCTCGAGCCATCTTTATATCCTCCAATTTAAGAGTAATTCTTATGTTTGCTTCTTTATTTTAAAACTAGTATAACTTGCTCTATGAGTGCGCGCAACGCCATTCCTACGATTTACAACATATTTTACACAACATAAGCGGTATGAGCTTACTAGATTCCGTTATTGGTTTGATCGCGCCACCCGCTTGTGTAATTTGTGAGATAGAAGGATCTACTCTTTGTGTCGCTTGTTCAAACACAGAAATCGTACCTTACGGCGAGCGTTGTTTCGGGTGTGGAGTAGTGAGCCCAGGTGGGCGTACTTGCGAGCGTTGCCGACCTGGTGCCCCGCGCTATGTTTGGGTCAGTACTAACTACGAAAATGCGGCTCGCGAGCTGGTTAAAGTTTATAAATTCGGCCATCAGCGTGCTGCTGCCGATTCTCTAGCGAATATTATGGTAGCGACACTCTTAGATTTTAATTATTCTGAAACTTTACAATCGCTCAATTACTTGGTTGTATCGGTCCCCACGGCTACCAGCAGGGTTCGCCGAAGAAGTTTTGACCACTCTGCTCTGCTGACCCGCCAAATTGCTCGAAGACTCAATCTAAAATATATGAATGCTTTGATACGCTTGGGCCAGACCAGGCAACTAGGCGCTGCGCGGTCTGTGCGACTGACTCAGCCCGAAGGAAAATATCTGGTACGTTACCCAAATCTTTTATCCGGAAAAAATATTTTATTGATTGACGATGTTGTAACGACCGGCGCCACCATACGGGCGGCTACTAAAGCCTTACGTGCAGCCGGAGCTGCTCGGGTCGACGCCGTTGTGTTTGCCAAGCGGCTGTAGATTGGTTTACAAGGGGTTTTATTGTTATACTTACCCAGCTAAAATAGATACGGAAGGGTCGCATAGTTGGTCTAGTGCGCCTGTCTTGAAAACAGGTAAGCGAAAGCTTCGTGGGTTCGAATCCCACCCCTTCCGCCAGCCAAGTTAATACGGAGAGGTACCCAAGTGGCTGAAGGGGACGGTTTGCTAAATCGTTAGGGGGGCGAAAGCCCCCGCGAGGGTTCAAATCCCTCCCTCTCCGCCACGCCCAACATAGTTTTCTGGCTGCAAATCAACTACAATAACGCTTATGGAACCGAATGCCGAAGATTTCTATAAGCCTTCTGGCAGCGCGGCTGTGGCTGAAGCCCCAGCTCCTCAATCATCTTCAAACAACTCGGCAGCTAAACCACCAAAAGACACTTCTTTTTCCTGGACAGCCTCTGAATATATAGACCACGATAGAGGTGCCAGCTGGTATCTGCTGCTTATTATTGGCACAGCCTTACTGGCAGCCGGCACATACTTGTTAACAAAAGAGTATTTCGCGACAGGTACCATTGTGGCTGTTGGCATAATAGTTGGGATTTATTCCAGGCAAAAACCTAGGCAGGTTACTTATGAATTGTCTGAGTCCAGTTTACGCATCGGCGAGAAATCTTACAGCTACAACCTTTTTAAATCTTTCGCATTAGTTAAAGACGGAATGCTAAATAGTATTCAACTGTCGCCGCTTAAGCGGTTTATGCCTCCTATCTCGGCCTATTATGATGCCGCCGACGAAGAGAAGATCACGGATATATTAGGCGAGCACTTGCCCTACGAAGACGCTAAACCTGACCGGATAGAAAGCCTTAGTCGCCGCCTAAAGTTCTAAAGTAGCACTATATCTGTAAAAATGGTAAAATTACCCCTGTTCTGAGCGCCCGTAGCTCAGCTGGATAGAGCGCATCCTTGCGGAGGATGAGGTCGTAGGTTCAAATCCTATCGGGCGTACCAATTTGCTTATGCTAAATAATGACCAAATTTACATAGTTGTAGATATTGAAACTGATGGCCCAGTGCCTGGGCTATATTCAATGCTGAGTATCGGAGCAGTAGCTACGACAGCCAATGAAGAGCTGAGTAGTTTTTACCGGAAGGTTTTGCGTGTCGAAGGAGCAACGCAGCATTTCCCAACGATGAAGTGGTGGAAAACTCAACCGGAGGCTTGGGAAGAAGTGACCTCTGAAGCCCAACCTGCAGAAGTGGTTATTAAAGACTTTTGTAGCTGGCTAGATTCCATAGGCAAGATCCCAGTGTTCGTAGCTCATCCCGTTGGATTCGATTATGCTTTTGTGAGTTGGTATTTATGGAAGTTTGCAAACAAAAACCCTTTTACTACAACGACAGGCGCTTCTAAAACTCTGGATCTACCATCATTCATATCGGGACGACTTAAGTTGGACTTAAATATGTCAGAAAGAAAAAAACTATCGTCTCCGCTTACAACTGGAATGCCTGACCATTCCCACAAAGCAATTGATGATGCTCGCGGCTTTGGCGTAATATTACGGAACGTCCTAAACTCTTAACCGGCAAGCGCGGTTCTAACCTGGTTCAGTGTGTTGTACCAAGTTAGGCTTTTTCGAGCTTGGCGGTGCAGAATTTACAACGACTGGCTTCTTTAGGGATTTCGCTCAGGCACTCCGGGCATTTGCGGGTGGTCGATTCTTCAGTGTCGTGGCTGCGGATGAATCGTGCTGTTAGATGATTAACCGGCTGGACCACGAAGAAAAATATCGCCAACGCGACAACCAGGAAAGATACAACTGCGTTTATGAAATCACCATACAAAAACTGGCTGTTATGGATAGTAAAATGAGCATCAGCAAAACGTTGAGTGCCGCCGATCGCCGATATAATCGGTGTAATCATATCCCTGACCAAAGCGTTCACGACAGTACCAAAAGCTGCACCTATGACGATGCCAACCGCTAGGTCCACCACGTTTCCGCGCAAAATAAACTTCTTAAATTCGTTTAACATTCTTCCTCCTACTCCTTAAATTCTAAACTAAATTTATTTTTTTGGGGTAAAATTCTTGGTAGTGGAAAGTATAAAGTGGCCTCTTAAGCAATTGGATAAATTGCAGCAAAGATTCAAACCTGTGGCTTTCGGCGTGGCGGTCTTTAAAAAATACGGCGAAGATGAGGGCGGGCGTTTGACAGCACTCATTACCTACTACGGGTTTTTATCATTGTTTCCTCTTTTGCTGGTAGCCACAACAGCCACACAGTTATTCCTCAAAAATCATGAACACATACGCGCGCGAGTTGTTGAAGGCATAGGTCATTACTTCCCCGTTATTAGCAATCATTTTCAAGGCAACATACACAGCCTTCACAAAACCGGCTTAGCTCTGGCCTTAGGTATTTTAATAACTCTCTACGGCGCTCGCGGTGGAGCTGATGCCATCCGCTATGCCTTTAATCAAATATGGCGAGTGCCCAAAGATACGCGACCGGGCTTTCCCAGATCTATACTCAATAGCCTATCGATTATTTTAGTAGGCGGCGGTGGGCTGGTGCTGGCATCGGTATTGTCGAGCTACGCTGCCGGTTTAGCCCACGTATTTGTCTTTAGGCTAATTCCCTTTATAGCCAGTTTGGCAATTTTAATCTTTGCTTTTTATCAGGTATACAGTTTAGGCATAAATTCCAGAGAGCCCACCAGGAAAGACCTTTTAGTCAGCGCCATTGCGGCGGCGGTTGGCGTCCAAATCTTACAGCTTATAGGCGGCTATTTATTAACACACGAGCTAAAAAATCTGAGCAACTTATATGGTACATTTGCGGTTGTTTTGGGCTTGATGTTTTGGATTTATTTACAGGTTCTAGTACTGCTTTTTGCGGCCTTTGCTGGCGCTGTCCACGCCAAAAAACTGTGGCCCAGGAAGATTATTTCCTAGAAGACCACCTGGAAAGAAGCTCGCGGCCTATGGCAGGATTCAGGCCGCCATTCTCCATAGAAAACTTCAAACCTCGACTCACGAGCTCTTGAGGATCGACATCAAGCGTTCCAACTGAATTATCAGTTTTATGTACCTCTGGGGCTTGCAATGATTGATCAGGCTGACTGGGCGGCAAAACTTCTAGTAAATCTCGTGACATAGGGCAGATGTATTTTTCCTTTAACTCTCTAAACCAAAGTACAATATAGCTCTTCGCCTTGCTTAAGTGCAAGCCCTAAAATTTACTACAATTTAAAAGCGGACTACTGCAAAGGTTTGTAATTAAATCGCAACAGCTCGTCTTTAATATCAGAGTACGACTTCCCGGATAGTATGCCGCCAGCGATAAATTCTTCTTGGGTTACATCCGCCAAGCAGCAGTCGGGGGCTTCAAAAGCAGTCTTTTCTGCTGCTGAGCCAAATTCAAAATCAATCAAGACCAATCCTGTTAATTTTTCTTGAAAAACGTCTACTTCAGCTGGCCTGCCATCGATTTTGACTTGATAGCGCTTTTTAGCCACACTTTTGTTACTTGATTTGCTTAAATCGTCGAACTCCGCCTTATCTAGCGTGATGGTCTGCTCGGTCTGTGCAGATGCATCGCCTTCACTAACCGGTTGCTTTCGGGTAATTTCAAATGAATTCCCATTTTGCCTGATGCGTAAATTGGGATGCGGAGCTGACTCAGGCACATATATGTCCTTAAGCATAGTCGGCTCTATGCCATCTATTTCTTTCGGAAGATATTTGGCTAGAAAGGTTAGTTCAAGCTCGAGCTCTCCATGCTGCATGTGCCAATAATAACATCAGTTAACTTTAATCTTCTTGACAGCAGGCCGCTTAGACTTCGGCTTGGGTGGTTTTGGCTCAGCTTGAGGGGTAGAATCATCGGTATGTATATCCTTCTCCATCGTCTCGGCGGATGGCTGGTGATGGCGTCGCAGGTAAAATCCTCCCACTCCTAAGGCACCCAAAATCGCATAACCGGATCCAAGAGCTAGAAAAGTGTTATCTGCCCTGTGTACTGTGTCGTGTACCAATTTACGGACATCATCCTGCAGAACAGTGTTTGTCAGACTTATTTTGGGCAAAACTTTGTTGTTTACTGCTGCATTTACTGCCAATGCAAAAAGAATAACGAAAATACCGGTACCAATTAGCACAAACCCCACGTGTCTTATACCTTTCAGCCGCGAGTTGCTTAAGAAGATGATTCCCAAAAGCAGTAAAATTGTGATTAGGACAAATATAAGAGGCGTAACTTTAAGCCTTTGAAAATACTGCGGCAAATTATTATTTTTGCTAAAAAAATTGTTATGTACAGGAGGACTTGGGCACCCTTCTAGGCCCGTAGGGCATATTTCAGTTGTTTTAACGCTATCAGCGGTTATAACTGGGCTGTCTAAAAACCCTTGCCCATTTGATAGGTCGCTCCGCACCGTCTCGGCGGCTTGAGCGGGGGTTACACCTGGTGGCAAGCAGCTGGCATTGAAGACATCAAAAGAGGTAGTGGATGGCAGGGTGGTACAACGTGACAGGCTGGCTGCTTTTTGCTGGACACCGACTGCCACTTTATTGATAAACTCCGATTTTTTGGGAGTTAAGTCAATCTTAAAATCAGGCAGGGCGGATTTACCATTTAGCCAGCGGTAGATGCTATCAACCACGCTATCAGTAGATGTTTTTATGAACTGTGGGCTGAAAGTTGATTCCGCCGCCGAACGGGCAATTGGATCAGTCAGCGGCACGTCTTGGCTGCTGCCTGATATCTGTTTAGCATTATCCAGGCTGCTAGGGACTACCGAGTTATAAATACCGCTATCCGATAAAATTTTCTTTATGGGATCCGGGCTCCCAACTATTCGAATCACTCCAACATCTATGGCTGTGGCGAATAAGAAAAAAACCAGCGCCGTGCCGGCAATGCCCAGCGCTACCTTCCTCATAATATGCATAAGAATAGCGTACAGCGTTTAGCGTACGGCGTATAGAGAAAAACTTAAGCGTTGTACAGGAGTATAATTTTATATCTATGAAGGGGAGGATTATTAGTTCTAGCGACTTACAGCGTTTTTTAATTGCTGTGGGCTTTTGGGTGCTTGCGATAATCAGCATTCACTGTGTCCATAACAGCCATCTTTCAGCTGTTAACATAGCCAAAAAAATCGAGTCTCTATCTCTGTCTATCACTTTTCCTAGTCATCAAGATACGACCAGCCGCTCCGCTCCACAAGCTCAAACAATTACCTCGCCAGCAATAGCGGCTTGGCAAGGACCAATCCAGCCAGTAAACATTCAGACTTCGGACATGGCGCCAGTTATTTTAAGAGTGCCAACTACAGAACCAGTAGTTTTTGTAGGGATAGATGACGGCTGGGTACAAGCTAAACCTACTCAGGCATGGCTTATAAAGCACCATTTGCCATTTAGTTTATTCCTAACCAATAATGGCATTAAAAATGATTACGGTTATTTCAAAAAACTGCAATCTGCCGGTATGACGATTGAAGACCACAGCCTAACTCACCCAAACCTTACAAAGCTGAACCTTGATCAGCAAAAAGCCGAAATCTGTGCCACGGCTGATATTTACCAGACGGTCTTTGGGCGCCGGCCTACTCTATTCCGCCCGCCCTACGGCGCCTACAATGACAATACGCGCCGCGCAGCTGCTTCTTGCGGTATAAAGGCCATCGTAATGTGGCACGTCAACGTCGGCACTGGTGGTGACGTACAGTTTCAGTCAAATAGCACCCATCTGCAGCCCGGAGATATAGTACTAATGCACTTTAACCCAGAATTTTTGCAAGATATGCAGTCATTGGCTGAAGCAGTTACGCAAAATCACCTACAAATTGGGCGCCTTGAAGATTGGTTGCCCCAATAACAGAGGCAGACGTATACTGGTATTTAAGGAGAGGTGGCCGAGTGGTTGAAGGCGCTGCTCTCGAAAAGCAGTATGCGGGAAACCGTATCGTGGGTTCAAATCCCACCCTCTCCGCCACGATATGACAGAACCAAACGAAAAAAGTCTAAGACGAGCTAACTTTTTATTGGCTTTTCTAATTGTCGCCATTAACCTCTACATTTTAGCTTCGCCGCTACTGCCGCAGATTGATCTTTGGCGCCGCAAACACCAAGCCGCCGCCGTTGCCGGCCTGCCCTACAAGACCAAGCTCGACAAATCTCCGTCAACAGCCACCAAACGGGCAGAAATCCCTTCTGATAATCGTCTCATAGTACCCAAACTAGCTCTAAATGAGCACATTTACGTTGGCGCCAGTCCCTACCTGGTCAACAAAGGCGTCTGGGCCCGCCCCAACACTTCCATACCGCC
>DATIHL010000006.1:0-21173 GCA_035480715.1 Saccharimonadales bacterium (SeqCode) | reverse complement strand
CCTTAATCCTCTTTGAGTGAACACCGAACCGATTCAAGGGTCGTTTCTTCTCACAAGAACAGATAAGATCCTGTTACCGACAAGTAAAACACGAAACCACAAGAATTACAACAACTTATTTTACAAAACGCTTGACTTATTGTAGAAAATGTGTATAATGTTACTCAAGACTGACAAATAAAAACAGTTCGCAAAAATACAAAAAATAAAAAAGGAGCAATAAGATGGGCGATTTAGCCTATGTATTGGTACCCAGTGCCGATCCACAAATACAAGCCATAGACGAAATCTTGACTCAACTGGATTAAGTCTTACGCTGGAATATAAAAAAACCGGCTTTAAAGCCGGTTTTTTTATATATCTACCTCTGTTATGATATTCTAGGACGGCCAAGCCAGGGTAGCTCAGTCGGTTAGAGCGCAGGACTCATAAGCCTGAGGTCGTGAGTTCGATCCTCACCCCTGGTACCAGGATTTATGGCTGAAATTAACTACAATCCGGCAGAACATCCTAGAGACCTCACAGATAGAGCTTTTAGGGTAAGTCTGTATATAAAAGGCGCTCATGGTTTATTAGAAACTATAGGCGGAATTTTTCTGTTTCTCGTTCACCCGGAACAGATTGACCGCTGGGCAGAGAGTTTGACCCGTGGTGAGTTAAGCCAGGATCCTCATGATTTTATTGCCACTCACATACTAAGATCGGCCCACGAAATAACCGGTGCATCGTTAACTTTTGCCGGCTTGTATTTGTTATCGCACGGTATCGTAAAGCTGGTGCTAGTTGTCGAGGTAATTCGCGATCACCTATGGGCCTATATTGGCTTAATTACCGTTACGGCGCTGTTTGCGATCTATCAAATATACAGAATAGTTTTGATACGCTTTTCAGTAGCGCTATTTTTACTGACCATTATTGACTTAGTGATTATTTACCTGACTCAAAAGGAGTATCGTAGACAAAGAGTCCGGCAGACCACGCACGAAACAAGCTGATAAGATAGGTTTATGCGACTAAAATTGCTAAAAGGTCGGTATGTAGTTGCCGTCAGTGGCGGAGTTGATTCTATCGTATTACTTGACGTGTTAAGTAAATTGCCAGAAGTTGAGATTATTGTGGCCCATTTTAATCATGGAATCCGGCCGGGTTCAGCTAAAGATCAGGAGTTGGTAAAGAACGCAGCCAGAAAATACAATCTGCCATTTGAGGCTGGCTATGGCAGGCTTGGGTTTGATGCCAGCGAAGAGCAGGCTAGGGAGGCACGCTATAAATTTCTGGATAGCCTAAAGCAAAAAAACAGTGCCGACGCAATTATTACTGCCCATCACCAGGACGATCTGATAGAAACCGCCATTTTGAATATTTTGCGCGGCACGGGCCGGCGGGGATTATCGTCGATTATCGATAACCCAGATGTTTTACGTCCTATGCTAGGCGTGGCTAAAAAAGACATCCTAACTTATGCCCGAAGCCATGACCTGGAATGGTTAGAGGATCCAAGCAATAAAGACGAAAAATATTTACGGAACTATATTAGGCATAAAATTATTCCGCAGCTTACAAAGCAGCAGAAGCGTCAATTATTACGGGGCCTTAACCAGACAGCCAGCATTAATCGAATCCTTAATCAAGAGATTGCAAATTTGTCGCAGAAAATAGTCAAGAGAAATGCAGTTCAAAGAGAGAAATTTACCTCACTGCCGACCGAAGTTGCCAATGAAGTTTTGATGCATTGGTTGCGGCAGAACGAAATCAGACAGTTCGATCAGAATACCATCCAGCGCCTAGCAGTGGCTATCAAGACTGCCAGAGCCGGAACAAGGCATGACGTGATAAAAGGAGCAGTTATTGAAATGTCGCCAACAGTTGCACTTCTTATGACTAGTGTTAATTGATAGGTTATAATAATTGAGGTATGGATAGAAAACAGTTCCGCCTGGCCGGAGGCGCAGGTGGTGATGGGCGAGGTAGTAGATGGAAGAACGCGGGCTTCATTGCCCTGATTGTTCTATTTGGTTTGATTATTTGGGCGGCGTTCAACCAGCCCAGCCAATTGAAGGTCGTACCATTCTCGCAGGTAGTACAAGAGGCCAACAGCGGCAAGATACAGCAAATTACGGTCAGCGGCGACAATTTGGAGGTTACACCTAAGGGCGAGACCAAAGCTACAGAGAAATCAATTAAAGAACCCGGTTCTAGTATTTATCAGCAGGGATTGCAGCAGGGTAAGGTGGTACTGGTCAATAAGGCGGCCTCGGGCGGCACGAATAGCATTTGGGGACAACTAATCATTAGCGTTTTGCCAGTCATAATCATCGCCTTTATCTTAATTTTGATGTTCCGTAGCGCGCAGGGCCAGGGTAACCAGGCGCTGAGCTTTGGAAAAAGCCGCGCACGGCTTTATGGCAATGAAAAAGATCGCATCACCTTTACAGATGTGGCTGACACGGCAGAGGCCAAGCAGGATTTGGAAGAAGTTGTCGAATTTTTGAAGTTTCCGAAGAAGTTCGAGGGTGTAGGTGCCAAGATTCCTAAAGGAGTGCTTTTGGTGGGACCACCAGGAACCGGGAAAACTATGCTGGCGCGGGCTGTAGCCGGTGAGGCTAATGCGCCGTTCTTTAGCATCAGCGGTTCAGAGTTTGTCGAGATGTTTGTGGGTGTAGGCGCCAGCCGCGTGCGCGATCTGTTTAATAAGGCCAAGAAAAACGCCCCTTGCATAATTTTCATAGACGAGATTGACGCCGTGGGTCGCCGTCGCGGTTCCGGCATGGGTGGTGGGCACGATGAGCGCGAGCAGACGCTAAACCAGATATTGGTCGAGATGGACGGTTTTGAGCAAGGGGTGAATGTGATTGTACTAGCAGCAACAAACCGATCGGACGTTCTGGACCCGGCGCTGCTGCGTCCTGGACGCTTTGACCGTCGTGTGAACATAGATTTGCCCGATCGCAAAGCCCGCAAAGAAATTTTAGAAGTTCACTTTAAAGAGAAGCCCGTCAGTAAAGATGTTGATTTGGATTCATTGGCCGCTAAAACGGCTGGCTCATCTGGTGCTGATCTGGCGAATATTGCTAATGAGGCGGCCATTTTGTCGGCTCGGCATAACCGTAAAGTCATCGAGAACGAGGACGTTGTTCAAGCTTTTGAAAAGGTAGCCATCGGGCCTGAGCGTAAAAGTAAGGTGATGAGCGATAAGGAAAAAGAACTGACGGCTTATCATGAGGCCGGTCACGCTGTTGTGGGACACGTGCTGCCTGATTCCGATATGGTGCACAAAGTCACTATCATCCCTCGTGGACCGACCGGTGGCGTAACTTGGTTTATCCCGCCCGAAGACAAAAGCTACCACAGCATTATTGAATATAAGGACGTCTTGGCGCGTATGCTTGGTGGACGCTTGGCCGAAGAACTGATCTATGGCCACGACCGCGTTACAACTGGTGCAGGGTCTGACTTGCAAAAAGCCGCTGAGTTGGCGCGGGATATGATAATGAATCAGGGCATGGGTAAGAGGCTGCGCGACCAGGTGTTCCAGGTTGACGAGGGGATGATGCTGGAACGACTAGTGCACGAACGTACATATTCTGATGACACAGCCAAAATTATCGATGACGAGGTTGAAAATTTGATTACAGAGGCCGGCCGACGGGCAAGGGAAGTGCTAAAAGCCAATATGCACAAACTGGAGGAGCTCAAAAAAGCTCTACTAGATAAAGAAACAGTCGAAGCCGACGAAGTACTGACAATACTCAAAGGCTCCCACATGCCCAAAGCCGCAGCGCTATACTAAAGAAATTCCTGCCAGACCTTTTCTGCGCCCGCAATATAGTTGCTCGGGCTTTTATCAAGATCTCGTTTAAGTGATGCTTTATCAATCCATCTAATTTCTTCTACTTCATCTCTCTGGATTTTAAACTTCCCAATTGGCCAGTCTATTTCTGCTAAAAACCATTGGACGAAGAACTTGAATCTACCTTTATCATTGAAAATTTTAGGTCCCATTTTGAACGGAACACCACTTAGCCCTACTTCTTCTTCGGCTTCTTTGTAAATATTAGTTTCGTATGTTTCACCTTCTTCAATAGTCCCGGCAACGGCCGGTCCCCACTTGCCTGGATCATTATGTTTAGTAAATTTTCGTTGAGCTAAAAGTATTTGATCATTTGGATTTGTGGCCCATAGTGCGGCAACACGATAAATATCCGTAGGTTGCCTTTCTTGGTATTCAACAAACTTTAGAAAATTGTCATGCTCATCAACAATAAATATCTTCACGAGCCAATAATAACAGATATGAAATCCAAAATGTTAGAATATAGCTATGGCAATTGACCGGATAATAAACACCTCCAACCAGGATGATGTAGTAGAAGAGCAGTTTGAAGAAACACTGCGGCCGCGTGACTTTGCGAACTATGTCGGACAGGAGAGAATTAAGAAGAATTTGAAGCTGGCGATTGGGGCGGCTAAGAAACGCGGCGAGCCGGTTGACCATATTTTGCTGTATGGACCGCCCGGACTTGGTAAAACCACTCTAGCCACCGTTATAGCTAATGAAACCGGCGCGCAAATTCGCGTGACTGCCGGACCGGCAATTGAGCGGGCAGGGGACTTAGCCAGTCTACTTACCAACCTACAAGATGGCGATATTTTATTCATTGATGAAATCCATCATCTAAATCGATCCATAGAAGAAGTACTTTATGCGGCCATGGAAGACTTTAAGCTCGATATAATGCTGGGCAAGGGTCCGAGTGCGCGCTCACTAAGGCTGGATCTGCCCAAATTCACCATCATTGGCGCCACTACTCGTACCGGCTTGCTGGCTGCACCGCTCCGCGACCGCTTTGGCATGATTCACCGCCTGGAATTTTACACACCCGAGGAAATCAGCCGTATTATTAAGCGCTCGGCTAAGATTTTGAAAGTACCGATAGACAAGCCAGCCTCAAATTTACTAGCTGAACGTGCCAGATTAACACCTCGAATTGCCAACCGGTTGCTTAAGAGAGTTCGGGACTACGCCGACATGAACGGCGACGGGATTATTGACAATCTTCTTGCCTTGAAAGCCTTGGAGCTGCTGGAAATTGACGAACTGGGACTTGATCCGGCAGACCGCAGGCTGCTTAATACAATTATCGAACATCACAACGGCGGTCCTGTAGGAGTGGAAACTCTATCGGCCCTAATCGCCGAAGAGCGCTCTACTATAGAGGATTTCTATGAGCCATATCTGATGCAAGTAGGTTTACTGGAGCGAACACCGCGCGGCCGGAAGGTGACTCCGCGCGCCTGGAAGCATCTAGGTGTTACACAGAAGACGCCCAAAACCCAACCTAGCCTCTTATAACCTGATATAATTCGAGTTATGCCACCAAGTACCGATCCTGCAACGCCGGCAGTGCCACCGGCTGACCCGCCGCCAATTACCGACCGCGCACTAGAGAGCCTGCTTGAACCCGGCGAGCATACGATTGTAGTGGTACACCGACACCCGATAGGTCTGATTATTATTTACTTAGAAGCCATTTTAGGATTAGCCGCTTTAGCTGCGCTGGCGATATTTGTAGCTCCGGATGTCTTTAATGATCTATCCACTCAGACTAACCGACTTATAATCGCCGGTACAGTTTTTGCTGTAGCTATGCTGGTTTTTGTACTGTTTGTAGCCACTTATGTTTACCGCCAAAGCCGATTGTTGGTTACAGATAGAAGTTTAGTGCAAGTTCTGCAAAAGAGTTTATTTATCCGCGGCGTTTCACGTCTGAGCATGTCTAACGTAGAAGATGTAACTGCCGAGCAAAGGGGTATATTGGCTACTATTTTTAACTTCGGTACATTGACAGTCCAAACGGCTGGTGAGGAAGATAACTTTGTATTTCCCACTTGCCCAGACCCCAACCAATTAGCCCACCGCATCCTGGAAGCGCGCCAGGCTTATGCCCAAAGCCTGGAAGAGATGGACGAGCGACGCCGCGACGGCCGTCGCTAAAATACTTGACTTGTTAAGTATTACTCATGAAACGGATTATTGCGGGCGTCGTTGAACAAACTATGGACTTCGGGGCTGTTTTGCTCGAGTGATTGAATTTGGGCTATGGCTTTTTGGTCGATTTTGGCTACTTTAGTGGACAGCAAAGCTTCTTCTTGAGCTGCATTAGAAGGCTCAGCTGTTGCCAGTGTTCTGATGTGCCAGACGACAAACAGATAAACCAGCAAAACTCCCAAGATGACAGCAAATGGGAAATGCTTGGACAGTTTTTGCTGCATTTTTTTGAGCTTTGGTAGCAAAGTTTTAAGGTCAAAATTTAGATTCTTACTCATTTGGCAGGCCTTATAAATATATTAATACCTAGACTAACGGTAAGAGTTTGATCAGCTTGTGGCTCGATATGCACCTCGGTAATTTGGGCCGTCCGTCGATCTTTTTCGATACGGTTGAGGAAATCCAGGAGTTTAGGGTAGGTAACTGTTTGACTAGCCGGCACGCCGGGGCCTGTTTGCGGTGAGATGGTGAGTTCTAGGCTATAAAGGCCGCTTATTCCTTGAACGGGCTTGGCCTGGCTGATGGCTGCCGAGGTTGAACCTGAGCCTGTGGCTAATGTAGTACTGCTAGTAGCACCAAGATTACTAGCTGGAAAAGTAATGCTGCCGATGGCAATACCGGACTGGTTAGCCTGTTGCTGAATGTCTAGTACAGCTTGAGCCTGGTCCTTATCGGTAGGTAGTACCGTTTTAGCCACGCTGTCAAAGTAGGCATATTTATCGACTTGCTTTTTTGCCAGCTCCAGGCTGGTAAGTTGGGCATCAACGGTTCTGCTTTGGAGCTTAACATCTACCAATTGCTTGCTCTTATTGGAAAGTATGCCTAGCCCCAATGAGGCGGTTGCCAGAAAGATGATAATAACTAAGCCTAGCAAGCTCAGAAGCACGAACCGGAGCTTTTTAGGCGTTATGTCGAGTATTTTGGTTGACTGGACCGCCGGCTTTGAATTCGGCTGAGTGGTAGGTGGCTGCGATGGTTTGTTTGTAGTCGGATTCATTGTTTACTCCCCGTGGCGACGTTCAAAAATCTAGCGGGAGTATTTTTGCCAAAAAGCGCCTTAAGATTCACGCCGCAGGGATAGGCGCCACCAGTAGCGGAGCAGTTAATGTTAATGATATCGACTTTTTCGAAGATATTGTTTTTGGGATCACTTAGGTTGACAGCTATTTGGGCGGCTGAGGCATAGTCTTTGGCGTTAGCTGTCAGATCCAGGGCGCCGTTAACTTTGGTTAAGGTCAAAGAACCCAAAATGGCACCCGGAGGCATCACCTTGCCGATTTCCTGGATAAGATCAGAAAAACGGATCTCGCGACCTAAAACTTGGTTGATAATACGAACATTTTGGCTAATTTCGTCGGCCTGTTTCTGTACTTGTTTGAGATTTTGAGATTGTAGCTCGGCTTGAGTGGTCGCGATGGACTGATTGAGATCTTTAACCTGCTGATTAATATAAAGCCAACCAACAGCTAATACTAAGATTAGTCCGGCAGTCAAGGCTGCACCGATCTCTAACCAATGAATTAGGCGGGCATTTAAGCGCCCATAATGCAGCTTTAGTCGGTAATCGGTGGGCAAAAGATTAATCACGCAGTATCTCCGAAATATCCAGGACGGCCTCGCCGGCTACCGTGATAAACATCGAGCGCTCCAACTCGTTAGGCTGCGCCAAGGGACCAAAATCTATTCTATTCCAAGGATCAAGCAGGCGTACGGGCATGCCAAGTTCTTTAGAAAGATATTCGCTTAAGCCAGGCATATTAGCGCCACCACCTATAGTGATGACTTGGGTTATTTTACGTCCACCAACTGCTATGCGCTCGTCGTAATAGCGGGTGATCTTCTGGATTTCGCGCACTAGATTATCTAGGATCGGCTTAACGGCAGTGCCAATCTCGCGCAGTTGATCGCTGAATCCTATGCCTTCCTGGTTTTTGATGGCGTAGGCTTCTTCGCGGCTAATATCTAGCTTTTTGGCAATTAGATTAATTAAGGTGTCACTACCACCTTGTACAGTGCTATTCACAAAGAGGTCTTTGTCAAAAACGGCGATATCCGTAGCATTGGCGCCGAAATCTACTAGCACCGTTGGTGCTCCGTGGCCGGGATCTGCCAGGCCGAATATACGGGCTGTGGCATTCATGGTTGGTTCCAAAGCCACTGGTTCAAGCGCCATTGATTCCAGGAACTTCATATAGCTTTCGATAATATTTTTGGGGGTGGCTACTACCAGCAGCTCTATATTTTTTTCATCGCGGCGCACGACATCATAATCTATGTAAAGCTTATCAGGGGCTACTGGTATATACTGCTCGGCTTCCAAATGAACGGCTTCGTCTAAATCTTCCTCTTGCATAGCTGGTAATTTTAAAGGCCGGCTAAAGCTGTGTGACATAGGAATAGTGCAGGCTACTTTTCGGGTAGAAATAATACCTACCAGGCGTTTGTCAAAAAGATCATGCATAGCATCGCTCAGGGCTTTATAATCCACAATTACGCCATCCTGGATAGAGCTCACCGCGTAGCGGTAAGATGTACCATACCCGACAACAGTCGGTTTTTTATCTTTCGCGTTGCCCAGCCCCAGTTGCATGACCTTTAAGCTGGAATGCCCGATATCCAAACCAAACAAGGGTTCGCGGTGGTGCAGGCTAAAGTTAATAAGGCCCATCCTTTTATTTAATACTGCTTATCCTTACCAGAGTATAACATCTTAGAGCCGGCGGTATCTAGCAGCGTGCCAGGCCAAATCTACTGGAACATCACTTAGAGGAAAATCGGTATTTAGCGAAGGGTCGTGAGGCGAACCAGAATTAGTCGAGATATAAATGTTTTTACCGGAAATTCCACCAAAGCTAGGAGCGGCACCAAACTTGGTTTTATCGAAGCATAGTCCATTGTTGGCTACAAAATAGATTTCCGGTGCAGCTAGCAGATTTGACCCACTACTACCTAAATATACGGCGCCGCCAAGTGGGCAGACACTGATTTTCGAAGCTGGATCGGCGCCATAACTGACTAGTACTATTGGGCCGCTGCCAGCAGCCGAAGCCACACCGCTAAAATTGATTGTACCTTCCACAAATATGTATTTGGGTGTGCTATCAGGATTATTAAACGTTGGATTGCAGGCCGAAGCAGCACAGAGATTAGCTCGTACGTGGACATTATCTTTAATGTTGTACTGGTTTGTCCCAAGCGCTAGATCGCCAGAGCTACCACATGATGCATCGATATTGCTGGCGCTGTCAGGATAGTGGGTTTTCTTAGAATTGTTAACCTGGGGGATATTACGGGTTGAGCCCCCGGTAGTCCAATCAGTACAGTTGCCTGATGAGTAGGTGTTATCCATGAACTGCGACCAGGGTATATAGGTTGATTGCACCTTGGTTATACTGTTTTGATTAGCCAGTACATCAAAATCGCTATCGCTATTATTGCCGGGCGGGTTTATACAGTTGTTGTAGGCTACAGTAAGCTTGGTTTTGGTCTGCCCGGGAGTCACAAAGCTGGTCGGTTTAATTAATTGACCCGGGCCACCTATAGAACAATTAGCTGCTCCGGTATTCTTGCCGCCTACAATAACGTTTTCGGCGTGCAGCCGGTTGGTATTCTTATCTGTCTGAATATAGCCGTTGACGTACAGATCTTTGGCGTAGATATCCTTAACACTACTGGCGATTTCGATAATATTGCGGCTTATCATGCCGGTAGCCACTACGGAACCGCCGGTGCGCTGAGTGGATACCTCGATTTTGCGGACAAAACTGGCCGTAGAGGCTGTCTTAGGCCGGTAAACCCTACCGGTCGAGGTGATTATCTTTTCGTTAGCCGCCGATCCGCTAGTGACAGTCGTTTGGTAGGTGGCCTTGTATAGACTATTGGTTAATACCGTTGTTTCACTAGCGCCGGTGCCACTATACGTTGAGTTGGGGTCGCTATTTAGAGTTGCAATCGCCGCGTCGGCTCCAGATTCTGCGGCGTACTGCGCCTCTAGTAGTACTATCCTGTCTTTAGCTCTGGTCAAAGACGAATTGGCTAGTACGATTAGCGCCGAGATGATGATGGATAAAAACAGAATCACTATCAAGATGTTGACGAGTATTGATCCGCTCTGGGTTTGGCGCTGCATTTTTTTAAATATTTTAAAAGTCATTTAGGAATTCCTTAAAGCTATTCGGATTATTGTACTGTTCGAGGTGGCATTGGTTTTCTGGAACGTCGGCTTTTTTGTCAGATTGAGGGTTAGTTCCAACACTTCTACGACTGGAAAATCGGGCCCTATATAAGCGCCGGTATCGGGGTCAGTTATGGAAGTGTAATCTATAACATTGCCTGTTCTAGAGAAATATCTTGTAGCGACCGA
Organism: Saccharimonadales bacterium (SeqCode); assembly: GCA_035480715.1. Classification (GTDB taxonomy): domain Bacteria; phylum Patescibacteriota; class Saccharimonadia; order Saccharimonadales; family UBA10212; genus 2-01-FULL-49-22. Next base: position 10,761 of record DATIHL010000006.1, on the reverse strand, counting down.
AGCTATATCGGTCGCTATAGTTTTATCGGCTGGACAAGAAGCTGTAGCTTGAGCAGGCGGGCAGCTTGTCTTCAGGCGATCCCCGGTAGCCGACGGGTTTACCAATGTACGTTGCATCAGCGATTTTGTCGTGCCGTTTAAATATAGAACATATTCATCCTCATAAGGTTGCGAACCGTTCATAATGTAGCTTCCTGAACTGTCAAAGCTGTAGCGCTCAAAATAAATGAGCGGCTTATAGGAGCCGCTGGCTCCAATTGCTGTAGTGCCCGGAATAGCATGATTGGGCAGCCAGTAATAACCGCTGGCTATAGACGGGTCCGCGACCAAAGTATGGGTATCGGTTATGCTGTTTTGGATAATCATACCAGAAGATGTGCCGATTTCTTCGCGCAATATGTCGCCGGCATTCAGGCGCGTAGTCAGCGTGTCCAAGTCGGCTTGCAATAGATAAGCGTAACGCCAATATTCAAAAGTAAAGGTTAAAATTAAAATAGAAAAGAAAGTGCTCAAAATTATTACAACCAGCAGTTCAATCAACGTAAAACCGCTCTGTTTCTTTGTTCTTTTAAACTGCATCGGGAAGAGCAGCCCGACAAAATGTATTCCATTTTGCCGGCGCGATGAGAAACCCGCAATGCGGGGTGTCTTATAAGGCAAAGTCGTCATTGCTGGCCGATTCCACTACGAGTAATTAACATTCTTAGCTCCAAAGGGGGTGCCGAGATTTTTTGATAGCCGACGCTAATATCAATGACTTTACTATCGGGAATGGTTTGCAAAGGATCAGAGGGGGACAGGGAAGATGTACTAGTAACGGTCAGACTAGGGGAATAGGTTATAAGATTGCCGCTGCCACCTTCAGCGTAAAAGGAATTATTAGGGTAGCAGTTGTTAGAGCTGGTTACGGAATCGTATTCCAATGCCCGATCGATCTCCGGGCATGCCGATAATACAGCGTACATCTCGTTGAGTTCTCTGGAAATAGTGTAAGAGGTTTTAACGGTGTTAAAACCTTGGGTCAGGCCGACGATGACCAAAGGAAAAATTGCACAAGCCAGTACTACTTCAACTAAAGAAAACCCTTTTTGTGTTTTAAGATGTCTTATCATGCTTATGCTTAATTATAACGAAAAATCTCGGGTTGTTTGCCCGAGATTTTCCTAAAGTTAACGCTTAACTTCTATCGTCTAGTTGAGGGACTGTTTGACGTATGTACCGCCGGCTTCGAGAGAAGCAGTCAGAACATAGCTAGTGCAGTCAGTCGCGCTGTTATCGCAGCCAGATGGAGCTGGTACGTAAGCGTAACAATCGACAAGTACGCTGCCGTGGTCAACTGCCAGGTTATTCGAATCTTTACAAGCAATGCTGGCTGACCACTTAGGATCTTGCAAGGCTGCTAAGTCCAACCCTTTAAGATTAGTCTGGACCCACGAGCGGTCTTGCATGTTACCCAATGTCGGGTACTTGCCATTTTCTGCCTGGTAAGCTTCAACTTGGCCGTGCTGCGCGTTAATATCTGTTTTACGCTCGGTGTCACGAGCTTTTTGTTGGATGCCGTTATAAGTCACGATGACCAAGGCGGCCAGGATGCCTATAACAACGATTACAATCAACAGTTCCACAATTGTGAAGCCTGACGATTTTCTTTTTAATGAGACCATTTAAGTTCCCACCCTTCTTAACTTTTCTTATTTTTTACTCAGAACATCTTTGCGTTCTATGTGCTTGATTATAAAGATAAGCATAATGATGTCAACAAGTATCCACAGTGTTCTAACTGCCGATTTGCTTGCTCAGGCCGGCGATCGGGCCCATAACCGAAGCCGCTATCATGCCCACTAAAGCACCCAAAACAACGATCATTAGTGGTTCGATAATACTGGCCAGGCTATCAATAACCGTGTCCACTTCTTCCTCATAAAAATCGGCTACTTTTACCAGAATCTCATCGATCTTGCCAGTTTCTTCACCGACTGACATCATCTGGCCGACGATCGGTGGGAAATATTTGCTAGCAAGCAACTGCTTACCAAGCGGGTGCCCATTTTTTACAGCTTTGGCGACTTCCTCGAGCTCCCTTTGAATAACCCGGTTGCCAACCGCTTTACCGGTAATTTGCAGAGACTCCAACACATTTACACCCGAACTCATCAGTGAGGCAAAAGTCCTGGAAAAACGTGCTACAGCGATTTTAACCAATACTTTGCCTAAGATTGGCGTTCGCAGCAGGACCCCGTGCCACCAATACTTGCCTTTTTCGGTGCGGATATAACGACGGAAGAGGTAAAGGCTTATGAATGCCGCCGGTAATATGAATATAATATTGTGCTGTAAGAAATTACTGATGGACAACATAGCGCGCGTATAGACCGGCAGCTGTGCATTTGGCCCACCAAGATCTTTAATGATTTTGCCGATTTTGGGGATGATAAACAGCATAATGCCGAAGAAAGCAATGATGGTTACGGTTAGAATCACTACAGGGTAAGCCATCGCCCCCCGAATTTTGTGCCTGATCGTGGCATCCTTCTCGACTTGGGTCGCCAGGCGCTTCATAATGTCGTCCAAAATACCGCCGGCTTCACCGGCGCGAACCATATTTACATATACCTCGTTAAAAACATTGGGATGCTTGCCCAAAGCATCAGCCAGGGGGGTACCACTTTCGACATCGTGATTGATATTTAAAATGACCTCCTTAAAATATTTGTTTTCAGTCTGCTCTGCCAATGTTTCCAGGGCGCGCGGCAGCGGCACGCCGGCGCTTATCATGGTAGACAACTCACGGCTAAAAATTACTATGTCTTTTAGTTTGGCCTTATTTTTGAAGGATATTCGCTGTTTTTTAGCTTTGACTTCTCGTAACATCAGTGGCCGCCCACCGTTTTTGCGGAGCTCGGCCAGCGCTTCTTCACGAGTTGGTGCCGTTAGGAGGCCGGATATCTGATGTCCGTCGGTGGCAATAGAAGTGTAGTTAAACTGCGGCATAGACTTATCTCTCGCTAGTAACGCGCATTACTTCTTCGAGCGTGGTCTGACCGCGCAGGGCTTTAATAAAACCATCGGTCTGCATACTGACCATACCCTCTTTAAGGGCCAAATCTTGAATAGTGTTAGCGCTGCTACCTTCGATTACCATTTTTTGTATGTCATTACTCATAGGCAATACTTCATAAATGCCTTGACGGCCTCGAAACGATACTGTGCCACTGCCACCTTTTATGCGCCAAAGTCTCTTAATACTTGTGGCTGTAGTCGACGGATTTTCGTCAATTGGTATTTTGCCTGACGAAGCTGCAGCCCGGCTAATGTGTGATTTGATAGCCTGCAGCTCTAATGTATGTACGCGCGACATGTCTTCTTTGCCCTTAATGCCAAAGGCATTCTCTATGCGGGTAAGCGTAGAGATGTCGGGCTCATAACCTTCTATACTTTCCGGCACAAGGCGTCTGACCAGTCGCTGGGCTACAATGGCGCGAACGGTGCTGGCAATTAAAAACGGCTCGATTCCCATGTCGAGCAACCGAGGTAAACAGGTGGCGGCATTATTAGTGTGCAGAGTGCTAAAAACTAGATGGCCGGTGAGGGCAGCCTGAACAGCCAGATTGGCTGTTTCAGAATCGCGGATCTCGCCAACCATGATAATGTTGGGGTCTTGGCGCAGTAGAGCGCGCAAGCCATTGACAAACGTCATGCCGGCTGCCGGATTCAGCTGTACCTGATTGATTCCGGGGATTTTATATTCAACCGGATCTTCGACAGTACTGATATTGACCGAAGGCTGATTGAGTCGGCTCAAAATGCTGAAGAGGCTAGTGCTTTTGCCCGAGCCTGTCGGACCAGTAAATAAAATCATACCGTGCGGACGGGTCAGGGCGGTCTCTAAATTCTCTAGGCTAGTCCCCCAAAAACCTAGCTCCTCAAGTGATTGGGCTCTACTTGACTCGTTAAGTATTCTCATAACAATTTTTTCGCCTTCGACAATCGGCAGCGTACTGACACGCAATGCGTATTGGCCGCTACCCACCGTGACTTTGAAGCGACCATCCTGCGGCGCTCGGCGCTCATCAATCTTCAGATTAGATAGAATTTTTATACGGCTCACCAAACTCATTAGGACTTTTTTAGGAAGCTTGTTTGTCTCGCGCAGCTGGCCGTCAATTCGGTAGCGCACGCTAACGTAATCCTCGCGAGGTTCAATATGTATATCGCTGGCACTCTGCTTTATAGCATCTTCAATAATTAGGTTGACGGTTTGGGCAATTGGGCTGTCTTCGGCCACATCCTCTTCAGAGACCGTGTCCTCAGACTCTACGGTTTCGGTGTCACTACTGGCTATTACTTGTGTCAGCTCGCTGCTGATATTGCCGCGGTACTGATCCAGAGCCGTCAAAATATTCGAGCGTGTGGCTATAAAGACCTTAAGATTGGTGCCCAGCTGCTTTTGTAAGAAGTTAAGTGCCTGTACGTCGTCAGGATCTTCCATAGCCAGCAACTTGCTGCCGTCATCACGCACATCGAATATAATGGCGTTGTACTGGTGGGCAATTCTTTCAGGAATGAGTTTAAGAACCTCTTTACGTAGATTGCGCGGGATTAGCTCGACAAATGGTACATCAATGCGGGTTGCATAGGCTTGAGTTAGGTCCTTTTCTGATATTAGATTGCTGGTAACAGCAATATCTTGCAAAGGTTTTTGGTCTCTTTTTTGCTGCTCGTGTAGGTTTCTGAGCTGCTCGTCGTTGATTTTACCACTGGCTTTCAGCAATTCAATTACAACGGCATCATTAATGCGCATAAGCATAAGTATAAAGGAAGAAGGAAGCGGCAACCAACTAATTCATAGAGTATTTAAGCTCGAGCAATTTTAATCATAATAGGGCATTGTTATAGTGTCGTTATATAATTTATAGGAGAAGGGGTAAATGGGAATTGCAATGGCAGATAAGGCTAAAACTAAGGATGATTCAGCAACATCGGCGGGCGGCGGTAAGGCGCAAGCTCTTAATTTGGCGGTAAGCCAGATAGAAAAACAGTTTGGCACGGGATCGATTATGCGTTTAGGCGAGGCTCACAAGACCAATGTCGAAACGATTCCAAGCGGCAGCCTGAGTTTAGACATTGCTCTGGGTGGCGGTATTCCCAAAGGCCGCGTTATAGAAATTTATGGTCCGGAAAGCTCCGGCAAGACCACGGTTTGTTTGCATGCGGTGGCAGAAGTACAAAAAGCCGGCGGTACCGCGGCCTACATCGACGCCGAGCACGCTCTTGATCCGGCTTATTCCAAGCGCTTAGGAGTGGACGTAGATAAGCTGCTTATTTCACAGCCCGATAGCGGCGAGCAGGCGCTGGAAGTCGTCGAGACTTTAGTGCGCTCCAATGCAGTGGATATCATTGTTGTGGACTCGGTTGCGGCTCTGGTACCCCAGGCTGAAATCGAAGGCGACATGGGCGATGCTCACATGGGCTTGCAGGCTAGGTTGATGAGCCAGGCGCTACGTAAACTCACGGGAATTATCAGTCGCACTAAGTGCACAGTTGTATTTGTAAACCAGCTGCGTATGAAGATCGGCGTAATGTTTGGCAATCCGGAAACTACTACCGGTGGCAACGCGCTGAAGTTTTATGCTTCAGTACGAATGGACATCCGCCGCCTCAGCCAAATTAAAACCGGCGACGAAATTATCGGGAATCATGTGCGCGTAAAAGTGGTTAAAAACAAGGTAGCTCCGCCGTTCCGCGAAGCCGAATTTGACATTATGTACAACCAAGGCATCAGTATTGAAGGCGACGTGCTTGATTTAGCTGCCGCCCAAGACGTGGTGGTCAAAAGTGGCGCTTGGTATGAATATAACGGCCAAAAAATTGCTCAGGGCCGCGAAGCCGCTAAGCAGTATTTAAAAGACAATCCCAAAGTCTTGGACGAAATCGCCAAAAAAACCCGTGCCGCCGTCGACAAAGCCGAATAATTGCTATCATTGAGTCGTGACAGCAACTAACCACGCACTAACTGGGGCGGTGATTGCGTTGGCTATAAAACAGCCAGTACTGGCAGTTCCTTTGGCATTTTTATCGCACTTTGTTTTGGATATGGTGCTTCATCTTGAAGCCAGAGATCTTCCAGAAAAATGGGTTTTGCGCGTAATAGGAGCAGATCTACTAATCGGCAATCTCTTGGCTATTATGTTGCCCCTTATACTAATTACAGATGTTTCTGCGTGGACGATTTTCCTTTGTATGGTAATCGCGATGTCGCCTGATTATATTTGGTGCTGGCGTTATGTACTGATCAAAGATAAAGACAGGGTTTTCGACGAGCCAATGTCTTGGTTTTCGCATATCCATAAAAAAGTCCAAAAGCAGAGTCTTAGGGGCGCTTGGGTCGAAACTGTATGGTTAATCGGAATGGTACTCTTAGTTAAACTATTGATCGATTGATGAAAATTACAGCCATAAAACAGCAGGTCAAAAATCCGGAGCGGGTTAGTGTGTTTGTGGACGGCAAGTACGAATTTTCACTTAGCCTTGATGAGCTACTCCAGCAAAAACTCAAGAATGACGACGAGCTGGACAAAGACGATGTTAAAAGACTTAAAAAAATCTCGGCTGATGGCAAGCTGCGAATGCGATCTATGGAGTGGCTACTCAACCGACCACACTCCACACGCGAATTCCGAGACTATTTATACCGTAAGAAAGCCGAGCCGGAGTTAATCGAATCGTTTATCAAAGATTTTTCCGAGCGGGCCTACTTGGACGACCAGAAATTCGGTGAGTGGTTTATCGAGCTGCAGAAGCGCCGTGCTAAAAGCAACCGCGCCATCCGGTCTGAACTCTTTAAAAAGGGCATCAGCAGGGAACTAGCTGACGAATTATTTGCAGAAGAAATGGATGATGAAGTCGAACGCCTCAAAAAAATAATCGAAAAAAAGCAAAAATCATCCCGCTACAAAAACGATCCACTCAAACTCAAACAATATTTAGCAGCTCAAGGGTTTAGCTACGATCTGATTAAAGAAATGCTTGACTAGTCAAGCATTATGGCGTGGCTATCGCCCCGGCTGATGCGACTTCTTCGGCGCTGACCTTGACGTCTGTATCGCGAACTAGAATGTATGTGTCAGTAACTTCTAAAATCTGGGTACGATCAACCAGCAACGTATCTTCGGAGCTAAAGATTTTGGTCATCGGGCGCGACACGTACAGTTTTTGCACAAACATTCCCTCGTTATAACTAAAGTCGTCGACTTTGCCCAGTTTTTGCCTTTTAGTCTTTACGATTTTGCCTAGAAGTTGGAACTTAATATCCAAAATTTCACGGTGGCGGACTAAATCTTCGGGCAAGCTCAGGGATTCATCGTCATTTACAGCCAGTCCGGTAGGCATCACCTCGCGCACATCTTCGGATAACAGTACAGGCCTGGCTTTATTACTCGGCATATTGCTCCACCAGCCAAGAATTTTTAGATTGTGAGGATTGATAATCGGCTCGATAGCAGTGGCGATCTGAGCTCCGCTGCGCAAGCTCATAACAGGCCGGTTAAACAGGCTCTTACTCATATAAAGCATGATTTTAGTATAAATTAAACACAAGCACTTGTCAGCGACCCACATCATCATATAAATTGGTTTTAATGAAGAAATATGCTCTAGTATTATTTCTTATGCTTATAGCAGTGGGCTGCAGCTGGAGTTTGCAGTCAGTCACATTGGCGGATACGCCGCTAGCCAAAGAACTGACCATCACGCAAGTCAAGATTACCGGTGACGAATTTTTAGTTTTGCACAATGCAACTGCCTCTAACCTACAGCTTGGCAATTTTTGGCTGCAGTATTTTAATGATTTTAATCTAGCAAACGGCGGTATATCAAATTCTTCCGCCCAGCTGCCAAGCGTCACTTTGCAGCCCGGCCAGGAGATACTACTGTCGGTCGGTACTGCTGCAAGCTGTGGTCCTGTTTGGGTATCCAAACTACCATTTAGCCTGAAGGATTCTGCCGGCATGTTGCAGATACTTGGTGTCAGCCAAACCAGTGGTATTATCGGCTATAAGCCGGAAGACCAGGTCTCATGGAGTTCTAAAACTACTGATCCGGTTGATATTAAAGGAGTCTCTAGCTCAGCTACGGCTCAGATTTATTACAAAGCTGGCACCAGCTGGCAGGCAACTGCAACACCACCGGGCTGCTCGGCTGTCGGCAGTACAACTTCTACATCTACCAACACGCCAGCTACGCTTACGCAATCTAACTCGTCGCCACCATCTGTAGTATTAAGCGCCAGCGCCACATCTTCTGATACGGGCATGCCTGCAGCCGATGCTGGGTTGGCTGCGCCGCAGCTGTCGGAACTTTTACCTAATCCGGCATCGCCACAATCTGACGCCACTGACGAGTTCGTTGAACTTTATAATCCCAATAGTTCACCCTTTGACCTTAGTGGTTTTACACTGCGAACCGGTACCACTACAATGCATGATTTCAAATTCCCAAGCGGCCAATTTATACTTCAACCTCACGAATTCAGAGCATTCTACGCACCGCAAACGGGTTTAAGCTTGGCTAACGATGGGGGTAAGGCCGAGCTTTTAGATCCGTCTGGAAACGTTCTAGTACAGACCGACATATATTCGACCGCCAAAGACGGCTACGCCTGGGTCTATGCCGATGGCCTTTGGCAATGGACTACAACTCCAACGCCTAATACCACCAATATTATTACTGCGCCACCAGCTCCTAAATCATCCTCCACTGCCGCAGCTACTAAAAAATCATCGTCAACCAAGTCCAAAACTGCAGCCAAAGGCTCCAAGGCTCGTAGTATCGCCAGCAACAGCCCGACTACCGGTTCGCCCACTAGCACTACCAGTAACTTACATCCGGCAATACTTGCCGGCATAGGCGGAGTCGCCGTACTATATGCGCTGTATGAGTACCGTAATGACTTGGCAAACCAGCTCTACCGCTTCCGCCGAAACCGAAGCGTTAGGCGAACTGTTGGGCAAGCTGTTGAGCCCGCCAGCAGTTTTAGAACTTTACTCTGATTTGGGGGGAGGCAAGACCACATTTGTCCGCGGCTTGGCGCGTGGTGCAGGCAGTAAAGACACTGTGACAAGTCCGACTTTTACTTTGAATCAAATTTATCAAGCTAAAGTTGGTGTTAAAATATCGCACCACGATTTTTATAGACTGAGCGAGGCGGGCATAATGGCCGACGAACTCGCCGAGTCGCTCGAGGATGATAAAACTATAACCGTGGTGGAGTGGGGCGATGTGGTGGAAGATGTTTTGCCCGAAGATCGCATAAGAATTGAGTTTAAGCCGATGGCTGCAAATACCGACGAACGACAGATTGTATTCACCTATCCTGAGTCTAAAACAGCGTTGATTAAGAAGCTTGAAACGACTTGGGCAAGAGTAGAACCATGATTATTTTAGCTCTTAGAACAGACAAGCCCGAAGCCGAGCTGTATTTATATGATGGCCATAAAAAACTGTCTGAGGTTAAATGGCAGGCTCATCGCCAACTAGCCGAAACCATACACATCCAAATCCAAAAAATGCTTGACGGGTCAAGCATTTTAATGAATGACGTCCGGGGAATGGCTTGTTTCAGAGGCCCAGGTAGCTTTACTGGACTTAGAATTGGTCTTTCTGTAGCCAACGCTCTGGCTTATTCATTAGAAATACCTGTTGTTACGCGTAGAACAGACAATTGGCTCAAGTTGGCTATTGATGATTTGCTAGCTGGTAAGAATGAACAGATAGCCATTCCATTCTACGGTCGTCCCGCCAATACGACTCAACCTAGAAAGTAGCTCCAGATTCATTGACCAAATACCGGAAAAAGACGTATATTATATATAGGATTTTCAGGTTTTGGGATAATCCAATTTCAATATAAATTTTGATAGACCTTACTGTAAATATCTGGCTAAAGAAGTGATAGTGATCGTTAGATAAATTGCAGTTTCTAGGTTTCCTAAGGAGGAAACACATATGATAATAGTCACTATTGTGCTGGCAATAGCCGGTCTTTTAGTGGGCGGTGGCGGCAGTTATGCTTACACCCGACGCACGCAAGGTCAGGCTGCCGATAAAGTCAAAAAAGAATTGGCCAGAGCCAAAAAAGAAGCCGAAGAAACCATTAAAAAGGCCCAAGAAGAAGCCGACAAACGCGTTGATGAAGCCCGCAAAGACGAGCAAAAACGACGCACCGAGATAAAAGATTTAGAGCAAAGATTAATTGGCCGCGAAGATTCAATCGATAAAAAATTGGACGAGCTAGACAAGCGCTCACAAAATTTGCGTAAGGCCGAAGATGAAGTCGAGGCCCTAAAAAACGAAATCCGTGACATCCGCAAAAAGCAGCAGGATAAGCTTGAGAAAATTGCCAAGCTAACCAAAGCTGATGCCACCGAAAAACTGATGCAGATGACCGAACGCGACATCCGCAACGATCTGCTGGGGCTTATTAACAAAATCCAAAATGAGGCCAAAGAAAATGCCGAAGAACAAGCGGCCACTATTTTAGTGTCGACAATGGAGCGTATGGCTTCCGAAGTTACGGCTGAACGTACAGTCTCATCCGTCAAGCTCGAAGACGAAGAGATGAAGGGTCGCATCATAGGTAAAGAAGGCCGTAACATTCAAGCTCTGCAGCGTGCTACCGGTGTAGATATCCTGGTAGACGAGACACCGGGCATGATTGTGCTTTCCAGCTTTGACCCGGTTCGCCGGGAGGTAGCTAGACAAGCT
>DATIHL010000005.1:0-15090 GCA_035480715.1 Saccharimonadales bacterium (SeqCode) | reverse complement strand
AAGCTGGGGCCTCCGCCCCTTCTTGTTTCGCAAGCATTTGTCGCCCTATGGCGCATGCCTGCAAAATAAGACCCGCTCGCGGGGAAAAGGAGATACCGCTCCAACTCCTCGAACTTACCAGCCCCGTTACGCAAGCATTTGTCGTGCGTCTATTGCACGCATGCTTGCGCAACGTCGAGGCGGGACGTTGCAAACCGGGTAACCGGATCCAGGAAGCACAAACCGCTATACGCGGCATATCCCCTCCGCGCGCTGGAAAAGCGCTAAAGGCCGCCAGACAAGAGCGGCTGGACTTGCCCCCAGGGGCAAAAAATGGAGCAGAGCGGCGGCCCTACAGCGGAGATCCGGAATTCCGATCTTCGTGCGGGCCGCCCCCGCTCATCAAGCGTATCTACTTGTTCTTTTCAACTCCGCCAACAAGATGGCGGTTTTTTTATTAGAGAAGGCCTTTTTTCTTCAAAGACCGAATAGCAGTAGTACTGAGTTTTACTTTGGCCTTTTTGCCGTCGATAGTCAGAGTTTTGGACTGCAAATTAGGCTTCCAGACTTTCCGGGTGCGGCGCTTCGAGTGGCTAACGTTGTGGCCGTGCTGCTTACTCTTTTTATCAAAATCAAGTCGTTGCATAGGTGTTAATTCTATCTTATCTTCTGTCTACTGTCTACTGTCTTCTGTATACTGGTTGTGATGAACGCTGATTTACAGAGCATAGTAATTCTGCTTGTGGTGCTGCTGTTTTCGATGTCTATTCACGAGATGATGCATGCTTTCACAGCCGATTATCTGGGTGATGATACAGCGCGGTTGATGGGGCGTGTCTCGTTAAATCCACTACGCCATATCGACCCATTCTTTACTATTGCTTTGCCGCTGCTTTTGCTGCTTTCTGGCAGCAAGTTCCTCTTTGGTGCGGCCAAACCGGTGCAGGTTAACTTTATGCGTTTAAGATACGGTGATTTTGGCGGTGCTATCGTTGGTATGATCGGCCCTGTGACCAATCTGGTAATTGCGGCTATTGCATCGCTTTTGTTCAATAGCCTTGACCCTGTCCAAGGTACGACATCTTACGAAATTTTTAGGATTACGATTGTGCTTAACGTAGGCCTTTTTGTCTTTAACTCGATCCCTTGGCCGCCGTTGGATGGCTCTAGGCTGCTTTATGCTTTTGCGCCGCGGCCTTTGCAAGAATTGATGCAGTCGATTGAGCGAGCGGGCATTATGGGCTTGGTAATTTTTATTTTTCTGATCTATCAGCTGGGCGGCGGTGTAGGAAGCTTGATGATAAAGCTCGTACACGTATTAGCTCCGGGGCTTGTTCTTTAGCGAGGTGTATAATAGTAGATGGTCGGTTCGGCACATAAATTTTCTGAACAATAAAACATATTAGGGAGCCTTAGATTCGGATCGGTCTGCGGACCGGGCGTGCGGGCACCCACTTTGCGTAAGCAGAGTAAATTGAGTGCCCCATGCCGACCGACAAAAAACTCCTCTAATACGAGGAGTTTTTTGCATATAATAGATAGAGATCGGGGTGTGGCGCAGCTGGTAGCGCGTACGGCTGGGGGCCGTGAGGTCGCAGGTTCAAGTCCTGTCACCCCGACCATATCTGTTATTATTGACTAGTGAAAACGCTGAAGTTTGAACATTATCAGGCGGAATTGATAGCCCAGGGCCAAAAAAAATCTACCTGGCGGTTATATGATGACAAAGATCTATCCGTTGATGACGAGATAAGAATAGTCGACAAAGTCGATCCTAATTCATCAGATACATGGCAAGTGATCGGGCACGGCAAGGTCAACGAGATTATCGAAAAAAGGCTAGGGGATGTTACGCCGGACGATATGAAAGCGCACGAAGCCTTTGCATCTAAGGAAGAAATGCTGGCGAAGTACAAAAGTTATTACGGCGAGCGTGTAACCTTTGATACGCCGGTCAAAATTATTTATTTTGATTTCACGCCGACTGTGGGCGAAATTCCAACCGGCGCTATGCTTCTAGAGGAAGCAAAAATCTACACAGATGGTGGCTCAAGAGGCAATCCGGGAGAATCAGCCTGTGCCTACGCCATCTGTAAAATGGACGGTACTGTTGTAGAAAAATCCGGATTTTATATTGGTATAGCCACCAACAACCAAGCCGAATATTTTGGCTTTAAACGTGGGCTGGAACGCGCCCGTGAATTGGGGATAGACAAAGTAACCTTGTTCTCGGACAGCGAGTTGGTGGTCAAACAAATGAACGGGCTTTACAAAGTTAAGAACCAGGAGCTGGCGCCGCTGAATCATGAAGTCAAAACCCTGGCCGACTCGTTCGAGAAAATCACATTCGTCCACGTCCCCCGCGAGCTCAACAAAACCACTGACACAGAAGTTAATCGCATCTTAGACGCCCAAGAACGGGCCAAGCGCAAAAAGCACTAAAGGTCGCTCGCCTCTTACTTTCCAGTACGTTCAAAAACAAGATGTCACTTCTCCAACCAGTCGAAGCTCTCTCTGTTTTTTCACATGTACTGTCAAGCAAGAATCCTGCTCAATCAGGAGACCAAATCCATCTGTTTCCTCGAGTCCTGGATGTTATATTATTTGTCGACTTATGCCCGGACCCAAAGTCTAGATTTAGAGTGTATATCGTATACTTGGCTTAATGGTTAAGCTCAAGGGCCGAATATCAAAGAGGTTCATAATCATATTGGCTGTAGTGGTAGTTGGGCCTTATCTGTTAGCCTGGACTTTGTATGGGGCTGGTTTAGTCGTTGCCCGTCTATCGCTGCGCCACCATTACGGTAGCCTAGTAAAGGTCGATTCCTGCGACACTCTGGGCGCAGTGAACCCTGTATATATGAAGAAAGAAAATCTCAACGACATTCATCTAAACTACGAACCCTTCTCAAGCCTGATTAAACCCTTCTACTTATATAAAGGCTATACATATTACGTGAACTACAAAACTCACGAGCCGGAAAATTCTATCGGCGGGGATATCGGCGCTGCTAGCGGCACAGTCACTCCGTGGGGACACATTAAGCCAGACGGTCCTCCAGGTTATTACGGCTGCCCGTTATAAAATCTTCTGGTAAAAATTAAGCATTTGTGCTATGATAACAGTGGTCGGACTGATAGTTGGTCGCTGGATACCGAAAGTATTCAGAGGAAAGTCCGGACAGCATATGGGCAAGACAGTTGTTAACGGCAACCAAGAGTAATCTTAGGGAAAGTGCCACAGAAACGACACAACCTGCTCCCTAAAGGAGCCGGAAATGGTGAAACGAGTGGGGTAAGAGCCCACAGTTCCGATGGGTGACTATCGGAAGAGGTAAACCCTGTCTGCTGCAAGGGATATGCCGCACACGAGTGCCCGCTCGCGGCTTGTCATAAAGTAATCCGCTCGATCCGCCGAGCAATTGGCGGACTAGATAGATGACCAACCTCGACAGAATCCGGCTTACGTCAATCCGACCACCAAAAACTCCTCACCCAGAGGAGTTTTTGGTTTACGCTCATGCTTGCAACTAAGTCTGAAAAGTGTATATTTCACTTATTAAGGATTTTTATGACAGGGACAGCTGAATCATCAGGTAATACGCCAATTGATCCAGTTACTGAACGTACACAGCTTTTAGCAGAGAGGTATGCTGATGAAGTCGAGCGCGAGGTTCGGAAATTTCTTGGCGACATAACGTTAAAAGAAGAAGTTGTAGAAGATATTATTGCCAAAAAAAGGCGACTTGCGGTGGTCCGTGTGCATTATGCTCGGGAAAATGGAACAATGAACGATGAAAGAAGTACCGGTCCTGGTGTTACTTTATACCTAAGGCTGCCGGCATATGCAGACAGACATAGTCCCGGAAGATCATTCGATGACCTGAGAGAAGAGGCTGGTAGATGGGATATGGCATTTGATTTGTATTCTATCGACGCTGGTGAGGATCAAATAGACGTCGCATGGTATCGTTGGAAGCTGCCTGATGCGGCGTATGTTTACGACGAACCATTGGACCGAATAATGATAGTTGATGGTGCTAAGTTTGATGAATTCGGAGACATAGATTCAAAAATGGCCCATGTGCGCCTAAGTACTAGTAACGTAGTCAGAATAGAAGGGTCTAACGGGGATTTATGGCAGAATCCTAGATTTAGGCTGCCGCAGTCGGAAATTACTGTACCCACGGAGACATAATGGAATCCGGCTTACGTCACTCCGACCACTAAAAAGCGCTCCCATGAGCGCTTTTTAGTTTACTGGTTTGTTGTTTCTATCCCCGCAATAATAAGTTCTTTTGCTCTATCATCGTCAGCAATTTCTTCTAATGAACCACCGTGTCGCACTGCGTAAACTCCGTCAAGTGGCTGCTCACGATCGTAGTAGACGATTGTTCTCGGTCCATCTTCAAAAGCTGTGCTTAATGTGATCCTCCCAGCAATGAGTCCCGGACCAACCAAAGCATCAAAGTCTCGGCCGGTTCCTTCTACTGGATATAGTGTAGCTACTTCTGTCATATAAACCTCCTGTCTCGTAGGTATTTTAGACTCAGACAGATGATTTGCAAGCGTTAGGGCTTAGAGTTGAAGTTATTTAGCAGCTTTAGCTGCTTTAACGACTTCCTCAAACGATTTAGGTTCGTTGACGGCTAGTTCAGCTAAGATCTTGCGGTCTAAGGTGATCCCGGCCTTCTTCATACCGGAAATGAATAAACTATAAGTGGTACCGTGTTGGCGGGCGGCGGCGTTGATGCGGGTGTTCCAAAGTTGACGGAAGGTACGCTTGCGGTTGCGCCGGTCGCGGTAAGAATACTGCAAAGACTTAACGATGGCTTGTTTGCCGCGCTTAACACTCGAGCGATGGGCTTTGGTCATGCCTTTGGTAGCTCTGCGAACTTTCTGATGCCTCTTGTGCGAGGTTACGCCTCTTTTAACTCTCATACTTATATTCCTAATTTGCGGCGGATGTTCTTGGCCTGCTGGCCTTCAAAACTTTCCTTATGCGCTAACCGGCGCTTGCGCGCCGCGCTCTTCTTCTCTAAAAAATGGTTCAGCCTAGCATGCCGGTGGGTTAGTTTACCGGTTTTAGTGACCTTGACTCGTTTCTTGGTCCCGCGGTGGGTCTTTAGCTTTGGCATGATTACCTGTTTTCCTTATAACAAAACTTAACTGACGGCCGGCAAACTGTGGTTCCTGTTCGCGCACAACATGCTCGCCCAATTCATCCATAACTCTGTCGGCTAGCTTATAGCCCAAATCCCTATGGGCCATTTCTCGTCCCCGATAGATTACCGCAATTCGCACTTTATGTCCAGCATCCAGGAACTCGGTAACCTTACGCAGTTTGACCCCTAAATCGTGGTCGGAGATTTTAAGGCCAACCCGCATCTGTTTAAGGTCGAGTGGTTTGGACTTTTGGCGGCTCTTTTGCATCTGTTTAGTGCGCTGGTAGTTAAATTTGCCCCAATCGATTATGCGTGCCACAGGCGGGTTGGAGTCCGCACTCACTTCCACCAGATCAAGCCCAGCTTCGCGGGCGGCACTCAGAGCCTCTGTACGCGACAAAACGCCCAATTGCTGTCCCTCTTCGCCAATAACTCTAAGACTATCCGAGCGAATAGCCTCGTTCATTCTAGGATTTTTGGCGATCTTAGTTGCTCCTCACAGTTGCTCTGATAATATCAGAGCCAATGGTCAATGATCAATGTTCAATGGTCAATGAATTGTTAAGTACTCAATGTATTAATGATCTTCTGCAGGATTAGGATTAATTCCCGGCACTCTTTTTGTAGCCTGGATAACTCTGTTACATCCGTAAATTCTTCACATAACTTTAGCCAATAAGCGGTTTCGGAAGCTTCCTTTTTGCAAAGCGTTACTTTGTAGCGGAAATCTTTTCTTGA
The DNA here is from genome assembly GCA_035480715.1 of Saccharimonadales bacterium (SeqCode). Classification (GTDB taxonomy): domain Bacteria; phylum Patescibacteriota; class Saccharimonadia; order Saccharimonadales; family UBA10212; genus 2-01-FULL-49-22. The sequence goes on along the minus strand of DATIHL010000005.1, from coordinate 9,208 downwards.
TTCGGCATTCTTAGCTTCTATAAAATTTGCGCCAATTGAAGAGGATGAGCGAATTAATTGAGTTGTTATTGGAATCGCTACGTTATTAGCCCGTAAAGGCTTAACAAACCGAATTACATCTCTAGCAAACAGCGCTGTTCGATCTCTTAGATCTATTGGTGTATTGACTATTGTCTTCATTGCTTATTCATTGAACATTGACACTTGAACATTGATTCATTAAACCAGCATGGTTTCCATGACTGGTTGGCGGTACTGCAGAGCTTCGCTTATATGCTCGGGCTCGATGGTGTCACTTTGTGCTAGATCGGCGATGGTGCGGGCGACTTTAACAGATCGTACGTAAGCTCTAGCTGAGATATCCAGCTTGGCGGCGGCGCTGTCCAAAAGTTCTTTGGCCAGGTTGCTAAGGTTGGCCAGCTGCCTTATTTCGCGGTTGGTCATCGAGTTATTGAAGCGCGAGCCGCCAAAACGCTGTTTCTGAATTCGGTAGGCGGCTTCAACTCGCGGCTTTATAATTTCTGATTCACTGGGCCGGTTCCTAGTCTCTAGTAGGCGCTTGTGATCAACGCCGTGCACCGGTAAATGAAGGTCAATGCGGTCTAGGATCGGGCCGGATACCTTCTTTTGGTAGCGGGCGATGGCCGAAGGCAGGCAAACGCAGGGCTTGGAAGTGCCAAAGAAGCCGCACGGGCAGGGATTTTGGGTGGCCACCAGGATAAAATCAGCCGGATAGGTTGCTGAATCCTTAACTCTGGCAATCGTAACTGTGCCGTCTTCTAGGGGCTGGCGTAGGGCTTCCAGGCAAGAATGGGTGAATTCGGGTAGCTCATCCAGAAAAAGTACTCCTCTGTGCGCCAGAGAGGCTTCACCGGGCTTTGGACGCTGCCCGCCGCCGACAATAGCCATGACAGATGCCGTGTGATGCGGCGAACGGAATGGTCTTTGGGTAATGATTCGAGTATTCAGACCGGCTCCTAAACTATGCAGGTGTGTTACTTCTAACACCTCAGAATGATCCAAATCTGGCAAAATACCGCACATGGCTTTGGCTAGCATACTTTTGCCGGTGCCGGGTGGCCCGTGCAGTAGGATATTGTGATGACCGGCAGCCGCGATTTCCAGAGCTCGCTTGGCAATCGGCTGGCCGACGATTTCGGCAAAATCAATTTCGGGCCTAGAAGCCTCGTTACGCGTCAGCCTGCCCTCGCCAGTTTTAATAGTTTTTAAGGGAATAATATTGGCCAAATCTAGAAAAACGTCGCGCAGGCTGCCGGCGGCTTTTAGTTCAGCATTTGGGATTAATAGTGCCTGTTCTAAGTTGGATAGAGGAATATAAATAGTCGACAGATTTAGGCGCTTGGCCGCCAGCAGACGGCCAATTAAGCCGCGTACCGGATTTAGCGTGCCATCAAGGCTCAGCTCGCCTAAAAATACGGCCTTATCGAGCCTGTCATCTGTTATTTGCTGCGCACCAGCCAATATGGCAACTGCCATTGGCAGATCCAGGCTGGTCGAATCTTTGGGTAAATCGGCCGGCGATAGGTTAATAGTAACCCGTTTTTTAGGGAACTCCAGGCTGCTGTTGGCAAAGCTGGCGCGTAAGCGATCCTTTGCCTCGTCTACTGCCTTGCTGGCATAACCAATGATGTTGATGGCCGGCAGGCCATTAGTAATATGGCACTCCACGTCAACCGGCAGGCCATCCATACCTGAATAGTCAACAATACTCCGTACGCTTTTCGCCATAAAATTATTTTGGCACTAAGCCTCCAAAAAATTAATTGCTCACGTTTAAATTTATTAATTTTGTTTTCTGTAGCGGACTAACATAGCAAAACGCCCGGCTAGTGCCGAGCGCTTTGCGAGGTTTGTTGGAGGTTTTGCGGACTTTTATTGGATGTTTGTTTAACGACCTTTTTCGATGGAACAACCGCTTGCGAGAAGCGGTTGTTACAGATCGTTTTTGTTTTGAGCACTTTTTTTATTCAAGCGCCATCCTCATCTTATATTTAGGGGTAAATGCTTGTCAACAAGATTTTTATGCTTTTTTACAAATTCCTGTGGATAACTACGCTCGCCTATGTCTTTTTCGAACGCTCGCTTACATGATGTAGCCACTTGCCAAAGCGCACAACAGCCTGCGGAACGGCCCATTCGGGCCGGTCTCGCTCTTCACTGTATATTAATGAGTCGCTCGACACGTCCTCGGCTTAATATTTGTGCTTTTGACATGGCTACTCAATTCGCTACGCATGTTCGTCAAAGACATAGGCTCGCTCGGCCAGAAATTTTGGCGCAAGATCATTGTTCAAGACTACTTTTTGTTATTCTAGTGTCATGCCAACAGCTAAGCAAACAGGGGACTGGTACGATGAAAATGCAGAAAAATATGCTGACAGCCTAAAAGATCCAAAAACCTCTCCGTATCATGGTTATTATGAAAAACCGGCGATTTACGGACTGTTGCCAGATTTAAGGGGTAAGAACACCTTAAGCCTAGGCTGCGGTAGTGGCGAAGACGCGCAATATTTAAAAGATAAAGGAGCTAGTCGCTCTGTTGGTATAGATATATCCAAAGGCCTCCTCAAAATTGCCGAAGAAACTCATCCAGATTGCAAGTTTATTGAAGGCGATATGGAGAAATTACCTTTTAAGGATGGTGAATTTGATCTGTTATTCTCAAGTTTTGCTCTTCACTACCTCCCAACCTATAAGAAAGTCTTCGAAGAAAGCTTTAGAGTGCTAAAACCTAATAGCTTTCTGCTTTTTTCGGTAGGCCATCCTCTTGGCGCCTCAATGGAGGCTGTAATTGACAATGATGAGCAATTGGACAAAAGAATCGGAATTGTTAAAAACAAAAAAACTAAAACGAGGAAAATATATGGCGATTATTTAAGTCATAAATCATCCAGAACGCACCTTCCACAATTTGACGTTACGTCATGGAAGCAGCCAATAAGTACGACAATAAACGAGTTGGTGGAGGCTGGTTTTGTAATCCAAAAATGCGTTGAACCTAAACCGCTGGCAGAGTTTAGGAGCATTAATCGCGATGAATACGAGCAACTTTTAAGCATCCCAGACATCTTAATTTTTAAAGCTCTAAAACCGATCAAAAAGCGATAGAAAATAGAGTATGTAAGGATTACAATGCGTTTGGTTTTTGTTCAGAAGGTGACTTTATTGTATCTAACACTACAGTGGATAACTATGTAACTACTCTGTTTAGCCTAAAAAATACAACGTAGCACTATTGACTTAGCATAAGAAGTGTAGTATGCTGCCAGGCGTAAGTTACAAAAACAAAAACTTACAATTTACGGGCGGCAGGTAACAGAAATCGACTTGGATTTCGGGCCGGGAGGCCGCACGGATGACGCTCAAATCGCGCGCAAGTGCGAAGAGAGCGGTCAGTCAAAGCCATGGGGCGGTAAGCGCTATTAAGTAATTACAACTGGGCGCATTTACCACCCTTGGCTCTTTGTTCATTTTGTTCGCGCAGATCGTTTAGAATAAAAGCTCAAACAAGTTAAGTTTGAGCTTTTTACTTTTCGTTAGAGCTTCGTCTTAGCATATAATTTTGAGTAATGACACGCACACAAAGAATAAAAACATCCCTATTTTTGGCTGCTGCTAGTTTCTTGGCTATATGGCTGATAGTGCTTTTGACCAGCCCAATTAAAAACATTGCCTTTGCAGTGCCGTTTTTCGCCGCCCTTTTTGTGTTTTTGGTCAGTGTGGCACATCTGTTTTTATACTTAAGATGGGGCGAAGTCAGCCCCAGAGCCCGCAGTCGGATCCTGATAATCAGTATTTTTATTGTGTTGCTGACGATGTTTAAAAGCGCTCAATCACTCAACTGGATAGACGCACTGATACTACTTTTGGTACTTGGTGGGCTCCTGTTTTATAGCTCCAGCCGCGCCTGAGCCAAAAGATATATAGAAGCAGCCGATATATTAAGTTTTTATCTTCAAAAGCGGCAGGCTAATAAAGTATAATAAGCTCTATGGATAACAAAGGTGGACCTAGTTTTGAGCTGCCCATCGATCATGAAGAAAGTCATGAGAGCCAGGTAGATCAACAACAGGAGCAGGTGATTGAAAAGCAGCGACCGGCGGTGCAAGAAACCGGCGTTGGCAAACGTGCACCTAAGCCCGGCAGCACGGCTGCGACTGATGTAACTGCAGCGCCGCTGGCGCCAGCTGCACCCGCTACACCGACTGACAAGCCAGCTCCGGCCGCGCCAACTCCTCCAGCCACCTCTGACCTGCAGGCGGCTGATGCCGATTTAATCGAGAAAGAATGGATAGTGCGTGCTAAGTCTATCGTGGCCAAAACGTCAGATGATCCTCATAAGCAAAAGAGTGAAATGAGCAAAGCCAAAGCCGATTACATCAAAAAACGCTATAACAAGACTATTAAGACGGACGATACGGTAGCGGCATGAGCGTTCTGCTGGTATTAGCTGGGTTTTTGGTGCTGATTGCCGCTGGCTGCGGCTTTGGCTACATCTATATTAGGCGCCTATACCGCGAGCAAAAGAACTACGAGCGCGGCCTTAAAATGGTGCCACTACTGATCCATCTGCCACCTCTAAGCGATGATACAGATACGCAGGGCCGTGATGCGCGCGATGTCGTGAACGAGAATATATCGCGGGCTATGACGCTTTATAGCATTCTGGCCAGCACCTTTCAGAAGGGTTTTAAAGCTAAGTTCTACGGCCAGCGGCACGTTGCCCTGGAAATCGTCGCCAGTAAGGGCTTTATACATTTTTATGCGGCTGTACCGGTGCCGCTTATGAGCGTAGTCGAGCAGGCGATTATCAGCGCCTACCCAACAGCCAAATTAGAAGAGGTTGCCGAGCACAATATCTTTAGTCCAGTCGGCCGCATAACTGGCACACAGGGCGGTGAGATGGTGCTCAAGGAGAACTACGTATACCCGATTGCTACTTACGAAGACATCAAGCGCGACACCATGCAGTCGCTGCTCAATTCACTCTCTACATTAGATAAAGACGACGGCGCTGGTGTGCAAATTCTGTTGCGTCCAGCGCACGACGGCTGGCGCAAAACGGCTACCGACGAAGCCAGGCGCAAACGCGAAGGCAAGACCAAGGCAACCGGTATCGAGGCGGCGCTTGGCAGCGTCGGGCAGATGATAACAGCCTTGACTAAGCCGCCGGATTCAATGGGTGAGGGGAAAGAAGAAAAACCGCACGAGATTAGCTCATTAGATCAGTCTTTAATCGAAGCTATAGAAAACAAAACCCGGCAGCCGGCGTACGAAGTCAAAATCCGCTTGGTTTCCAGCTCGAATCTGACGCACCGTGCCCAAACTATCCTTAATAACATGGTGGCGACATTCTCGCTGTTTGATGCACCGGGCAAAAATGGCTTTAAGTTTGTGCCGGCTAAAGATATAGACAGCTTTGTAACGGCTTACATACTGCGCTTTTTCCCGCAGGAAAGTACCCGAAATATCTTAAATGCTACCGAGCTGGCCACCATGTTCCACTTCCCGGACCAGCAAAATATTCCGACCAGCCAGCTGGAGCGCCAGCCATCCAAGCAAGTCGACGGCCCGCGCAACGTGCCGGAAGAGGGCATGCTGCTTGGCTACAACATGTTCCGCGGCGCCAAAAAAGCCATTCGCTTGAGCGAGCAGGACCGCGCCCGGCATATGTATATAGTTGGTCAAACCGGTACCGGTAAATCGGTCTTTATGGAAAATCTGGCTCTCCAGGACATGCTAGAGGGCCGTGGATTCGCTTTTGTGGATCCACACGGTGATACAGCCGAGAGATTGCTTTCAATGGTGCCAAAAGAGCGCACAGAGGACGTTATTTACTTTTCACCGGCTGACATGGACTATCCGCTGGGACTGAATATGTTCGAGTTCAGCTCGCCCGACCAGCGCGACTTTTTGATCCAGGAAGCCATCAACATGCTTTATAAACTGTACGATCCGACACACAGCGGTATCATCGGTCCGCGTTATGAGCATATCTTCAGGAACGCCGCGCTGACGGTAATGGCCGATCCGGCTGGCGGAACATTTGTGGACATCCCCAAACTTTTCCGCGACAATGAGTTTGTCGAGCAAAAGCTCAAGCACGTAACCGATCAAACTGTCATTGATTTTTGGCGCAAAGAAATCCCGCAGAGCCAGCGCAGCAACGAGTACGGCGAGGTCACCAGCTGGTTTGTGTCCAAGTTCGGCGCCTTCTTATCAAACGAAATGATGCGCAACATTATCGGCCAGACCAAGAGCGCTTTTAATCTGCGCCAGGTCATGGACGAGGGTAAAATCCTCTTGGTCAATCTATCTCGCGGGCGCACCGGCGACCTTAATTCCAAACTGCTGGGTATGATTTTTGTGATGAAGTTCGAGGCCGCCGCCATGAGCCGAGCCGACATGCCCGAAGAGCAGCGCCGGGATTTTTGCCTGTACGTTGATGAGTTCCAAAACTTTGCCACCGATAGCTTTGCCGATATTTTATCTCAGGCGCGTAAATATCACCTTAATTTGATTGTCGCCAACCAGTTCAGCACGCAGCTTAAAGAAGAGGTCAGGGATGCCGTGTTCGGCAACGTGGGCTCGTTGGTCTGTTTCCGCGTGGGTACGACTGATGCCGAATTTTTGGCCAAGCAATTCGCCCCGATATTCGAAATCGACGATCTGCAGTTTTTGCCCAACTACAATACAGCCGTACGAATTATGATCGGTGGTGTGCCGGTCCAGCCGTTTAGTATGGCTACACTACCACCGTTGGGCAATCCAAACCAACAGTTATCAAATGCCTTAAAACAGCTCTCGGCAGCTAAGTACGGCCGCCCTAAAGCTACAGTAGATAGTGAGATTAGCAAGCGTCTAGCCACCCAGCCACGCAAGCCGTCGTTGCCGCCTGGAGGCAGCCGCTTTGGAGTTACGCCGGGAGTCGAAGGTACCAGCATGTGGGACGAGCTGGGTCTTCCTGCGCCTAAAAGCGGCGCTGCCGGAGCATTTCCACCTGCCGCACCGGCGGGCAGGCCCCAAAGCTCAGCTCTGCCGCCGTCAATGCCCAAGCCAGTCTCTTCGGGCTCGTCTTTCTTGGATGAATGGCTAGCCAAGCGTAAAATCGAAGCTGGAGAGAGCCCAGCCGTACCACAGCCTCAAGTTCAACATTTCGCGCAGCCAGCGGCAGTACCTTCTACGCCTTGGGCATCATCTTCGACGGGACCGTCCGAGCCGGCGGTTAGTGCCCGCAGCGTCGAACCTGCAGCACCAAACCCTAAATCTATTAAAGAGTCGGAAAAACAATCAGAGCCCGAACCGCAGCCAGCGGCGATGCCAAAAGTTGATACCGGAGAATTCAAGATCAAGCGCGACGAAAACGGGGAAGCGCAGCCGCACGAGCACACTATCCGCATAGATAAAGAAGGTAACATAAGCTACGAAGAGTAGGGAATGCTTGACTTGTTAAGTATTTTAGTGGTGGGGGCGGACCAGCCGGGAGATTAATTCGATAAATATACCGGCGGCGAAGCCGGCGGCCATCAAGACCAGGAAGACAAAAAAATCGTAGTCGTAGCCGGCTTGCTTGACCGTAAAGTAATAAATTATGCTGCCAAAGAATGCCAGGATGCCGGCACCGATCAGGCCGGATGGTCGGCCTACAGTTGCGGCAGCGGTTTCGGATAGTTCCTCGACCACCGGAAGATGTATTAGGCGGCTCATCGAGCGCTCAGTCGGACTCATTTGCTTGCGCACCCGGCTGAGCGTGCGCGAATAAGCCATTTGCTTGATCTCTTTATTAACAAAGGCTTCTTCTGCTGTTTGCTCATCCTCTTCCTCTGGGGACGAGTCGTAATCTTCGTAAGTATCTGTACTAACGGCTTCATGGGCAATCTTATTACGTATATCTTCTATTGCGGGTTGTTTTTCAGCAACGCGCGCCTCTTTTTTAGACACGAGTGAATGTTCCAGAGCGGTGGTAGAGCTCTTTTCGACTCTGACGGGTATTTTCTCTACCATTACATGCCTCCGGCCGTTATGTAACTTAGGCGGATGATTTCCAGCTCAAGGGCAATGATACGGCTGCGAGCGTACAAAAAACCGGCGATGACGGCCAAAATAAAGCCTACAATCAGTGGTACGGCCGGATCGCTAGTGGCTGCGGGAGTATAAAGTGCGATGCCGGCTTGCACAGTTAAAGTTAAGGCAAGCAGCCAGAAACCGGCTTTGCGTAGTCCGGCTTCGTGTTTTACTTTCTTGGAATAAAAAACCAACTTCTCTAGTAGTGAAGGATCGAAGGGTAGGTTAGCCAGCATTTTTTTGAACATTTTGATTGCTCGATTTTGTTAATAATTCTTAAGCTTATTTAACCACTATAAGCATTGTTCAATCAAGTAATAAGAAAAACCCAGCTGTAATTTTCTAAATTACCACTGGGTTAGGAGGGGAGGCGCGGCGGGGTCGGCGCGCCTCCCCATGGGGCGGAGTTACGATCTCCGCGAACGTCCGTCACTGGACGGAAACTGAAGCCTGCTATGCATGGTGGTCGTAGAGATCAAGGCCGCTTCGACCCCAGCTTTTCATCTTGATCCTCGACCCGCGTTTGACCTTGAACCATGGCCAACCGAGTAGTAGCAAAAGAAAGCCGACGCCACCGACCGCACCAGCAGGCGGGTACATCAGCGTGTTTGCCGTGTGGTCACTGATGACCTGCGAGCCCGCGGCCTTACAGGTCATTGCCGTAATCGACAAGGCAACGGCTACGGCGATGATTGACAGGGCAAGCCCGAGAAATTCTGCTTTAGTAATCTTCATCGGACGACTCTCCTATCTCGGCCTCGCGGCCGCTAGGTTTGCGGGGCAGTCCAAGCTATGAAGATCTCAATGAAGACAAGGTAAAGTGCTCCCCATGCCCAGGCACGAATCAGAGCCTTCATGCCTGGCCACATCTTCATGAGCGCCATCAGTATTGCGACGACACTCAAAAACACTCCCGAGATTAGGAGTGATAAAATCAGAACGACAAGCTCGATGAGCAAGAGCTTCATCAACTCCTCCTCTCTTGTAGGCTTCAGATGTGAACGTTCAGCGATCCAAAACTTCGGATCACATCAAAACAATGATCAATTATCAATGCTCAATGGTCAATGCTTTGATCTGATTCGAAAGATTGAGTTGGGGAGGTGGGCGCGCATTCGCGCGC
>DATIHL010000004.1:0-18363 GCA_035480715.1 Saccharimonadales bacterium (SeqCode) | reverse complement strand
CATGCTTTAGATGTTTACCCGTTAGCAATATGCTAAGCAGATTTGAATCCTCCCGGATTCTCCACCCTACGCCTGAAAGCGAGGATGACTAAACTTTACCACAAGTGTCAACAAATGTCAATATGCTTATGCAACGATTTGGTAATAAGCACAAGCATGATTCTGTGTATAAATAGTTATGCTATTCGATTTGACCGCTAAGCTAAGGTGTTTAACACCTGTCAACCTTTTGCTTCAAGGGTTTTTCTGGGGAAGCTAAAACCGAATGTGCTGCCCCTGCCCTCTGTACTCTTGAAAATAATCGCCCCGCTTTGAGCTACCACCACCTTCTTGGCCATAAATAATCCTAACCCCGTACCATCAGACCGCATCTTCCTAGCATTGTCCGCGCGGTAAAACTTGCTGAACAGATGATGCTGCAAGGCGGCTGGTACTCCAATGCCAGTATCGCTGACCGTAAAGCGCACTTCCTCATCAGATGAGCTTAGTTCAATTGTTACACTGCCTTCCGCAGGTGTGTAATAGATGGCGTTATCTATAAAATTCATTACCACCTGCCGTATCTTGGTTTCATCAAGATTAAGCAGGGGGAATTTTTTCGGTTTGTGGTAGAGAAGTTTCAAGTGACGTTCCTCAGCAGATGATTGCAGTTGAGATACTTCACTTTCTACGACTTCAGCCAAGTTGGTTGGCTGGTTTTCAATCACAAATTTGCCGGTCTGCAGCCGCGATACATTTAACATATCGGCAATCAGATAGACCATCTTCTGCGCCGAATTAAACGCCTTTTGCATAACCTCGCCTTGGTTTTTCTTTACCGGCCCGGTATCACCCTCTAACACCATACTCAAATAACCCTTTACGGCGGTTAAGGGTGTCCTAAGTTGATGAGACGCCATGCTAATAAATTCATCTTTGGTTTTATCGAGTTCTCTTAAGCGATGGTTGACTCTCTTTAATTCCCTTGTAGCTTCATCTATCTTTTGCTGTAAAGTGACATTGAAGAGTCGAATTTCCTCAAATCTTAAGGAATTCTGTATAGCAATTACTAGCTCATCTGCAATAATGTCCATCATTTTGACATCCTGTTTTGAGTAGGGATTACCACTTTTTTTGTAGCCTAAAAATATGTACCCAATTTCTCCGTTATGAGTCAAGAGCCGGGTAAATATGCCCACCGAGTTGTCCTGTAGAATGCTCCGGAGCTTTTCATATCTATCCCCGAGTTCATCAGCGACAATTACTTTTTGCTGATGAAAAGATGGAGTTATGTGGCGCAATTCCCGGCTTTGGTCCTCGGGCAGTTCCTTATTGACAGTGCCGAAGATTCTAATCGATGTCGCGTGGTCTTCTTTTATGCCTATCAGGCAGTATTCTGACTTAACATTCCTAGCTATCGTGTCAGCGCTTTTCTCGAGCAGGTTTTTAATCTCTATATTGGCAACTAAAACCGAGTTGAGCTCGTCTAGTAAAAGTTGAGGATCGTAGGCATCCCGGTAAAAAAACTTGTTGGTGAATCTGTCGAACAGTTTTTTTAGGGGTTGATAAATAAAGGCCAGTAAAAGTGCAGCTAGTATGTAGGTTACTTTGACACCGGTCGTAACGTGATTACTCGGGAACAAAACATCCGTAAGCGCCAGAATGATTATGGCGAAAATTGCTCCAAGAGTGCCTAGCACCAAAATATAAGCAAGTGATCGGGCAACCAAAAGCCTGATATCAAGAAGCCCATGTTTAACTATGGCGATAGTAGTAAAAACCGACATCGCGACTACCGATATCGGACCATACGCATAGGATTGATTACCTCCAAATATTGGCAATAGACCGTTTGTTAGTACAGCCGGAATAATGGTTAGGGTTAGACCTGCAAAAATATATTGGAGTTGGGATTTTTGGATTGGATTTGCCTTTTGGTAAAACCTAGTAAGGACATACACTCCGTAGCTAAAATAACTGACTAAGACGCCTATGAGTAAGAGGTATATGGGTCCAGCAACTGTATTTGCTCCCTTTGCCTCGATACTCGTAATATTAAGCGAGGTGGGCGTAAACAGCAGAATTATGGCTGGTAACAGAGAAATAAGGCCGATAAATCCGGCTGTAAATCTACGATAACCAGTGAAACTAACAACAAAAATTAAAAAGGTTAATGGAGCAAGAGTAGCCCCTATAAGAGTAGATCTAGCGAAAAAAAGTGCTAAGTTTTCTGATGCTGCAATATTGGTAAGCAGATTGGCTAATAACCACAAAAACCCGCTAAATAAAAAGGCGGCGAGTGCCCTGTTTACTGATCGTTTAGGGTTGCTTATATATACCCCCAGGCAAAGGACCAAAAGAATAGCTCCAGATACCGCTAAAAGTAGGTTTCCAATCATAAACGCTTAAGCTAATAATAGCCTAAGCTAAACGAAATAAGGAGTATTTAATCTGATTTAAAGAGGTTGGTTTACAAACCAATCATATAGGTCGGGTTTGGAAGTGCTCATATGTCGACGCACATCAGAAAAGTGCATTATATGAGCGGCACAGTCCCCGCCCTGATAATTAGTGGCTGGTCCAATCTGTTCAAAGGTAAAGGCCAGACCGCTGTTCATTTGCCGAACTCTATCTGGTTCCATAATAATGCTCCAAGCTTCAATTCCGCGTGCTGTGGCGTCACGGAAGGCTACTCTGCAAATATCCAGAAAAATTCTGCTACCGCGATAATTCTTGGCCACTGCCACAGTTCCAAATTCTTCAATTTTAAGATTCTTGCCTGCCTCTATAAGATTCTGCTTAAGAGTAGGGTCAAATATTGGCATTACATCGAGGAACGGTGGTATTTCAGGATACGCCGAGAATAAGCGATTCATACCTACGCATTTATCGCCGTCAAAAGCCGCAAAGATTATTGATTGGGGAATGTATTTTTTGTAATCTTCCAGGTCGCCGTAGTCCTTCTCGCGCCAGACCTCGAGTTCTAACTCTAGGGCTTGGGCGACTTCTTCTCGGCCGGTTAGATGTCTAATTTCAAATCCCTGTCTTCTTATAATTCTTCGTAAAGCCGCATCTTCTAATCCACGTCGCACGCGCTCAGAGCCGTGTTTTAGAGTCAAAGAGGCAACGCCAGCACCTACGCGTGACTTTTTACTAGATATACCAGCGTCCGTGTTGCTGTCAGGATTAACTTCTTGAGGATTCATCATTCAAGTTCTTCTTTTACAATTAATAAGTTATTTATGGGGTAGGCTGAGAGCTTTAGCTCTCAGCCTACCCTCGAGTACTACTGACGTGCGAAGAAGATCGATCCACCGATTCCAAGTCCGTGGATAAGCCCGAATTCAAGCGCATACAGCCCACAAAGCCAGAACGCGACGCGGCGTGCCTGATGATCGTCGATGACGTTGCGGTGGCGTAGCCACAATGTTGTCAGGACGCCCCCGAAGAGCAAGCTCATCGGAATCCCCACAGCGAGCGACGTGATCTTCGACTTCAACCGCTCCTCGCGCGCCCGCAGTTCAGGATTCTTGCGTTCCAGTTGCAAGCGTCGAAGGAACCAGCCAGCCACCTTCCCGGGATCGGGTTTAAGACCACGGATGGTGATCCAGTACCCGATTGACCAGTAGATAACCAGCGCTGCCGCTGCCGAGATGAAAGGGTTGATTTGGGCAAGAGCCCAGAAGATCCACCCGAACGTCGCGTCATCAGCAATGAGCAGGACGATGAAGAGCGCTCCCCAGTAATACAAGGTTCTGAGGGGCGATTGTTCGCGTACCTCAATTTGCCGTCCCATCTTCTTTTACCTCTTTCCAGGTGGATGTTCGATAGGAACTTTTACTATTATACAATGTGTAGTAATAATTTTCAAATACTCTACTGCCCGCTCGAATTGCCTAAACGTCTTCGAAGTCTGGCGAGGGTTCCCAGTCCCTAGCCTGAAATGCAGCTATGACTATTGCGCATACGGGTTCGTGGGTACATGTCCGACCAATAACTTCCATGTGCATATCACCAAAGTCTAACCTTCGGATGCCCTGTAGAGCTTCTAGGCTGGCCTTTATATCACGTCGAACCGACTTTTCATTTGTGCCTTCATGCTCGACAAACAATCCTCTGCCTGTCTTTTTATCTTGAACCCAGCCAATACCAGCCCAAGCCTCCATATTTGGTGTATCAACCCGCATATCGGCCATAACGACATACAACCTATCGCCCCATTTGCCAGGCTGAGTGGATATTGGCGTTTTAACCTGTACTACGGAACCTGGCGGAATAATAGAACTCAGCTTGATCAAGTTGTAATTAGCAACACCGGCATCATGCAGAGCGGCATCAAAGGCTGCCAACTTGGTATGAGCTTTTCCACTGCCTAGTGCAATTTGTATAACCATATTTTCTTTTTGTATTTTAGCGATTCGAGCCAATAATACCAGAGTAAAAAGATATTTACTACCACTCCTCTAGACTGTTGTTTTTCTACAGTGTAGTATGTAGGCAATGGCAAAAGTAGCGATTATAGAAGATGATTTAGCAATTGCCCAGATGTACCGTCTCAAATTTGAGACAGAGGGCTTTGATGCTAAAATCGCCGAAAACGGCAAACTAGGTCTAACGCTGTGCGAACAGATGAAACCCGACATCGTACTGCTTGATCTAATGATGCCCGAGATGAACGGCGATGAAATGCTAGAAAAGATGCGTCAGACAGAATGGGGCAAGCACATCAAAGTTATTATTCTGACTAATGTCGGTGAGCAGGAAGCGCCAACCGCCCTAAGAGATTTGAATGTCAGTGCATATATTGTTAAAGCCGACATGACTCCTAAGCAGGTAGCCGACCTAGTTAAAGAACAACTGAAGTAGATAATGAAAATCGGGATCGTCGGCTGGGGCGTCGAAGGCCAAAGCATATACCGTTATTTTGGCCCTGGGCATAGCTATTTAATTGCCAATGAACAACCTGCAGATGATTTCCCAGCTGAATCTGAGTTAGTTAAATTGCAGTTTCTTAAAGACACCAAAGGTTATGGGTTGCGCGGTAGCATAAAAGATCTAAGTTATCTTGACGGCATTGAAAGTTGTGACAAGATCGTCTACTCGCCGACCGCTTATTTTAATTTACAGAAGAAATATGACAACAATAAAGATTTTTGGGCCAAGGCAACAACAGGCCAGCATATTTTCTTTGAAGAGGTTAAAACTAAAAATATAATCGGTGTGACTGGCACCAAGGGTAAAGGCACAACCTCTACTTTAATCTTTGAGCTGCTTAAGGCTGAAGGTAAGGAAGTTTTTCTGGGCGGAAACATTGGTACGCCGGTGCTGGATTTAGTACGTGATATAGAGCCAGATGACTGGGTTGTGCTAGAGTTAGCCAATTTCCAATTAAGAAGTTTGGATCGCAGCCCCCACATAGCTGTTTGCCTAATAGTAACTCCTGAGCATTTAGATTGGCATCCGGATATGGAAGATTACCTAGAAGCAAAAGCCAGCCTTTTTCGCTATCAAAAACCCGATGATATCGCCATTTACTTTTCTAAAAACGAAAATTCCAAAAAGATCGCCTTTTACTCCCCCGGCAATAAGGTGCCCTACTTTGAAAGCCCCGGTGCTAGGATCAGGGGTGACGGGATGGTCGTGATAGGGAATGAAGAAACAGAAATTATCCATAAATCAGAGGTCAAACTCCTTGGCGAGCACAACCTTCAGAACATCTGTGCAGCCTGTACGGCTGTTTTTGAGGCCGTAGGAAACCTTGACAAAGCTAAAGCAGTATTATCTAGCTTTAGCGGCTTAGAACACCGCCTAGAGCTCGTACGCGAGCTACAAGGCATAAAATTCTACAATGATTCATTCGCTGCGACACCAGATGCATCTATTGGAGCAATTGAGGCTATATCTGGGCCAAAAATAATGATACTAGGTGGTTTCGACCGACACTTACCCCTGTCGCCTCTAGCTCAAGCCATTAATCAGAGCCAGAGTGGCTTTAGAAAGATTTTATTAATAGGCCAAAGTGCTAAAAGGTTGGCTGACGAGCTACAAAAAGCTGAGTTTACAAATTACGAAATTCTGACGGTTAAGACGATGCCGGAAATTGTAGCGGCCGCCCGAACATATGCTCAAGCTGGCGATTCTGTAGTCTTATCACCGGGCTTTGCCAGCTTTGATATGTTTAAGGATTTTGAAGTCAGAGGAAGTGAGTTCAAAAAGGCGGTACAAGAGCTATGAACAAGTATAAGAGCTTCGCCTTTCATGATTACGAATTTGATCTTAATAAAAAGACGCTGGATCTTAAATACAAGTTAGACGAAGCAGTAACTTTTACCGAAACTTATCTCTTTGATTTTGAGTTCGTGCCAGACATAAACCAGGAATCGCTCGATCGAGCGATTCAGTCCTTGTTTTTTATGGCTGGAGTGTCGTATTACAAAACCTATATTCCACCGGAAATTGTTATTGCAAAAGGTAGTTTAGATAAAGAGAGTGCTGACTTTTTCGGCAAAACTTATCAAAAAGGATTGGGCGAATTTTTGTACATTAATAAACTCGATCCTAGTACGCCCATTAATTTTCCGCACAATTCATCTGGAGTAGAGCCTATAATCACACATGTTCAAGATGGACAATTAATCGGGATTGGCGGTGGCAAAGATTCATTAGTGAGTGTTGAGCTGTTAAGAAAACAGCCCCATGTAGCCACGTGGAGTGTCGGTCATCGTTCCCAGCTGGAACCGCTTGTCCGTAGAATCGGACTGCCTCATTTTTGGGTTGAACGGACTTGGGATCCAAAACTGCTCGAACTTAATAAGCAAGATGCATATAATGGGCACATCCCCATCTCGGCAATTTTAGCTTGCGTAGGTGTTATCGTGGCTATTCTAGCCGGCTACCGAGACGTTGTTGTCTCTAATGAAAGCTCGGCAAGTGAACCGAATCTGACCTATCAGGATGTACCAATTAATCATCAGTATTCAAAATCGCTGGAGTTCGAGCAGGATTTTCAAGATTATTTAGCACACCAACTCAGTGGAGGTCCTAGATACTACTCTTTTTTGAGGCCATTCAGTGAGCTCAGAATTAGCGACTTTTTCGCAAAAATTGGTTTTGAGAAGTATAAAGATGTATTTAGTTCTTGCAATCGGGCCTTTACTCATGATAGCCGACATCTATTTTGGTGCGGCGTTTGCCCTAAGTGTGCTTTCGTATTTTTGGCATTAACGCCTTTTTTGCCACGTGAAGAAGTGGAAGGCCTTTGGGGCGGAAAAAATCTGCTGCTGGATCCGTCTCTAGAGATTACCTATAGACAATTACTGGGTATAGCCGGTGATAAACCCTTAGATTGTGTCGGCGAGATAAAAGAAGCCCGGGCGGCTATGGATTTGGCTAAAAAACAGTATTCTCAACTTGAAAAATATAAATATGAAATACCCAGCGATTATAACTATCGAGAGCTTGGCACGCACTCTATGCCGCCAGAAATTTTTAAAGTTTTAGATGTTTTAGTTAACTAGATTGCTCAGTGGCTCCTATAACGTTTTCGAAGAGGGCGCAGACAGTTAGTGGTCCGACGCCGCCTTTTTCTGGAGTAATGGTTAAATCTTCCCGCTCATAAACTTCTGCCGCCAGATCGCCGACGGTTTTGCCTTCCTCGCTGGCCACACCGGCGTCAACCACGACCGCGCCTTGCTTGATCATATCCGGATAGATAATCGCCGGGCTGCCCGTAGCAGTAATAATGATGTCGGCCACTAAAGTATGGTCTTTTAGATCTTTAACCCCTCGGTCTACCACTTTTACATCTATGTCAGAGCTTTTTAGGATTTTCTCTAATGGTGCACCGACTAGCTTGCCGCGGCCGATCAGCAATACATGCTTACCTTTGAGCTCGATGTTGTAGCCATGCAGGAGCCATAAGATGGCCATGGGAGTTGCCGGCTCGAATTTGGACCTTTCGCCTAGAGCGTCAACGTCTTTTTCAGGAGCGACCAGATTTACTATTTCTTCTGTTTGAGATGGATCTGTCAGTGGTAACTGGACGATTATGCCATGCACATTATCGTCTCTGTTAAGTTTTTCTAGCAAAGCAGGAACATCTTCTTGCTTCGGAGTGTGAACTTCGACATCAATTCCAATATCGGAACCGTACTGTTTTTTTAATCTTACGTATGTATTAATAGCCGGATCGTCTTTAACCTGGACAATAGCTAGCTTAGGTGAAATCTTCCGCCCTCGAATCGAACGCACCTGCTGCGCATGCCGCTCTTTGATGTATCCAGCCAGTTCAAGGCCGTTTAGAATTTTCACTTCTTTATCTTATCAGGATGTGGTTACAGCCGACCACTCTTAGTCCGAAGGTACTAAGGCTGGCCACTAACATATAGCCGCGGATTTACAGGCTGGCCATTCAGTCTGATTTCAAAATGCAGATGTGTGCCTGTTGAAGCACCTGTTGAACCTTCATACCCTAGGACGGCGCTCTTATCAACTTGTTGGCCGACGTGTACTGAAATGGAGGCCAGATGGCCATATAAAGAAGTTATTCCTCCGCCATGATCAATGACTACATGATTACCAAACCCCACATTTGAGTGCACCGTTTCTATGACTTTGCCAGGTTTGAAGGGATGGATCGGTGTAATTCCGGAGGGTAACATGTCGCTAATATCAATACCGGTATGAGTTGGCTGATAGGGCCAATGAGGTACGCCGAACTCCGTAGTCACCGTTCCGTGGATTGGCCACTGCGGCGCTGAATCAACTTGAGCCTGAGATGCCGCTGGGGCAATAGACGCAGGCTTGGCAGGATGATTGTCCGCCACTACGACTGTGTCACTATCGATGAAAGGCACAGGATTTTTATCGGCCTCAGCAGGTCTGATTATAGCGCTGGCCTTGGAGGTGTTCGCAATAAAGCCAACAGTGCTAGTTGTGGCATGAGTTACGAATGCCACAGTGTCGCCAACACTGTGGGCTACAAACTTGCCGCTTTGAGTAGTGGCCAAAACAATTGAGTCTGTAACAACGTGGAAACTGTTATTAATAGCTTGTTCGGCTGAGTTGGCGACTTTCGCAAGCCCATCTGCAGCATTAGTCAGGCCAACAGTAACTACATTTGGATCGTCATATACGGTGGTAGTTGTGGTGTTGGTGGAACCGGCATGAGCAGCTTGCACTTTGGGAGTTTTCAAAAATGCTGAAAACATGAGGGGTAATAGAGACAAGGATGCAACAATCAATAAAACTACCGAGAGAATCCGTAATTTGTATAAAAACGTATCTGTAAATTCGATCATACAGCTCTCGCTCCTCCGCTTGACTGTCTTGACTGTGAGGAAAGATTATATACTAATTTTGTATAAATTGCATGCATAAGCAATAATAATCACCCCCTACCCTATGACCATAATAATAAAGACGAAAACTTCTTCAGTAACTTTTTTTTGATGCCGGTGCTTGGAGGTCCCTAGTGTTAAGTATTGTAACTAAATTGCAGGATAGTCCGAAAGTATTTATAGCCCGCTTTTAAGGCAAAGGGTCGAGCAAACAGAATCTTACAATCGTCATAGTGTGTCCGAACCGGGTTGGCCTAACATCAATATCGGCACCAACCTTGGCGATTTTCTCGGCTAGTTTTTGTTGGTATTTGGTTCTTATGAACTTATCCCTTAATGACATAACAAATACCACTTTTTTGCCAGAAAAATGGCGAACGTGGCTGGCAGGAGCTAAATCGTGCCATTCGCTGTCAAGTTTACGAATCCCAATATGCATTTTCTGAAAAGCCCTTTGAATATTAACGGTTCTTAAGCCATACCACATATCAATCGCCAAATCATCGCCACCAACAACAAGTGTGGCCCCTTGAAAATGCGGGAATCTATCTGCAACCATTGCCAGAGGCACATTACCCAAACTTATTCCTATTAAGTGTACTTGCGAATATTTATTATCAGATAGCAAATCATTAAGTTCTTTCGTGATTGTATCTCGAATATGCCGGAAAGATTCAACAACTATATCGTCATCAGGTAATAGTATTTGGTCGTGGAAATCATAGGCTATAACACCCCAACCCTGCTTAGATAGTCTATTAGCGAGATTGACTACCGGAAACTTGTGCGTGTGCCAGCCCGGAAAAATAACTGCCAGCTTATCAGAGTCAGCATTTAGCCGAAGGGTATTCTTAATCGCTTTCTCGGGCCTATACGCGGGGTCTAACGGTTTTTCTTTTAATCTACTGTAGCGAGCATAAATGGCATCAATCATTACGGTTACTATAACAAAAAAGAGCCAAGCGGCTCTTTAGTTGCAATTGTCCTACTAGGGTCTATCTGTGGAGGGCCCACTGGGACTCGAACCCAGGACACTCTGCTTAAGAGGCAGATGCTCTAACCAACTGAGCTATGGGCCCGTGGTACCCCCGGACGGACTCGAACCGCCGACCCTCTGTTCCGAAGACAGATGCTCTAATCCACTGAGCTACGGGGGCACACCAGTTTACATTTTAACAGATGATTATATGATTAGGCAGAATGGCGAGCTGGGATAGTGTTTGATTTTAGGGTTGTTTGTCCTGAGAGGAATTACTGTCGGGCATAATAAGTTTTTTAGGCAGTTTGGGGGCGTTTTGCTCCGTTTGAGCTAGAGTGATTTGCAAAATTTGCAGTACGCTTTTGGCATGTTCGCGGCTCATGCCAACTCGTGCTACAGGAGACGGCTGAGTACCGGGCCCGCTGCCCTGCATAAAGTTCATTACTACACCGTAGTTATTGACAACAACGTCAACAATGTCGGTAAAAACTATTGGTTTCTCGATCTGGGGGGCAGTCGCTTGTAAAGCTTGTTCGTTGTTCCCTAAATGAGCTACTGGAATTTTATCAGTTGCGTAGCCGGCTAATTCCCACAGTTTTACAGCTTCGTCATCTTTAGCCCCAAAGTGGCTTATTAAAAGCAGCAGTATTTCTTCAGTGGGGCGGGACTGGCCCAGTTCAAAGCTGGCTAGTTCCCTGATATCAATCTCGACGGCGCCCGAGGCTTCGGCCAGTGTTTCGTTCGCCTGAGTACGCAGTTCTTTAAGTCTTCTGCCAAGTGTACGAAACGACCCTCTAGATTGACGTCTATCCATATGCAAATATTGTATCATCCCCAGAACTTACGTGCCGCGTCGACCTGCCTACTAGCAGAGCTAGCAGCTCTGTAGCCGCTTTTGGCGAATCGCGGCGTTACAAGTTGCGCTGCTCCCTCGCAGTATGTTAAATACAGCTCAGTCCGCTGCTCGCTTGTGCCTAGCGCTTCATCCAAACACGTAAGTCTGGTTTATTATAAGTATAATTAAGCTAATGCAGATCCTAGAGAATGTTGATTTGCGGCTTTATAGCACCATGCGCCTAGGGGGCCAGACCCGTTGGCTGGCCGAAGCGCATACCGAGCAGGATGTTAAGAGCTTGGTGGATTGGGCAAAAGAAAAAGGCGTGCCTTTTCTTGTTATTGGGCAAGGCAGCAACATTGTCTGGCGTGATGAAGGTTTTCCAGGCTTGGTAATTGCTAACAAAATCAAGGGAATTGATGTTTTAAAAGATGGTGATGCCGACACAATCGTACGAATCGGTGCTGGTGAAATCTGGGATGAAGCTGTTGCCTGGAGCGTTAACAGAGATTTGAGCGGTATCGAATTTTTGTCGCGTATTCCGGGGCTTGCAGGAGCGGCTCCAGTGCAGAACATTGGTGCTTACGGCACCGAAATCGCCGATGTTTTAACGGAGGTAGCCGTGTTCGACACAAACAGCGGAGCCTTTGAATCAATCCTGGCAGATGGTTGCGGTTTTGCCTATCGGACAAGCCGTTTTAAGACGACTGACAAGGGTCGTTTTGTGATTTTAAGCATTACCCTGAAACTTAAAAAGGCTAACCCCACAGCGCCATTTTATGAATCACTGGAAAATTATTTTAAAGAACATGATATTCATGAATTTACACCCAAAGCTGTGCGTGAAGCGGTAACCGAAATTCGTAAAATAAAACTACCGGATCCTTCGGTTGTGGCGAATAATGGCTCGTTTTTCACTAATCCAATTGTGGAGAATCAGAAATTTGAGGACTTAAAACAAAAATACCCGGATATAAAAGCCTGGCCCAGAGACGATGGTAGGGTTAAACTCTCGGCCGGCTGGATGGTAGAAAAAGCCGGTTTTAAAGCAGCTCACGACCAGCAAACCGGTATGCGCACCTGGGATAATTCGGCTTTAGTATTAATAAATGAGCACGCGCAAAAAACCGCCGATCTGCTAGCCTTCAAACAAAAAATCTTGGATAAGGTCCAAGAAATGTTTGGTATTACTCTCGATCAAGAGCCAGAATTATTGCCCTAACTCCCTAAGATCTTCCTCATCAAAATACGAAAAGCTAACTGATTTAGAGTCTAATTCTCCTAAGGCTTTTGCAACATAGGGGAGAGTTTTATCGGGCAACTTCTCCAGAGGGAAAAATGCTTGATCGTCGCTTAGATGCGGTTCCATTATTTTGGGTTCTCCGGTCCATTTGTTGACTCTAAACATGATAAACATATAGGGCTTATCTGGCGTCATGTAATTTTGGCAGATATGAAAAAATTCTAAATCTTCTTCCTTAGCCGATAATCCAGTTTCCTCTTCAAGCTCTCTTAAGCTAGCGCTGAGTAGAGTTTCACTCGGCTCTAAATGCCCGCTTGGCATATCGTAATGGCCATCTAGCCAACCTGTATTTTGTCTGCGACCAAGAAGTACCTGATCGTCCTGAATTAGTGCTAGAAAAACTGCTATCTTAGTCTCAAAACTTCTACTCATTTTATGTCGCTTGGTAGTGGAAACTGTAAGCAGAACTCTTTCACCTCGTCACTTAACTTGTTAAGCTTTTTGGCATCTTTGCGGTTTTTGATAGCCTGCAGCATCCATTCGGCTACCATGGCCATATCGTCTTCTTTCAAGCCGCGAGTAGTGATGGCTGGCGTCCCGAGTCTTATACCGCTGGGCTTGAAAGGCGGCAAAGGATCGTCTGGAATGACGTTTTTGTTGAGCGTCAGGCCGATTTCATCCAGCACTTCTTCCACCTCCCCGCCGTCCAGATTAAAACTGGTCTTAACATCGGCCAAAATCAAGTGGTTATCTGTACCGTTAGTTATTAACCTAAAGCCACGCTTCATCATCTCGTCGGCCAAACTTTTGGCGTTTTTAAGAATCTGCTGGCAGTATTTGCGGTATTCTGGCCTCTGGGCTTCGACAAATGCCACTGCCTTAGCGGCTATGATGTGCATGTGTGGACCACCTTGAATCCCTGGAAAGACCGTGCGGTCAATCAAAGTCGGTAGATTCTCAACAGTTTTATCAACTGGTTTTAGAGGATTGGATACTGTGCCCTGGCTCAAAATCATAGCACCACGCGGCCCGCGCAATGTTTTATGGGTAGTTGTGGTGATGATATGAAAACCGGCATCAAAGGGATTTTTGAGAGCTTTACCGGCAATCAGCCCGGCAATATGGGCCATATCGGCCATCAACACCGCTCCGACTTCGTTACCAATCTCGGCAAATTTAGCGTAATCAAGCTCGCGCGGGTAAGACGAAAAGCCGGCAATGATAATTTTAGGCTTGGTTTTCTTGGCTACTTTCATCATGGCGTCGTAGTCGATCTCGCCAGTTTCTATGTCTTTGATACCATAGCGCACAAAGTTAAACAGTTTAGCCGAAACTGTACCCGGCCGACCGTGTGTTAAGTGGCCACCGTGTGAAAGCTCCATGCCCATAATAGTTTCTCCCGGCTCACACCAAGCATGGTACGCCGCCTCGTTGGCCGGCGCGCCGGAATGGCTCTGCACATTAGCGTGATCACAGCCAAACAAAGCTTTGGCCCGATCGATTGCTAACTGCTCTACTTTATCGGTATTAATTTGGCCACCGTAGTAACGCTTACCTGGAAAGCCTTCGGAATACTTATTAGTGAAGATACTGCCCATAGCAGTCAAAACGTCGCGGCTGACGTAATTTTCGCTGGGGATTAATTCCAGCCCTTCCCTTTGGCGCTTTTCTTCGGCAGCAATCAGATCTGCCACAGTTTTGTCGTTCATAGCTCCACTCCTAACTAAACTTGTTTTATATAATTTCCCGAAGAGCAAGTTTAGTTAGCTAGATCATAAAGCTATTGTAGCAATCCAACCACCAAAAATGAGTTGTAAAAAAAGACTCTCTGGCAGGAGCGAGTCCAAATTTCTCCGAGCATAAGGAGCCACCCGAGTAGAACGAAGCCCAATTTTTAAAAACATGCGAGGCTAGCCTGAGCAAACACGTCAAAGCTACAACTATTAAGCCGAGGACGCGTCGAGTGACTCCTTAAAAGATAGTAAAGAGCGAGACCGACCCTGCAAGGGTCGTTTCGCAGGCAGTTGTAACTTTTGACAAGTGGTTGCGTCAAGCCGAGCCTAGGGTTTGGAAAGAATTGGGGCGAGTGACATTTTATATCGTACATGATATTATTTCGCAGTCTATGCAAGAAACTAACCAGAAGATTGGTCGCTTAATCTACCAAATTAGACAAGAGCGCGGCCTAACCCAATCGGCATTTGCCAAAAAACTGGGCACTAGTCAGTCGGCCGTCAACCGAATAGAACACGGCAAACAAAACCTTACACTAGAAACTCTTGGCCACATTAGCGATGTGCTGGATAAACAAATTATTAGTCTGACCGGAGGAGCTGTAAATCTGCGCGTTGAGGGTGGCTTTAAATTGAGTGGTGAGATAGTGCTTAAAACCTCTAAGAACGCGGCTGTGGCTATATTGTGTGCCAGCCTGCTCAATAAAGGCACGACCCGCTTGCAAAAAGTACCAAAGATTGAGGAGGTTAACCGAATCATTGAAGTTCTTATAAGTATTGGTGTACAGGTGCGTTGGACCAATGAAAATGATTTGGAAATTAAGGTTCCACCTAAGCTTAATTTGGAAAAAATGAATAAGGTCGCTGCCCGCAAGACGCGGATCGTGATCATGCTAGCCGGAGCATTAATGCATGATTATTCGACTTTCAAAATCCCATATGCCGGCGGCTGTGAATTGGGCCGGCGAACAGTTCTGCCGCATATTTATGCCTTAGAAGAATTTGGCACCAAAATTGTTGCCCATGATGGCCACTACAATATAACCGTACGGCGTTCATTGCCCAAGCTACCGGTTGTCATGTATGAAATGAGTGATGTTGGTACTGAAAATGCTTTGCTGGCAGCCGCGCGCATGGAAGGCGAGACAGTAATAAAGCAGGCAAGTGCCAACTACCAAGTCCAGGACACTTGTTTCTTCCTGCAAAAGCTAGGCGTAAAAATTGATGGTATCGGTACAAGCACACTAAGAGTCCGCGGCGTAAAAAATATTAAGAAAAATGTAACGTTTGCGCCAAGCGAAGATCCGGTGGAAGCGATGACGTTTATCAGTGCTGCTGTTACTACCGACTCATCAATTACCATTAAACGCACACCTATAGATTTCTTGGAGCTCGAGCTTTTGAAGCTTGAAAAAATGGGCTTAAAGATCGATGTTAGTCCAATATATAAGTCAGAGAACGAACATACAAATCTGGCTGATATTAAAATTTACGAACATGGCGGAACGCTAAAGGCACCCGAGGAAAAGCTCCACCCACTGGCCGGTGGCACCGGAATCAACATCGACCACCTGCCTTATTTCGTGCCTATAGTCGCTGTCGCCAAAGGTCGTACGCTGGTTCATGACTGGGTATATGAAGATCGGGCCTTGATGTACACCGAGATGAAAAAAATTGGAGTCGATGTAGAGCTGGCTGATCCGCACCGGGTTTTTATTGATGGACCTACCAAATGGCGAGCTGCCGATGTGGTAGCTCCCAGTGGCCTGCGTCCGGCAGTTATGCTACTGATTGGCATGTTGGCAGCACCGGGTATATCAATGCTGCGAAATGTCTACACGATTAACAGGGGTTACGAAGATTTAGCCAATCGTCTCAATACCCTTGGCGCTCACATAGAAGTCGTACACGAAGCAATCTAAGAAAAGGTAGCGGCCTTGCCGGCCCGCTCTACATGCGTCCAAGTGCTTTCCTGAGCCGTTAAATTAGCAATGCGCTTGGCATTGCCGATACAGCGCAGAGCAGCAATCAACTGCACGACGTTCATGATATAGAAGATGAAATATAGAAACGGCGCATACACCGAGGACTTGATCTTGCCTCTCCGGCTCATATGCTCATCCGGCCAGATATTCATTAGGATGTATGCCGTAATGGTCATATAAGCTCCCAGTATCAGGCCAATTGTTAAGAAATGTATAGAAAGATAGATTATATAGGCTAGTGTGATAGGTTCCATCAACAGTAGAATTTCGCCTATAAAGCTCATGGGCATGCGGTAGTGTGTAAGTGTGCGGGTGTACCGTTTATCCATTGAAAAAATCAAGCTGCGGTATTTATAGGCATTTTGTAGATTGCCTAGCTTCCAGCGGTAGCGCTGCCTAAGCAATGGCCTGAAGCCTTTGACGGGTTCGGTCATTGCAGCTACATCGGCACCATATACTAGACGGTACTTTTTATTACCGGCGGCGGCGATTTTCATACTCAGCCCTATATCCTCAGTAGTCGTATCCGTATCGTACTGCCCAACTTTATCCAAGATCGACTTACGATATGTCGAAGCCACGCCACCAACAATAAGCTCACAGTTAGCGATCGAGAATAACTTTTTGGAGCGGTAGCTGATCAGATGCTCAAACCGCTGCAGTAAACCCAAAATTGATGGCTCTTCAATCATACGCACATTGGCTGCTACTCCGGCAATTGAGGGATCTTCGAAGTATTTAACTGCATTATAGATAGCCCGCTTGTGAATTAGTGAGTCGGCATCCAAAGTCATGATAAGCTCACCCTTGGCGTGATTGCGAATACCATTATTTAGAGCCGCGGCCTTGCCGGCGTTTTTTTGCTCAACCAGTTTTACACGGCGCTGCATCGGTACATTGCCACGATTCCAGACCCGTTTTAGTCCGTTTTTACTGCGCACTATACGAGCACGCGTCTCACGATAACTTCGGCTACGAGACTTTATGAAACGCCTAACGGCTTCACTGGTGTTATCTGTTGAGCCATCATTGATAACTATAGCTTCTAGGCTGTCATAGGTGTTATTCCAGACCGATTGTAAATTCCGCTCAATAACCCTTTCTTCGTTGTAAGCCGGAATCAAAACACTCACTAAGGGTTTAGAGACTAAGCGCTGCTTGCGTTGCTTAATATTACGAAACTGCTGTAGATCGTAGATATTGGCACCAATCAGATAAAAAGCAAAGTGCAGCAGGTTGATAGTACCTACTACGATAAACAGATAAAACAGTATAGGTAACAACATTTAGGCCACCTTGGTAAAGTCAAATAAGAATAGCTGGCGGTTCTGAAAATGAACGCCAGTGCACGTTTGCAACATAAGCACCGGTTTACCTTTGTAGCTAAACAGGCTGGTGTCTTCCGGGGTGGTTATAGCGCTACTGCGGAAGGTGTAAGTAAAAACCTTGCCGTTATCGGTGGTGATAATTGCCGTTGCGCCTGGCTGAACCTTAGGTAGTGTTAAAAACACTCCTCTACGGTAATGAGCATAAATAAATGTTAGACCGTCCCTATCATTGGCTGGAGCGGTCATAGTCGCCCACTGGGCATCGTTTAGGGTCAAGGTCCAGCTTTGGGTGGAAGGATAGTAATAGCCTGGGACAATTTGAAGATCAATATCAACACTTGGTATAACAATATGTACGGGGGTGCCTTTAATGACGGGGTTGGGATTAACAGCAACGGGATTATTTTTCAAAACCTGAGAAACCGGCGGCACTGAAGAACGCTGGCCAAACCATGTAATAAGTAGCGAAACCCCAAATACTGCTAAACCGATTATCACGAATGCTAGTCCAGTCAGCATTGTGGCTCGCATCTCTTTTAATCTACGAGAGTATCTTTTAGACTGCCTTTTCCAAGACTTCTGCAAATTCTTCTTCTGGCGACGCCATGATTTATTCAATTGTTTAAGCATAAGTATGATTCCTTCGTACTAAAAAAGGTTGGGAAACTCTTTCTCGCTGTATGCGATTGATCAAGAGTTACCCCCAACCCTTTAAGACTGCTGCCAATTAAGCGTTGTAGTGACGCTTGGCAACAAATCGTACAGCGGTGCTGAGCAATACAGCCACGCCAGCAACGATGCTTAATGCAGCAACGTAGGTTACTACGCTGCGGCTTCCGCCAGTATTTGGCAAGGCAGCGATGCCTGCGACTGTGGTTGATGCACCTAAAACGGTACCGTAAGACATAAGTGCTCCTTACTTAGTTAATGAAGAATTTGAAGC
>DATIHL010000003.1:0-27506 GCA_035480715.1 Saccharimonadales bacterium (SeqCode) | reverse complement strand
GGCCCTACGCTCAGCCAAGAACCTAGTAAAATTCCGCCGCTGGCAACTAATGCGCCGCATTGTATTTTTGCCGATTTTTATCTTGGTAGTAATGGCGGCACTTGTAGTACCACTGATCCTGTTTGTCTCTTTCTTAGTAGCACCGGTCTTTTATATTTTGAGCATGCTGGCGATTTTATTTATACATACGTACCTTTACAGCCTCTACAGGAGCCTTTTGGAGTAATGGCAGAAAAAGATCTGGCCGAACGCGCCGCCAAATTGCGCGAATTGATTAACGATTATCGTTATAACTATCACGTTTTAGATAAATCAATCATGAGCGAGGCAGCGGCCGATTCGCTCAAGCACGAATTGTCGCAAATCGAAGCGACACATCCAGAACTTATTACGCCTGATTCGCCAACTCAACGAGTGGCCGGCGAGCCACTACCAGCCTTTAAGCAGGTACGCCATAGCTCGCGGATGCTGAGTCTCAACGATGTTTTTGATGAGGACGAACTAAAAGCTTGGATAGCCCGCATTACAAAACTTGCTTCACCTGGCGCCAAACTGGAATGTTTTATGGATATTAAGATGGACGGGCTGGCAGCAGCCTTGATTTACGAAGACGGCGTACTGACTCAGGCAATCACACGTGGAGATGGTTTTGTGGGCGAGGATGTTACAGCCAATGTGCGCACCATAGAATCCGTTCCTCTTCGGTTGCGTCAAAGCAAAGATGTCGAAAAGTTCCTACACGGTCGGACCGAAATCCGCGGTGAAATTGTAATGTACAAAGGAGATTTTAAACGACTTAATGACAAGCAGTCCAGGGCCGGAAAACCCCTTTTTGCAAACCCTCGCAATACAGCGGCCGGCACGATTCGTCAGCTTAATCCAAAATTAGTTGTTGAGCGTCCATTGCATTTCCATGCCTATGATTTGATCCGCGATGAACGGACCGAAGTATCCACAAATGAGTTTGCTTACCAAACCCTACGTAGCTTAGGTATTATTGCTAACCCAATAGCTCAAGTGGCAAAAAACAGTGCCGAAATCATGAAATTTTATAAGAAATGGGCGGAGAAGCGGCAGAATTTACCATTTAATACCGATGGTTTAGTGCTAAAAATTAATAATCGGCAATTACATCAAAGGCTGGGGGTGGTAGGTAAGGCGCCGCGTGGCTCAGTGGCTTTCAAATATCCGGCCGAGCAGGCAACCACAAAAGTTAAAGATATTTTTGTCAGCATTGGCCGCACGGGCGCCGCTACACCAGTCGCTATGCTCGAACCAGTAGTTGTTGCTGGCAGTACAGTTCAAATGGCTACGCTTCATAACGAAGGTGAAGTACATCGTAAAGACATCCGTATTGGCGACACAGTTATTATCCAGAAGGCCGGTGATGTTATTCCGGAAGTTGTCGAGCCGCTTGAAGAATTGCGCACCGGCTCCGAGAAAAAATTTGTAATGCCGACTCACTGCCCAGACTGTGGCACCAAGCTCGTCAAAGCCAAAGAAACAGAAGCCATCTGGCGTTGCCCGAACGATGCCTGTCCCTCGCGCTCCTGGAAACAAATCCAACACTTTGCCAGTAAGGGTGCTCTTGATATAGAAGGTTTGGGTGAAAAGAACGTTTTAGCTCTGATTCAAGCTGGATTGATTAAAGACCCGGCTGACATTTTTACTATCAAAAAAGAAAACCTGCTCAATCTGGAAAGATTTGCCGATATCTCGGCTGAAAAGTTAGCCAAGGCCATACAAGAGAAAAAACGGCCGCCTCTTGATAGATTTATTTATGCACTTGGCATTCGACAGGTTGGTTCACAAACAGCATTAGATTTAGCTAATCATTTCCACGACTTCGAGAAGTTGGCCAAAGCCACTATTGACGAGTTGAGCGAAATAGAGGGAATAGGTGAAGTTGTGGCAGAATCCATCGTTGAATGGTTTGAGCGACCATCCAATCAAAAACTGCTGGGTAAGTTTAAGAAAAACGAGGTTCACCCCGAGGAAGCACACCCACCAAGGGGTCCACTAAACGGTAAAAACTTCGTAGTTACAGGATCTTTGGAATCTATGAGCCGCGAGGAAGCGGCTGAACGAATCCGGACTTTGGGTGGCAAATTCCAGTCATCAGTGAGTCAAGAAACGGATTATTTAGTAGTCGGCGCAAACGTCGGTGAGTCTAAGCTTAAAAAGGCGCGCGATCTTGATACGAACCAAATCAATGAAAAAGAATTCCTTAACTTGTTAAGTGAATGAGAAAAATTACTTTTATAAGCGGTAATCAATTTAAAGTGAACTTACTTACTGATTACCTAGGCCTTGCGGTTGATCATATAGATCTTGACTTAGACGAGATTCAATCTTTTGATCTCAGAGAAATTATCGAATATAAGGCTAAACAAGCCTATGAGCTTATCAAGAAACCTGTACTGGTCGAAGATAACGCACTGGAAATCAAAGCACTTGGCAGATTACCCGGGCCATTTATTAAGTGGTTTTTACAGGAGTTGGGTGACGAAGGAATTTGCAGAATCCTAGACGGTTTTCCAGAGCGCGGAGCCTATGCCAGTGTCTGTTACGGCTACTACGATGGCGACCTGCTTAAAAAGTTCTACGGAGGACTAAATGGAAGTATTGTAGATAGACCACGCGGTAAGGGCCATGGATGGAACACAATTTTTATTCCAGAAGGCAGCAGTAAGACATATGCACAAATGCCGGATCAGTGGTTTGAGCAATACGGATTAAGGGCAGCTACGGTTTTCCCTGAGCTTAAAGAGTTTTTAACTACGCTTGACAGGAAGTAAGCACAAGCGTGTAATAGAGAAAGCTTCGCGCACCGGGCCTTTTCCGGTCTTCCTCGCAAGAACCGGAAGCGAACATAAATATAAATATTATCAAAATAAATTCGCCCGGGCCCACGGGTGGGCTGCGCGAAGCATAAAAATATCCGTTAGCTTAACGGATATTTTTCTATTGGTGGAGCGTATCGGATTCGAACCGATGGTCTTCTGTGTGCGACACAGGCGCTTTACCAGCTAAGCTAACGCCCCGTTACTAACCCATATACTATATAACTATGAACCTTAGCCCGCTCACAAGACAAGCGATATCTCACACCCTTCATTGTTTATTGGGCTGCTCGATCGGTGAGATTTTAGGAATGGTTCTTAGCACGGAATGGCGGTGGTCAAATTTAGCCAACATCATTCTATCGATTGTGCTAGCATTCTTTTTCGGCTACCTTCTAACATTCCAATCTGTTTACCGCAAAAATCGTGAAGCTAAAAAGGCAGCCAAAACTGCTATAGCCACAGATACTACTTCTATCATCTCGATGGAAGCTGTAGATAATACATTCATTTTGCTTGTGCCCGGCGCAATAAACGCTGGTCTAAGTACAAGATTATTCTGGCTGAGCCTGATTTCTTCGCTAATTGTGGCTTTTATCATCACAGTCCCGGTAAATAGATGGTTCATCGCTCGAGGGTCTAGCCACTCTGCACATCGCTAGCTATAACAGATACAATTTTGTATAATCAACCCTGTTCATGCGTTCTTTTTACAATTTTGGGAAAACACGCAGTGCAGGTTTTTCTAAAATTGAGAGGAGCAACATAGCGCTAGGCCGAAGCTTTTGCGGAATCGGCAAAACGAGACAGGCGCGTGAGTTGCGACGAGGGGCATTGGCGCAGTTGGCTAGCGCGCTTCCATGGCATGGAAGAGGTCAAGGGTTCGAATCCCTTATGCTCCACCATATTGGTTAAAAGTAAGTTGTTATGACATATAAAGAAGTTTCTAGAGCTATCATTTACGACGATAACAGACGTATATTATTGGCAAAAAGAGGAAGAGGAAACGGGCAGGGCCAATGGGCTTTAATTGGCGGCAAGCCGGAAAATGAAGAAAATCCTTCAGAAGCTATCATCAGGGAAGTTTTAGAAGAATCTGGCCTGATATTTGCCCCGAAGTTATTCAAGGAAGAAGTAAGCGATACTCATGATCCTAGAGGAGACACCTGGAGAGTAGCTTATTTTTCGGGCAAAGCTACTGGAAAATTGTCTCTTCGCCCTGAAGAAAATACTGAAGCCAAATTTTTCACTTTGAACGAATTAGAATCATTAGACATTGCCTTTGGACATCTGCGAATAATAAAAGAGTTTTTAGAGATATAGCTCAGTGGATTATTTAAATGCAGCTATGCTATATTGTTATTGCTAATTAAAAATCAAAAATGCTAAAAATTGCTTTCATCCTCCTTGGAGTATTCTGTTATCAGCATCTAATTAGGGACTATTTACAAGATAGAGGAGTAAGAAATTGGTATACAACCTTTGGCCACCTAAGTTTTATTAATGATACTCCTATAAATAATCATATCGGTATGGTCGTTTTAGGTTTATTAGGCACCGCGTTTTTTTATCTAGCCTTTCATGCGGCTTAATGCATATTTGGCGCGGGCGGGAGTGGCTTCACGGCGTGGGTCTGACAATCTTATAAAAGCCGGCAAGGTTACAGTTAATGGCAAACCGGGGCAACTAAACACAGAAGTTACAGATAATGACGAAGTAAGGTTGGACGGCAAGCAAGTTAGACAGCAAGAATTACGCTACATCCTACTAAATAAACCTGCAGGCTATGTCACGACCCTAAAAGATCCGCACGGCAGGCGAAAAGTAACCGATTTGATAGATATTTCAGAGAGGGTAGTGCCGGTCGGTAGGCTAGATTACGATACAACTGGGGCATTGTTACTAATCAATGATGGCGAACTGGCTCACAAGCTAATGCATCCGAGTTTTCGTGTCGATAAAGCATACGAAGCTGAGGTTGAAGGAGGTATCACCTCAAAAATACTTAACACGTTAAGTAATGGCGTAGAGCTGGATGATAGGAAGACCGCGCCAGCCAAAGTCCGAAAATTGGCTGACAATAAGATCGAACTGGTAATTCACGAAGGCCGCTACCATCAAGTTAAGCGGATGCTTGCCGCTGTAAGCTTGCCGGTGAAGAAGCTCCACCGTTCCAGATATGGAAGTTTAGATCTTGCGGGCCTTAAACCCGGCCAATGGCGCGACCTAACTTCCGAAGAAATATTTACTCTTAAATCTCTCTAACTCGGCTATACTTTAAAGCATGAACGTTGTTGTCAATGGCCTGATGACCAACTATCAAAAAGTTGGAAGCGGGAGAGTAATCTTATGTCTTCCGGGATGGGCTGATACAACTACATCTTTTTCTAAATTGGCAGAAAAGCTACAAGGTAAATATCAGCTGCTAATTTTAGACTTGCCAGGATTCGGTGGCACTCAGCCACCACCCAACGCTTGGGGTTTGGAAGATTACGCTGGCTTTGTATCGGACTGGCTCAAAAAAATAGACTCCAGAAATATCTATGCAACGATAGGACATTCCTACGGAGGTGCGGCAGCCATTATGGCTTTAAGCAGTAATGATTATAAAAGTGACAGACTAGTTCTATTAGCCTCGGCCGGAGTACGTAACAAAAAGACTGTACGTAAAGGGGCGCTAAGGGTTGCCAGCAAAGTAGCTAAAATTCCACTAAAACTGCTACCGAAGAGAACACGCCAAAAACTGCGCCAAAAAGCCTATAACAACTTGGGTTCGGATATGTTACTACTACCCCATATGGAGCTAACTTATAAACGAATTATCGGTGAAGATGTTCAGGCTAGAGCTAAATTGCTCAAACTACCTACGCTACTAATTTATGGGACCAAGGATAAGGATACGCCTTTGGAAGATGGCCAAATCTTAAATAATAATATTTCAGACTCTAAGCTAGAAGTTGTCGATGCCGGTCACTTTCTGCACCAAGAAAGGGCTGATGAAGTCGCGGAACTCGTTGAGGGATTCCTAAACAATGGCTAATTTAACTAAAAATCTAGCAATTATGTACCGGCCAAGGTTCGCAAGAATCGTAGTCTATATGCTACAAGCTACGGAATACCAAGTTGGAGCTTATCTAAAGTGGTTTTGGCGCACCACTGATTTTAGCCGAGTAATGCACCGCAAAAGCCTGGTTATTACAAGAGCCGCAGCTATTTTGCTCACAAGCCTGCGCTTGGGAATGTTAATACAATTTGTTGCCTCAATCTTATTGGGGATTTCAGGAATACAGTCCCATGACGCAAATATCATTCTATTTGCCGTGGCTCTACTTTTGAGCATTCCGATTGTTTGGGGACACCTAATTGTTGTGCCGCTGTTGCTTGGTAGATTCTTTATAGTTAAACCTTCACAAAGGTTGCAGGTTGCTAAATCCAAAAACGCATTCATTAAGCATCAGGCGTTAAAAATCGCTGTGGCTGGCAGTTATGGCAAGACCACCATGAAGGAGATGTTAATGACAGTCTTATCTGAAGGCAAAAAAGTGACTGCCACACCCGCCAACAAAAACGTAGCAATTAGTCACGCCCGTTTTGCTAAAACTCTAAGCGGGGAGGAAGATATCCTGATTATCGAGTACGGCGAAGGTGCTCCAGGAGATGTGACGCGATTTTCACGAGTCACGAAACCAGATATAGGAATAATTACCGGTCTTGCTCCAGCTCATCTTGATAAGTACAAAACGCTTCAAAAGGCAGGCGAGGATATTTTTAGTTTGGTAGATTTTCTAAAAAGCGAAAATATTTATGTAAATAGCGAGTCTGAAGCAGCACAACCGTTTATCAAAGATGACTACAACAAATACAACTCAAAAGATGCTGCCGGTTGGATTATCATCGATGTAAAAATTAGTCTCGGGGGCACTAGTTTCCGGATGAAAAAGGGCGTAAAAGAACTCAAAATTAAAAGCCAATTACTGGGTAGACATCAAGTTGGACCGCTAGCTTTGGTGGCGGCTTTGGCAGACAAGCTTGGGCTTAGCAGCGATCAGATTGAAGAGGGCACTGCTAAAATTAGACCATTCGAACATCGCATGGAGTCGCGACAAGTTGCTGGAGCTTGGATTCTGGACGATACCTATAACGGCAATATTGATGGCATGAAGGCCGGCCTGCAATTGCTTAAAGAGCTGCCAGCCAAGCGAAAAATTTATATTACACCCGGTTTGGTAGACCAGGGAGCAGAAACCGGAAAAATTCATCAAGAACTTGGTGCAGCTATAGCCGATACTAATCCAGATACAGTAGTCCTGATGAAGCATTCAGTAACGCCGGACATACAAAAAGGGCTAGATGACGGGGACTATAAAGGAAATTTGATTATAGAAGACGATCCACTCAATTTTTATAACAATTTAGATCAGTTCATAGCCGCCGGCGATCTGGTTATGATGCAAAACGACTGGCCAGATAATTACAATTAATTGACAACAATTGTATAATAGAATTGCATGAAAACTGTCGCGGTAATTTTTGGCGGCCAATCAACCGAACACGATGTTTCTATAGTCACGGCCTTAGCTAGCATTATTAGACCTCTGGAACTAACTAAACAATACAAAGTCGAGGCAGTTTATATTGCAAAAGACGGTTCTTGGTACTGGGACGAAAAACTAAAAGATATAAAGTTGTTCCAGAGCGGCGAGATTGATGATTTTATGCGTCATGCGCCCAAAATCCACCTGTTATTTGACGATGGTTTGACACTCGTAAAGTCCAGTCAGTTTGCAGGGCGTAAAATGTATAAAAAGATTGATTTGGTGTTTCCGGCGATGCACGGTACTCATGGCGAAGATGGCGACCTAATGGGCCTACTTGAAATGGCAAGTGTGCCGTATGTAGGCTGTGGCGTGGCTGCCAGCGCCGTAGCAATGGACAAGGTATTATCTAAACAAGTAACTGGATCTGCTGACATAAAATCTACTCCGTGGGTTTGGTTTTACTCGGTGTTATTGCCTCGTACAAATATCTCTAAGACTATAGGCAATCTTAAGTACCCACTTTTTGTTAAACCAGCACACCTTGGTTCAAGCATCGGAATTTCTAGAGTTGAAAAGGAAAGTGAATTAATGAATGCGTTAGAAGTAGCTGCGCATTACGATGACAAAATCATTGTCGAACAAGGCGTTAACAATTTAATCGAAGTGACACTGCCGATTATGGGTAATGAAGATCCTGTCCCGGCTAAATTAGAGCGTCCACTAACTAAACCTGAAGACTTCTTCGATTTTGATACCAAGTACATGCAGGGTGGCAAAAAGGGAAAGAGTGGTGCCAAGGCCGGCGCTCAGGGCTATAGCGAAATACCAGCTAAACTAACCAAAGATTTATATGATAAGGCTGAAAAGACCGCACTTGATGTTTATAAAGTGCTTGGCTGCAGCGGTACTGCCAGGGTAGATCTATTAATTGATTCCAAAACTGAGAATGTCTATTTTAACGAGGTTAATCCGCTGCCGGGTGGCTTATATGCCCACAATTGGCGGTTAGCTGGCATTTCGAACGTTGATCTTGTCATAAAACTCATTAATTACGCCGAGCAGCGCTGGCAGTCTCGCCAAAAGCTGAATACCAGCTTTAGTACAAATTATCTAAAACAATTCTAGTTTATGGTCAAAATATACTTGAAAGTGTATTTTGGCGGCCGCCTAATTGATAAGAATTCCGCTAACCTAAGCATCGCCAGTTCAGCAGTTCTGTACGGACTGAGCGTTTATACCGTTTTTCCGGTTTTTGTAACGGAGAATGGAAGACTGGCCGCCTTTAGGCTTAAAGAACATTTCAATCGGCTCCAAGAATCGGCCAAGATTATTGGCATAGACGGCTTTAATGGCGAGTGGGACTTTGAAAAATTCACGGACGCGGCAGCTAAACTCATTAAAGAAAACGAAATAAAGGAAGATGTTTTTGTGCGTGCCAGTGTGCATGTGGACGAGCAACTACCTGGTACCAGATCGCGAGGGCTTAGTACAGCTCTTAGCATGTTTGCCTACGAGGCCTTGCCGATCTTGCCGCAGAATGGTGCAAGGCTTAAAACCAGTGTCTGGCGACGCGTGCCCGATTTTTCTATCCCATCAAGAGCTAAAGTTAACGGAGCTTACGTGAACTCAGTGCTAGCCAAACAAGACGCAATTGATAGCGGCTACGATGATTGCATTTTTCTAGATACGAACGGGCACGTCTGCGAATTAAGCGCGGCCAACATATTTATAGTAAAAGGCGGCAGGCTTATAACTCCAGACACTGCTTCAGATCTATTGGAAGGTATTAATCGCCGAACAGTTGTAACTCTAGCTAGTGAAGCTGGTTTAGAAACCGAAGAGAGAGTAGTTGATCTTACTGAATTATATATCGCCGATGAAGTATTTGCCTGCGGTACGTCAGCCTTCATCGCTCCAATTATCGAAGTCGATGCCCGTAAAGTCGCTGATGGTAAACCTGGCCTTGTAACTACAAAAATCAAAAAACTGCATGAGGATGCTTTGCGAGGTTCAAACAAAGAACACGCAAACTGGCTGACATTTATATAATTTCCTCTGTTACAATAGAGGCGAGATGAGGCGGTACAATCCGAAAGAAATTGAGCCCAAATGGCGGAAAGTTTGGGAGGATACGAAACTTTACGAAGTCGATACTAAAAAGTCGGACAATAAGTTCTATATAATCCCAATGTTTCCGTATCCATCGGGCGATTTGCACATTGGTCACTGGTATAATTTTGCGCCGACTGATACTGTTGCGCGTTGGCGCCGAATGATGGGGCACAGGGTCTTACATACAAATGGTTTTGACGCTTTTGGTTTGCCGGCCGAAAATGCTGCTATTCAGCGAAACATTCCGCCTGCACAGTGGACAAGGGCAAATATAGAGTCGATGATGAAACAGCTCGAGGCGATTGGCGCTAGCTACGATTGGACAAAAAGTGTAACCACCAATGATCCGAATTATTACCAGTGGACGCAGTGGATATTTTTAAAGCTTTTTAAGAAGAAGCTGGCATATCGAGCAAAGGCTTTGGTTAATTGGTGTCCCAAAGATCAAACAGTGCTAGCCAATGAGCAAGTAGTGGGCGACGACAATGTCTGTGAACGTTGTGGCACGCCGGTCGTGCAAAAAGAGATGGAGCAGTGGTTCTTTAAAATTACCGATTATGCTGAAAGATTACTCAAGGATCTGGATCAGATGGACTGGCCCGCACGCGTCAAGCATATGCAGACCAACTGGATCGGCAAAAGCCAAGGTGCGCTGATTGATTTCGCACTTGATGATGCTAAAGAAAAGATCGAAGTCTTCACTACTCGACCCGACACTATCTATGGTGCAACGTATATGGTGCTCGCCCCAGAACATCCTTTAGTAGAAAAAATAACTACCGATGAGCAGAAAGAGGATGCGGAAAACTACATAGCTGAAGCTTCACGCAAGACCGAGCTCGAGCGCAAGGAGGCCGAAAAAGCCAAAACCGGCGTATTTACGGGCGCATATGCAATTAACCCGGCCACCCAAAAGAAAATTCCTATCTGGGTGGCCGATTACGTACTAATGAGTTACGGAACAGGTGCGATTATGGCCGTCCCAGCCCACGATGAACGCGACCAGCAGTTTGCTAAAAAATTTCAGCTGCCAATCGACAAGGTCATTGAGCCAGTTTTTTATCAGACCGAAGAGCCTGGGGCGGTACGCAAGGGGCAGCCCTTTGTTGAACGTCAGGCCATAACAGCTATTGTTAAACACTGGTCGGAAGATAAGTATATCGGCCTAAAGTGGAAAACCGTCAATTGGGAGACCCTAATAACTGGTGGTGTTGAGACTGGCCAAACACCTGAACAAGCGGCTATTACTGAGATCCGCGAAGAAACGGGCTATTCAAATCCCAAACTAGTCAAAATGCTCAGTAAAACTCATGCTAAGTTCTATCACGTGCCTAAAAACGAAAACCGCCTTGCTCATTTTAACTGCCTGTATTTTGAGTTGGCTGATGGCGAGCAAGAACCGGTTTCTAATTCCGAAAAGAAAAACCATGAGGTTGTTTGGTTGAGCGCCAAGCAGCTGGAGGAGTTCCATTTGCCCGACTCGCACCGTTACATTTGGGATGAGTTACGAGGTCAATTAGCGCCTTATGAGGGTGAAGGTATAATGGTGAACTCGGGTAAATATAATGATCTGGATTCAGCAACTGCCCGAGAGAAAATTGTAGCTGATTTAGCCAAGGCGGGCGTAGCCAAAGAGCATACGCAGTATCGTTTACGTGATTGGCTAATTAGTCGTCAGCGCTATTGGGGACCGCCGATTCCGATAATATACTGCGACAAGTGCGGGATCCAACCTGTACCGGAAGACCAGTTGCCGGTGCTGCTGCCGGAGAATGTACACTTCCAACCCACGGGACAATCGCCGCTGCTGCAGGACGAAAAATTCGTAAATACCAAATGCCCTAACTGTGATGGACCAGCCAGGCGCGAGACCGATACCATAGATACGTTTGTAGATTCCAGTTGGTACTTTTTGCGCTACCCCAATCCGCACTACAAGGATGGCCCGTTTGATCCAGAAGTAATTAAAAACTGGGGACCGGTAGACCATTACATTGGTGGCATTGAACACGCCATTCTACATCTGTTGTATGCCCGTTTTATTACGAGGTTTTTGCACGATCATTACAACTTGCCATTTGAAGAACCATTTAAAAAACTCTCCAATCAAGGAATTATTTTAGGACCGGACGGCCACAAAATGAGCAAAAGCCGTGGCAACGTAGTTAGTCCGGACGAGCAAGTTACAAGCTACGGCGCCGATAGCCTGCGTCTTTATCTAATGTTCATGGGTCCATACGACCAAGGCGGACCTTACAGTATGGGCGGTATTGCCGGCACCAGGCGATTTTTGGAGAGAGTCTGGTCGCTAACTTTAGAGTTTAAAGAGTCATCTAAATCAGCGGACGGACACAATTCTGAACTGGAAGTCCAGATTAATCGAGTGGTTCATAAGGCTATTAAAAAAGTCTCGCAAGATATAGAGCAGCTTGGATTTAACACGGCAATCGCAGCGCTTATGGAGTGTATAAACAGTCTCTATAAGCTTAAGACGGAACATAATTTTGCGCTGGCTCAGAATGCATGGGAAGAAGCTCTAATAGTCTTAGTACAGCTTGTAGCGCCTTTTGCACCCCATATATCAGAGGAGTTATGGGGGGAATTAGGCCAATCGGGATCGGTTCATGTTAGTAAGTGGCCGGCGTGGGATGCAACGCTCATTACTGAAGAAATCATGACTCTGGCGGTACAAATTAACGGCAAGGTCAGAGCGGAAATAGATGTGCCGACAGATATCACTGAGTCAGACGTAATTAAAGAGGCCAAGAAAGACAAGAAAGTAGCCGAGTTACTCAGTGGCAAAACAGTCAAAAAAACTATCTACGTTCCTGGCCGACTGGTTAGCCTTGTTATATAAGCTGTTAAAAGCTATAATTACACCTAAGCTACAAGTATAATTTAAGGAGTTCGCTGAATGGGCAAACCCAAAAAAAGGACGAGTTCCCGTCGCACCGGCACGCGCCGCAGCCACCTGGTGGTTAAGTTAGCGCGTCGAGTTAATGCCAAAAGCCCAGTCAGAGTAGTTACGAGTGCCAAGCAGCTAAAAAAGAGCGAATCTAAGACTTAGTCTTTCAACTGGCTTCAGCTTTCGACTCATAAGTTATACTAGTAGTAAGACCAAACAGAAAGTATTAACAATATGGCTTCTAATCGTCACCTTGGTCGCATAGTTGCCCTGCAAACTCTGTACGAAGAGGACTTTAGGCGTGAATGTAACGACACATCGCTAAAACTCAGCGAGGTGCTAGCTCGTAACATCAATCGCTACGAGGAAACGATTGATGACAAAGCATTCATCGAGCAACTGGTTAATGGCATAGATGCTCGCCAGGACGAAATTGACAACATTATTCGTCCGGTGGCGCCTGAGTGGCCGATAGAACAAATAGCTCGTATGGATCGAGTGGTGCTGCGTATAGGTGTCTATGAGCTGTTGTTTGAAGACAATGTGCCTCCAAAGGTCGCCATTAATGAAGCCGTCGAGCTCGCCAAAGCCTTTGGCGGTGATAACTCCTCTAAGTTCATCAATGGAGTGCTTGGTACTGTCTTGCGTGAAAAAGAAGCTAAAAAGCCCAAAGCAAAACCTAAAGTAAAAGCAAAGCCTAAATCTACCAAAAGCAAGAAATAATTTTTTATGAAGAGACCTAAACCTATAGCGGGAATCCGCCAATTTGTACGTCGTCGACGTCCAGAAATTTCGGAAGTTGTCCGGGAACCGACAGCCGGTGGCATAATTTTTCGCCGCAGCCCCAGCAAGCCTGCGGTTGTTGAAATATTGCTTATTCAGGACTCCAAAGGTCGATGGACAATTCCCAAAGGTCATATAGAAGAAGGCGAGAATCCACGTCAAACGGCCGAGCGCGAAATCCGCGAAGAAACCGGGCTGCAGGAGATGAAAGTAATGGATTGGTTGGGCAAGATTAACTTTCGTTACCGACGTAATAATAGCCTAGTACTTATGACGACCGAGATATTTTTAGTGGCCGCCAAGGGTAATACCCAAGGCGTAAACCCCGAAAAATGGATGAATAGTATAGCCTGGTGGCCAGCACAGGAGGCACTAGATAAGATTGAATACGAAGATATTGGCAAACTTATATTGATAGGTCTGAAGAAAATTAGAAAACAGAATTTATAATGGAGTATATTAAATCCGATGGACGTTTCTAAATATCAAGCCTTCGCGGCCGCACATTTTGGTGAATTTAAAAACACAGAACTGTTAATTACAGCTTTTACGCACCGCTCATACCTTAACGAGCATCGTAAAACCGCCAATGAGCATAATGAACGACTGGAGTTTTTGGGCGATGCCGTGCTCGAGCTAGTGGTTACTGAATACTTGTACTCTAATTACTCCGAGCCTGAAGGCGTACT
The DNA here is from genome assembly GCA_035480715.1 of Saccharimonadales bacterium (SeqCode). Classification (GTDB taxonomy): domain Bacteria; phylum Patescibacteriota; class Saccharimonadia; order Saccharimonadales; family UBA10212; genus 2-01-FULL-49-22. The sequence goes on along the minus strand of DATIHL010000003.1, from coordinate 13,636 downwards.
AACAAATTGGCGTAGCGCACTAGTGCGTACAGAATCTATTTCTGAGGCTGCTGCGCGTGAAGGTTTTGAACCGCTATTGCGATTGAGTCGCGGCGAGAAAAGAGGTAGTGAGCGTGCGCGTCAGCAAATTTTGGCCAACTGCTATGAGGCAGTAGTCGGCGCCCTTTATCTGGAAAAAGGCTACGATGCAGCTAAGGACTATATTGAAAAAAGCCTGCTGCCGATGTTCGACGAAATCCTACATTCAGGATCATGGTTAGATCCTAAGTCTCGTTTACAGGAGCTGGTGCAAAATCGCGAGGGCTTTACACCAATTTATAAAGTTTTGAGTGAAGAAGGGCCTGATCATGACAAGGTTTTTGTGGTCGGCGCCTTTGTGAATGATGTCCTTAAAGGCGAGGGCACGGGTCCAAGCAAACAGGCGGCACAAGTAGCCGCTGCTTCGCAGGCTTTAAGGCATTATTTACAGGATGATTGACAACAGGGGTCGTAATCTGTAGAATGACTTGGACATGTTAGCTATTAGAATGCAGCGGGTTGGAAGGACAGGCCACGCCCAATTTAGGGTGATTGTTCAAGACAGCCGCTTTAGTCCTAAAAGCGGTCGCGTGGTCGCCTATGTTGGCAGTTATGACCCGCACACTAAAGCCTCAACCATTGATAAAGATAAAATCAGTGCTTATCTAAGTAAGGGCGCTATGCCATCAGATAGGGTAATCGGCCTATTAGAAAAAGAAGGTCTTAAACTACCTGTCTGGGCAAAGAAATCGGCTCCAAAACAGCGCGCTATTAAAAATCCGGAAAAACTACGCAAGAATCGCCCACCGGAAGCCAAGCCTGCAGAGGCTCCTCAAGCGGAAGTGACTACTGAAGAAGTAGTCGAAGCTCCTGTTTCGGAGGCTGAAACTACTCCTACTGAATCTGAGCAGACTGAAACCCCAGCCAGCGAGGAAGAAGTGCAAGCTCCAGCGGCGGAAGAACCTGAGACTGAAGCTCCAGCCGAGAAATCAGCAGAGGAAGCGGCAGAACAACCAACCACAAATGCCGAATCTGCCGAGCCGACAAAACCTGAAGAAGCACCAAAAGACAAGTCCACTTAATCATATTTGGTATAATTAACTTACAATTTAGTTTCCGAAGAGGAGGAGAGACCATATGGCTGTAAGTATTGACCAGCAATTTATTGAATACATAGTTAAATCTTTAGTTGGGAATCCTGACGATGTAAAAGTAGAACGTCGCATCGATGAAAAGGGCGTTTTGCTCGAATTATCGGTAAATCCCGAAGATTTAGGCCGAGTAATTGGTAAAAGGGGTTCAACTGCGCAGAGTTTGCGTACGCTTTTGCGAGCGCTTGGCACCAAGAATGACGCTAGGTACAACTTGAAGATAGTAGATACAGGGCCGCCGCCCGAGAGAAGAGAAAGAAGTACGGAAAACGAAGAACAACCTTCAGCGACTAATTCTGCGACCGCTGATGATAAACCATCCGATAAGTCAAGCGATGATGTGGTAACAGATGATGCGCCGACCCCGCAAGCCTCGGATGATGTAGATATGTCCGATGACGAAGAGCTGCCAGAAAAACCCAGCGAGGAAACTGATCATTCGGATATTATTAGTCGAACTCGAAAAGAGTTAGACGACCTCGACGACTTAGAAGTTTAATCGTAAACTTGACATGAAGATTCAGATTATAACTCTGTTTCCGGAGATGTTTGAGGGTGTGTTGAATAGCAGCATGCTTTGGAAGGCACAGGACAAAAAACTGGTCGAGTATAGTCTGATTAATTTACGCGATTTTGGGCTCGGTCGGCGCAAGACTGTCGATGATACGCCTTACGGCGGCGGTGATGGTATGGTGCTCAAACCTGAGCCGTTATTTGCAGCCGTTGAACACGCCAAGCAAAAAGATCCGGACGGTCAAGTGCTTTTAATGACGCCGCGTGGCCAGCAGTTTAATCAGGAAATGGCTCGCGAATTTGCCGCAACGGAGGCGGGGCTGATAATCATTTGCGGGCGATACGAGGGCTACGACGAGCGTATTACCGATGTTGTCGATAAACAAATTTCGGTTGGTGACTACGTTTTAACCGGCGGTGAACTGCCGGCAATGGTTGTAGTGGATAGCGTTACAAGGTTGATACCGGGGGTCTTAGGCGGTGAAACCAGCGCCGAGCAGGAAAGTTTTAGCCAGGCCGGAGTAATGGAATATCCACAATATACGCGCCCCGAAGACATCCGCGGACTAAAGGTACCTGAAGTTCTGTTATCTGGAAATCACGCCGAAATCGCCAAGTGGCGTCAATCCCAGCAAAAAAAATCTTCTTAGATTCTAAATTCCAGATTCTATATTCGAAAATCAGTGATATTATTAGATTAGTAATTAAGAGAGGGACAAAAATGGCATCTCGAGTTCAACTAAAAGGGTGGGGTGAAATGGCGGATCCGCCTAATCTAACTAGCCAGCAGTGGAATATGACCGGACTTCTGGGAGTAATACTAATAGTAATGGCCATCCTTCAGCTAATTGGTTTTAGCGATTTTAAGGATTGGCTGGATAGTGTCGGCTTGGGCGCGCCAACTGTCTGGGCGATAGCAATAGTCGTGGCTGAAATTTGGGTAGGCTTAACGTTCTTTAAACTGAAACTGATGAATGGCTTTAGAGTTATAGGCGCCTGGCTGGCAGTATTAGTCAGCGGCTTTTGGTTTATAGAGACTCTGCGCTTAGTTTCTGAAGGCGCAGGCGGTCAGCTGACTAATAGCGGATTTTTTGGCAAATACTTACACCAAAGTCCCGGTTGGTGGACGGTGCTAGAAGCTTCGATTCTGCTCTTTTGGGTTGCTTACAGCTTAAGGCTGTTGTGGCCTAAGAATCGCTAAGTTTATCAGACTTAAATAACAAATGAGAGGAGGGAGTATGTTTAAACTGCCTGATCTAGGTTACTCTTTTGATGCATTAGAACCATATATAGATGCTAAAACTATGGAAATTCACCACGATAAACATCATGCCGCATATGTTACAAAACTTAATGAAGCGCTAGAAAAACACTCAGACCTCCAGAATAAAAAGATCGAAGAACTTCTTACAGATATTAAGAACATTCCTGAGGATATAAAGACAGCCGTGCAAAATAACGCCGGCGGTCATCATAATCACACTCTTTTTTGGGAAAGTATGAAACCAGGGGACTCTTCCGCAGTACCAGAAGCAATCACAAAAACGTTCGGTAGCCTTGATGACTTTAAAGCTAAATTAACCGAAGCAGCAACTGGTCGATTTGGTTCCGGCTGGGCGTGGTTGGTAAAAAACGACGATAAATTAGAGGTCTATTCAACCGCCAACCAGGATAGCCCGCTCATGGATAGTAAAACTCCGATTTTGGGACTCGATGTCTGGGAACACGCTTACTATTTGAAATATCAAAACCGTCGTCCCGACTATATTGATGCCTGGTGGAATGTAGTTAATTGGGACGCGGTATCTCAGCGTTTGGGCTGATTGAGCCTTTTAATTACCCTCTGGAACTGAGTCTTTAGGCGCTGGTGGTGCCGTTTTGCCCACTCGAACTCTATTGCTAGAATTGCCAGCCCAGCTATAATTACCAAAACGCCAGGCCCAGGCAGAACTAATAAAAGTATTCCAACAATGATAACTATAAAGCCGACCGTAAATATAACGATTTTACGAGCTGTGCTAGCTAATCTTTCCATCTAGCCTAATATGTTCACAGCTCGAGCGGTTACTAGCACGACCGTTATCAGTGCTACAACAGATTGTAGGCCCATTAAAACTTTAGCGCCATGAGTTAAAGGCATGGTATCCGTAGGGCTAAAGGCGGTGGCATTGGTGGCAGAAACGTAAAGATAATCAAAATATGTAGGTTCCCAGTCTTTTGTTTCTTCAAGCTTTGACTCCATTTGCGGAAAGTCGAATTTGGGGGCTGTGTCATGCTTATGTACGCCAGTTAAACCGGGACTATCCAGTTCCCAATACCATAGGCTAAAGATAATAATATTGGTCAGAAAAATAGCCCCCGCTGCATAAATCAATTGTTTGCCGGGTATTGATGCTCCTTGAATCAGATCACCAGCCACCAGAAACATCGAAGCAGCATTGGCTAGTGAAATCAGTGCAATCAGAGTTAGCGAAAAGTCGCGGCGGAGTCGTGCTCCTAGACTGTGCCTAAGTGGCGCAGTGATGCCAATCCCAAAAACCAGCAATAGCTCTAGAACAGCTAGCAAATATTTGGGCCCGATCACTAAGGTTCTGTCCAGTGTAACTCCTAAAAATATAGCCAGTAACAGAGCGGCTTGGGCCTGAGCCATCTCACGCGGCCTGATCGGAGTGTGCATAAGCACGATTATATAGCTTTCTGGCAATTCAGGCGATAGAAAGATATAATAACAGGGGTCGTTGGGGAATGGCCAAGCGGTAAGGCACTGGGTTCTGGTCCCAGGATCGGGGGTTCGAATCCCTCTTCCCCAGCCAAGATTAATAGTATTTAATTCGATAGGAGGCTTTATGGCCAATAATATTCCACTCATTGTTTTCCCAGTAAAAGACTTAGATAAATCTAAGAAATTTTATAATACGTTTTTAGGAACAGAACCTTATGTCGACGGTGCATACTACATAGGTTACAAGGTTGATAACCTAGAGGTTGGTCTGGATCCGAACGGTAAAGCAGTTGTTAGCTATATCGATACTGATGATATTGAGATCAGCCTAAAAACCCTCAAAGTCGCTGGTGCTAAAGTCGTTATGGACAGCAAGGATGTAGGCGGAGGTTTACTAGTAGCTCAAGTTGAGGTTGAGGGCAGCATCTTAGGTCTCAGGCAGCAAGCTAAATAGAAGTTCCGCTGGCGATAGGGGCCAACCACATATGACTAATTACAGAATAATTAAAGCAAGCGAAGTCAATGATGTATACGCCGGAACAGATGTGCCAGGCGAATTTCGGCCACTGACAAAATTGCTAGGCAGCCAGCAGTTAGCTTTAACACTTATCCATGTGCCGCCGCATTCGGATTTCGAGCAGGGAACAGGCCACCATCATGATAAGCTTGAAGAAATTTATATCATTACCCGCGGAACGCTGACTATGCGCTTTGGAGACGATATCATAAAGGTTCCGGGCGGATCAGCTGTAAGGGTGGCGCCAAAAACGCCTCGTTCACACCGTAACGAAGGCGACGAACCGGTTGATGTGTGGGCGATTTCTAAAAAGAGGGACAGCGACGACGCGACTCTGATTAAAGAATTCTGGTAGGCTTCACCCCACGCCAAACAAAAACGAGATTAGGCTTCTTTGACGCCGATGTTCATCATCCACTCTACGCCGAATTTATCGGTAAGAGAGCCGAAGATATCGCCCCAGGACTCCTTTTTGAGAGGCATGAATATTTCCCCACCGGCGCTAAGGGAGTCAAAAATTTTACGCATATATTCTTCATCAGTCCCGCCCAACGAAAGCGAGACTTTTTTAGCCTCCGGGCTGGCTTTTTCGGTGTCGCTAGCCATCAGTTTTACAGCTCCGCCCTCCAGCGATGCGTGCATAAGCCAGTCCATATTGAACTTATCCATTCCGGGCGTATTACCATAGGTATTTACTGATAGTTCACCGCCAAAAACATCTTTATAAAACTCCATAGCTTCCCGACAGTTACCATTAAAAAATATATACGGCTCTAAACTTATTTTGTCCATAAAACCTCCTTAACTTTCTTTAGCATTGTCACACACCGTTATATGTCTAGGCAATTAAATTTTTCACACATCAGTCAAAAACTGGTGTACGATAGAAATAGGAGGACAATAAGATGGTTAAAAAATGGAAAAAAGGTAATATGAAGAGCGGAAAGCCGGGCGGACCATTTTATATGCTGGGAGTAATAGGCGCTGCAGTATACTACCTGCACACGACGACAGGTTTTGGGTCAAGCATCGTCGGTTTACTAAAAGCACTAGTCTGGCCTGCCTATCTGGTTTACCATCTGCTTGGGCAGTGAAGTCCTTCCCTTATGACTTATGTAGCACTACTCCGCGGCATAAATGTCGGCGGGAATCGGAAGGTAGAGATGGCCAAACTGAAACTGACGTTTGAGCAACTTGGTTTTAGTAATGTAAGGACTTTTATAGCTTCAGGCAATGTTATATTTAATACCGATTCAACCAATGAAGCGGAATTAACTAAACAGATTGAAAAAGCTATCGAAAAAGACTTCGGCTTCAGTGTTAGTGTACTGCTGCGCAATTTACTAAGCATCGAAAAATTAGTTAAAGCCATCCCAAATAGTTGGGTAAACGACAAAGTGACAAAGTGCGATGTTATGTTTCTGTGGAAGGAAGCCGATAGCCCCGCGATTCTTAAGCAGTTATCTTCTGATCCTAGGATTGAAGATGTCAAATATTACTCCGGCGCTGTTGTATGGCGGATCGATAGAGATAAAGCTTCTAAAAGTCGGATGCTTAAGGTAGTTGGCACGACACTACACAAACAAATGACTGTTCGTAATCCGAATACCGTTCGCAAAATCTACGACCTGATGCTGGAGGCTAAAGCTTAAACTTATTTGGCGTCCTTCAGCTCCTGAATATTGATTTTCTTCATTTTGAGCATGGCGTCCATCGCCGCCTTGTTCTTACTTATTAACTTTTCCATGTCTTTAGGTATAATCTGCCAGCTTAAACCAAACTTGTCTTTTAGCCAGCCACATATTTCAGATTCCGGTACAGCGGAGAGCTTTTCATAGAAGTAGTCAATTTCTGCTTGATCCTCGCACTCGACATACATTGATATGGCCTCGTTGAATTTCCAGTCTTGAGGGCCGCCGTCAAGGGCCATAAACTGCTGGCCGGCTAACTTGAATATTCCCGTTAAGACCTTGCCTTCCATGCTGGCCATAGGGCCTTCGGTGTAACCTCCTGGGTAGCGGTTAATGTGTGTTATTTCTGAATCAGCTGCGTCCTTGGCGGGTGAGCCCTTAAAGATCTCAACGTAGAACTTCATCGTCTCTTCGGCATTTTTATCGAACCATAAAAACGGTGTTATCTTCTGCATAGCTCCTCCTTATAATCACCCCTCTAATTATAGGTAATAAGACTTATATGAACAGCGAATTCCTTACATTTAGGCCATTCTAAGCCAGCACTCAGATTACCCGGGTAGGATATAATTTATATAAGAATAATAATTAGCGTGGAGGGTTCATTCAAAGTCTGTACCTAACTGATTATTTGCGGCGAAACGCCGAAGCTCATCCTAAAAAGCCAGCTATTGTCTTCAAGGATGAGTCTTTGAGTTGGGATCAGCTTTGGCAGAAGGTTGAACCCGCTAGCGCCGAACTCGGGAAGTATCTAAAGAATGATAAACAGCAGGTCGTAGCCTTGCTATTGCCTAACTCTATAGATTTTGTGATCGCCTATCTGGCGGTATTGCATGCTGGCCATATCGCGTTTCCACTGGATCCGGCTTATAAAAAGCTGGAGCTAGACGCTATAGTTGATGAAATACCATCAGGGCTGTTAATTACCGATACCAAATATCGACCCCAGCTTGGTGAGCACAAAACTCCAATAATCATGGTTGAAGAGCTTATGAGCGGCCGCGGCCAGCCAAAGTCTTTGCTGCGTTCATCGCCAGAGAGGCAGATAGCATCCTTAACGTTTACCTCTGGTACCACTGGAACTCCCAAAGCCGTACCTAATACTCATGCTAATCATATGTGGAACATTAAAGTTTGTTCCGAAGTCTGGAAATGGACCCCTGACGATAGCTTGCTGATATCGCTGCCCCTGAGCCACTGGTACGGCATAGTCATGGGCCTGTCCGGCGCGCTTTATCATGCAAATATACTTTATCTACTTGACCAGCGATTTGATGCCAAAAAAACGCTGGAAATGCTATCGAGCGGCAAAATCACACTATATACGCATATATCTATAATCTACTTGAAACTATTAGAGGTCGGGGGAAGTTATGACTTATCTAAACTAAGGCTATGCATATCTGGCGGAGCACCTCTGCCACCCCAGGTTTGGCATGACTTTAAAACCCGCTTTGGCATAGAGATTCTAGAGACCTATGGCTCGAGCGAAACGGGCCGAATTGCAGCCAATAGCTTGGGTAAATCTATGCTGGGCTCGCCAGGTAAGATTTTGCCGGATGTGGATATGAAACTCGGAAAAGATAATGAAGTGCAAATAAAATCACCGGGTGTGTTTCCAGGTTATTACCATAATACGGCTGCAACCAAAGCTTCATTTACTGATGACGGCTATTTTAAAACTAACGATATCGCTGAAGTGCGCGAGGGCTTTATATTTTTGAAAGGCCGCAAACAAGAACAAATCCGCCGCTTTGGCTACACCGTTTCGCCACGTGATGTAGAATGGGCGCTGCACCAAAATCCCGGCATAAATGATATTTATGTCATGGGCCGACAACTGCCGAACCAACCGAACGATGAACTAGTCTATTTTGTGGTCAGTAAACTGAGTGATGAAGCTATTAAAGATTACTGCAAATCCAACCTGCTGTTTGCCTGGCGACCTGATAAAATAGTTCATCTGGATAGCTTACCGCGTACGCCCAGCGGTAAAGCAAAGGTAGCGGAATTTAAGCAGCTAGTCGGAGCAGAAAGTTAAATGGATACAACCGAAGAAGATGTGGTAGTAAAGGCAAAGACCAAGCGGATCTTAGCTTTTGATCTAATTCGGGGATACTTTCTGCTGGTGATCATGATAGATCATATAGAGCTCTACCCTAACGGCTGGGACTTTTTTACAGGCAAGGGCCGCTTATGGGTATCGGCGGCTGAGGGCTTCTTTTTTATGTCAGGGCTCTTGATTGGCCTGATTTACAAACGTCGTTTACATTTGGGTATGAAATTTATATTCAAAAAAATGTGGCAGCGGGCGCTTGAACTATATGTCGCTGGAGTTGGGCTAACTTTTGTTTTTTTGTCTTGGGTAGAATTCACCCACCACGCTCCTATTAAAGACACACTGCCAATCCCTTTTCCATGGCACCATTACATCAAAGAAGCATTGCTGACGCGCTTTACCTACGGCTGGGCCGATTTTTTGGTGCATTTTGCCGTACTTATGCTGATTGCGCCATTTGTTTTCTACCTGATATCAAAAGGTAAGTGGTGGCTAGCGCTGGCTGGCATGATTGTAGCTTGGGCATTTCGGGGCGAGCATTTTACGTTGGCATGGCAGCTTATCTTTAACGGCGGCATAATCATAGGATTTTATTGGAACGAGATTGTCAGTCGCTTCCGCCGGCTTTCTGCTGAGAGGAGAAGGCTGATTAAACGAGTTTTTGCTACATTGGCGGCCGCTACATTTATAGTCAGCTATGCCAGCGTCTATATTTTGTCATTGCTCAATTATTTTTACGGTTCGCTTACCCCTTGGCTCAGACATGTTACATTTACTTGGAACGATTACAACTCCGACATATGGGTATTTGCCGACAAGTGGAAGGTTGGGTGGCTGCGAATACTGCTATTTTTAATCTGGTTCCCGGTTTTTTACTGGATATTGCATAAGTACGAGAAGCAGATTGGCCGCGCCAGCCGTGGCCTGCTAGAACTACTGGGCCGCAACAGCCTATTTGTTTATACGATACACGCCTTTATTGTTTTTATTTTGAAGATGTATGTCATACCGCCCAAGACAAACTTTATCCTGAACTTCTTAATCACTGGGAGCGCACTCGTAACGGTAGTGTTAGCAACCATTGTTTATAAACGGCTGGAAGCCTGGCTTGGAACTATAGGTTACTCAAAGCTAAAGCTGACTATCAGCCAAGTGTTCAGCCGCTAGCAGATGTCTTTGGCTTAAGAAGTTTTAAGCTGTTGGCATATATTTGATCGCGCTCATCCAACAAGCCATGAGCGCCTGAAGGATAGACAAAATATTGATGCTGCTTGTGTATAAGGTTTAATGCACGGTTAAGATCGGCCGAAAACCGTGGCGGCACAACTCGATCATCACTACCAACGTATATCTGAACGTTAGCCTTCAGCTGATTTAAGTACGAAAGCGGCGATGTGGCATTCCAGAACTTTGGATCGCTTAGCGGAGAACCATATCGCAACAAAACTGCCTGCTTGATATTATTAGCGATTGGGTTGTTACGATCTGAGATTGGAATATAAGATCTATACATATCTTGAATATTGCCGACTGGACCTGACAGTAGGATTAGGTTTTTAATATCTGGCGAAAGCACTGCTGCTCGCAGAGCAATATAGGCGCCCATGCTATGACCCCACAAACTGATGTTTGATTTATCAATGAAGCCAGTCTTCCTAACAGAGGACAGCAGACTCATTAAGTCTGTATTATAGGCCATGGAATAGTACGCGCCTTCTGGCGACCCGATGTGCAAAGACAGCCCCTGGCCGCGAAAATCCGGCTTAATGACCACAAAGCCGGATTTGGAGTATTCCACCATATCAGCTAAGTAGTAGGTAGTAGTTGAATAAATTCTGGGTGTAGCATAGCCATGGCAAAGTATAATTACCGGATAACCTTGGGGCGGACGAGGCGTTGTCGGTTGAGTCATTAGCGCATACTCATCTAAGTTATCAGCTGCCACATGGAAGCTGATAACAGATTCAGCGACATTATTGATTATTCCCAAATCTTTGATTTTTTTAATTTGGCCGCCCTCGTAATTGGCTCTAGCGACTATTCTAAGATCTAGATTTTTATAAGCCGATCCAGGCGAGCCCGGGAACAATTGATCTTCTGCTAAGAATCCTTTCTGGGGCAATTCTTTTTTAAAAGAGTGGGAATAATACAACCAACCGGCGCCAAGCAGTACGGTTACCAAAAGGCTTGCCAGTATATAAAATAGCGCCGGCCGCCTTCTGATGTCTAAAACGATTCCTTTTATAAAACTTTTCATAAGCTGCTTATTTTAAATCTAAACTCATATTGGCCAATGATAATTTACTTACGAATCTAGTCAGAAATTGCAGCCCTAACATCTTGGGCTATTGAGGCTGGCCGTCTTTACCAAGGCCTTCGTGTTCTAGGCGCTCGCGCCCTTCTTCGAACATATCTTTTGGCTCATCGATACTATCGGCGGCTATTGACCCGGTTTTTTTGGCGTGCCCTGCCAGTTTATCTTTTGGTATTAATGAATGTGGCTGATACGGAATATTCGGGTTTGGCGGCAGGGGTTTTTGGGGCGGTTCAGGCTTGGGTGGTGTTTCAACTTTGGGTGGTAGGTGGTGCACTGGCGGTGCTTCCTTTGGTGGCGCATGTGCCGGTGTATGCGCAGTAGGGTGGTGCAATACAGCTTCATGCATGAGGATGTGTTGGAATGGATTAGCACCGGGTAAGCCTAGCTTTTTATGTCGTCCGCCAGATAAGAAGAACCAGGCAGCACTGCCACTTAGACCTAAAATCGCGATTGCTATGAGGGCCAATGTTTTGGGACTTTTACTGGTAGCTGTTGGCGTTGGTTGAGAACTGTAGGAGCCGCCTGCCGTTGTTACTTCTCCCTGATATTTATATTGATTATTGGCATACGATGCACTAATCGTAAAGTAATATTTCTGACCTGGTTGAAGGTTGGTAAGGGTGACCTGGTGCGAGGCAAGGGCTGTATCGGCCGATACTGATTGGTTCTGGTCGTCCAAGTTTGTACCATAGGTGACCTTGCCGGTCGAAACTGACGGAGTAGCCCAACTAATTGTTGCCGAATTTTGGTTAACGCTATTTATTGTGACACCGGTTATGGTAGCTGCAGGGTTGGCAGCAGGATTACTGTTATTAGTAGATGGGCCTGCTGCCGAAGGTGAAGGAGAGGGTGAAGGAGTTGGACCTGGAGTTGGTGAGGGAGGAGGTGTTGAGGTAGGCGGTGGTGTTGGAGACGGTGGCGGCGTCGTTGAACTGACAGTTACCGTTTTAGAGGCACTAGCTGTGCCCCCACTGCCGCTACAGCTTAGATTGAAGGTTGAAGTGGCGTTTAGGGCTCCTGTACCGGTACTGCCGCTCGTGGCTTTAGTGCCACTCCAGGCTCCGCTAGCTGTGCAGCTTGTGGCATTCGTAGTGCTCCAGCTCAAAGTACTACTGCCTCCCGGCTTAACACTACTGGGGTTAACGGTTAAAGAAACGGTCGGCGCCGGCGAATTTATGACATATGATCCGCCATTGGTAGCCGTGAGTTGGTTCCCGCCGCCGGTTTGTTTAGCGGCTACTGTTTGGCTATTAATGAAGGATACAACAGCCGTGCCAGAGAGTTTTGTTGCAAAGTTGATAGTTGCGACTAGAGCGTCTGGGCTAGAAGATGTAGAAGGGGGATTCTCTTGAACTACAACTATAGTGCTACCTGAATTACAGGTTGGCGCTTGGTCGCTGTTAGGGAAGTCGCTTTGAGCAAATGAGATTGAGGAGCATGACAATTTATCAGTTGGGTAAGTCAAAGAGGTTTTAACGTAGTGGATGTTTGACGAATTAATGTTTTGCAGGCGAATCTGGACCGGTAAATTATCGCCTCTAGTAAGAGTTTTAGAACTAGGTGAAAGATAGAGCGTCAAAGAGCTGCTGGCGGCAAAGGCCAACCAAACAAGATAGGTGCCAACAGCTACGAAAGGAAATAGAAAGACTAAAAAACTGGATCTAGAAGATGTTTTACTTCTTCGGTGTCTTCTATTTTTTTTATGTTTTGGCATTTTTTAAAAGGTTACTTTAAGCATCATTATATAACATAACTTAAGAATAAGCGCTACAGAAGCTACGCGCCGTACCAAGAGCTACTATTGACATTTAGAATCCTTAATTATATCTTGAAATTATTGACTAGCAAAAAATAAAAAGGAATAAAATGGCAAAGAAAAAATCAACTGCTCTTATAAGAAGAGAACACTTCAATGGGCCCAAGGCAATATTAATTGGGCTAGTATTTGGTCTGGTGGGCGGTTTTGCACTTCGTAGCTTATACGCTGCGCCTTCTACAACTGGAAACGGTGCTCCTAGTGGTCCGCACTATAACCTGAACGTCATCGGGGTATCGCAGACAAAAACCGGCGATTTTAGCGGCGGAGGCCGCATTTTTGTGCCTCTGGTAGGCAATTGCAAGATCGCTCTTTCCATGGGCGACTTTAGTGTTCTGGACGGGAACTGCACTGACGGCCAAGCGGCCTTCCAGCTACCTAATCCCGACCCGAACTCAACAGGTACATTTACCTACAGTGTCTGGGCCAGGCCTCTCGGTAAGCCGGGTGGCAGCGCCACTGCTAAAACTTGTGCCACAGATCCCACAACACTCGAGCAACTTTGTTCGACTGACTCGCTGGTTAGTATCCGAAACACCGGTAAAAGCACATTTGTCAACGCCAGCAAAGATCTATTGACCATAAACGTAGTTTTACCTGGCGACACTAATCCTACAAGACTGTCACTATTTGACTCACGACTACAAGACTATTTCTGGAACTATGACAACAATGGCCTAAAGTTATTGCAGTTACGTTTCTACCCCCAGTCATAAAATAAAACGATCCTTATCGCCTGATCTCACATCTAACTGGGCGTAATATTTGCCGCAGTGTCAGGCGAAAGGATCGTTTCCGCTCATCATCCTCCCTTCGGCTAGGCCCTATACTA
>DATIHL010000002.1:0-7193 GCA_035480715.1 Saccharimonadales bacterium (SeqCode) | reverse complement strand
TGGGACTCGAATCAAAGTAGCTGCCAGCTGTTTTGATTCAAGAGCATTCGTTAAACGTCTGAACTCACCCGGCACATCGCTGTCGGCGTAGTGGTCTTTAACCTCATTTGGCTTAACAATTTTATGGCCCATAATAAAATTTTATCAACTTGGCTCCGGGGAGAGGATTCGAACCTCCGACCTGGGGATTAACAGTCCCTCGCTCTACCGCTGAGCTACCCCGGAATATACTTGAAAAATAACCCGTCAAGAACAGATTGATTATATGGGAGGGTTTGAGGGCGAGTCAAACTATAGATGCTGGCTCAGCGGGTTCGGTTTGGCGCTTGTAGTTGGCAACTCCATCTTGTCGGAGGGTTTGATCTATTAATTGCACAACTATATCCATAGCGTTCTCGACTTGCTGCAAACTGTGGTAAGCTCGCAGTTCTTTATTCGTGCCTCGGGGTAATTTTTTGACAGGCATAAACGGACCAAGTTTGATTTCATCACCTATTACCACTGCCGGCCAATATGCTTCAACACCACTCGTCAAGCGGGCAGTATTTAGGCCTACCGGAGCTAAAGTAACCGACTCTATCCTCCCATCTTGATCCCTAGTGATATCGGCGCGAGTGGCCGTTGGATTAAGATTGACAATCCGACCATGAGCGATGGTTCCGTCTTCATTGGGTTTTTTAGGCCGGACATCACTTTTTAGCTGCCGACCCATACCTAAATTCATAAAAGACGAAATTTCTTCAAACTCTTCTTGAGTCAGCCCGGCTTGTTTCAGGTAGATGTCTGTGTTGTCTGACTTTGTCATAGTGTAGTAAGCATCAAATCCAGTAGTAAGAGCCTCATCAATAGGAATTCCCATATATGTTTCAAACTTAAGTGGGCCGCCGACCACCAACCCAATGTCCTTAGCAAACTCAGTTCCATAACTAGCTGCCAGATTATAAGCCAAGCATGCCGTAAATCGCGGCGAATCGGTCAATCGGTCTTCGGGATGACCAAGGACTCCGGCCACACTTAAGCCACGTTGCATATAATCTTCCACTAAAATCTGTAAATAACTTCTACCATCACCACCGGGGTATGGCTGGTTAAAAGCATTTAGGAATGGCTCTATTTTTTCTTCGTTGGTAAAACTTTTATCAAAAATGAGCCTGATCATAGACATATATGGTTCTGTATCTAGTTCAACGCGGGCCGCTATAGACAGGGACTTATAATGCTCAATAGATTGGAACGGATACTTAGCTAGATCAAAGGGGAGTACGCCAATATCATCCATCGACGTGTGAGACTTAGCCCATTCAATCAAAAAGCGAGCAGCTAAATCATTAAGTCTCGTTTTCTGCCCATATATCTCACCGGTTTGCAGTTCCGTCATAATGATGATGAGCATATCAAATAAATTAGGTAATGCAAAAATAACTACATGCGTAACCAAAACTTGCGTGCTAATATAAAAGTCCATTAACAAATTAATCGCTGGAATCCGGTGTAACTCCGGAACTGTGCCGCAACGGTAAGTCGCGCTAATAGCGAATAAGTCCGATACAGCAAAGATAATATTTCCCGAGCAGGAGTAATACTTAACTTATCAAGTATTTTTAACTCCGCCGGGCGCGGAGATTTTTTAATTTTGAGCGAAATACTAGCATCGGCAGAAGAGACTGAAACGCTTCAGCAGCTATCAGAAGGCCAGCAAATGGCGCCGAATGAGACTGCTAAGAAAGGTAAATATTGGGAAAGAGATGCCCTAACGCCATTTGTCTCGGCACGGGCTGGCGAATTAGTTAGAGCTCCATGGATGGGCGGCGCCGTAACGACGCTGGGTGAGGCTATGATGAGTTGCGGGATGTCCATATCAGAAGAAGGGCAAGACGGCTTTATAGCGATGCTTGATACATTATTAACCAGCTATGCTCAAGAAGAGCCAGAGTCAGAAGTTGAAGCCGAAAAAGATGAGATGGATGAAGCTGAGGAGTCTGAAAAAGTTCTGGGAGATAAAGCAGCAAACAAGCCGCAAAATAATAAAACTGCGCCTAAAACCCAAAAAGATCAATTCGACCAAAAAAGCCTCCCTAACAATACTGCTCAAAAAATCAGTGATGATAAACCTGCGGTTAGTAAATTTGAAAAGCCAGATGAGTCTAAAAGCCAAGGGCGGACAACTCCAGGCGAGAAAGCCGAGGCTAGTATAGATAATCTAGTTGCCGATACGGTTAAAATTGAAAATGACAGAATACCAAAGATTTATAAAGCAGCAACCAAGCCAGTCGAGGCTGATGCTGAGCCCCCTGTTGGTATGCCCGCAGATAAACTCCAACCCAAAGTAGCTGAAGGGCAAGCTATGCTTGATGAGCCAGAAAAGACAGCTGGGGATATTACTACCTCTGAGATCAAACCAGAAATATATCAAACAAAACCCGAAGAATCAGAAAAAAACGAAATAACTACCACCAACGAATCAGCAGAGATAACTATAAATTTAGCCGCCGAATCGTCGCAGGAAGAAGAGTTTGAAAGTCCGCCCGATACAATAGTTGATGCAGTGCTTATTTACAGCAGAGAAGATTTTGAAGCGAATGTATTTGCTCAATTTGAGTCTGGTGAAACCGCGGAGATTGTAAGTGAGCTGCTGGAAGTAGGCGCCACCACTACGTTTTTGGAAACTATAGAAGAAAACCAAAAGCCGGAGCAAAATGACTTAGCTAACTTAACTATTGAAGAAATTGAACAGCCGCTGGTGCAATTAGCGGAGGCTATTGAGACAAGCAGTCCGGAAGTGATTGAAGAAATAAACCAGATACTGGATAAGATTATTGAAGTTCCGGCCAAACTATCAGCCCAGTCTGTCGAGAACATAGTCACTGAAGCTGAAGCACAGGAAGAGCTAGAAGAACTATTCATTAATTTGCTAGACAGGATGGGTATAGACTACACGCCCGAGCTGGTTGAATCTTTGGCCTGCCTAACCATTAGATGGAGTTTGGCTGATGAGATTGAAAAAATGATCAAGGACGAGGAGCCGGATGCATTGCCGCAGGCCAGCGGTACTCACGAAATTATCAAAAAATTGTTGACAGCGCTCAGCAAGATTAAAAAAGCAATCACGCACTCCGTGGCAATCGGCAAGTCGGCTCTTAAGCTTTATAGTTTAGAACTAAAACTAGGCTTTTGATTTAACCCTAGTAAGCGAGGCCATGCTTTTAACTATGCTGCGGCCTAATTTCTTTTCGTTGATTTGGCTTAATTTTTCCAATGCCCCGTATTGTTTCTCCAAATAACCTAAATGTTTGACGCGCTGTTTACGGAAGGCCGATTTGGCCAAGCCCGATTTAGCAATAAACTCACTAACTTTTTCACTACCGATGTAGTGCGGCAGGATAACGTAGCTAGCGCCGGCCTCATATAGCCGGGCGGCATCATATGGATCGTCGGTATGCATAACCACAATAGCTTGTGGGTTGTTGGCGGAAATATATTTAAGCAGGATGTTGTTTGTTTCGAATTCAGGGATGGTTGAAACGATCAACTTGGCTCGTTCTACACCGGCTTCCTCGAGCAACTCAACATCAGTCGCATCGCCGTATAAATAGTTAATTTTGCGTTGCTCTATCGCATCAATTACCTCTGGATCGTAATCTATAACCACGTAGTTCTTCTTCATTTTCTTGAATAAGTTCACAAATTCATTACCGCCACGGTGGTAGCCAAACAGCACCAGCTCGTTGCGCTCGCTGGGCAGTGATTCCCCCTCTAACTTTTTACGCTCGAACATATCCAGGTGCTGGGAGAACATGGCGTAAAGCTTGTCGCTGAAGGTGACTAAATAAGTCGAGATGGCGATCGTAATTAATGCGATGAAGGTTAGCAGCGTTACTATATTCTGGCCGACTAAACCTTTTTGAGAAGCTAGAATTACAAAAATTATTGAAAACTCACTAATTTGGGTAAGCGTAATGGCGGTTTTGAAGCTTGTGCGCTTGGTGTAGCCCAAGAATCCAAGACAAGCCATGATTACCACCGGTTTTACTATTACTACAACCACCGTGCCGGCCAAAATCAGCCAGATATAATGGCCGAAATTATTGAAGGTTAGTTCAGTGCCTAGACTTATAAAAAACACGACTATGAAAAAATCGCGTAATGGCCGCAGGCGGGCAGCAATTTCCTGAGTGTAAGGCCAAGAGGCCAAGAAAACACCAGCAGCCAATGCTCCGACTTCCAGACTAAAACCGGCTTTGGCTAGCAGGGCGGCACTGCCCAATCCCCAGGCGATAGCAAATAAAAACAGCAACTCCTGGTCACCGGCAATCAACTTTTGAATCCGCGGCAAAACATGTCTTGTAAAGCCGTACATAATTCCGCCGATTAGCGCGCCCTTGAACGCCAACCCAACCAAAGAGCCAAAAACTAACCATTGGCCGTTATGAGCCGAGGCAACGAATAAGAGAGCTACAGCTGCAATAACGTCCTCGACTAATGATGCGCCAATTGTCAATTTACCGTACAGCCGGCTTTGTTCTTTGCGGTCACTGATAAGTTTTAAGGCTACGATTGTACTGCTAATTGCGAAACCAAGGCCCACAAATAATGCTTCTCGGCTAGTTAGGCCAAGGGCCGAGCAAACAAACCAACCAACAATAGTTGTTACCGTGATCTGAGATACTGCCACGATCGTTGCCGGTTTGCCAACCTCTGAAATAACTTTCGGGTTCATCCCAAGACCAATAATAAATAGCAGTAGGGCAATGCCAATATCACCAAAAACAGTCAATTTATCGGGCGAAGCGACGATGTTAAACAGAGCCGGTCCAACTAGAATGCCGGTGATTATATAGCCAATCATCATCGGCTGGCCGATAGCCCGCATAAACAAGCAAACCAGCGTACAAATGACAATTATCAGACTTAAACCGGAGAAAATATTTTCCATATTTTAAAATAGCGCCCAAATGGCGGCGCCGCCGGCTAGTGCCATAATGCCGGTTACGCCCCAGCCGGACATTGTCGTAGACCTTTTATTAACCCATTTGCCCATAATTTTTTTGTTACTGCTAATTAATACAATCAACACCAATACAACTGGCGCGACAATGCCGTTGGCCACAGCTGAATAAATCAAAGCCTTTATGGGATCTAGGCCGATAAAGTTTAACGATAAGCCAATAATCATTGATAAAATAATTACCCCGTAAAAAGCGTGGGCCTGTTTAAATTTGCGGCTTAGCCCTTCGTGCAGTTTAAAAGTTTCGGCAAAAGCATAAGAGCTTGACCCGGCCAGAACCGGGATTGCCAACAAGCCGGTGCCAATTATGCCAATCGCAAACAACCAGTAAGTGGCATTGCCGGCGAACGGCCTGAGCGCTTCGGCCGCTTGGGCAGCAGAGGTTATATGCGTAATGCCATGCGGGTACAATAATGCACCGCTGGCGGCGATAATAAAGAACATGACGATGTTGCTCAGTAACATACCGCTCCACACATCAATCCGCATTTTGTGTATCTCGTGCTTGCTAATGCTATCTTGCCTCGCTTGGATGCTGGTCTTACCATCCATTATTTCTTGCTCAACTTCTTGCGATGTCTGCCAAAAAAACAGGTATGGCGAGATGGTCGTACCCAGGATGGCGCAAATTAATAAAATTTGTTCTTTGCTGAAAGTTATCGAGGGTATGGCGGCGTGACCCAAAACATCTGGCCAATCCAAATGCGCTAATATGGCCGAGGCAATATAAGCCAGCAAAACCAGTGCTAGCCATTTTAAATACTTGGCGTAACGATCGTAAGGCGTAAAAATCTGTAAAACTAAACTAATAGCTACGAAGCCAACAACCAGTACACCGTAGCTTAGATCAGGCCTAATCAGCTGGACAGCTTTGGCCATTGCGCCTAAGTCAGCGCCAATATTAAAAGCGTTAGCCGCGAATAATAGCAGGGTACATATGTATAAAACCTTTTTGGAAAAATGGGTTCGAATAGCGCCAGCTAGGCCGCGGCCGGTGACCATGCCAATTCGGGCACACATTTCTTGCACAATCGACATTAAAGGAAACGTAAATACACTTAGCCACAGTAGTTGAAAGCCAAACTGGGCGCCGGTTTGAGAATAAGTAGCAATACCTGATGGGTCATCGTCTGAAGCCCCAGTGGTTAAGCCGGGTCCTAAATTGTGCCAGTACTCCTTAGTCTTCTTATTAATTACTTCGGCATCATGCGGCATTTGGGCTGCCACCCGCTCAGCTTCTCCGAGCATGCCGGTGTGAACCTCGGCAGTTTTATCATCATTGTTTTTTGGCATTTTAGTTGGGTTATACCTTAAGCACTATGGTATAACTTCGGCCAATTTAAAACAAATGATCAACAGGTTGTTTTACTTGTTCTGTTTGGCGATTTCGGCTTGGATGGCGGCCGTAATACTTTCAGCGCTAGGTGCGCCGGTTTGTGGATCAACCAAGCTAGAGTTCGGCAGGTATACACCGTTGATAAAGAATGTCGGCGTAGCCTTATCTTGGCCGGTTTTGGCAAATTCGGCTAAATCGGCGTTGATTGCGTCGTTCACCTTAGAACTAATGTAATCTTTTTTGAATTGCTCGACATTTAACTTAAGTTGTTGAGCGTATTGATTAAAGTTGTCCTGTGGACTGGAGGCGCTAGCCCACTGAGTCTGATTTTCGTAAAGTAAATCGTGCATTTCCCAGTACTTACCTTGCAAACCGGCGGCCTCAGCGGCCCGGGCACCGGCAAAAGCGTTTTGGTGAATGGCAGTTAGCGGTAGGTTGCGGAACTGAAAATGAATATCTGGCAACAGGGGAGTAACAGCTGTCTTAAGTGGCGCGTAATAAGAACCGCAAACCGGGCATTCGTAGTCGCCGTATTCAACAAAAGTTACGTTTTTAGCGTTTTGGCCCTGAATATTACTTGTCGGTTGAGCGCCGGAACTATTTTTTGAACCGGATGAGTTTTTGTTTGATGAATTTTGGTTAATAGCAAAAATACCGATAAAAATAATAACGATGGCTGCCAAAATTCCCAAAAAACGCTTATCCATATATTCTCCTTATACTGTCAAGACTAGTTTACCATGCTGGAAGAATGCTGAAAGACAAAAGCCGGAACACCTTTTATTGTTATTTATGTAAAATATAAGTGATGAAGCTTGTGTATATTTTGCTAGTGATAGGATTCTTCAAATG
>DATIHL010000001.1:0-20286 GCA_035480715.1 Saccharimonadales bacterium (SeqCode) | reverse complement strand
CTGTCCTATATGCGGTAAGCCAGTTGCTCGTCAAACTTCGACAGCCGTTGTCGATCAAGTAGTGACTGGCACACCCAAAGCTCGCCTGATAATTTTGGCGCCGATTGTCATCGATAAAAAGGGCGCTTTTGAACACATTCCGGAGCAATACCAACGCGCTGGATATGTTCGCGCTCGGGTTGACGGAGTGATTTATGCACTCGACGAGTTCCCGACGTTGGATAAAAACTACAAACACAACATCGAAATCGTAGTTGATCGCATAGTTAATAATGAAGAGAGTCGGGGTAGACTAACCCAGAGCGTTGAACAAGCGTTTGATATCGCCGATGGCCTGCTAGTGGTACACAACGCCGATACCAAAAAAGATTCTACCTACTCCTTAAAATACGCCTGCGTTGATCATCCGGACGTAGCTATTCCAGAGCTGGAGCCACGCACCTTCAGTTTCAATTCGCCGCACGGCGCTTGCCCTGTCTGCACCGGTTTAGGTAACCGCTTGGAAGTCGATCCGGAGCTTGTCATTCCTAACGGCCGCCTAACCATTGCCGAAGGCGCTATCCGTCCATACAACCGCGTCAGTACTGATGCCTGGTATATAAAGAAGCTGCAGGCGCTGGGTGACCGCTACGGCTTTAGCATTCACGTGCCGACGGGTGAACTGAGCCAAAAACAGCTTGATGTAATTATGTACGGTACGGGTAACGAAACCTACTCCGTGAAACTGGGCTTTAACCGTTCTTTCAATACAACCTATGAAGGCGTGATCCCTAACTTAGAGCGTCGTCATAAAGAAACTGAAAGTGACTTCATACGCCGCGACATTGAACGGTTTATGCAAGAACGTCCGTGCCACGCCTGCAACGGCAAGCGCCTAAAGCCAGAAGTTCTAGCAATTACGGTCGCTAACCAAAACATTATAGATATCTGTGAACTGGACATAGATAAAGCCATAGATTTCTTCACTAATATAAAGTTAGATGCCACCCAAACTTCGATTGCCAAGCAAATCCTTAAAGAGATCAACGCCCGGCTTAAATTTTTACAAGACGTTGGGCTCAATTATTTAACACTAGCGCGAAGTGCGGTTAGCTTATCCGGCGGCGAAGCCCAACGCATCCGTCTGGCGACACAAATCGGCTCTGGCTTACAAGGTGTTTTGTATGTGCTGGACGAACCGAGCATCGGTTTGCACCAGCGCGATAACAACCGGCTTTTAAATACTCTCAAACGGCTGCGCGATCTAGGTAATTCGGTTATAGTGGTTGAGCACGACGAAGAGACCATCCGTAGCGCTGATCACTTAGTTGATATTGGACCTGGAGCCGGTATTCACGGTGGTGAAGTCGTAGCCACCGGCACACCAAGTGATGTCGCTAAAAGTAAAAGCAGCGTGACTGCGCAGTTTCTGCGCGGCGATAAAATTATTCCTACTCCTAAGAAACGGCGCCCAGGTAATGGTAAGCAGCTAGTGGTAAAAGGCGCCCGCGAAAATAATCTTAAAAGTATTAATGTAACTCTGCCGCTGGGGCAGCTGGTTGTGGTCAGCGGCGTTTCCGGCTCGGGTAAGTCAAGCTTGATCAACGACATTCTAGCCAAAGAACTTAGTGCCCGGTTGATGCGCGCCCAAACGGTCCCAGGGCGGCATGACGACATCGAGGGCATTAAAGAATTAGATAAAGCCATAGTTATTGACCAGTCGCCAATCGGCCGCACACCGCGCTCCAATCCGGCAACCTATACAGGTGTATTTACACCGATTAGGGAACTATTTTCGTCTACACCGGAAGCTAAATTACGCGGCTATAGTCCCGGACGCTTCAGCTTTAATGTCAAGGGCGGTCGCTGCGAAAACTGTTCTGGTGACGGCGTGATAAAAATCGAGATGCACTTTTTACCGGATGTTTATGTAACTTGCGAAGTCTGCCACGGTAAGCGCTACAACCGAGAAGCGCTGGAAATTCATTATAAAGGCAAGACCATTAGTGATGTACTGGATATGACGTGCGAGCAGGCACTAGAGTTTTTCGAAAATATTCCGTCAATAGCCCGCAAGTTGCAAACATTGGTTGATGTCGGACTTGGCTATATTGCCTTGGGCCAACCGGCGACAACTCTATCCGGCGGCGAAGCCCAGCGGGTAAAATTAGCTACTGAATTGTCGCGCCGTCCCACTGGGCGCACGCTCTATATTCTGGATGAACCGACTACTGGACTACATATGGCAGACGTTGCCAAACTGCTTCATGTGCTGCACGCTCTGGTAGACGCCGGCAACAGTATTATCGTCATTGAACACAACCTAGATGTTATAAAATCGGCCGACCATATCATTGATATGGGTCCGGAGGGCGGGGAAGCCGGTGGGTACATTGTTGCCACCGGCACGCCAGAACAAGTCGCCAAAAACAAAGCTAGCTACACCGGACAATACTTGCGAAAGATGCTTGACTAGTTAAGTATCCTTTTTAAAAAAATAATTCCAGTCTTCTCTGAGGCCGGTGCGTAAATTGCGTCGGCGTTCAGGACTTTTTGTAAGCTGCCATATCGTAAAGCCATACAGAATTATCAAGGTGGCCAATACAGCCGGAATTATATAGGTATCGATATTAGGCACATTAGCACCCAGCCAATAACCAAGTAATGTAAGACCACCGCCCCATATGACAGCACCAATCACATTATAGATAAAGTAGCGTCGTCTATTCATGTTACTGGCGCCGGCAATCAAGGATACAAGAGTTCGAACATGAGCTATAAAACGGGCTGCAATCACGGTAACCGGTCCATATTTATCAAAAAATTTCTCAGTGCGTCCTAAATATTCCTCGCGGAACAAGAAGCCGTTTTTCCGCTTGAACAGTCTAGGACCGATTCGTTCACCAAAGTAATAACCAACTTGGTAACCAATAATAGCGGCAATAATAACAAGTGTAACCAGCAGCCAAATGTTTAACTTACCCCTTCCTGCAAAAAGACCAGCTACTAGTAGCAAGCTGTCACCCGGTAAGATGATACCGATAAGTAGGCCACTCTCCGCAAATATCATCAATGTGACTACTAACAGTCCACCTGTCTGGACAATGTGTTCAGTGTTGAATATTGAGCTAAAGGGCATGGTTAAATTGTAACTGATATCTGTTATAATAGTTACAAATTCATTTCAGGAGAAATTCAAAAGTGGTTGATTTAGATGCACCATTAAAATTGCAAGAACGCACCACACTGGGCAAAGGGCTTAACGGCTTGCGCCAAGAGGGCTTAGTGCCGGCTGTGGTTCATAACCATGGTCAGGACTCTATGCATGTAATGGCTCCCGAGCTTGAACTCGAACGTATATACGAAGCCGCCGGCAAGCACCACCCACTAAATTTAGAGATCGGCGACCAGAAATTCTTGGTTCTGATTAAAGATGCTCATTTCAATCCGGTCAAAAGACGTCTGCAACACGTAGTATTCCAAGCCATTAGGCGGGATGAGAAAGTGGAAGCTGAAGTGCCAATTCACCTTGAGGGTGAGATACCGGCCGAAAAGGTCGGGCTTATGGTTCTGCATCAACTTGATGCGGTCGAAATCGAGGCCTTACCAGCCAACCTGCCAGACGAACTTGTAGCTGATGCCAGCAAATTGGCAGAACTGCACGACAAAATCATAGTTGCCGATTTAGTGGTGCCAGAAGGCGTGACAATTCTAACCGATCCAGAACATCCAATTGCTACCGTCGTAGAAACCAAAGCTATGATCTCCGAGGATGACCTTGCGGCTGAGGCCGCCGCTGCCGAGGTGGCCGAAGGTGAAGAAGCCGCCGAAGGAACCGAAGCCGCCGAGCCAGCCGAAGGCACCGACGAATCTAAAGAAAACGAGTAGTTAATCCTCTAAGAATCCACCGGATTGGTGGGCCCAAAGCTGAGCGTAAACTCCATCTCTTTCGAGGAGCTCTTTATGTGTACCTTGTTCGACAATTTTTCCTTCTTCTAGTACGACTATACGATCCATTCTTTGAATAGTACTAAGTCGATGGGCAATGACGATGGCTGTGCGGCTCTCCATTAATTTCCATAGAGCATCCTGGATTAACTTTTCGCTTTCAGAATCCAATGCGCTGGTTGCTTCGTCTAGAACTAAAATCGGGGCATCTTTTAAGATGGCTCTGGCAATGGCGATCCGTTGTCTTTGACCGCCAGAAAGTTTTATGCCGCGTTCACCAACCAGAGTTTCATAACCAGCCGGCAATACGTCGATGAATTCAGCTGCGTGTGCTAGCTTACCAGCTTTCATAACTGCCTGGTCTGATACATGCGTTCTACCGTATCTGATGTTATCTTTGAGAGAGCGGTGGAACATTATCGGTTCCTGGGGCACATAGGAAATATAATCCCTTAAGTCAACTTGTTTAACTTCGGCAATATTTTGTCCGCCAATTAAAATTTGGCCGCTATCTATATCCATGAATCTTAGCAATAATCGGGTAACCGTAGTTTTACCGCCGCCAGAGTGCCCAACAAGCGCAACCTTCTCCCCGCTCTTGATAGTCAAACTCAAGTCTTTAAATAGCCTTTCGCTGCCACTATCACTAAAACGGAAACTAACATTCTTAAACTCAATTGCGCCCGAAGTTGGCTTGAACTTTTCCGGATTGTCAGGATCTAACAGTCTGGGTGGTTCACGTAACAACTCAGTAAATTGGCCGGCTTCAGATAACGAAATTTCGACCGTGCGGTAAATCTCATGGAAATTCCAAACAATCCGCGTAGCTGTCGCGTAGTAACTGAAGGTAATGAATAGTGTTTCGGGGCGGGCATTGCTTTTAGTGCTCACCCATATAGCCAATACTAAGCCGAGCATATTGACTATCACATATAGGGGTGAAACTATCACATTTATTTTCGAGTTATGATAATCCCAGGTTCTTAATGTTTTTCTAAGGAAATCTTTAACTAAATCGGAATGGATTTTCATTTCATAATCTTCTCGTGCGTACGCCTTAACTGCGTCAATATTACTGATAGTGTCAGCTATATGCCCCGACATAAGGTTATTGGCTTCTTCTCGCTCAGCCACCATTTTCTGGCGGCGGCGAATAAGAGGAATGATTAAGCCTAATGAAAAGGCGATAAAGAAAATAAGTGTTATGGCCAACCACGGAGAAATTAGCCACAGCACTACCAGGCCGAAAATCATGGGAATTACCTGCGGCACAATATTAAAAGTTAAAGTATCTATAACCGACTCAAAACGGCGTCCATAGCCTATGACTTTTTTTGTTAATGAGCCGCCAAATTCGTTATGGAAAAAAGCCAGGTCCTTTTCCAGTAACCTGCTTAGCCCGGTAATATATAAACGTTCCATACCGCGAATTTCTAACCTTGCAAGATAGTACATTGCTATTCGCCACAGGAGTTCACCCAACGCCCATAATCCAGCGAATAGCAGAATGTATTGAGTGAAATCCGAAAGTGAATGAGTATGCCCATCGCGAAAAATAGATAGCATTTTTGCGACAATGAGCGGTGGCACATAAATTACCAAAGTACTTCCGATAGCTGGTAATAGCAAAGCCGGCAACGCTAAGCGCCAGTCTATCCGTATCTGCTGCAGGTAGTCCATGAGAGCTAGCCAAATAGCTGATTTGTTACTGGTTGATTTCATAAACGCAGCCTCCTGCTGCGCTAGTTAATTAGTTTTTTAATGGGGTTTTTGTTCGAGGTGAGCTAACAGACTGCAAGAAGCAGCATTCTAGCCGTTTTATTTGTTGTCATTTTGCTGCTCCTTCCTACCTGTTAATTTGATATTAATTACAACAATATAACACCTAGAAAGATTATGCAAGCATTTTAATCAAACCCGTTCACTGTATATGCTAGTCTATAGAGTGCGTTATGAATAAGAGGTTAGAAGATAAATTAAAGAAACTGCCTGTTTCACCCGGAGTTTATTTCCATAAAGATAAAACCGGCGAAATTATTTACATTGGCAAAGCTGCTAACCTGCGTAACCGCGTGCGGCAATACTTTCAAAGTAGTCGTTACCGCGACCCCAAAACCGACATGCTGGTTAGCGAGATTGCAGATATCGATTGGACAGAGGTAGAGACCGAAGTCGACGCGCTGTTTTTAGAAGCTGAGCTGGTACGGCGCTATCTACCGCGCTATAACATTCTTCTACGCGATGATAAGTCACAACAATATGTGCGCATTGATTATAAGAATGACTATCCGACGGTTAAGTTGGTGCGGCGCCCACTAGATGATGGTGCTGAGTATTTTGGGCCGTATATTAACGGGTTTGCTCTAAAGAAAGCTTTGCGTTACCTTCGTCGGGCGTTTCCCTATGCCATCAGCCGACCGGTTAATCAAAAACGAGCCAGTTTGCACTATCATTTAGGGCTCGATCCGGGACTGGAAGATGGCCGCACAAGTCTTGATAGTTACAGGGCTAATCTGCGCAAGCTCATGCAATATTTAAGGGGCGAGCGAGTAGCATTGATGCGCGATATCGAACGGGATATGAAAAAATCTGCCAAAGACAGCGATTTTGAATCGGCAGCACGATATCGTAACCAGCTTTTTGCACTTCAGGCCTTGAATCGGCAGGTTTTGTTTGGCGATCGCGAAATTCAAGACGCTAACCGCGACGTCGCTCTGGTCGAGCTATCGCAGCTGCTGAATCTTAAAGAACCTCCGCGACGCATCGAAGGATTTGATATTAGCCATATCCAAGGCACTGATACCACCGCCAGCATGGTGGTATTTAGTAGTGGTGTCCCAGAAAAAGCTGCTTACAGAAAATTCAAAATGAGGACACCGGGCAATGACGATTTTGCTCATATTTATGAGGCTGTTAACCGGCGTTTTAGCGAGACTAATGTTAAAAAATGGGGTCAAGCAAATCTGATATTGATCGATGGAGGCAAGGGACAGCTGTCCGCGGCGATGGCCGCGCGCGACCAAGCCGGATACGAGCAGATACCAATGATTGGATTGGCTAAACGCTTCGAGGATTTGATTATTAAAAAGCCTGGCGGGGAGTTCGAAGTTATGCGCCTGCCAGAGAATTCCCATCTAGTGAAGCTACTGCAGCGTATTAGGGATGAGTCGCACCGATTTGCGGTGAGTTATCACAGCACCCTCCGGAGAAGTCGGCAGACTGCCAGCTTGCTTGACGATATTCCGGGAGTTGGTACGATAACGCGTAAAAAACTAATCCGTCATTTTGGCTCGACGCGCAGTGTTTTAGACGCTCCTCCGGACGAACTTAAGAAAGTGCTAGGCGCTAAGAGCGGTGCCCGTTTGGCCCACCACCTAAAATCGCTTAAGTTGAGCGCTCGTTAAGCGCGACAAACCTCGCGTAACCCTCCTACATCCTGATACAATAAGCTCATGGTAGAGCACGTGTTGGCGCGTTTTGGGATTCGTTGGTTTGTCTCGGCTCTTGGCCTTTGGATTGCAGCGTCAATTTTGGGATCTGATAGATTAAGCGTCGGATCAGGGTGGGGAACTGTAGTAGGCGCCGGCTTTTTTTTAGCGCTAGTTAACATGGCGCTCAAACCACTGTTAGTGATTTTATCCTTCCCAGCAATTATCCTAAGCCTGGGCCTATTCATGCTGGTCGTGAATGGCCTAATGATTTTGATCGCTGGTTGGATATATTCGCCACTGTATGTAAAAAATCTTGGCGTGGCAATCATAGCCGGCATAATAGTTGGTTTTGTGAACTTTTTAATAACTAGTATTGTGGAGAAAAAATGAATATTTGGAACTACATAACTATCATTTCAGTCGTATTTCTAATCATACTCATATTGATTCAAACCAGAGGAGCAAGCTTAGGCGCTGGTCTGGGTGGAGCAGGCGAAGTTAACACCGTCAGGCGCGGTTCGGACAAGACCCTGCACCAATTGACGATTATTTTAGTTTTTATTTTTGCAGCTAGTATAATCATAACCATCGTCGCTCAATGAGCCAGATTTTTTGCACCGCACCAACCTGCCTGCTAGCTGAGCCAGCAGCTCTGTCGGTGCTTTTGGCGAATCGCTGCGTCAGAACCTGCGCTACTACCTCGCTGTATTTCAATACAGCTCAGTCCGTTGCTCGATCCTTCCTTGCGCTTCATCCAAATGCAAAAAACTGGCCAAACTAGGAAGCGAGGTGGCGTTTTCAAGTGGCAGTAAATGATGGCGATACTAAAAAGAAGCTAATACGTCGTTTTCACCGACAGCGACGAGGCGCTTTAGAATTTAGCCAGCAGGCCGATGAAAAAATAGACAGGCTGCTTCTTAGGCGTTTCGACCGGCTAATATCCGTTAAGCGGTTCGTTTTTCTGTGGATCGTTTTATTTGTGATTTTATTTTTCGCTACGTTCGCGCAGTTTCGAGGGCTTTCCCGATATTACCAAAGCTTGCAGCCTGTCCCTGGTGGTCTATACAGCGAGGGCGTGATAGGATCTTTTACTAACGCTAATCCCCTGTATGCATCTGGCGTCGCCGATGTGGCTATTAGCCGATTAGTTTTTTCGGGACTTTTTAAGTACGACAACAGTAATGTACTGGTGGGTGATTTGGCTAAAGACTATACGCTCAATGACGCCCAGACGCGCTATACAGTTCATCTTAGAAAAAACGTAAAATGGCACGACGGTAAACCATTTACAGCTGACGACGTCGCATTTACATACAAAATTATCCAGACACTCGGTGCAGAGTCAGCCCTTTATAGCAGCTGGCGAGATATCAATGTCACCAAGCAAGATACATATACTGTAAACTTTGATTTACCAAATTCGCTTAGCTCTTTTCCCTATGCTATGACAAACGGCATTGTGCCCAAGCACTTGCTGCAAAATATTCCACCGGAGCAGCTTAGAAGTGCAGCCTTTAACATAAAACCGATTGGCACCGGTCCATTCAAGTGGCGGTACGTAGAAGTTACCGGTACTACAGCCGATACCCGCCGCCAGCGTATAACCCTAGCTTCCAATGATCGCTATTGGCGCGGTCATCCAAAGCTTGATGGCTTTAGTTTATTAACTTTCAGTAAGGAAGAGGGGCTGGTAACCGCCTTCGAGAAAAAACAGATTAATGCCATGAGTGGCCTCGAGAGCGTACCAGAAGAACTCGTACATGATGGCTCTGTGCAAGCGCACGTTACTCCTTTGACAAGTGCAGTAATGGTCTTTTTCAATAATTCCCGTCCTATCTTAACCAATGCCAACATCAGGCGTGCTTTAGTTAGTGGTATTGATATACACCGGGCGCTCAGCCTGACTCCATATCCAAATATACGTGTTGAAGAGCCTTTGTTACGCGACCAACTTAGCTACGATCCAAGTTTAGCCGAGCTGCCATATAATCTGCAGTACGCTAATCAGTTGTTTGATCAAGAGGGCTGGGTACGTGATGCATCCGGCCAGCGTTCTAAGGCAGGGCAGCCATTGGCCTTTGATCTTAGTTCACAGGATACCCAAAGCTACACTTTGACCGCCAAATTCTTGCAGGAGCAGTGGGCAAAACTTGGTGTTAAAGTAACGGTGAATTATTATAGCGGCGACGAGCTCCAAAGTGGCATTATTGCCAACCACGATTATGATGCGCTACTTTACGGCATAAGCTTGGGTGTTGATCCGGACATTTTTGCGTATTGGGATAGTAGCCAAGCCAGCGTCAGCTCACAGGGGCATCTTAACCTTAGCGAATACAAATCAACGGCTGCTGATCAAGCGCTGCAAGCCGGTCGCACTCGTTCTGATCCCGCAGTTCGAACAATTAAATATAAATCATTTCTATCAACTTGGAGAAACGATGCTCCAGCCCTGGCTTTATATCAACCAAACTTCCTCTACATAAGCCGAGGTCCAGTCTTTGGCTATGAACGCAAGGCCGATAACTCCTCGGCCGATCGTTTTTATAACGTTGATAATTGGATGATCCGCCAAAAGCGCCAAACGACAAATTAGGGTCTAGGGTATAGGGGCTAGGAAAAGTATAATTAATAGCGGTGCGGCGCGTTGGCCGAGGAATTAGGCAAAGGTCTGCAAAACCTTTTACACGGGTGTGAATCCCGTACGCGCCTCCAGGGCGAGTGGCGGAATTGGTATACGCGACGGACTTAAAATCCGTTGGCTGAATAAGCCTTGAGGGTTCAAGTCCCTCCTTGCCCACCAGAACCAAGCTTATCCCCAAGCTTTGTGGCCCGAAGGTTGCACAATTTTCAAATAGAGGTTATTCTTTAATTACTAAGATAAGCGGTGGGTAGAGAGGGTAAATATGGCTTGGGATTGGAGCTCGCCCGTCGCGCTAGGTCTCTTTGTGCTAATGTGCGGTGGAGCATTGTTGCTTTTAGGCATCGCGCTGGCAGTAATGACTGGCGCTGCCAAAGTATCTGACATATTTGGCCGCCGCTAAAATAAACTTAGAAAATTTTCTAAAGTAAAAACCTCCAAAAATGGAGGTTTTTACTTAGTAGTAGCTAGGAGTTACATCTTTTAGGCAAATGAGCCGGTCTTTACCTCGCCAGCTCTTTTGTAGTAGGCGAAAATGACGTCCTTTGGCGAAGTTTTGGAATCAGTTAGCTTAAAAGCCGCCGGTATTGTTCCTTCTGCGAATAGGCGCTTACCTTTGCCCAGCGTTACCGGGTATATCCTTAGCCACAGTTCATCAACTAGATCGTTTTTTAGCAAAGTCTGAATCATATTGGCGCTGCCTTGCACCGATAGCATTGGCCCGTCTTGCTGTTTTAGCTCTTTTAGCTTGGCGGCTACGTCACCGTCAATCAGTACGGTTTTTTCCCAGGTCAAGTCATTATCACGATGTGAAACTACGTATTTTGTGGCTTTATTGAATGGGTCGGCTATTGTGCCCTTCTGCTTAGGCCAATAATCTCGCCATATATCGTAGGTCTTCCTGCCAAGCAGCAGGTCGTACTCACTGCTAAATTCTTTGCCAAAGATCTTTTGGGTAAATTCATCTGCGTATGGCCAGGTCCAGCCGCCATACTTAAAGCCGCCTGATGTGTCTTCCTCCGGCCCGCCAGGAGCCTGCATTACTCCGTCCAAGCTAATCATCGATATAACAACTACTTTTCTCATAATGTTTGGTGTAGCCCCGGGTAAAAGTTTACAAACTATTACTGATAAGCTATCCCATTGGTTAATTATACTTGATAGCTGCTATCGGGTGTGCCTGCGATCTAGTCGTTGGTAAGTTCTCGGTGAGACTTACACAGTTAAAGCCAAAATTGAAATATAATAGAAGTATGGCTTTCCATATCCTGAGCGTTGGCGTTTCGAAATATCAATCGCACGATATTAACAACCTGCTATTTGCCCACGATGACGCTACCGAATTCTACAATATCTTTAAAAGCAATCTCGAAGACCTAGGTTGGGATTCGTTATTGGTCGACAACGAAGCTTCACTGTCAGCCGTCCGGAGTGCATTAGCGGACGAAGCTCTGCTAAAGGCGGGTTCCGATGATACATTTATATTCTTTTTCTCCGGGCATGGCACCCGTGCTTATGACAACGGGGACTGGTCTACATTTTTATTACCCTTTGACACCACAGAACAGATTAGCGCATCGGGTGTGCCAGTTAGCCTCCTGCGCGATACCTTCGACCAACTACCCCACGGCTGTAAGCTGATGTTCCTCGATAGCTGCCATAGCGGGACTCCCAAGAGTAAGAGCGTGCCTTTCGCCAACGCTAAAAAAGGCGAAAAGCTTAAATCGTTCATCACTGAAGTTACTTCGAAAGGCAGTTTCGTATTTACCGCCTGTAAAGATGATGAGCAAGCTTTTGAGCATCCCAAGATTAAACACGGGATATTTACTCAAGCACTGGTTGAAGAATTAACAAAGGACGGTCGGTCAGATGCGGTGCCAATTCTGCATATTCACGCACCCATCGTTAAGCGGGTCATTGCTTTGAATAAAGAGTTCCGTACGCCGGTACAAACCCCGACTTTTATGAGCCATATGGAGGGTAGTCTTGAGCTTCCAATATTGACTAAGCCGATGCGTCTTAAACCAACCGTTATTGATGTCCCAAAGGTCGGTGCTGATGCACAGCCCATAGCCTCAGCACCGATAATCGAGATCACCAGCAGAAATCTTGACGAATTAATATCTAATACTAAGGCCGCAATCTCCGCTATAACAAATGATAACCAAATAGTAACGGTTGATTTTGACTCAGCCATAGACGGCATGATTGATGCCGTTAAATACGTCTGGGAGAAGCAGTACGATTCGGTTAAGGGACCAGATGACTTTCCCAAAGCCGTCGCGCAAGTAGAAACCGCCGCTTTTCAACTTTATATCACCGGAGCTCTAATATGCCTCTACGGCCATGAGTCTTTGGTAAAGTCTTTCTGCAGCAAAGCGGCCCAACTCATGGGCTATGGTTACGGTAAAGCTGGTTATGTGGCGCTTGCAAGGCTACCACAACTTATTGTTGTGGAGCTCCTATATCTCTTCGGGGCGATTGGCCTCACGCGCGATGACTTGACGGCGTTTGACCTGCTTTTAAAAAGCCGCGTTTATAATGATATGGAAAACAATGGTGACGCAGCTATGGTTGGTGACTACCGGAAGCTACACTACTCAGATATATTCGGCGGCTATGCTACGAAAACCTTTGACCACATCAACAGCTTTATGTCTTCGAGCGAGTGGCTCGGAAAGGTCGCTCAGAGCCTTAAACAATCGGAGACTCTTCAGAATTTCATACTTCAAACCAATCTAGTACTCAATCTATTCTACGCACACAAGGGAGAGGTGATTTACCCGAACTATGGTAAGTATTATGCCCACCGCGTAATGCCTTTCGTTAAAAAATTAAGAGCTGATGCCGACTTCAGAAATAAGGTCGCGGCAATCTTTTCGGTTAAGTCGGATACACTTTTAGACCGTCTAGCCGAAGTACACACCAAACTAGAGAGTATTCGGCTCGGCGATCTTACTTTTTGGGACAGTATTAATCACACGGTGTTCACTACTGATGAGCTTAACGTTCCTAATTAATCATGAGCGAGTTAACAAGGGAGCAATAACTTTTCGTAAACGCTTTGCTCGAAAACCCTAGCTGGCTTTACAGGTTAGCAGCACTAGAAAAGACGCCGAAGCGTCCGAAAATTCCCATGTGGTGCGGGTGAGGGGACTCTAACCCCTGGCCTCTTCCTTGGCAAGGAAGCGCTCTAAACAACTGAGCTACACCCGCTCGTCGGAATCGAGGCATCGGCTTCCGTAAGTTTAAAGTCTTAACTTACTTCCAGCCTCGGCTCGCTTCCTCCTCTCAAAAACGCAACTCGACCAGATGTTGCATTTTTGTGTAGAACAGAGGAAGTATATCAAATGCTCTGACTTCTCTCAATCATTGCGTATAAGGAGTTAATGTATTAAAATTGGCGTGCCCGCATGGCGCTTTAGCTCAGTTGGTAGAGCAGAGGCTTGAAGAGCCTTGTGTCCTCGGTTCAAGTCCGAGAGGCGCCACCAGAATTTGTTATTTCCTTTCTTTGGCCAGGAAGTTCTTGACGTCTTCGACCGTGCTCATAAATTGGGCAGGGAAGATTACGGTACTATTTTTTTCGCTCGATATTTCTGTCAATGTTTGTAAGTTCCTAAGTTGCAAAGCGATTGGATGAGCGGCAATAATGTCCGCTGCCTCACCCAATTTGGTAGCACTGAGTTGCTCTCCTTCGGCCGCAATAATTTTAGCCCGCTTTTCACGCTCGGCTTCGGCTTGTTTGGCCATCGCCCGTTGCATAGTATCTGGTAACTTAATATCTTTAAGCTCTACGGTGCTTACGTAGATTCCCCACTGGGCGGTAGCTACATCTAATATCTTTTTAATCTTATCGTTAATAGAAGCGGTTTGGCTCAGCACTTCATCTAAAGAACTTTGGCCTACTACGTTTCTAACTGTAGTCTGGGCGATTTGGTAGGTAGCACTGATAACGTTCTCAATCTCTACGACGGATTTTATTGGATCATTCACTTGATAGTAAGCCACCGCTGCAACATCGATAGAGACGTTATCTTTAGTTATAACCTGCTGGCTATCTACTGGCAGGGTAACGATGCGGATACTTATCTTTTTCATCTGGTCAATAAAAGGGATGATAACTCGAAGACCTGGCTCCTTGACGGCTGGCCTTACTCTACCCAGTCTCAATACAACGCCGCGCTGATATTGATTAATAATTCGAGCACCTGCCAAAATCAAAATAAGTACGATGACTAGCACGATCCACAAAACAACCATATTGTTCCTCCTACTATTAGGATTGTAGAACCAGACTTACAAACTAGCAATGAGATTGTGTTTTTTCCTCTGTTAAACTACAATACGGAGGCCAATTCAGGGTGAGTGGTGAAATTGGTATACACGCAGCCTTGAGGTGGCTGTGCCGTAAGGCGTGGAGGTTCAAGTCCTCTCTCACCCACCAGGGCGCTTAGCTCAGCTGGCTAGAGCATCTCGTTTACACCGAGAGGGTCGGGGGTTCGAGTCCCTCAGCGCCCACCAAAATAGGAGAAATTATATGTCCAGTTTGGCAGAAAAAGAACTCGCAGGTTCGGAAGATATTAACCAGAGAATTTGGGATTTAGCCATAAAGTTCCGAGACTCAGGAGTGATTGATTTTACGGGCATGCGGTTCTCGTATGGCAATCTGCTGCACGAATTTGAAAAACAGCAAGTCTTTTTGGGAACATTTAACCAGGCTCATCTACACATAGAGTCGACAGAGGGAGCTATAACTCCTGAGGAGCAAGAATCACTTACTCGATTAAGAAAGTCCTTCCCATCGGACGAGGATAGGATTTGGCTAAGTAGTTTAGGCAGGCGCTAGCTGCGGGGGAGATGTTCGTGGTGGTGAGCCAAATTGTATTCACCGCGCATCAAAGTTTTGATGTCGTCTGCAGAGGCGGTCTTTACGCCTGGATTCAAAAAGCTGTACGGGTCGAATATCTTTTTAACCTTCAACATAAATTCATAGTATTCGGGGCTGTACATGCTCGACGTATACGGTGCGCGTATGCGGCCATCACCGGCTGCTGCCGAGAAACTGCCATCTAGATCCTTAACGATGGCATAAATAGCTTCAGAGACTTTATACAGCTTTTGACGATCTCCTACCTGTCCCAAATCCAACATCGGTTGCATGCGCACAACTCCGTCACCGGCTTGTCCCCAGGCGGCGGCAACTAATCCGTTAGACTCATAAACTTCTGCAGCTCTGCTCAAGAACTCTGCCAGTCTATTTATCGGGACACTGACATCTTCGGCAACCGGCACAGCTTTACTTTGCTCCTGTGGATGGGTAAGTATAGTCGAGACGCTGTGACGGATTTTCCATAATCGCTCCAGATCATCCGGATGGGAGGCTGCATAGTACGTGCCACCCGCTCTGTCTACTAACTTCATGAGTCTTTTAATCGCCTTTTTTTGGTCGCCTTCCTTCAGATCATCAAATTCTACAAACAGATGAATGGCGGCTTGGGGATTATCTAACATGCCAGCTAGCTGATTGGGGTTAATTTGGGAAATCAGCTGAATAGCAGATTTATTAACCATGTCGCAAATGCTAGGTTTAAGTTGAAGTATCTTAGGCAACACTTCATTCAAATCATTTAGATCGTTTAATTCTATAAGAGCCATGCTGGTGATCGGATTGTGCGAGACTACTCGCAAGCTGGCTTCAGAAATAATCCCTAAAGTGCCTTGCGAGCCGATAAACAAGGGTGTCAGATCAAAACCCTTCTTATTTTTGACGTCAAAGACGTTGTAGCCTACGGCGTTGCGGATCGATTTGATGTGTTGCCGCTCGTAGGCAATAAGCTCGGCGTTGTCTTCCAATAAAGTATCAAGAGATCGATAGACTTCACCTTCAAAAGTGGATAGGCCAAGCTTGCGATTAAGTTCACGTTTGTTCAAGGGACCGGTTTCTATAACTTCGCCGTTAGCTAGAACAACTCTTAGATTCTCTACGTATTGGCTTGTGGTGCCATATTTTACCGATTTTTCACCGATGGCGTTGGTGGCTATACCGCCGCCGATGGTGGCGTAGTGCTGGGAATTGGGGTACGGGGGCAGGAATAAACCGTGGGTATACAGCGTTTGCTCGATTTTGTCATATGTGGCTCCCGGCTCGACGACTATAAAGTCTTTTTTGGCATCGAGCATCAAGATTTTATTCATATGAGCCGTAAAGACCAGCAAAATACCGCTGCCTATAGCCGATCCGGAAGTATTACTGCCCCCGCCTCGCGCCGTAATCGGCATTACTCTTCCGCGTTGGGCCAGCTGCCAGGTAAAGCGGGCAGTTTTACGGATATCGTTTTCGTTGCGCGGGTAGGCTACAATCGCCGGCGCCATATGCAAAATACTGGCATCCTGCGAAAAATGACGCCTTACTTCCGGACTGTCGGTGACTTCTCCAAGCAGATGTTCCTGTAAGTAGTGAGCTACCTTACTCATTCAGTTATAAACTTAACCTCTTTATCTATTATCATAGCATGCATCGCTTGCCAGCAACACTTAACTTCGCGTAGAATAACAGAGGTACGGGCGAATGGCGGAATTGGTAGACGCGCTAGCTTCAGGAGCTAGTGAGCGCAAGCTCATGGAGGTTCAAGTCCTCTTTCGCCCACCATTTATCGAAGAATGCGCCAGATTAGTGATGGTTTGGTAATTGGCTGTTTTAGAACTACTGGTACTTTTTTTGTGCTATCACCGACAGTGAGCTGAACTAACCCGACAATTGAATTTTGTGGGACAGGAGCCTGTAAGGTATTCAAATTAGTACGAGTGGTTAGTGGATTGCCTTTCCAATTGAGTATTTTAGCGTCACCAGATGTAGCGGCTGCCACGCTGCCGCCCCACGGCAGGTTATAACGACCAACAGTCTGGTTAAGGAGAACTGGTGTAGCCAGCTCAAATCCTTTATCAGCCGCTTGGATTAAAGTGCGCGAATCAGCCATTGCCTGATTGCGGTTAGGCGCTCCCAAGATAGCACCGATCACAGTAACCGATTGGCCTCTAATTATCCGTTTAGCCCCGAATAAAAAACAGCCGCCCGCTTGATCCGTATCGCCGGTCTTAATACCCAAAATACCGTCAGTTCCCAAGAGCCCATTGACATTTTTAATTGTACCAACGTTTGGAAAACTGGCTTCGCTTTGGTTTACCACCGCTGCCAAGACTGGATTTTTAAGGGCAGCTTCGCCCAAAAGCACCAGATCTTTAGCGGTGGAGATTGTTTGCGGCGAAAACCCACTGGCATCGGTGGCTACAGTAGTTTGAGTCATACCCAATGTTTTTACGAATTGATTGGCATATGTTACGTAGGAATCAATCGATCCAAAGGCCCAGCGGGCTGTGCTATCCGCTATATTATTGGCCGAAGGCAACAGCATAGCCTCCAGCGCCTGATATTCTGTTATCTGGTCACCGGCTTTAACAGGCACTACAGAGCCATTTTTGGCCAAATAGTCCTGATAAATTTGGGCATCGACACTACTTAGGATAATCGTCGGTCCCTGTTCGCCCGCTTTTAATGGTTTTTCTTTGAGCACGGCCAGAGCAGTAATGGCTTTGGCTATACTAGCTATGGGCGCCGGAGAAGAGGAGTTATTTGTAGCCACGACACCCAATCCAGTAGCCCCCAAGGCTGCCTGCCCATAG
Source organism: Saccharimonadales bacterium (SeqCode) (assembly GCA_035480715.1). Lineage (GTDB taxonomy): Bacteria > Patescibacteriota > Saccharimonadia > Saccharimonadales > UBA10212 > 2-01-FULL-49-22. Next base: position 2,610 of record DATIHL010000001.1, on the reverse strand, counting down.
GTTGGCCATGGTAATTTTATGGCGTCGCTAACAGGAGATTGAACAGACCCAACTTGCGGTTTAAGAGCAGGTAAGGGCTTAGTATATCTCCATGAGGCTATGCCAAGAAGAATAATGACCAGTGCTATGATAAAAAATTTACGACGCATTTTGCTAAAGCCATAATACAATTTTTATAGGTTGTTGGTGTATAATTATGAGTGGAATTTGAGGAAAGGACAGAGATAGAATCATGTGGATAGCAATAGCAGTCGTTGTTGTACTGCTTTTACTTATTGTCTATATCTATAACAGTTTGGTTCGAGCTAAGGTGCGTGTTGACGAAGCTTGGAGCGACATAACTGTCCAACTCAAGCGGCGCTACGACCTGATACCTAATCTTGTGGAAACAGTTAAAGGTTATGCTAGCCACGAGAAAGAGGTCTTCATAAGGGTTACCGATGCCCGAGCCAATGCCCTGAAAGCCCAAACAGTGGGGGAGGCTGCCAAGGCTGATAACCAGTTTCAAGCTGCTCTTAAAAGTCTGTTTGCTGTTGCCGAAGCTTACCCACAACTGCGGGCTAGTGAGAATTTCCAAAAACTGCAGGACGAAGTTACCGACACAGAGGATAAAATTCAGGCAGCCCGCCGCTTTTACAACGGTGCTGTACGCGATTTGAATATTCGTATTCAAACCTTTCCAACGAATATATTTGCCAACATGATGGACTTTAAGATTCGTGAATTCTTTGACGTTGACGCCAATCAGACTGCAGCCGTCGCCGAACCGGTCAAAGTCGACTTCAGCAGTGATTCCAAAAAAGCTAAGTCCTAAGTCCTATTTCCTGAGTCCTAATAAATGTACGAACAAATCTCTAGTAATAAACGTCGGACCGTAATCTTACTGTTTGCGTTCTTGGCGCTGCTTTGGGCTCTGGCCTTTTTAATAGGCAAAGCTAGCGGCCAGCCAGATCTGTTGTTTGTAATCGGTATATTTTCGCTTAGCTACGCGCTGTTTAGCTATTTTGCTGGCAGCAAGATGGCCCTGGCGGTAAATAGAGCCAAAGAAATCCAGAAAAAAGACGACCCCAGACTCTGGCGCACAGTTGAAAACCTGTCGATACCCGATGGTTTGCCAATGCCCAAGGTTTACATTATGGACGATCCGTCTCCGAACGCTTTTGCAACTGGTCGCGATCCCAGTCATTCAGCAGTTTGTGCCACCACCGGTCTGCTGCAGGTCATGAACGATACCGAGCTAGAAGGGGTTATCGCCCATGAGCTCGGCCATGTCAAAAATTATGATATACGCGTCAATACTTTGGCGTTTGCACTGGTGGGTATAATCTCTTTAATCGCCGACTTCTTTCTGCGCTGGTCTTTTTTTGGCGGTCGTAATGACAGGGAAAATAATAATCAGCTACTCATTGTATTGGCACTTGTTGCGGCCATCCTTGCACCTTTAGCTGCGACTTTGTTGCAATTAGCTATCAGCCGCCGCCGCGAGTATTTAGCTGATGCTACGGGGGCATTAACTACGCGCTACCCAGAAGGTTTAGCCGATGCTTTGGAAGAGATCGAGAAAACCGGCAGTACACTGCGCCGTCAAAACACCTCAACAGCCCATATGTTCTTTGCTAATCCTCTGAAGGGCCATAGCCTCTTAAACCTATTCAGCACGCATCCCCCCATCGAAGCCAGAATCAAAGCTCTGCGCGAAATGAAACTATAGGCCATAAAACCCTTAAATTTCAGATATAATAGGGATATGGCGAAAACGGAGAAAAAGGGGTCAAAAAAGGCCTCTACTACAGGCGTGGGACGTATACGCAAACTGACTCGACGACAGAAAAAGCAGGTTTCTAAAAAAGAAGTACGTCAACGTAAATTGCCCAACAGTTTCCGCTTAACGCGACAAGTATTGCAAACACTCCGCACGTACTGGAAGCCCCTCGGCGGCATCGTCTTGGTTTATCTGATTCTAAACATTATGTTTGCCAGCGGAATCAGCAGCATCACTAGTAGTGTTAGCAATATCAAAGATAATCTGCAGGCTTCCGGCGGACATCATATTTTAGACGCCGTGGGCGGCTTTGGCTCGTTGGTTGGCAGCTCTGGTGCCAGCAGTTCGCAAACCGCCTCGGTTCTGCAGGCAATTTTAATAGTTCTATCAAGCCTGGTAATCATCTGGGCGCTCAGGCAACTCTTGGCCGGTAGTTCCATCAGTGTCAAAGAAGCTTATTATCGGGGAGTGACGCCGTTGATTCCCTTTCTGCTGGTTATTGCAGTGATTTTTATACAGTTACTGCCGGTAACGTTGGGAACAGCGATCGTTGGTGCAATTCTATCGACTATTTTTAATCCCAGCGGGCTGCTGACGGCTGTTTTTGTAGTTGTATTTACCGCATTTGCAGCGTGGTCAATCTATATGCTCAGCAGCTCGATTTTTGGGCTATATATTGTGACTCTGCCAGATATGCAACCGCGCCAGGCCCTACGCTCAGCCAAGAACCTAGTAAAATTCCGCCGCTGGCAACTAATGCGCCGCATTGTATTTTTGCCGATTTTTATCTTGGTAGTAATGGCGGCACTTGTAGTACCACTGATCCTGTTTGTCTCTTTCTTAGTAGC